>JAKOMP010000015.1 GCA_022241785.1 Cyanocohniella sp. LLY | reverse complement strand
GATTCAAGATTTGCTCTACAGGAAACTTCATCGTAAATACCTGAAAACTAACAATTTTATAATATAAATTATAATTTTGGTATTTTTACATAATGCTTAATATCTCTTAAATACTTGCCAAATCTAAATCGTAGGCATTATTGTCTTTAAATCATAGCCCTTATAATTCAGTTAATTTTCATAATCACCATAAAAGTAACCGAAGAACCAAAAAATGAGGGATACCTGTGGTTAAAACAGGCTCCCCAAACGTGGAAGATGAAAGAAGCTCTACCAACTTTCGTCTACCACTATAAATTCTATTTCCAAACTCAAAGCATTCCGTCAAGCCGCGTATGAAAATTTGTGCCGGGCGCATGACTCAATGCTTGAACTCAAAGATGCAGTGATACTTACACGGAAAATCTATAGTCTTGCGGAGTTATCGATAAAAGGTTCTGGGTGCATTTTACGGATTTTCTCAATGCGGCCAGTGCGTGTTTGTGTATGCCAATGTCCGTAAAGTCGCCCAGTAGTCAGGACAAAAGGAAAATTGGGATCAGGTGGTTCAGCCAAGCTTTTGGAATAACTAATTATACCGCCGCAACTACATCTTTATCCTACAACCCACCATCAACGAGTCTGTTGCTGCTGTCACTGGTGTGCTTCCATATATGCTCGTAACAATTGGTTCATTTGGGTTTGATAACCTCGCCCTTGAGACTTGAACCACGGGAGCTTGTTCGAGTTCCTGAATCAATTGCTCACGCTTTGTCATGTGTTCAACGTTTCCAAGCAGAGTGAGATATCTAGCCTTAGTATACCTAAACGCTAAATTCGTATCCTGAGCTTTGGATGCTCATAGATAACCTTGCAGTGCTGTCCCAACTCCATAACTAAGCCAACTAACGGCACAGTTGGTGGCAGATAACCTTGAACTCTTACTAATAACCTCCGTTCCGTCCGCACCCATGTAGTGTTATGCCACGCCGCTACAAAACTTTCAAACACCACAGTATTCAATTTATCTAAATTGCTTCCAGTCAATATTCTCAAAAGATCCCAGTTTTGGCAAATCTTGAACTGCTGCATAAAATTCATCAGTCTTTGCCAACACATCCACTAAGGTCAAAAGATGAATTTTGATATCTTCAATATGAGGATGACCGAATAATCTTTTGCTGAATGTTTTCTTTTATCCTTTACCTGCTAACATTACACCAACTACTGCACGGTGATACATTAAGTCAGCATATAAAAGCTTCGCATGATCAACATTAAGTTCTGAACCACTTAATTTACTCTGGAAATATACCAAACGATTATTTTCGCCAAAAATTACTCCATCTATACCGCCATCAGAACCGAGAGGACCGGGATGAAAACCTAAAATATTTGCAAAAGTACGTCCTATTTCTTGTTTTCGCTTTGAACTTACTCTTGTAATTCCTAAAGCAAGATTATACGCAATATACTGTTCCATACTAGGTCAGTCATTTCCAGATTACGGATGATATGTCATCTCTGACTAAGCGAGAATAGAGTAAATCAAGACCTGCGTTTAAATAGATGAACTGTGCATCTTGAATAGCAGATTCAAATAAGATATTGAGAACTTGCTCATCAATTTCAAAAGAAATATATTCCTCATCTAATTGCATAGTCTCGATACGTGAGCGCAGTTCATCGGCTGATAATTTCTTTTGTCTTGCTTCCGTATAGGCGTAGGCAAGTGCCATATTAAGCAATACTTTCTCATCTGTAAACAACCGCTCCTTTAGCTCAGAAATTTTTCTTTTTCTCTCCGTTCCAATACGCAGTTGAGTAGGAGCCATCGTCC
This sequence comes from Cyanocohniella sp. LLY, assembly GCA_022241785.1. Classification (GTDB taxonomy): domain Bacteria; phylum Cyanobacteriota; class Cyanobacteriia; order Cyanobacteriales; family Nostocaceae; genus Cyanocohniella. The sequence goes on along the minus strand of JAKOMP010000015.1, from coordinate 83,401 downwards.
CTTGACGAAGGGATTCACGAGCGGCTGACCTCACGGTTTCGCCAATATAGTTCTCTTGCTTCTGCATCAACTCATCTTTGCTCCGTCCTGTTAGAAGCGGATCTCGATGCTTTTTAGGGGAAGAGCTTGGAGGTTGGTGTCGGGGTTCTGACATTTTGGTTACTCCATAGCTACTTGATTATAGTAGTCCCAAAGGTGTTCACAACCAGATTCGCTCCATAAGTAGTCATATTTAATAAAAACTGCTGTTCCTGCTTCCGTTGGTACCCAATCAACGGGATCAAGCACTTCGTAATTATTGAACCGCTCCTTCACATACTGCTTAAAATCAGATTCTTTAACTCCAATTGGAACTACCTTAACGCGCAGAGGAGAACCAAGTACTGGGCGAGCTTGCTCCAAAGCCAGAAGCATATCGTTTAGGTGTATAAAAGAGCCAATATCATCTCTTTTTACTCCTAATAAAAAGCATTAAAAATGTGAGGGTTGAAATTGTTGATTTGTAACTGGAACTTCTACAGAAATTGGTAAAAGCTGCACTGCACAAGCTTTTAATTCTGGTTGCAGAGAATCAGGACAAGATTCGGGATGAGTCAGGGCGTTAGCTTCGGCATTATCCGCCCAAAGTGCGCCCCAGTGCATAGGGACAAACACTGTACCAGGAGCGATCGCTCTCGTAATTCTAGCAGGAAACTTAGCTTGACCCCGACGCGATCGCACTTCCACTAACTGGTTATCAATAATACCTAACCCAGCCGCATCACGGAGATGTATTTCGATAAAAGGTTCCGGGTGCATTTTGCGGATTTTCTCAATGCGGCCAGTGCGTGTTTGTGTATGCCAATGTCCGTAAAGTCGTCCATTAGTCATTACAAAAGGAAAATTAGGATCAGGTGGTTCAGCTAAACCTTTAGAATAATATGCCCCAAATCGCGCCCGACCATCAGGGGTATAAAAGCGTAAATTTGTATACAAGCGTTTAGATTCTCCACTCCCCCTTTGAGGATGAGGCCATTGAGTCGGCCCTTGAATCTGCAATTGTTCATGACTGATACCAGACATATCGCAGGGGCGATCGCTCGTTAATTGGGCGAACTCGGCGTAAACTTGAGATGAGTTACTAAAGGCAAATTCTTTTTCAAATCCCAACCTGCGACCCACTTCAGCAAAGATTTCCCAATCGGCTTTTGCTTCTCTTGGTGGTTCGCGGAACGCTTGACACAAGGTGACTGTTCTTTCAGAATTAGTCATTACGCCTGTTTTTTCGCCCCATTGAGCAGCCGGTAACAGAACATGAGCGTATGCAGAGGTTTCTGTAGGGTAGTATGCGTCTTGGTAAATTGTCAAAGGCGATCGCAATAAGGCTTTTTTAGTTCTTTCTAAATCTGGCATACTCACAGCCGGATTTGTCGCTGCAATCCAGAGTAAACCTACAGCGTCATTTTCCAACCCAGTAATCATATCCCAAGCTGTTAAACCGGGATGCGGTGAAATTTGTCCTCTTGGTAATCCCCAAAAATCCTCCACTTCGGCGCGATGTTGGGGATTTTTCACCAAACGATAACCAGGTAATAAATGTGATAATCCGCCAGCTTCTCTACCTCCCATTGCATTGGGCTGACCTGTGAGAGAGAATGGCCCAGCCCCTGGCTTGCCAATTTGTGCAGTCATCAAGTGCAGATTAATAATACTTCTGACCTTGGCTGTACCTTCACTAGACTGATTTACACCCATTGACCATAAAGACAGCACCCGTTGAGATTCACCCCAGTACTTAGCTGCTGTTTCTAAATCTGCAATACTGATCCCACATTGATTGGCTACTACTTCTGGGGAATAATGACGAATTACTTCTGCATATTCCGAAAAATTACTAGTACAATCATCAATGAATCCTACATCAATGAGTTGCCAACGCATCAATAAATGAGCAATACCATTTAATAAATCAATATCTGTACCAGGACGAATAGCTAAATGTAAATCAGCTGCTTCTGCTGTAGGTGTCCGACGGGGATCAACCACAATCATTTTGACTTTGCGATTTTTTTTATGAGATTTCGCCAATCTATTAAAAACAATGGGGTGACATTCCGCCGTATTCGTTCCAATTAAAAATGCACAATCTGTGATTTCTAAATCTTCATAACAGCAGGGAGGGCCATCAGCACCGAAGCTTTGAATGTAACCAGCTACAGCACTAGACATACATAGCCGCGAATTGGCATCAAAATTATTAGTACCCAAACATCCTTTGAGTAGTTTTTGAGCAATATAGTAATCTTCAGTTTGGAACTGACCAGAACCATACATACAAATAGCTTCTGGCCCTTGGGTGTAACGGACTATTTGAATGCGCTGGGTAATCAAATTAAAAGCTTCATCCCAACTCACCCGGCGAAACTCCTCATCTAAAGAGTCTCGCACCATTGGGTAATGTAATCTATTTTTATCTAGAGATTCTGCGATCGTTGCACCCTTAACACACACCATCCCCTGACTTGATGGGTGGGCTTTATCACCCCGCACCCGCCAAATTGGATTTCCTTGACTATCTCGATTAGTCGCTTTTGCTGGTTGCGCTGGTGGTGAAACTTCCAATCCACAGCCAACACCGCAGTAGGGACATAGGGTTTTGGTAAATTCACTCATGGCGATTAATGGGGAGTAGGGAGTAGGGAGTGGGGAGTAGGGAGTGGGGAGTAGGGAGTGGGGAGTAGGGATTGGGGAGTGGGAATTAGAAAGAAGAAAAACAAGAATATTGATACTCAACCATAATATTTCCCCCCTGCCCCCTGCTCCCCTGCTTCTTCTCCCTCATCTGTCGCTAACTGGAAACTGTTCTGGTGCTATATCTGTTGCCAAATCTGGTGCTTCACCTTCGTGGTGTTCGGCAAATGAGCCTTTGGGTTCTTTAAGTAAGAAGGCACACAAGAAGGTGACAATTAAGGCGGTGACACCGAGGGTCTGGAAGAAGATGCGATTTCCACTGTCGCCGGCTGGCAGTAAACTATACATTGTCAGATAGGCGACTGCGCCGACGTTACCATAAGCACCAACGTTACCAGCTATTTGTCCGGTAATGCGCCGCTTGACCAAGGGAACGATCGCATACGTGGAACCTTCGCCAGCTTGGACGAAAAATGAACAAGTCATGGTCAGTACAATTGCTATAGGTAGCCACCAATTACTATTTACACCACTCATGACTAAATAAGCAAGACCCATCCCACCTGTAAGTACAGTCATTGTCCATTTGCGACTACCGACTGTATCAGAAACCCAACCACCACCAGGACGCGCCACTAAGTTCATAAAGGCAAAACTTGCAGCAATCATACCGGCTAAAACTTTGCTGAGGCTGAAGGTGGACTCGAAAAATGCCGGTAGCATAGAAACTACTGCTAGTTCTGAACCAAAGTTGACGAAGTAAGTTAATTCTAAAATTGCTACTTGGGAAAATTCATAGCGGTCTTGGGGAGCATAATGTTTTTTCCCAGTCATTAAATATTGGTTGACATACCAGCATTTATATGCTTGAAATGCGTACAAACCAATTAGTAATAGATAGACGATGAATAGTTGAGTTGGATTGAGTAAACCAATTTGACCGATGCGCCAAGCTAGTACGCCTAAGATGCCAACTAAGGGAATATTACTCAACATCAACAGCCAAAAGCTTCTTTTAGTGGTAACTTCTATACCACCATGACGGGAAGGTCGCTGATAAACTTTGCCGGAGGGTGTATCTTGGACGTTGAAAAAATAAATCGCACCGTAGATGGCGGCGATGATACCAGTTAAGGCGATCGCTAGTCGCCAGTTAAGTTGACCCGCCGTAAAAATTGTTGCTGCTGTGGCGAGTGTGGGTAGGGTAAAGGCGGCGGCGGCTGAACCAAAATTTCCCCAACCACCATAGATTCCTTCGGCGATGCCAATTTCTTTGGGGGGAAACCATTCAGCAACCATGCGGATACCAATAACAAAACCAGCACCGACAATACTTAATGCTAGGCGGCTGATGACTAATTGGCTGAAGTTTTGGGCGAAGGCGAAGGCGAGACAGGGAATCGCTGCATACATGAGTAGCAGTGAATAAGTAATGCGTGGCCCGTATTTATCTAATACCATGCCAATGATGATCCGGGCGGGTACAGTGAGGGCGACGTTACAAATAGCGATGGTTCTAACTTGGGCTACACTCAAGCCCAGTGCTTCTTGGATAGCAGTTTGAAATGGGGCAAAGTTAAACCACACTACAAATGACAGAAAGAATGCAAACCAAGTTAGATGTAGTATGCGGTAGCGACCGTTGAATGAAAGTAAGCCTGAAAACATTTTAAAGTAGGGAGTAGGGAGTAGGGAGTAGGGAGTAGGGAGTAGGGAGTGGGGAAAAGAATTTATTATTCTGCGTGGGCGCATTTGCGATAGAGGAAGTCTAGGGCGTAGTTGCGTAGGTTGTAATATTCGGGGTCTTCCATGATTTGACGGCGATTGCGGGGGCGGGAGAAGGGTATATTAAGGACTTCGCCGATTTTGGCGGCTGGGCCGTTGGTCATCATCACGAGTCTGTCTGCTAAGAAGAGTGCTTCGTCAATGTCATGGGTAATCATTAAAACGGTGACTTGATGTTCTTGCCAGATTTGCAGTAGTTCTTCTTGTAATTCTTCTTTGGTGATGGCGTCTAATGCACCGAAGGGTTCATCTAAAATCAAGACTTGGGGACGAATGGATAAAGCACGGGCGATCGCAACTCGTTGTTTCATTCCACCGGAAATCTGTCCGGGTTTTTTGTCTGCGGCTTCTGTTAGTCCTACCATTGCTAGGTGTTCTCTAGCGATCGCTCTTTTTTCGGCTTTGGTTTTGTTGGGGAATACTGTATCTATGGCGAGATAAACGTTGTCAAATACACTTAGCCAAGGTAATAAGCAGTAATTTTGGAATACCATCATCCGGTCTGGTCCAGGTTCGGTGATGGGTTTATCTTGCAATAGCACAACGCCATCGGTGGGGGTGTTGAAGCCGGAAATCATGTTGAGTAGGGTTGATTTACCGCAGCCTGAGTGACCGATAATGCAGACAAATTCACCTTCTTGAACTTTGAGATCAATGCCATCGATGACGGTGTAAGGGCCTTCAGCAGTTGGGTAAATTTTGCTGACACCTTCGATGACTAAAAAGTTATCTTCTTTTTGGAGTTGGTTTGTTTGGGTATTTTTGTTTACTAATTGCATGGTTTATTTTTTGGTGATAAGTAATTTTTTTGGTGATAAGTAATTTTGATAAATGAACTACAGAGACACAGAGAACACAGAGAAATTAGGATTAGAGAGGTTTTTTACAAGTTTCTTCAACTCCTCTGCGCCTCTGCGCCTCTGCGTGAGATTAAATCAACACTTCTTCAATGCGAATATTCCTTTTAATTTCCAAACTTTTCAAATATTCAATTGGTTCAGAAGAATTAAACACCTTGCCATCAAATAAATGAATAGGATCATCCCAACCAATATCTAATAAACCCAAATCCCTCGCCGCTGCGCCAAAGACATCTGCACGACAAACTCGTTCAATCACTTCCACCCAGTTTTTCGGAAAGGGTACTAAATCCCAACGTGCTAATTGAGTTACCATCCACAAAATTTCTGTACGGTTAGGATAGTTGGTTTTATTCAGATAAAACTGGTTATATCCTGTGAGTTCTTGCGGTTGAGTACCATCGCCGCGATTATAGGGATCAATGAAACCAGGACGGACATATACCGGATCTATATCCAGGTATTCAGAACGGCAAATGATCTCTAAAATTTCTTCCCGGTTGCGAAATTCATCACAGTATTGGCAGGCTTCTAATAATGCTTTAACTAAAGCCAGATAAGTTTCTGGGTACTTTTGCGCCCAATCTTCCCGAACTCCTAAAACTTTTTTCGGTTGTCCTGACCAAATTTCTAAAGCGGTAGCAGCAACGAAACCGAAACCTTCATGCACCGCAATGTAATTCCAAGGTTCACCTGCACAGTATCCGTCAATGTTACCTGCTTTGAGTTGAGAAGCCATTTCCATTGGGGGAATGACACTCAAGCTTATATCTTGATCAGGATTGATCCCGCCGGCTGCTAACCAATAACGCAGAATTAAGTTCTGCATAGATGTGGGATGACTGACTCCCAAGGTGAGAACTTGATCGGGATATTCATTAATTACCGCTTTTAAGTCAGCCGGGTTTCTGACACCTTGGTTATATAATTTTTTGCTTAAGGTAATAGCATTAGCATTGCGAGAAAGATTCAAGGCGTTAACTATACAAATCGGTGTTTTCCCACCAGCACCCAAAGTCATAGCTAAAGGCATTCCCGCTAACATTTGGGCTGCATCTAATTTGCCTGTAGCCACACCTTGAGCGATTTCGTTCCAACTACCTGCACGGTTGAGGTTAATATTTTCTAACCCATACTTAGCAAAAAAGCCTTTTTCTTTCGCCACGATTAACGGTGCAGCATCAGTTAAAGGCATAAAGCCAATATCTAGATTGACTTTTTCCAACCCGCTGCGTGATGTCACTACTGGCGCTGGAATCTGTTGTGCTTTGCGTTTCTTAGCTTGCTTTTGTTGATTGAGGAAGTAAATTATTTCGTTACGCAGATTGTAGTAACTGGGGTGTTTCACTACTTCCAACCGTTCACGGGGACGAGGAATTGGTACTTCTAAAATTTGCCCGATGTGCGCTTCAGGCCCATTGGTTAGCATCACCACGCGATCGCTTAACAATAATGCCTCATCTACATCGTGTGTCACCATCACACAAGTAACGTTGTGTTCATTGCAGATTTTCATCAATTGAGCCTGTAAACCCCCCCGTGTCAAAGCATCCAACGCCCCAAAAGGTTCATCTAACAACAACAACTTAGGACGAGTAGCCAAGGCGCGGGCGATCGCCACCCGTTGTTTCATCCCTCCAGATAACTCATGAGGACGTTTATTCGCCGCTAGGCGCAGTCCCACCATCTCTATATGTTCTTCAATAATTCCCCGACGCTGACCTTTCGGCTCATTTTTATACACCTCTTCTACAGCTAAGGCAATGTTTTCTCGCACAGTTAACCAAGGAAGTAACGAGTAATTTTGAAACACTACCATCCTGTCTGGACTCGGTTCTTTAATTTCCCGACCTTCTAAAGTCACCCCGCCAACACTGGCTCGATCTAAACCAGCAATAATATTCAACAAAGTTGACTTACCACAACCAGAATGTCCAATTAGAGAAACAAATTCCCCTTCTTTGATTTTTAATTCAATATTCTTCAGGGCGATATACTTGCCCCCATTCGGCAAATCAAATACACGGTCAACGTGATCAACCTCAACAAAAGTAACCATTCTCATTTATCCCTAATCATTAATCCCAAACTCACCCAAAATCTCTCTAAAACCCTCTTAACTTTGTGTCCTTTGCGCCCTTTGCGCCCTTTGCGGTTCATTCATCTACTTCTGTTCCGCAACCACCTTACTGGCAATAAAAGCCACCAACTTATCAAGCACCAAACCAACTATCCCCACATATATAAGCGCCAGGATAATTTCACTTAAATTAGTATCTGTAGTCGTGTTATAGGCATTCCAAATAAACGAACCAATGCCCACACCACCAACCAACATTTCTGCCGCTACAATCGCCAACCAAGATAAACCAATACCAATTCTTAACCCAGTGAATATGTAAGGAACCGTAGCCGGAAACACGATTTTTACAAAATACTTAAACCCTCTTAACCGCAAAACTCTAGCCACATTCACATAATCTTGCGGGATTTGTTGTACACCTACTGTGGTGTTGATAATAATTGGCCAAATAGAGGTGATGAAAATTACGAAAATAGCCGAAGGGTTCGCCTGTTGAAATGCTGCCAAAGAAATTGGCAACCATGCTAAAGGTGGTACTGTCCGTAATACTTGGAATAACGGATCTACGGCATTGTAGAGAAAACGATTAGCACCTACTAAAATTCCCACTACTATACCAACAATAGCGGCTAGAGAGAAGCCAATACCAACGCGTTCCAAGCTGCTAATTATTTGCCAGCCTAAACCTTTATCACTTTCGCCATTATCAAAAAATGGATGAAGAATAAAAGGATCAAAGGTGTCAGTAAAAGTTTTGATCGGGCCAGGCAACTGAAAATCTGGTAATAAACTCAGTAATTCCCAAATTACTAAAAAAACAGCTAATGCTACTAACGGTGGAACAATTTTTTTCTGAACAAATTTATAAATAGCTTTTTGCGGCTTTTTTCTACCAACACGACTCCCCACAATAGCTGTCATTTCTAATTTCTCCTGTTCAATTATTGGACTACGCAAGCAGTGATTACAGCCTAAACTTTCTTGATTTTCAAGTTATTCAAATATTCTTCTGGTTTTTCTGGGTCGAATGTCACACCATCAAAGAAAGTTTCTACCCCGCGAGAAGTACTAGTAGGAATTTGAGAATCAGGTACGCCGATTGCTTTAGCTGCTTGTTTCCACAGGTCTTCTTTATTTACCTGGTCAACAATTTCTTTGACTTGAGTATTTTGTGGTAAATAACCCCAACGAATATTTTCGGTCAGGAACCAAATATCATGACTCTTATAAGGATAAGAAGCGTTATCTGTCCAAAATTTCATCCGGTATTGGAAGTTTTGTTCTGTGCGTCCGTCGCCGTAATCAATATTGCCTTTGGATCTTTCCATAATATCGGCAGCTGCAACGTTAAAGTATTTACGTTCCGAGCAGATTTTGCACATTTCTTCTACGTTTTCTGCCTGGTCACACCATTGTTGTGCTTCTAAAACCGCCATTAATAGTGCTTGTGCAGCGTTGGGGTTTTGGTCAACCCAATCTTGTCGCATGGCGAAGGCTTTTTCTGGATGATCTTGCCATAATTCGCCTGTCACTAAGGCTGAATAACCGATGTTTTGGTTAACTAATTGAGCGTTCCAAGGTTCGCCTACACAGAAGGAATCAATGGTATTGACTTTCATATTGGCCACCATTTGTGGTGGTGGTACGGGAGATAGCACAACATCTTGATCAGGATTTATACCGCCTGCTGCTAACCAATAGCGCATCCACAAATCGTGTGTACCACCAGGAAAGGTCATACCCATTTTTAAGGAGTTTTGTGCAGCTTTGGCTTTAGATGCTGCTTCTTTCAGTACTGTGCTTTCTAATTGAACGTTAGCTTCTTTAAATCTATTAGCAACTGAAATTGCCTGCCCGTTAGTATTTAATCGTGCCAAAATATACATAGGCACTATATTATTGATGGTCATCAGATAAGGCATGGGGCTGAGGATATGTGCGCCATCAATACCACCACCACCTGAACCAATTGCTAAGTTATCGCGGGTGACTGGCCAGGATGTTTGCTTGATTACCTCGACATCAGTCATGCCATATTTGGCAAAGAAGCCTTTTTCTTTAGCGATAATTAAAGGTGCAGAGTCAGTTAAGGCAATAAATCCTAACTTAGCTTGGGTTGTCTCTACTTGCGGTGCGTTAGCGGCTAAGGAGACGTTAGTAGCTGTTGTACCTGATTGAGAATTATTTGTACAACCATGAGCTAAAAGAGAAGCTGCTGCTGCCGCACCTGCGGTAAAAATGAATTTTCTTCTAGGAAAGTTTGTCATTTGCTTAGTAGTGCTTGATGAATGAAAAGAATGCGACAGATGCAGTCCTGGTAGTTAGGTAGATTTCAACCAACGTAATTGCGAATTGCGAATTAGTTCGGTTTTGCCCCAAAGTGTTGGATGAGTAAGTCTCGTAACACTGGCTGTAAGTCTTCGCAAGGAATACCTTTTTGTACACATTCGCCTAAATGTGCGTCTTTACCGACTTTGCCACCCATATAGATGTCTACGCCTTCTACGGCTTTGCCATTTTTACGGGCTTTGGTTCCCATCAAACCAATGTCTGCAACTTGGGGTTGTCCGCAGGAGTTGGGGCAACCAGTCCAATGAATGCGTACGGGTTGGGTTAGGGTTAACTCGCTTTCTAAGGCTTTCACCATTTCTAGGGCGCGGTTTTTAGTTTCGATGAGGGCAAAGTTGCAAAATTGTGAGCCTGTGCAAGATACTAGCGATCGCGTCAACACATTAGGATTAATGGAAAATCTCTGCAATAAAGGTTCTGTTAAAAATGTTTCTATCCGCGAGACAGGAATATTCGGGATAATCGCATTCTGTTCAACTGTCAGGCGAATTTCACTGTTGCCGTAAACCTCTGCTAGACTGGCAATTTCAAACATGTCTTGGGCATACAACCGACCCACAGGTATATGCAAGCCTACGTAATTTAATCCAGGTTGCTTTTGTTTATATACCCCAACATGGTCACGTTTTTCCCAATCAATTTCGTCTTTGGCGGTTGCGGGTAATAATGATTTACCTAAACGCTGTTCGACTTCAGAGCGAAATTTATCTACACCCCATTCATCAAGTAGCCACATCAGGCGAGATTTTAGACGATTGGCGCGTAAACCATTGTCACGATAGACTTCTAAAACTGCTCTACATACAGCTACTACCTGTTCTGGTGTCACCCAAGCATTCAAAGGAATCGCCGCTTCACAACGTTTAGCAGAGAAAAACCCACCCACAAGAACGTTAAATCCAAAGATTGGTTCTTCCCAACTCCCAACTCCCAACTCCCCACTCCCTTCTTTAAAAGCGGGAACAAAGGCTAAATCATTGATTTCCGCATGAACTGAATTGTCCCGTCCCCCGGCGATCGCAATGTTAAATTTCCGTGGTAGGTTGGTAAACTCTGGATTACCTTGACCTTTGTTGGTGAGCATATCCTGAATTTGCTGCACCAATTCTCTGGTGTCGTACAATTCATCAGCATCCAACCCGGCTACTGGATCACCTGTAATATTACGGACGTTATCCATCCCAGACTGGACGCTGGTTAAACCAACAGCATGAAATCTATTAAAGATATCTGGTAAGTCTTCAATTCTGATCCCCCGCAGTTGAATATTTTGTCTGGTGGTAATATCAGCACTGCCATCATCTCCGTAGCGCTGGACTACTGACGCTAAAACACGCATTTGATTGCTGTTGAGAATACCGTTAGGTATCCGCATCCGCATCATAAATTTACCAGGGGTAACTGGGCGAAAAAAGACACCCACCCATTTGAGGCGATGATCTCGGTCAGTTGCATCCATTGCTTCCCATCCGAGATTGGCAAATTTTTCTATTTCCTCCTTAACTGCAAGTCCATCTTTTTCGGCTTTCAATTTCTCAAATTTATTGAGATTAACTTTAGTAGTTTCTGCTGTGACTGTCATAAACTGACTCTCATTGCAAGTGGCTGATAAGTTGTAAGAACCTCAAAGATCAATTGCCTAATCTCAAATAACCCATCATCTTTGAAAATCTGAATTACGAGTTGGTGTTTCTACAAGGTTTAGCGAAGGAAAACTGAATATTTGTTTGTGCCTAATTTTTCGTACTCAAGAGTATTGCCAGGTGGCTAATCTACTACTTTATGACCGACAAGATACCTTTATGATGCTGAACGTGACTTCGTAATTAATTTGGGGAAATTTGTAGTCTTTTACATTTGGATAATTTGTCAAGCAAGTTTGGTTACTGTTCATGTAACGATTTCGACACTTATCAGGTTAAGGTGCTTTTTTTGATAAAATCGTATAAATTGCTACGCTTTTTGAAAGTAATTGTTAAAAATGTATCATTTGAATGCAGTTTCTGCATTAGAGTCTTTTTCAGTCAAAAATAACCGTCAATATAGCCTGTCTTTATTTCTGTGTGTAAATCCTCAGATAGACAGCCAGTATTGAATGCTGTTAATTTGGGTAACAATCTTTACCGGAAAAATACTTATTAATAAATTATTAAAAAGTTTAATAATATGACATGATTTATAGATAAGTATTATTTCTTAGTCATATGATGGCAGATCAATTTCCCTGGCTAACCACAATTGTCCTGCTACCATTCATTGCTGCTCTGGTTATCCCTGTGCTACCCGATAAAGACGGCAAGTGGGTACGATGGTATGCACTGGGTGTAGGTGTTGCAGACTTAATTTTGATGTGCTATGCCTTTTGGCAACATTACGATGCCAGCAATGCAACTTTTCAACTAGAAGAAAATTATAGATGGATGCCTCAGTTAGGTCTAAACTGGGCAGTTGCTGTAGATGGGTTATCAGTTCCGTTTGTACTTTTAGCCGGACTGGTGACGACACTGGCGATTTTTTCAGCTTGGCAAGTTGATCGCAGACCCCGTTTTTTCTATTTTCTGATGCTTGTGCTGTACTCGGCCCAGGTAGGGGTATTTGTCGCCAAAGACTTGCTGCTGTTTTTCATTATGTGGGAAGTAGAGCTAATTCCCGTATACCTACTCATCTGCATTTGGGGTGGGCAAAAGCGTCGCTATGCGGCTACAAAATTCTTGCTGTATACGGCTGCGGCTTCTATATTTATTCTGGTAGCAGCACTGGCAATGGCGCTCTACGGTGGTGGTAATATCACTTTTGATTTGGTTGATTTAGGACTAAAAGACTACCCGCTGAATTTAGAATTGCTGCTATATGCAGGATTGCTGATTGCCTTTGGTGTCAAGTTGGCTGTGTTCCCCATGCATACTTGGTTGCCTGATGCACACGGAGAAGCTTCGTCTCCAGTATCGATGATTCTGGCAGGTGTGCTGTTGAAAATGGGTGGATACGGACTAATTCGCCTAAATCTGGGCATTCTTTCTGATGCACATATTTATTTTGCACCGGTTCTAGCTATTTTGGGGGTTGTCAACATTATCTATGGTGCGTTGAACTCTCTCGCCCAATCGAATATGAAGCGTCGGCTGGCTTATTCGTCGATTTCTCACATGGGATTCGTACTGCTGGGTATTGCGTCCTTTACCGATTTGGGCATTAGTGGCGCTATGTTGCAAATGATTTCCCACGGTTTAATCGCGTCGGTGCTGTTTTTCTTGGCAGGTGTAACCTACGATCGCACTCGCACAATGATCATGGATGATATGGGCGGGATTGGTCAAGTAATGCCCAAAGTATTTGCACTATTTACTATAAGCGCCATGGCATCGCTGGCTCTCCCAGGTATGAGCGGCTTTGTGGGCGAACTTTCGGTTTTTGTAGGGATAACTACCAGCGATGTCTACAGTTCAGCCTTCTGCATTGTGACTGTCTTCCTAGCCGCCGTGGGAATTATCCTCACGCCAATTTACCTACTTAACCTGCTGCGAAAGGTATTTTACGGCACTAGTGCGGCACTGATGTGCGACGTTAATAATGCCGCCTTAGAGAATCAGGAAGACGAGGGAACAGCTTGTTTTGGTACTGACTGTCTACTACCGGATGAAACCATTTATAGTGATGCCAGACCGCGTGAAGTGTTTATCGCTGCCTGTTTTTTAGTGTTGATTGTCGGTATCGGGTTTTATCCCAAACTGGCTATGCAAATGTACGACGTCAAGACTGTGGCGATAAATGCTCAGGTTCGTCAATCTTTGATGATCGTCGCACAAACAAATCCCCACATTTATGCCCAGGGGTTGTTAGTTCCTAGCATTCCAGCACCTGAAGTAGCGCCTGTTTTGGGAGTTGTTAACTAAATTGCAGTAAGTCCTCCACTGAGACAGCTAGGGGTCAGTGGCGGGACATAAGGCGGGCGGTGACGATTGCATCTAAAACTAATTCTTTCCGCAGGAAAGAGAGGGAAAAGATGTATAAGCGCCTCTATTTTCAGCGGGGCTTTTATGCTCTCTCCCTTATACAATAAGCTTTGTAGTTAGGTTGTCACTCGCTGAGTTATTTTTTATACTTTTGAATACCACTAACGCCACGTAAGCTATCAAAAATCAAAGCGGATTATTTGAGAACAAGTGACTTGATACTCAGTTTCTGTTCTTACAGCCAAATTCATGCAACAATTAAGAATTATTCTTATTTAATTATATAGTTGATTGCCAAGGCGATCGCTATGACTATCATTAATGTCCAACAAGCTGACTGTAAGTAACCATGAGCATCCTATCTAGTATGCTTTTGCTATTCTGGTAACTTCCAAAAAGTGCCTCAGTCCTGATCATATATTAGCTTGATAATGATATAAATTATTATTAAACCATGACAAAAATTCTTACAGATACAAATTGGCAAGAACTCAAGGCAGAAAGTGAGCAAAAGGGTATACTTTCCATTCAATCAAAGGGAGTTGAAACTATCTGCCAAGGAAAGGTTCTCGATGTCTGTAATACCTATCACTGCGGTACAAAGTTACGCAGTGGATTATCTATTTGGATACACGAAGAAACGTTTACTGATGATCTTGTGTGGATGAGAGATAGTTTCGATGAATCTCAATTTGGGTTGAGTTTTTTTCTCTCAGGAAAAGTGAGAATTGAACGCCACGGTTTAACAGATAAGACTGATGAATCAATAGGCAGATATTATTCAGAATGTAACTGCGACATCAAAGAAACTGAATACTGGAAAGCCGGAGAGAAATTTTCCCGAATTTATCTGAGTATCGAACCGCAGGAATTTTTCTCAAGTTTTGGCGATGAAGACTTAGAACAAATCCCAATTTCTCTGCGCCAAGCCTTAATGGGCGATAAATTACAGCCCTATTACCAGCAAGGGGAAATCACACAGGAAATGTGGGTTGTATTATCTCATATTCTCCAGTGTCCCCATCAAGGATATCTGAAGCAGATGTATCTGGAAAGTAAGGCTGTGGAATTGATTACCCTTCATTGTCAGCAATTCCAGGAAGAGGATATTTCTAATTATCGCTCTCCAGCCAGGGATTTGATCGATATAGACAAAATTTACCACGCCAAAGAAATTTTACTACATAATTTAGAGAATCCACCCAGCCTGATGGAGTTAGCACGGCAAGTAGGGTTAAATGATTTCAAATTGAAACGTGGGTTTCGTCAAGTTTTCGGCACATCTGCATTTAAATATTTGCACGACTATCGCCTAGAAAAAGCCAAACAACTTTTAGTATTAGGAGAAATGAAGGTTGAAGAAGTGGCATTTAGGGTTGGTTTTGACAGTCGCAGTTATTTTGCCTCTGCTTTCCGCAAAAAGTTCGGCTTAAATCCCAAACAATACTTTCAGTATCAGAAAAAATCCGTCTAGCGTTCAAAAAAAATCCGTCTAGCGTTCAAAATCAAAATCCGCATCCCATATTATACATACACTGCCAGTTTAGTTAGGAAGATTTCTTAATACTGCCAAGTGGTGTCAGGGAGTGTAGGTGAATCAATGAAGTTAGATAAATTGTTTCAAAGTCTGTTGCTGACGGGTGCAGCTGTGGTGTTGATTAGCACTCCTGCTAGAAGTGAGGTAAATCAAGGTGAGTCTTCTACTGGGGCGGTAGGAGAATCTACAATCAAGGACACGCTGGGAGTCAGAAACAGTAAATCTCCAGTATTGACTTCCAGTCACAGGAAGCACCGAGATTTTCCGTCTCAAGTTGCAAGTTCTCTGCAAAGAGCAAAGTCAGAGGAATCAAACAGAAAGATTTTTCAACTGAATGAGATTCCGCAGGTTTCCCAGAGTGCAGAATTACTTGTACAGTCGCCAGCTTCCTCTGAGGTAATACAGGTGACGGGGGTGGAAGCTAATCCCACTGACAAAGGGGTGGAGGTGATTTTACAGACGACTCAAGGACAACAACTGCAAATTACTAATAACAGTGCTGAAAATAATTTTATCGCTGATATTCCCAATGCTCAATTACGTTTACCCAGTGGCGATGGGTTTACATTCCGTTCCCAAAACCCAATTGAGGGAATTATTGAGATAACGGTTACTAACCTTGATGCTAATACTATTCGGGTGGCAGTGGCGGGTGAAACAGGATTACCAACGGTTGAGTTATTTGACAGTAATGAAGGGTTGATTTTTGGTTTCACGCCTACTGCAACTGCAATGCAGCCTCCACTGCAACCTGAAGGTGAACAGCCAGCAAGTGAAACACCGCAGGAGACACCATCAGCAGGCGATGAGCCAATTGAGTTAGTCGTGACAGGTGAGCAAGATAGTTATCGTGTAAGAGATTCGTCAACTGCCACCAAAACCGACACACCTCTGCGCGATATTCCTCAATCGATTCAGGTAGTGCCTCAGCAAGTGCTGCGCGATCAACAGGTGAGAAACCCAAGCGAAGCCCTCAGAAACGTACCTGGTGTATCGCAGGCACAAAATAGCGCATCTCGCAGTGGAGCTGCGACAATCAACATTCGAGGCTTTGATGCTTTGAGGGATATTCTTAGAAATGGTTTGAGAGATCCTGGGAGTAATATCTTTAATCTAGCCAACATTGAACGGGTTGAAGTTCTCAAGGGACCAGCTTCGGTTCTCTTTGGTCAAGGCTCATTCGGAGGCTTAATTAACTATGTCACCAAACAGCCACTCACGGAACCCTATTACTCGTTGGAAGCTTCTGCGGGGAGTTTCAATTTTTATCGCGGCGCTGTTGACCTGACTGGTCCATTAAATGACAGCAAAACAGTGTTGTATCGTCTGAACATGGAAGCTCTGACTACAGAAAGTTTCGTTGACTTCTACAAGGAACAGCAATACTTTATTGCACCTGTCATCACTTGGCAAATCAGCGATCGCACCAAACTCACATTAGAAGCTGAATATCTCAATCGCCCACGTTCAAGTGGTAATATCGGTGTCCCTGCTGTAGGAAGTGTGTTGCCAAATCCGAATGGCAGAATACCGCGCAATCGCAATTACACTGAGCCAGATTCAAACGACAATATAACTTCTCTTGCAGTGGGCTACAATCTCCAACATCGCTTCAGTGAAAACTGGGAGCTACGCAATGCTTTTAGATTTTCGCGAAACGATCGTGATTTAGATGCTTTACTCAACGATGCGTTGGCTACAGATAACCGCACCTTAAGTAGAATCGCCTTATCTAGTGATAGCGATGGACAATTCTTTAATTCTGATACTTATACTGTGGGTAAGTTTACTACAGGTAGCATTCAGCATCAACTTGTTGCAGGGGTTAATCTTACTAGGCAACAGAGCGGTTTTCTGACGATTGTCCGCCAAGGCGCTTCAATTGACCTGTTCAATCCTGTTTATGGACAGCCGATTGGTAACGAAACTTTTAGAGTGGGTAACGATAGTTCGACCGATACATTAGGTATTTATGTTCAAGATCAGATTACATTTATGGATAATCTGAAACTGCTGTTGGGTGTACGTTTTGATACATTCACAGGAACTACAAAAAATCGCATCACCAATGCTGAACAAAACCTATCTGGTAATGCCTTTAGTCCCCGTGTAGGCATTGTCTATCAGCCTATTGTGCCAATTTCCCTCTATGCCAGCTACAGCCAATCCTTTAACCCAGTCACTGGAGTCACGTTTGAAGGTAGTGCCTTTCAACCAGAACGCGGCACTCAATATGAAATTGGGGTTAAGGCAGATTTGACTGATAGACTTTCTGCAACCCTTGCTTTCTACGATCTCACCCGTTCTAATATCTCAACCGCTGATCCAACACCTGGTAGAGTCGGCTTTTCCATTCAAACAGGTGAACAGCGCAGCCGAGGCATTGAATTTAACATTGGCGGCGAAATCTTACCAGGATGGAATATCATTGCAGGCTATGCCTATAATGATGCCCAAATTACCCAAGACAATAGGCTTCCTGTTGGTAACTTGCTGACAAATACCCCTAGAAATAGCTTCAATCTCTGGACAAGCTATGAACTCCAAGAAGGGGCTTTGAAAGGTTTAGGCTTTGGATTAGGACTTTTCTATGTAGGCGATCGACAAGGAGATTTGGCAAACACTTTTCAGTTGCCCAGTTACTTCCTCACTGATGCTGCCATCTTCTACAAGCAGGATAGATTTCGGGCATCCCTCAATTTCAAAAATTTGTTTGACGTTACCTACTATGATTCTGCTGCTTACATAGACAGTGTTAATTCAGGTGAGCCTTTCACGGTACAGGCAACGGTAGGATGGCAGTTTTGACTTCGCCGCTTATGATGCCTACCTCTATAAAGCAAGTTCGCCCTAGGGGATCAACGCAATTGGAGTATCTACAATGAAGTTATATCCCCTACCACTGTCTTCATGTTATTTATTTCTAGCTGGGATTTTAATGGTTGTGTCAATTACTGCTTGTAGCAGTTATCCCGCACATCATTCAAAATCTCAACTCGCTAATTCATCAGAGACCTCATGTCGAATGATACAGCACACAATGGGGAATACTTGTGTACCTAACAACCCTCAACGCCTTGTCACCACATCGCGCTTTACGTTGGCTAATGCGCTTGTGCTTGATGTTAAACCGATCGCAAGTACCTCAGACTATGAGTACTCTTCGTATTTGAGGAACAAAATAGAGGGGATAGACGAAATAGGTGGAATGTATGAACCCAATCTAGAAAAAATATTGCTGCTGAAACCTGACTTAATTTTAGGTTCGGAAATTGTACGCAAAATTTATCCTCTTCTTTCTCCAATTATCCCTACGGCACTAGGTAAGTGGGAAGGTAGCACTAGATCATGGCGAGAACATTTTAACTTCGTAGCTGAAGCATTAGGAAAACAAGAAGCTGCACAACAAGCTTGGAATCGCTACTACCAGAGAATTAAAGAACTAAAAATAGCCTTAAATGATCGATATGTGGATAAAGAAATATCCATTATTGGCGTTTATGGCGGCATGAGAATATATAGCGATAGTCAAGACTCATTTGCTGGTTCCATTCTTAACGATATTGGATTACAACGTGTTAGAAACTCAAATTCTCGTCTACCTATTTCTGAAGAAAAACTAGAAGAAATAGATGGTGATATTATCTTTGTGATGATTTTCCAAGAAAAACAAGAAAATAGCAGGAAAACTTTTGAAAAGCTGCAACAGAAGCCTCTTTGGAAAAAACTTAGAGCCGTTCAGAAAAGTCAAGTATATCTTGTGGATCGTGACGCTTGGATTGGATCAAGCTTGATTGCTGCCGATGTCGTTATTGATGACCTCTACAAATACCTTGTCAACACACCTTAAACCCATGCCCAAACACACCTTATTCATCTGTAAATCCTGCCACAGTTCATCGGAAACACGACCAGATAATCCCCCATTTGACGGCACGATTTTACTTGACCAAATAAACACTTTATGCGCCGATAAATTTCCAGATGATAAAGTGGAAATTCAACCAGTGGGATGCTTATGGGCGTGCAGTCATGGCTGTGTTGTCTCCGTCGCCAGTCCAGATAAACCCACCTATCTCTTCGTCAATATCACCCCAGAAGAAAGTGCCACAGCCTTACTAGATTTTATGCAACTGTATATCAAAAGCGATAAAGGGACTGTAGTTTGGAAACAGCTTCCTGAAATATTACAGTCTGCTATTTTCACCCAAATACCCCCTGTATTAATTAATGAAACCCCAGGTAATTCTGATTAATTATTTTCTCTAAATTCAGCATTTACCATGACCTCTTTACCATTAACCAAACAGCATCCCCTCCTACGGTTGTTACACTACGCCAAAAACTACCGCCCTCAAGTATGGACTGCTATAATCTTTACCATCCTCAATAAAATCTTCGACCTGGCACCATCGTATTTAATAGGTGTGGCAGTAGATATCGTGGTGGAAAAAGAGAACTCTATCATTGCCAAATTTGGGATTACTAACATCATTGGACAACTGGCAATACTATCATTATTAACTTTACTAATTTGGACTTTAGAATCACTGTCTGAATTTATTTATGATCGCTTGTGGCGCAACCTTGCCCAAACTATGCAGCATGAGCTACGTCTTGATGCTTATAGTCATCTACAAGAACTAGAACTGAGCTACTTTGAAGAACGCTCTACAGGCACACTTTTGTCAATATTAAATGATGATATCAATCAATTAGAAAGATTTCTTGATTCTGGTGCAGCTAGTATTCTGCAATTTATTACCACTATTTTAGCTGTAGGCGGTTCATTTATTCTCATTGCCCCCAATGTAGCTTGGTTGGCAATCCTACCCACACCCTTCATATTCTGGGGTTCTTTAGCATTTCAAAAACGACTCGCACCCCGTTATGCAGATGTGCGTGATCAAGCTGGATTTATTAATAGTCGTTTAGCTAATAACCTCTCAGGGATTGCCACAATTAAAAGCTTTACTGCTGAAACCTACGAAAGAGAACGTGTCTCATCTGAAAGTGAAGCCTATCGCCGCAGTAACTCTAGAGCGATCGCACTTAGTGCTGCTTTTTATCCAGCAATTCGATTAGTGGTTGTAATCGGTTTCATCGCCACATTGTTTTTTGGTGGGGTTGCAGTGGCGAATAATCAGTTAACTGTGGGAACTTACGGTTTCATGGTGTTCATTGTCCAGCAATTACTCTGGCCGTTTGCCAGTTTGAGTAACATCATGGATCAGTATCAACGGGCGATCGCTTCCATTAATCGAGTTATGGGATTGTTGGATACTCCCATTGCTATTCCCATAGGAAACCGTACTTTACCAAAAGTACGCGGTGAGGTGCATTTTGACAATATCAACTTTGCATACAACGGACGCACCAATGTACTGCAAGATTTATCATTGCATATTCCCCCTGGGGCAAATATTGGCATTGTTGGTGCAACTGGTTCTGGTAAAAGTACCCTAGTCAAATTACTGCTGCGCTTTTACGAAGTCCAAGGCGGACAAATTCTGGTTGATGGTATTGATATTCGGGAATTGCAACTCTTAGAACTGCGGCGCTGTATCGGTTGGGTGAGTCAGGATGTGTTTTTATTTCACGGTACAGTGGCGGAAAATATTGCTTATGGCAGTTTTGATGCAAGTCATGAAGAAATTATCCACGCTGCCAAATTAGCCCAGGCTGATGAATTTATCGAGCAACTACCGCTCCAGTACGATACTATCGTTGGTGAAAGAGGTCAGAAACTTTCTGGTGGACAAAGACAAAGGATTGCGATCGCCCGTGCTATTCTCAAAGACCCACCAATTTTGATTTTAGATGAGGCGACCTCTGCGGTAGATAATGAAACGGAAGCAGCTATCCAAAAGTCACTGGCGATGATTACCCAAAATCGCACAACTATAGCGATCGCTCATCGTCTTTCCACAATTCGCCACAGTCATTGCATATATGTGATGGATCGTGGTCAAATTGTCGAGCAGGGTAAACACGAGGAGTTACTCGCACGGGATGGTATTTATGCCAGTCTGTGGCGCGTACAGTCTGGAATTCATTAATACTTGCTAACTTTTTTTGATGATTACAGCTTGTCTTACAAAGAAGCGTATAAGTACAGAAATCCGTTAACAGTTACACAAAGACCAAAATTGGAAGCAATCAACATCTGCGGTTGGATGAAACCGCTAATTTCTAAGCTTTCACGCAAAGCACCAGCCAAGATTGGCTGACCTGTATTTTCCACTGGTTCATCCTCTAGTTGAAAATCATCCGGCAACGCTTCCCAAGAGATTACCAGATTTTGTGGCTCTTTGGTTTTATCGAGTTGTGTCGCCATAAAGACCGCCTTTTATGGATTTGTGTTTATTGTATCGCTGCCAGTGGTTCAAAAATCTATGTCAGGAAATCATCAGTTATTTCCGGGAATGAATAATTGCCCACTACACTGTTAATATGCAACAATTTTAAAAATAATTCTCATTTAATTAAAACTAAAACTCAATTTTTGCTCAAATTATTACGTAATTTTTGAGATAAATTTTACTTTTATACTCTGTAATATTAACTATGACTATCACTATCTCCGAGCAAACCTTCCACGAGCTGTTGTATCAAAAGACAGAAAACAGTTGCCAATATCCAGACCCCGATGATCAGTTAGATGTGATATATGATTACCCAAAGGTACTGGGACAAGGCTATTGGCGAGAAATCAAGCTGCGTCAGGGTTTGGAGTTAGCTATTGGTGATTTGCGGTTGTGCGATCGCATGATTACTGAAGACCTAGAAACAGAATGTTGGCTAAATTACCATTTTCATTTTTCAGGGGAACATGAAGATAAATATACATCCATAGGTAGCGGAAAGTATATTTTTCAAGGCAGTGGTTTGGTTCCTCAAAGAAAAACTCAGTGTGATCCCGAACAGCCATTTCTTGAGGTTGAATTTACGATGCAGCCTGATGTACTGCGTTCCTTTGCGGGAAATAGTGAAGGAGAATTACCAAAACAGTTGCAGCACTTAATTCGACCCTGTGATCAGTATTACCATCGCTGTGGCAATGCCACTTTACCGATGCAGAGAGTGGCGCAGCAAATTTTACACTGTCCCTATCGGAGTATTGCCAAACGGATGTATCTAGAAAGTAAGGTGCTGGAATTGATGGGAATGCTACTAGCACAAGAAGTAGAGATGCGTGATGGTAAAACCAATATTCAGCCTTTACAACCAGATGTAGTCGATAGAATCCACCACGCCAGGGAAATCATCCTGCAACGCTTGGACAATCCACCCTCCTTACACGAATTAGCGCGACAAGTTGGTTTAAATGAATGCACCTTAAAACGGGGCTTTCGTTGTTGTTTTGGCACAACAGTATTTGGCTATTTGCGTAATTACAAACTTGAACAAGCGCGACAACTGCTGGAAATAGGAGAAATGAAAATTACCGAAATTGCTCATGCAATGGGTTACAACAGCCGCAGTCCTTTTGCTGCTGCATTCCGCAAGCAGTTTGGCATGAACCCCAAGGAATACCAAAAACTGGGAAAAAATTCCGTTTAGCTATCGAAAATATTCCGTCTACCTATCGGATTAGTCTTGGTTAACACAGACTTTCACGGTATTTTTATTGAAAGTCATTTTTATTAATGGTGTGATCAGTGGTGTCAAATTATTGCTGGTTGAAAGTCTTGATGCTTGGCTCTTTCTGGGGACTAGTTGCCTTGCCAGCCGGGGCGGAAACAAGTTTAGACCGTATTAATCCTGATCTCAATACGTCTGTGGCAACTGCGGCTAAAAGTAGTCCAAAAATCCCTGATTTAAACGAAGTTAAGCGCCCAGCGACTACAGTTAAACAGTGGCTTGCCCAAGGAATAATTCAGGTAACGGGTGTAAAGCTAGGGCAAACAGAGCAGGAATTGGAAGTAATATTAGAGACTACAGGTTCAGATCAGTTGCAGCCTGTAAGTAAGAGTGAAGGTAATAATTTTATTGTAGATATTCCTAATACTCAGTTAAATTTGCCCTCTGGTAGTGAGTTCCGCCAAGAAAATCCTGCTGATGGAATCACGGTAGTGACTGTAAGTAATCTCGATGCAAAGACTATCCGATTGACAGTGACAGGCGAGACGAGTTTGCCCAAAGTTGAATTATTTGATAGCGACGAGGGTTTAATTTTTGGCGTGAGACCTGAGACAACGGCTATGCAGCCACCATCACAGGAGCCGGAAACGCCACCAGCAGATGAAATACCGACAACTGAGACACTACCAGTAGAAGCCGTTGCACAACCAGATGAAATTATTGAGTTGGTAGTCACAGGAGAACAAGGTGGATATCGTGTGCCGAATGCTACTACTGGAAGTAGGCTTGATATTCCACTACTAGAAACACCAGCATCAATTGGTGTCATAACAGAGGAATTTATTCAGGATAGAGCGCCCCGACGAGTAGAAGATTTAGCTCCTTATATTAGTGGAGTGACAGCAGGAGATATTGCACAGGGTGGACTCTTCACTGACTTTCAAATTCGTGGCTTCAATGTAGGTAGCCAAGTTTATATCAATGGGTTACGAGATAATAACCGTTCTTTAGTGAGAGACTTTGCTAATATCGAACGTTTGGAAATTTTGAAAGGTTTTTCATCCTTACTATACGGTACAGGTGCGCCTGGTGGAGTAGTTAACTATATTACCAAAAAGCCTCAAGCTACACCCAGTTATACATTTACGGCTAATGTAGGTAGCTTTAATTTTTATCGTGGTGAGGTTGATTTAACAGGGCCGTTAACTCAAGACAGAAATTTACTTTATCGGCTTGTTCTAGCTTTTCAAGATTCAGATTACTTTGTAGAAAACATTGAAGATAACCGCATTTTTGTTGCTCCCTCACTCACTTTTTTAACGGGTGGAGGTGGTTCTTTAACAATTGAAACCGAGTATTATCGACAAGATAAAGACTTTAATACTGGAGCTAAATTCTCTGATGGGCAGATTTTTTACGACCGCAGTTATACAGACCCTCGCAATAGCCAAATTTACAATCATTATCGCATAGCCGCCTATTTAGATCAGCCCATTAGTGAGCAATGGTCAGTTAATCTTAGTGGTCAATACTTTAATACCCAAAGAGAAGCTAATCCAATTTTTGTGGCGTTGGGTTTTGAAGGTGATAATTTAACACGTTTCTATCGTACCATTTTTGATGACTATAATCAATACAATCTCCGGGGTGAAATCCGAGGAGACTTCAATATTGGAGCCTCAGAACATAAGTTACTTACAGGTGTTGAGTACAATTATTATCGTTCCAGATTCAATGGTGTAAATGCTGGTTTTTTTGGCAGTATTGATATTGCCAACCCTACTTTTGATGTTCCAATTCCCACTGGACTTACTAATCGTAAAGTTGATTTTAGTGACAGTCAGTGGGGCGTTTACATTCAAGATTTTGTGAAACTTGGACAATTTCGGTTACTGGCTGGTTTGCGCTATGGCGGATTTGATTCTGTAACTGGTAGTGCAGATAATTTTATTTCCCCTAGTCTTGGTTTAGTTTATAACCTAACAGATTCAGCTGCAATTTATACTAGCTTTAGTAAATCCATAGAGCCGCAATTTGGTTTACTTGCAGACGGTAGTTTTCCTGACCCTAGAAAAGCTACTCAATATGAACTGGGGGCTAAAGTCAATCTATTAAATGATAGGCTAACTATCACGACTGCATTGTTTAATTTAACGCAAACAAACATTGCAGAAGCCGATCCTAGTGATCCTGATTTCAGCATCCTTGTAGGTGATGTTCGTAGTCGAGGATTTGAATTAGACATTAATGGCAAAGTAACCGATAATTTTAGCTTAATTGCAGCTTACACTTACCAAGATTCAGTAATTACCCAAAGTGTCATACCTGTCCAAGAAGGAAATCGTCCGATTAATAGTCCACAACATAGCGTAGGTCTTTATGGTAAGTACGATTTTACTGAAGGTTCTCTCAGAGGTTTAAGTTTAGGTTCAGGTTTAGTTTATGTAGGTGAAAGAAAAGGAGATAACGAAAATAGCTTTGAGCTTCCTAGTTACCTACGAGTTGATTTAGGTGCGGCTTACAGAGTGAATAATTTGACCTTTAGATTAGGTGTGGAAAACCTTTTCGATATTCGTTATGCTTCCGGTTCAAACAATCGAGCCAACATTACTCAAGGTTTACCTTTTACAGTTACCGGGTCAGTTTCAGTACAGTTTTAGTTGTTTTAATTGTATTGATTCTTGTCTAAATTTTATCTGGTCAGAAAAGCTGATTAACTCCAAAAACAATGACAATACGCTCTTGGATACGTTGTTTAGTATTAATGCTGGTAATTTTTGCACTGATTACAGGTTGTAGCCGTCACACAGTTCAAAATACAGTTTCTGCTACTAATTTAGCAAGTGCAAATTGCCGTATCATTCAACACACAATGGGTACAACTTGTGTCCCCAGCAACCCCCAGCGTGTTGTCACTTTTTCTTTACCGACTTTAGGTAATGCGCTTACCCTTGGAGTTAAGCCCCTGGGAAGTACCTATATTGATATGCTGGGCGAAAATACATATCTAGAGGGTAAAGTAGATGGTATTCAGTCATTAGGAATTTCTGCACCTAATCTAGAAAAAATTTTACTGCTTAAGCCCGATATTATTATAGGTTGGGATGCCGAAAGTCAATTTTATCCTCTACTTTCAAAAATTGCTCCTACTGTACTATTTAATTGGCAAAATAAAACTTGGCGAGACTTATTTGATTTTGTCACTCTGGTTTTAGGAAAACAAGAAGCGGCAGAACAAGCTTGGAAATATTATTATCAGCGAGTGGAAAAACTCAAAGCAGCTTTAGGAAATCGCTATCAAAATCAAGAAATTTCTCTTGTCTTTTTAGCCCCCGGTGTGATATTCAGCGAAGGTAAGAACTCTTTTCCCGATTCTATTCTCAAAGATGCGGGACTGCAACGTCCCAAATCACAAGATGTTATCGTACCTTTTACACAAATTTATTTTTCACTTGAAGAATTAGAGAAAGTAGACGGTGATATTTTGTTTGTGGGAACCTTAACTGATGATGACCAAAAATTTATAGAAGAACTCAAGCAAAAACCACTGTGGAAAAAGCTGCGAGCCGTTCAACAAAATCACGTTTACTCTATGGATTATCTAACTTGGCGAGCCGGAAATTTACTTGCGGCTGATGCAGTAATTGATGACTTATTTAAATATCTTGTCAACACGCCTTGAATTGTGTCTGTGTATTTGTATAGATAAATTTTTTCATTGAATCCACTTAAACATTCGCCTATCATCAATATGTGTTATTTTCACAATACTTTTAGTCATTTATCTGCTTACTAAATACGGAATGGCGAAATTTGCCTTTTTACCATTTTCGGATAAGAATTTGCAGTTTTTGGATAGACTAAAACATGCAGAAACAGTAAAATTTGTGTGTTTTCATTAATTGCCATTCCCCTGATTTAGTGAGAACTGTAAATATTCCTAATTTCTACTGATTACAATGCCTGCAAAAGTTGACATAATAGTAAATAAACTTCCTCCCCTGCAACGATTACTTAACTACGGCAAAAAATACCGCGCACAAATTTATCAAGCTACAACCTATTCCATTATCAATACAATTTTAGATTTAGCACCACCTTGGTTAATCGGTGTCGCTGTAGATATATTAGTCCAACAGCAAGATTCTTTTATTGCCAAATTGGGAATTACAGAAGTCTTATGGCAATTTGCTCTACTTTCACTAATTACTGTGATTGTTTGGATATTTGAATCACTTTCTGAGTATGCATATAATAGACTTTGGCGAAACTTAGCCCAAAATATTCAACATAATTTACGCTTAGATGCCTACGATCATTTACAAGAATTAGAATCGGCTTATTTTGAAGATAGTAGTACAGGCGGTTTGATGTCTATTCTCGGTGATGATATCAATCAACTCGAAGACTTTTTAAATGGGGGAGCTAATGAAATTATCCAAGTTACAACTTCATTTATAATTTTAATTGGTGGTGCATTCTTCATTTTACCTTTGAATATCACCTTAGCAGCAATGCTACCAATGCCTTTTATTCTCTGGGGTTCATTAGTATATCAAAAGCGTCTTGAACCTCGTTATGCTGATGTTAGGGAAAAGGTGAGTTTTCTAAATTCTCGGTTAGCTAATAATATTAGTGGTATTACCACAATTAAAAGTTTCACAGCCGAAAAATATGAAAGTGCGAGATTAGCAACAGAAAGCGAAGCTTATAAAAGAAGTAATGCCAAAGCAATTAAACTTTCTGCGGCTTTTGTGCCTGTAATTAGAATGTTGGTTTTAGTTGGGTTTACGGCTTTATTATTTCTGGGAGGTATGGCAGCGTATTCTGGTAGGATATCTATCGGTAATTATAGTGTTTTATTAGTTTTAGTCCAAAGATTATTGTGGCCATTGGTATTTTTAGGAGAAACCTTTGACCGTTATCAACGGGCGATGGCTTCCACAAAACGAGTGATGGATTTGTTAGATACTCCCATCCAAATTATTACGGGAGATATGCCTTTAGTTGTTGAGGAAGTACAGGGAGAAGTTGAGTTTAAAAATATTACTTTTGCTTATAGAAATAGTGGAACGATAATTAAAGATTTATCTTTACATATTCCTGCGGGAAAAACCATTGCGGTTGTTGGTTCTACAGGTTCAGGTAAAAGCACTTTAGTCAAACTATTATTGCGCTTTTATGATGTTTCTGCGGGAAAAATTACCATTGATGGCATTGATATTCAAAAGTTGAATTTATCTGATTTGCGTCGCAGCATTGGTTTAGTGAGTCAAGATGTATTTTTATTTCATGGTACAGTGGCAGAAAATATAGCCTACGGGACTTTTGACGCTACTGATGCAGCAATTATTCATGCAGCGAAAATTGCTGAGGCACATGATTTTATTATGCAGTTATCTCAAGGTTATGACACGATAGTTGGGGAACGAGGACAAAAGTTATCTGGGGGACAACGCCAACGAATAGCTATAGCTAGAGCAGTGGTAAAAAATCCGCCGATTTTGATTTTGGATGAAGCGACATCTGCGGTAGATAATGAGACGGAAGCGGCAATTCAACGCTCTTTAGATAAGATTACTGTAAATCGGACTACCATTGCGATCGCACATCGTTTATCGACAATTCGCCATAGTCATTGTATTTACGTGATGGATGATGGTCAAATTGTCGAGCAAGGTAAGCACGAGGATTTACTAGAGCTTGATGGGATGTATGCAAGTTTGTGGCGTGTACAGTCTGGGATTTAGGATTTGTACCATGATGATATTGACTCTTATTGTGAAGTTAAGTAGCAAGCGGTAAAGCCCTAGCGGGCATAGCTGCGCTTACTGCGGTGCGTGCTGGAGGCTCTAGCCATGCCGTTCTGACTTTTCACGTCATATGGAAAAGTCCACGGAAAATCTAACTGACAAATCAGGAATTCAAAGTCTCTAACGCCACTTGCTACAACGCGGCAGCACTTCCTTTAAGTCGGGCATTGCCCGCCCAACGGAGTGCCTTGGGAACCCGCGCAACGCAGTGGCTCCTCCTCGCAGGAGAGAGATTTAGAGAGAGGTTTTTCAGATACCGTGAAAAGTTAGATGCCGTTAGGCTTATCGCCTACTCTTAGCTGAGGGAAATCCGCCGATTTTGCACAAAGCCTAAAAGAAGAATAACATCACAGCTAGCTGTATATTTTTATCTTCAACAACGCTGCAACTGCGTTAATAAAAATACAATTTCATCCATTGCTTGGCGCACAACACTAGCAGGCTGTTCAGAGTGATTCACAACCATACTAAAAGCTAATGGCTCATAATTAGGCGCATTCACGTATCCAGATAAAGAAACTACACCCGTCATTGTGCCTGTTTTTGCTTGCACATTGCCAACAGCAGACGTGTCAAGCAAGCGATTTTTTAAAGTACCACTCACACCAGCAACCGGGAGGGAAGCACGAAAAATTTCCGCTTGTGGTGATTTTGCCATTGCTTGTAAAGTTTGCACCAAGGCTTCTGGACTAATAAGGTTTTTGCGAGATAAACCAGAACCATCTACTATTATGTAACTTGTGGGATCAACTCCTAATTGAGTTAAAGTTCTCTTAACTACTTCCAAGCCTACATCAGCAGTAGTTTGATTATTTTTTATTGGTTGTTTAATAGCTAAAGCCCTCAGTAAAGCTTCCGCATACAAATTATTACTATTAACATTTGTCTCCACTAATAGCTCAGATAATGGTGGTGACTCAACTGCTGCTAATTCCCGTTCATTCTGACCACCAGTACCATTAGATGTTTGTCCTACAGTAATTCCTTCCCTTACCAAAGTCTGACGGAAGTGACGCAAGAAATTTTGCACAGGATCAAAAATAGCTATAGCTCTAATATTAGGTGTTGAATTTACAGCCATCTGCCCTTGAATTTGCAAGACTGGCCCTTTTAAGTCACGGCTGACTGCGACGAAACCCGGTTCATCTTTTTGCGTCGTGACAGAATTGTTTTCCACTCGCCATTGATATGCTTCAAAGGGTTCATTCCACCTGATTTGTAATGGGTTCCCTACTGTTTGGGGCGTAATACTTAATAAGGAAGCGTTTTCATTCACAATTAAACTGTTTACTGGTGCGCCATAGTAAGCTATCAAATCTTCCCATTCCCAACTAGGATGAACAATTTCTCCTTGAAAATAACTATCATCAGCAATCAACTGGTTAACTTGACTAATACCTTGCTGGCGTAACTGCTGGGCTAATACTTGCAGTTGCGGAACCTTTAAACTGGGATCTCCCCTACCGACTACACGCAAAACACCATCACCATCTTGATAAACAGAGGTGCGGATACGAAAATTCCCCCCCAATTGTTCTAATGCTGCGGCTGTTGTCAATAACTTAGTTGTGGAGGCTGGAGTAAAGTATTTTTGAGCGTCTCGATTGTAAAGAACTTGCTCAGAAGCTAGGTTTTTTACTAAAATACCCCAACGCACGCGATTAAATTGAGGGCTATTAGTGACAGCATCCACCGCTGACTGTAGTTGTGCGGGACAAATTCTCTTTGTGGTGGTAGATGGTCTGACTTGTGTTGGTATTTGTGCTTTAGCTACTTGTTGAGTAACAGCTATTTGGGTACTGAAGAAGAGAAATAACAAGCTCAGGGTAATTTTGGTAGACATCACTCAAGTTACGTTTTTTATTGATTCAAAAACTATTTACTATGGTTATCCCACAAATATTTAGACTGTTAGCACCAGATAATCTGTGTTTATCTGTATCCATCTGTGGTTTCATTTGAAAGGATATCAACTTTTGCAAAATATTTATTTCCAGGATGACCAAGATTGCACCTGCCGTTATAGTACTGGGTGAAAATAGTGTGCCAGTAGCCCGAAAAATTATCAATGCCTTGCCAGGGGCAACATTATACGGTTTGGCGGGTCGCACGTCTAATGTTGATGTCAGCTTCACGAATTTTGGCGAAACATTGCGGGAGTTGTTCGCAGAGGGAACACCGTTAATTGGTATTTGTGCTGCCGGTATTCTCATCAGAACTCTAGCACCAATGCTTTCAGATAAAAAACAGGAACCCCCATTATTAGCTGTAGCCGAAGATGGTAGTACTGTGGTTCCGCTTTTGGGTGGACTCAATGGCGTGAATGATTTGGCGCGACGCATTGCTGAGGTGTTGGATGTTCAACCTGCAATTACTACCACAGGTGATATTCGTTTCCGCACAGCGTTATTATCTCCTCCCCCTGGATATCATTTAGCTAACCCAGACGATGCCAAGAAGTTTATTTCAGATTTATTAGCTGGCGCACAGGTAAAACTAGAAGGTACAGCACCTTGGTTGAGTAATAGTCAACTACCCATAGACCCCAACGGTAATTTAACCATCCAGGTTACAGAACACTTAGTAACTCCGGCACCCAATCGCCTGGTTTATCATCCAGCCACTATTGCGATTGCGATCGCTCTTTCTGAAACCTCTATTAGTGTAGACTCAATACAACAGCTATTAGCCGATGCCAATCTCGCCGCAGCATCAGTAGCCGGAATATTTGCCCCTATCACCATAGCCGCAGATCCCAGCATCCAAGCCATTGCTAACGCCTTCAACGTTCCTATTCGCTTTTTTACCCCAAATCAGCTAGAAAACCTTATTTTACAAGGTTACAGCCCCGCCCAAGCTATAGCGATAAAAGCTACCTCCTCATCTTCCCACTTGCCCATCTCCTCGTCTCCCCACCTAGCGATCGCCATTGCTTCCACACCCATCGACCCCAGCACCATCGGTCAACCCAGAGGGCGGTTAGCAATTATTGGCACTGGGCCGGGTGATTCTAAATGGATGTCTCCAGAGGTGAAAGAAATACTCAAATCGGCAACTGATTTAGTGGGTTACAAAACATACATCAATTTAATTGGTTCTCTAGCTGATGGTAAACAACGGCATGAGTCAGATAACCGTGAAGAAATCGCCAGGGCCACGATGGCGCTAGATTTGGCAGCATCAGGGCGATATGTAGCTGTAGTGTCGTCTGGTGATCCTGGGATATATGCAATGGCTGCGGCTGTATTTGAGGTATGCGATCGCCACCCTAAACCCGAATGGGAAAGTATTGATATTCACGTTGCACCGGGTATCTCGGCCATGCAAGCGGCGGCGGCGGCCATTGGCGCACCACTGGGACACGACTTCTGCGCGATTTCTCTGTCTGATATTTTGAAACCTTGGTTAATTATCGAACAACGAATTGCGGCGGCGGCTCAAGCTGATTTTGCGATCGCTTTCTACAATCCTGTTTCTCAAGAGCGCACTTGGCAACTGACAGAAGCCAGAAATATTTTATTGCAGTATAGAACACCAGATACTCCGGTAGTGCTAGCACGCAATCTCGGTAGACCAGGACAAATGGTGCAAGTGATCAAACTTCAAGAATTAACGCCAGATGTAGCGGATATGCGGACAGTGATTTTAGTTGGTTCCAGCCAAACCCGCACAATTCAGCGTAGTGACGGTAGCATTTCAGTTTATACACCCAGGCGATATACCACAGAAAAGACTTTTTAAACACTGATAACCCCAGTTTATTTAAACAGATGGGGTTCTAATTTTTTTATTTTCATGTCTTAAAAGATATCATTTAACCTGAGTCCGGGATAATCTCAAACCCGATGCTGTCGTGCTTCTGGCTGAATACTTACGATATACCGCCGCGAGTGAAACAAAGTGGAACGACTCGAACACAGGGGTTTTGGGATTGCTTCCCTTTGGTCGCAATGACCATTTTTTTACTGGAATTATGATATTTATTTCTTAACCCGAACTGATGTTATAGGACTCATATTTGATTTTTGAACAAAACTCCGTACACCTAAATTCCCTGGAACCCTTTTGCGTATTGCCTTTTGCCTTTTACCTGACTACGTAAATAATTTCAGATATCAAACCGGATTCCTATATTTAAAATAATAATTGAACTAAAGTCTAGCAAACTACTTTATTATCAAACTCCGATACCACTTTCCATAACCAATTATTCAATGTTTTGAAAAATTATTTTTAATAAGTCTCCTTGGGAAAAAGGCTTGGCTAAAAACCCTGAAGCTCTAACTAACTTTGCTCTTACTCTATCTAACACCCCTGTTTTAGCAGTTACCATAATCACGGGGGTATTTTTGAAAGATGAGTGCTTACGTAGCAACGAACATAGTTCATAACCATCTAAATTAGGCATATCAACATCTAATAAAATTATGTCTGGTTTTGTGCCAAGAATTTGCATTAAAGCATTTAATGAATTAGTAACTCCAATCACAGAAAATATCTGATCATCTAGAAAATTTTTAATGGTATTGATTATTGTAGGACTGTTATCAATACAGAAGATTGTATAAAGTTTTTTTTCAACAGGTGGTTGAATCTGCTGACCGTTATTATTAGTATTAATATTATTACTTGATGTGCCATGAGAGTGGGTTGCTTTCTTCTCTTCACTCACTCTAGGCGATTTCTTAGCCGTTGATGTCTGATATTGTGGCTGATTTACATGCGGTGATGTCTCAGGATAACGTCTATCACGACCATAGTTTTGACACTGTTCAACTAGTAAGCGGAGATTTAGATGGCAGTATTTTGGCATATCATCCAAAAAGCTATCTGGAATAAATTCAAAACTTCCCTCTTCCAAGCGGAGAAATGACTCTAATACTTCTAGCGCCAACTTCTCTATAAGTATTGCTGCTTGAGCCGGACTAATATATTTTTGACTGACTAACCAGCAAATTGCCAAATAATCTGGGTTGGGTATTGTCTGATTTTCAATCCCAGTTTCAAATATCGCCTGCAACTGTTCATCAATCCCTTGAGGAAGAGTTGCTATTTGTTGACTTAAGCTTTGCAAGTTTCTGTAAAGCGGCTCAAACATTTTCTCGGAGTAACAGGCATAAATTAACTTACCCTCTTCGATATATATTGACCAAGAACCTGATGTGCTAAATACTTGCAAACAGCCCGTCACAGTCTTGCTGGTGATTTTTTTCAACAGAGATATGGGCTGGAGTTTTTGGAAAAATCTATATCTACTAATGGGAAGTGTCTTCATCGGCACAGATTTGAGTTATAATTAACATCCGCAGGCGAAAATAGTGAATAACCTTCGCGAAATTCACAGTGAAATTTTCAAAGACAGTGTTCAGATAAATATAGCGGTCAAATTTGAGTTAGTACAGAGATTCTTCACCCCTAACTCCTAATTTCCCAATATCTGGTAAGCTGTAGTTCATCAATCTACAATTCACCGTGGTAGACCCAGAAATGCTGTTGCTAAATTGCCAGATGACCCGACTTGTTGCCAAAAAACAGTATTTCAAAATAAATTTGATCTACTAATCTAGTTAATTCAACAGTAACCCAAGTGCTAGACATAGACTATTGGCTCTAGCCCATCAGTAGCAAATAAAAGAATAGACTACGTATATTTGAGGTAGATATTGCCGATAAATAGAGGTTAAAGGGTCACTATTGCTTAGTAAAAGTGTAATTTTTTACACTAAACCTAGTTTCAGATCCACTTTTTACCGCAGTGTGAGATTGTAGAGTTTCTCCCGAGTCAGGCTTTGGTAAAATCAACGCTTGCACCACATAATTGGTGGATTTACGCCAAAAGCAAGCTACCTGATAATTTACACTACACGATGGTTTGTAGTGAAATGTGACATCACTCGAATCAGCAGAAGGCAATCACTTCAAGCACTGGAAAGCATGATTCGGATTAAGCGGTGATCAATCCCTTTGCCATTGTGAAATGTTACAACCAAAAATTTATAGCCAAATTCCAAAAATAGAGTACATACAACAAAAATAGCTTTTGTAGCTAAATGATCAATAGTAAGTAAATCACTTACTAATTTTTAGGTTACTATATTTTTCCCATAAAAGTAAAACAAACAGTATAAATATAATGATAAATAAGTAAAGAAAATATAAATGACAATATGGCAATAATTTTAGATATTTTTCCGGAAAAGCAAGTTTTACAAGGTTTACCGTACTTGTACGTAATTAGGAAAAGCTAAAAATTATGCTCTGTCCTCAAATTTTTTAATATCAATTATGCATAGAAGAAGATGTATTTATAATCCTAGTGAAGCATTTAGTTATTTATGTGACAATGTTAAAATTAATAGTGCCACCCGTTAAAAGAGAATCACTGCAATGGTTACCCAGCTAGCATCTTCTAACCAACAAGGCATCATCTACCCTGACAGCGATGGACAGCCAATGGCGGACAATACTAAGCAGTTTGAATTGATTGTGTTGATTAAAAAAAACTTGGATTTGTTGTTTGCTAATGATCCTCATGTATTCGTTGCTGGCGACTTGCTATGGTATCCCGTGGAGGGAAGCAACACGACCCGCAGAGCGCCTGATGCTATGGTAGTTTTTGGCAGACCAAAACAAGATCGAGGTTCTTATCTCCAATGGCGAGAAGATAATATCCCCCCGCAAGTGGTGTTTGAAATTCTCTCTCCTGGTAATAGTGCCAAGGAAATGATTGCCAAATACAAATTTTATGAGCGCTATGGGGTAGAAGAATATTATTTATATGACCCCGATACATCCGAGTTAAGCGGTTGGTTACGTTCCGGGAATGAATTAGCCGAAATTCCCGAAATGTCTGGTTGGGTAAGTCCCCGTTTAGGTATCCGCTTTGAATTATCAGATGGCGAACTTCTGATTTATCGTCCTAATGGACAGAGGTTTCTCAGTTATGAAGAACTAGACCAGCAACGAGAACAAGAACGCCAACGGGCGGAACAAGCAGAAGCAGAATTACAAGCTCTTCGTGCTTTACTACAAGAACGAGGAATTAATCCAGAGCAATTGTGACCGAATTTATTTTACAACTAGAAGATACAGGCGCACGCCTTGACCGCTATCTTGCCCAAGAATTACCCGATTTATCGCGTTCTCGCATTCAACAGTTAATTGAACAGGGTAACGTCCAACTTAATGGTAAAGTCTGCACAACCAAAAAAATCAATGTCAAAGCAGGCGATCGCATCATCCTAGAAATTCCCGAAGTCCAACCTTTGGAACTGCAAGCCGAGGATATTCCCCTAGATATCCTCTACGAAGACGAACAGTTACTCATTCTTAACAAACCTGCTGGTTTAGTTGTTCATCCTGCACCTGGTCATCCCGATGGCACTTTGGTAAATGCTTTATTGGCACACTGTCCTCATCTTCCGGGAATTGGCGGAGTCCAACGACCAGGAATTGTACATCGATTAGATAAGGATACAACAGGTGCGATCGCTATTGCTAAAACCGATATTGCTTATCAAAGTCTGCAAGCGCAACTCCAGGCAAAAACCGCCCGGCGAGAATACTTAGGTGTGGTTTACGGTGCGCCAAAAACTGCCAGCGGTAGCGTAGATTTACCTATTGGCCGCCATCCCCAAGACCGAAAAAAAATGGCAGTTGTCCCCATAGAAAAAGGTGGACGTTCTGCTATCACCCATTGGCAAGTTTTAGAACGTTTAGGAAATTACACATTAATCCTCTTTCAATTAGAAACCGGACGGACGCATCAAATTCGCGTCCACAGTGCCAAAATCGGTCATCCTATTGTGGGCGACCCTATCTATAGTTCTGGTCATTCTGTGGGAGTAAACTTGACAGGTCAAGCACTACACGCTTGGCGCTTGAAGTTACAGCATCCCATCTCTGAAGATTGGATTGAGGTGACAGCACCCCCTCCTCAAACATTGACGACTTTATTAGAAGTTCTGCGGCGACGAGTTGCTATGTCTTCTTAAGAAATTTTTGTGAGACAACGAAAATCCAAAATCTCCCGACCTTGTTCAAAACCATTACAGTCGGGAGAATCTTAACTGTGTCATTTACCTGTAAGTTTAACTAGACCGATACCACCAAAGTAAAGTCCTAATACTGCACCAGCTAAGAGACTTTGGGTCAGGGGGTCAGTAGAAGGCGTAAGGACAGCACCTAGCACAACTGCACCGATAATCACATAACGCCAGCCAGCAATCATTTTTTCCGACGAAACAATTCCCAAATTACCAAGCAACAATTGGATGATGGGAATTTGAAATGCTAGGCCAGTACTAAATAACAGCAGCAGCACAAATTCAAAATACTTGTCAATTGACCACAGTTGTTCGACGACATCTGTACCATAACTAATGAAAAAATTTAAAGCTGCTGGAATCAGAAGCAAGTAAGCAAATACTAAACCAGCCGCAAACAAGATACTAGAACCGAAAACCACAGGTCCTAACAAGCGGCGTTCACGGCGAGTTAGTCCTGGGAGAATGAATTGGATAATTTGATAAAGAATAAAGGGACTGGAAAGTACCAAGCCGCTATAGCCTGCTACTTTGATGGAGACAAAGAAATATTCTCCAGGAGCAAGTTGCAGAAATTTTACACCCTGGGCTGGGACTTCTAGTAGCTGGACAATTGGTTTAACAGCGATGAAACAGCCCACAACAAATATGACAACAGCAATCAGAGCATAAAAAATCCGCTGTCGCAATTCTTCTAGGTGGTCGAAAAGAGACATTTCGACTTCATCTGGCAACTCACTTAGAGGATCTAATTCTGAGTTGTCGTAGTCTTCCTGGTCAATATCAGGAATAGTTACAGCGTTTACATCTTGTGAGGGTGTCATTAGTCAGCTCAACAGGCAACATTTGTTAACTATTTTATCTTTTTGCTGGTAAGACCCCAAGTGTATTACTGTTTGAGCCGAGAATCCCCCGAAGTTAATTTGGGGGAGGATGTCATACTAAGTTGCGTTCAAACATAATATTCCTACTCCCTATTCCCTATTACCCCTTATCCCCAGAGGGGGCCCCGAGTTCCCCACTCCCAGGCTAAGTTACTATCTTTGACTGCAACTCGGTATCAATTGCGTTTTTTTGCGGTGGAGAGAGCAATTCTTGACTCAATGGTAAACTCTGGTATCTCTGCCAGTTCGGCTTCACTCAAACTATATTGTTCACAAACTAAGCTCAAACGATTTCCTGGTGTTTTTACTGCATTGACTGAGTGCGTTAAATCACCTTGAAAGTGAAGCAAAGTATTTACCTGTGGTTTAATTTGTCCCAGTTGGCGTTTGTGCGACTTGAGTACCAGTTCTCCGCCCTCCAGATTCTCTGGTATGCGCACATAAAGGACACTGACAAACATAGGTGGTTCGATGGTTTTGCAGTAGGAACGCAAGGATCGATCTATATGAGGATCGACACGGGAACCTTCCTTAAGTTGTAAGGGATTAAGGTAAAAAGCATTACAACTTGGTTGGAGAGCTAAATCTAGATATGGCTTGAAGTAAGGGAATTTTTGTTCTACTGTGGGGATGTGCGATCGCTTGAAGACAACAGAAAAGCCTTTAGTCCCAACAAAATCACGGTTGAGGTTATTGACAGCAAAGTAAGGACAAGCCTGGATTTCTCCCCACAAGTTGTTCAGGTAGTCCCTGGGGAAAGCGTTGAGTTGTTGTTGATAGTGTTTCACTGGAGATGTGAGGGAAAGATACGTATAAGTTTTTAATTACAGTGGAAATTCATCGCAAAATTTGGTCAATCATCCGGTTAGCTTGGGAAGCATAACCACCACCAAATAAATTGAAGTGATTGAGGATGTGATACAAGTTGTACAGTGTTTTTCTTTGCTCATAACCTGCATCTAAAGCAAACACCTCGTTATAACCTTGGTAAAACCCAGCGGGAAACCCACCAAATAATTCTGTCATGGCGATATCTACTTCTCTATCACCAAAATAAGTTGCAGGATCAAATATCACAGGTTCTCCCGCAACAGTACACCCAGCATTCCCACCCCACAAATCACCATGCACTAAGGATGGCTGCACGTCATAACCGGCTAGTAATTCAGGAATAGCCGCCATTAACTTATCTTGTTTGGGAAAACTCCCCCCCCGTCGCCTAGCTAACTGAAATTGATAACTCAGGCGATGTTGTGCATAAAATTCTGCCCAGTCTGCTGTCCAGGTATTAATTTGGGGTGTGGAACCAATAGTATTATTAATTTTCCAACCAAAACCTTTGTTGCTAGTAGCTTTGTGCATCGCCGCTAGTTGACGTCCCATTTCTTGGGAAGATTTGCTATTACGGTTACTGAGCGTAGTCGAAGTACCGCCTCCCATTTCTAGCCATTCCAAGACGATATAGCCAGAATTACCAACCGTACCCCAGCAAATCGCTTTGGGAACACGAATGCTATTTGTCGCTAGCATTTCTTCTAAGCCCAGCGCCTCAGCTTCAAACATCGCCACTTGGGATGCTTGATTGAGCTTGACAAAATAACTCTGCTCACCATCAGAGATAGCATAACCTTGGTTAATACACCCACCACTGACACTATGCTTGTGCTGAGTTTGAAATTTTTCGCCAGTTACTTGGCTGATATAAGTATCAATTTCAGTCCACATCTTTAAATTGGGAGTAGGGAATAGGGAGTAGGGAGTGGGGAAAGTCAGGCTAATTTTTCACGGTATCTGGAAAACCTCTCTCTAAATCTCTCTCCTGCGAGGCGAGAGACTTTGAATCCCTGGTTTGTCAGTTAGATTTGCCGTGGACTTTTCCACATGAGATGAAAAGTCAGGAAAGTCAGGAAGGAGATTATTATACAAAGTCTTTCCTCCTACTCCCTACTCCCTACTCACCACTCCCTAATTTAATATGGTTTCAGTACAACTACACCATAAGCTTCTGGACACAGGTACTGATTTGCAGCTAAGAGTAAATCTGTTGCTTCTTGGCTTTGAATATGATTTGGGTAGTTAAATGCAGGTTCTAAGTCTCCAATCATAGATTGATAATAACCATATAAACCAGCGCGATCGCCTGGGGTTTCGTTACCAAATATATATCTGTTGGCTACCCGTCGCCGCACACGCGCAATTTCTTTTTCTGAGATTAACTCTGTTTGTAGTGTCCGGATATGTTGGGCGATCGCTTCTTCGACAGCTGGTAAATTTTCTACTTCACATTTAGCGGAAATATAAAATGTCCCTTGTAGTAGATTACTCATATTGCTCACAGCTATGGAAGTGACTAATCCCCGTTCTTCCCGCAAGTCCCGCACAAATCTTGATGTGCGTCCATGTCCTAAAATTCCGGCTAAAACATCTAAACCATAAATATCATCTAATTGTCCTAACCCTGGAACCCGCCACACCATAACTATCCGTGCTTGCTGAAGACTTTCATCAATAAATTCCTGCCGGACAATTTCTGTAAACGCAGGTTCAGGATTAACCTCTACCTGGTGACTGTTAACTGTTAATTGTTGACTATTAAGTCCCTCAGCCACAGTTGCTATTAATTCTTCCACAGGTAAATTACCCACAGCTACCGCCGTAATTGACTGGGGTTGATACCAATTAGCATGAAAATCACGCATTTGTTGAGCTTTGAGTTGGGAAATTACTTCTTCTGGCCCCAAAACTGCACGGCGATAAGGTAACTTGGCAAACGCTGTCTCCATCGCTCTTCTAAATGTCCGCCGCCGGGGATTATCCTCAGAACGCCGAATTTCTTCTAAAACTACCAAACGTTCCCGTTCAAAGGCATCATCAGGAATACTGGGATTAAATACTACATCTATTTGTAGTGGCGCTAGCTCGGCAAAATCCTTGGGAGCCGTGGTTATATAGTAATGAGTATAGTCTTGGCTAGTGGCAGCATTAGTAACAGCACCCCGCTCTTCAATTTGACGTTCAAATTCACCGCTGGCTAATCGCTCGGTTCCTTTAAAAATCATATGCTCTAAAAAGTGAGCCATCCCGTTAATAGCATCAGATTCTACCGCCGAGCCAACATTGATCCACAAGCTGAGATTCACAGCTTCCACTGGCATTTGCTCCGCTACTATGGTCAAACCATTGGGTAACTTGTGTAGTGTTGGAGCATTAATCCGCGGAAATTTTAGCAAGGTTGAGGTCATGGGTAGTAGGGAGTAAAAAGCTTTGTTACTCTTTCATCTTATCTACCAATTCCAACAGCATCTTGATCTTGTTAACTACAGGAATCGAGAGTTTGTTTAAGATTATTATTGGCTTTCATTGTTTGTATAAATAAGCACATAAATGTTTGCTTATTTATCTATTCCTTTACGCAATTTTGATAAAGAAGACAGCTTTCATGAAAAATTACGTAAAACAAGACATTACAAGCTTGATTCTTTTTGATATATATGCAACCATAATCATTAATTAAATTTTACTTAACCTGAGCTTAATCTTAAAGGTTTGCTAAATCAGTGCTTAGGATAATTCTGGTTAAACAAGCCCCATTTAATTAAAAAAATAATTTGTTTACTCAAACTAATATTTGAGGCACTTCTTAGTGTTAATTAAACCTATATTTATCAACCTTTTCGTCAATCTATGTAATTTTAGTAATCTTTCATCAATGTAAAATCATGCCAATTTAAAAAAGCAGATTTTTGGAACTTATCCGTATTAATTGCATGAGCAAAATTTGGAAATCAGAACAATGAAAAATTTAATTGATATAAAGTTAATTACTCCTCATCAAACAAGACTAAGTGATCAACTTAAAATTGTAGTTCTTACATTTTTAGCAACTGTTATACCATTTGCTTTAATTGTTCTAATTTTTAAATTAGTAGTAAATGATACTATGGATTTGTTAACGAGAGATCCATTATCAATTACTAATGCACCTTTCTACACAGGTCTTTTTTCAAATATTGGTATATTATTATGGTGTTCTTGTGCTGCAATTTGTCTGTTGACTTATGCAGTAGTAAAACAAAATAATCGCTATAGGGAATCATCTAAATTTTTATTATCTTCAGGATTGTTCACAACTTTTATAATGCTCGACGATTTATTCTTATTGCATGATGAAGTTTTTCCTCAAATGGGTATTCCAGAAAATTTAATTTATCTATTTTATGCATTAATTACTATATTGTTTACTGTAAGAACCAGGAAATTTGTCAAGAAAACTGAGTTTATTATTTTATCTGCTGCCGTAGGATTTTTGGCATTATCACTTGTGCTTGATGTAATCTCTCGTAACGAATTTAATAATAAACTAGAAGATATATCGAAACTAATAGGTATTAGTCTTTGGCTTATTTATTTTACAAGGTTATGTCTGCGAGAACTACGTAGCATAGTTCGTTTATCCTCTGCAAATGAAAGATAGAAGCCATCGCCTAGTACTACTGCGCGGAAGCCAAAAGGCTTTTATTTGGAGATTTTCAACAGCCCAAAAATTTAAGTTCGGGAATGCTGAGTAGAGTTTCGTTTCCTCATTTCTGACTCAGCTTTTTTTTGGTAAAATTATGAGTAGTAATGTTAAGAATTGTAAAATTTATTATTAATGTCCAATATTTCTACTCACAAAACCAAATCCCGTGTTGCTGTCATTGGTGCAGGAATCGGCGGATTGACAGCTGCGGCTTTGTTAGCCCATAGGGGTTACAGCGTTTTAATTCTTGACCAAGCCTTAGTTCCCGGTGGTTGTGCTTCTACATTTAAACGTCGCGGATTTACCTTTGATGTCGGTGCAACTCAGGTAGCAGGATTAGAACCTGGAGGGATTCATCACCGCATATTCTCAGAATTAGCCATAGATTTACCCGAAGCCACACCTTGTGACCCGGCTTGTGCGGTGTATTTACCTGGTGAAAGTACACCAATTAATGTTTGGCGTGATCCAGCGAAATGGCGAGAGGAACGCCAACGCCAATTTCCCGGTAGTGAACCGTTTTGGCAAATGATGGCGGTGTTATTTGAGGCTAGTTGGCAATTTCAAGGACGTGATCCGGTGCTACCACCGCGTAATTTATGGGATTTGTGGC
The DNA here is from genome assembly GCA_022241785.1 of Cyanocohniella sp. LLY. Classification (GTDB taxonomy): domain Bacteria; phylum Cyanobacteriota; class Cyanobacteriia; order Cyanobacteriales; family Nostocaceae; genus Cyanocohniella. Next base: position 40,706 of record JAKOMP010000015.1, on the reverse strand, counting down.
AGTTAACTCAGGCGGTGCGCCCCAGTACATTAATTACTGTCCCTTACACCTTATTTACTGTTGGCGATGCTTTAAAATTTTACGGACTAGGTAATGATTATCGCCTGAGGACGTTTTTAGATTTGCAATTAAAGCTGTATTCCCAAGTTAACGCCGAAGAAACAGCTTTACTTTACGCTGCAACGGCGTTGAGTGTCTCGCAATTACCCCAAGGGTTATTTCACCTCCAAGGTAGTATGCAAGTATTAAGCGATCGCCTGGTTGCATCCTTAGAGAGAGATGGCGGTAAATTATTCATGCGCCACACTGTAGAACAAATCAAAGTAGAAAAAAACAAAGCCCATGCTGTGGTCATCAGAAATCAGCAAACAGGGGAAGTCTCGACAGAAGTTGTAGATCATGTAGTGGCTAACGTCACAGTGCAGAACTTAGTGCAACTATTGGGCGAAACAGCACCATCCGGGTATAAAAATCGTGTGGAAAAATTACCCCAAGCGTCGGGTGCATTTGTAGTTTATTTGGGTGTAGATGCCAGCGCCATACCATTGGATTGTCCACCACACCTGCAATTTATGTATGATGCCAATGGCCCCATAGGCGAAAATAATTCTTTATTTGTTTCCGTCAGTCATTCGGGAGATGGACGCGCACCAGAAGGGAAGGCGACAATTATTGCTTCAACTTTTGTCGATCCTGCACCGTGGTGGTCTACCGACAATTATCAAGGACTCAAACAGAAGTATACAGAAGATGCGATCGCTCGTCTGGCGCAATATTTTTATTTAAAACCAGAAACCATCATTCATGTAGAAGCCGCCACACCCCGGAGCTTTGCTCATTACACAGCGCGCGATCGCGGTATCGTCGGCGGTATAGGTCAAAGAATACCCACCTTTGGCCCCTTTGGCTTTGCCAATCGTACACCCATCAAGCATTTGTGGTTAGTGGGTGACTCTACCCATCCCGGAGAAGGTACCGCTGGAGTCAGTTATTCAGCATTAACAGTTGTCAGACAAATAGAAGCAGAATCTTCGCACATATAGGAATCCGGTTTGATTTCTAAAATTATTTGCGTAGGCTGGGAGTAGGGAGTAGGCTTCGCCGTGAGCGTCAGCCGTTAGCGTAGCTTCCCGAAGGGTACGGGAGTGGGGAGTAGGAAAGAATATTTTTTGAGTATCTTACATCTTGCACCAGGCGACTGGAAGTCACGGCTACACAGGAAAGACCGCCTACGCGAGTTGGAAACCCTTGATTTTTCGTGAGTCCGCGCAGGCGGACTTGGTTTGTATAGCCGCGTAAAGCCCTAAAGGGCATAGCTGCGCTTACCGCGTAGCGTGCCGGAGGCATCTTTTTAATCGCCAGGGCTAGGTGCAAGATCTGAGGTATACAGAGTTTTTTCAATAATTAAATAGAAGTCATATATATAAATGAGTATATTTTTCTAGTCCCTAGCCTCTAACCTCTAGAGTGCACCCACCGAAAAACACTGTAAGTGACATCCTCATAGTAACTTGGATGTAGGTACTCTTGCTGTGCTATCAACTAAGATAAGCTGGATACATGAATTACGAAACAGCTCGCAAACTCCTCGTAGCCCAGACATTAACAACTGAGGAAAACCCAGATGCTTTATTAATGCGAATGAAACTGGGAAAACCACCAGTACCCGGTCAGATAACTTCGATTTTGTTAGCGTTGAAGGTGGTGTTTGAATCTATAAAAGATGCACCTAATCTCGACCGAGAATTAGCTTTTGCTCTTTATCAGCTAGGTGTCAAGGCGCAACAGATATTTGTCGCTGGGCGCAAAGCAGGAGTTGATTGGCCACCTCTATTGAAGGAAGATTTACTCAGAATTTCTTTAGCTACCGAAAGCATCTTTTCTGGTGTTTGGCAAACCCCTTCTCCTGTGGGATTAGGAGGATTATAAGGTGACTTGGCGACTTGCCGCAGGCTGGGTTCAGCCGAACCCACAGCAAACGCCAAATATTTAACGAGTTCGCAATTCAGATTCCAACTTATCAAGGTCAGCTTTGAGTAAAACCGTCATCTGACCTGTGAAAGCTTTACCTCCTTGGGGTTGGGCAATTTCCAGCCAATAGGCATAGCGATCGCCTACTCGTAATTCTCCTCGTAAAGCTTCCCTAATAGGCGTTCTAGCCATACGAGCCGAGTTAATGGCACTCTGGTTAGGATATTCGTATACTATTTGAGCGCGATTAAAGTCTTGATAGATATCCAAGCCATAAATTACCCGCAAAGATTCCTGGAGACGCTGAAAAGTCATACCGTTAATGGCATCATACATTGTCAGGCGTTCATTACGAATCCGGCTCCGGTCTTGAGTTAATGCCACTCTACCCGGAGGTAACACAGATGCTTGAAAGGTGAATCGTTGAGCAGCGGTATCACTTTTCTGGATAAACAATTTCTCGCCAGGTCTAGGACGGAGTGTAGGATGTGCTTTAATCCAGGTAGTTACTTCTTCTGTACTGTAGCCTGGTAGCGCCTCAGCTTTGGAGTCAAACAATACTCCCACGCACAGCCAGGGAACTAGAGAAAAAGGCAAAATCAAACGATTAAATAGAGATTTTTTGAGCATGTTCCTATTGGGGACTTACATGGAAATTTCCCCATTCGGGGGTAACCATAGTTTTCCCGTTTTCCAGGAAGATTATTTCATCAAGTGACAAGCACTTTGTAACCATTAAGGGTATAAAAATTTTTTACTAGTTATGTATATACCGCAGGTATCCTTACATAAAAGACTGGAAAATTGTATTTTTTGGATATTATCAGCAATTAAGCAAAATATATCAACGTCAAATTTAGGATTTTCGTAATAACGTATTTCTACTTATAACAAATATTTCTTTTGCTCGACATCATGAAAAATGAATGTTTTGTAGCCTGCTAATCACAGCTTGGTTTGTGAGACTGCTTTCTTTTAGGGTGTAAGTGCTGATTTTATTTTGAATCTACTCATATTTGCATATATCTTCCTGTAGATACACTCAAGAGTGTCCAACGTTTAAATTAACCAATAATAGGATGCAGTAAATTAATAATTCATGAGTGACGAACAAACCTTAGAGGAACAGTTACTATCGCAAGAAGCTAAACGCAGGCTATCTGAGAAACTAGATGGATCTGAAAAAATTGATGTAGATATACAAACTGATATCTTGCAAATGCTTCAGGGACAAGCAGATGGGGTTTCCATTACAGGTCAAGGATTGGTAATCCAACCAAATATTCGCGTGCAAGAAATACAACTGGAAACAGATAGTATTGCTATTAATCCCTTAAGTGCTATTTTTGGTCAAATTGAACTAAATGAGCCAGTCAATGCCATTGCTCGTATTGTACTCACCACAGCGGATATTAACCGCGCTTTGACTTCAGAATATACGCGCAGCTTGGCACAAAATTTTCAGTTAGATATGGATGGTGAAATAATCAGTTTTGACCCGCAAAACATCGAATTATTTTTACCTGGAAATGGCAAAATAGGATTGAATGCAAAACTACTAATAAAATCTCCAAAAAACACTCATCTGTTCGGTGCCACGGTAATTCTTCACCCCAGGACTAATTCTCAACCTATAATGCTAGAAAGTGTTACCTGTACTGAAGGAAAGGGAATTTCTGTAGAACTAATTTTAGCATTGAGCCAAAAAATCCAAGAACTAGAAAATTTACCATATTTTAAGTGGGAAGATATAGCATTTAGAATCATCGATATGCAAGTTTTAGAAGCAAGCTTGATACTTTTAATAGAAGCTAACGTCAAACAAATATCGGAATCACAAATAGAAATAATCAATAATATTAAATAACTGCTAAATCTTAGAAAAATATTAATTACAACAATTTATAATAGTATTAAATAATCTATTTGTTACAAACATGCAAGAGTACGATGTTGTCATTATTGGGGCTGGACATAACGGTCTAGTTTGCGCCGCTTATTTGCTAAAAGCTGGGTATAGCGTCCTGCTATTAGAAAAACGTTCAGTTCCCGGAGGTGCTGCCACTACTGAAGAATGCTTACCAGAAACTGCACCAGGATTTAAATTTAATTTGTGTGCCATCGACCACGAATTTATTCATTTGGGGCCAGTTGTTGAAGAATTAGAATTGGAAAAATACGGGTTAGAATATTTGTACTGTGACCCAGTTGTTTTTTGTCCTCATCCTGATGGCAAATATTTCTTAGCACATCAATCACTGGAAAAAACTTGTGCAGAAATTGCCCGTTACAGTGAAAGAGATGCTAAAAAATATGCAGAATTTACAGACTATTGGCAACGAGCTTTGGGTGCGATGATTCCCATGTTTAATGCACCACCAAAGTCAGTTGTAGATATTTTTGGCAATTATGATATTAAAAAACTGAAAGATTTATTTTCAGTCATTGGTTCACCGAATAAAACCCTCGACTTTGTGCGTAATATGCTGACCAGCTCTGAAGATTTACTGAACGAGTGGTTCGATTCAGAATTTCTCAAAGCACCACTAGCAAGGTTAGCAGCAGAGCTCGGTGCGCCACCGTCGCAAAAAACCATTGCCATTGGTGCAATTATGATGGCGATGCGTCATAACCCTGGTATGGCCAGACCCCGCGGTGGAACTGGCGCACTTGTACAAGCCTTGGTGAATTTGGTCACAAGTAAAGGTGGCGTAATTCTCACAGACCAGCATGTAGAAAAGGTCTTAATTGATGATGGCAAAGCAGCAGGCGTAAGAATAGCGGGTGGTCACGAATATCGTGCTAAGTACGGTGTAATTTCTAATATCGATGCCAAGCGGTTATTCTTGCAAATGACTGATAAGAGTGATATCGATGCAGCAGACCCAGATTTATGGGAAAGATTAGAACGCCGCATTGTCAACAACAACGAAACTATTCTCAAGATAGATTTAGCATTAGATGAACCTCTGCACTTTCCACACCACGAACACAAAGATGAATATCTTACTGGGTCTATTTTGATTGCAGATTCTGTTCTTCACGTTGAACAGGCCCATAGTAAATGTACTTTGGGCGAAATCCCTGATTCAGACCCATCAATGTATGTGGTCATACCTAGCGCCCTTGATCCAAGTTTAGCCCCCCCAGGAAAACATACTGTATGGATTGAGTTTTTTGCTCCTTATCAAATAGCGGGTGCAGAAGGCACAGGTTTAAAAGGTACGGGTTGGACAGATGAATTAAAAAACAAAGTTGCAGACAGGGTGATTGATAAATTAGCAGATTACTCCCCCAATGTAAAAACAGCCACTATTGCTCGTCGTGTAGAAAGTCCCGCCGAGTTGGGAGAAAGATTAGGCGCATATAAAGGAAATTACTACCATGTTGATATGACATTAGATCAAATGGTGTTTTTCCGTCCTTTGCCAGAATTAGCTAATTACAAAACACCAATTGAAAATCTATTTTTGACTGGTGCGGGGACACATCCAGGTGGTTCAATTTCCGGAATGCCAGGACGTAATTGTGCGCGTGTATTTTTACAGGCAAAACATCCCATTGCTCAAGGTTTTAGAGATGCAAGGGATTCCATTAAATCAACTGTCGAGTCAGTATTTGGAATTAGTTAATTTAACTAATTTCATAGAGGATTACTATAGAAATCCGGTTTGATTTCTGAAAAAATACGTAGTGGACTGACACAGCTAACATAGTGTATTAGATGTAGGTCGGCTTGACGTAGGAAACCCAACATTATTGGCAGCGTTTGGTTTGCCTACGGCACGCTACGCGAACGCAAAGCCTTAACCCAATCTACAATTTTTTTCACTAATTTAGGCGTGTCAGTCCACTACATGTTGGTTCAAAAATCAAATAGTCATCCTATATATCGAAAGGAATAAAGTCTTGTAAAAAAAATATTACTTAAGATAGAAAGAAAACATAGTCCAAGTGTGAGGTTTTTCTTGACTAGCTTATAGAGAATGAAAACGTACAAATAATTATGTATATATTTACTAATTTGTTTTAATAATGCCATGATATTCACCATTGGTGACTACGTACTAAATCAACAAACAGGGCATTTAGGGAAAGTTATTGGTTACGGACATAAAGTTATTAACAATATACAGATTGTAACTTTGAAAGTTTTAGTAGCTGAAAGTGCCAACTCTGAGAAAAGAGAATTTATAGTAGAAGATAAAATTTCAGCCTGGAATCGGTGGTCTGTCGTTTAAACTTTACCATATATATTAAAAAGATAGAGATTTTTAGGTAATTTATATTGATTTTTAATTTCTGATTTTTTATATATATCAGCTAATTATTAACCATTTGATAACAAATTTATTTTAAATATTTTTATGGTTAAAGATATCATTTTTTGTCTACAAGAAGCAGCTTTAAATTTAATACTTAAAAAGTATTCTACTCCCCGTGAACCTGCTGAATGTTTCATAAATCCTCCCTGTGGCTGTGCCAATCCAGGGAAAGAAATGAAGTGTGAAGACTGTCCTTATCTGGAAGGTTGCTTGTCTAATTTTAAGGTCAGTCAACCCCGGCATTTAAAAAATTGCCGTTAACTCCACACCGGTTGCAGCTACAGGGTTTATCATTACCTTACCAGTCCTAGCGCAGAAAAATATTTAACGAAAATGCGAAATTCCCGGCTAAAAACTATCTTCATCTACGCTTTATTAGCTGCGATCGCCTTGTTGACCTTGTTTCCTTTGCTGTGGCTCATCAGTACAGCTTTAAAATCACCCACAGAAAATATTTTACAGTCACCACCGCAGTTATTACCTAGTGAACCAACACTGAATAACTTTGTGCGGGTTTGGCAATCTCTACCTTTTGCCCAGTACTTGTATAACAGTACCTTAGTCGCAATATTGACAGTAGGCTTAAATTTATTCTTCTGTGCTTTAGCGGCTTACCCCTTAGCCCGATTGTCATTTGTCGGACGAAACTCAATTTTTATGGCCATCGTCGCCACGATTATGATTCCGTTTCAAATCGTGATGATTCCTTTGTATATTTTGACAGTCCAGCTAGGGTTGCGAAACACTTATCTTGGTATCATTTTTCCCAGTTTAGCCTCTGCTTTTGGCATTTTTTTACTGCGGCAAGCTTTTATGGGTGTACCCAAAGAATTAGAAGAAGCCGCCCGGATGGATGGCAGTTCTGAGTTGGGCTTATGGTGGTTTGTGATGATACCAGCTATTCACCCGGCATTGGTAACCTTAGCTATTTTCGTCTTCATTGGTGCTTGGAGTGACTTTCTTTGGCCTTTAATTGTCATCCAAGATGAAAGCTTATATACCCTACCTTTGGGAGTAGCAAAATTAGCAGGTACATTTTCTCTAGATTGGCGTTTAGTAGCGGCTGGTTCAATAATTTCTATTGCCCCAGTACTGTTATTATTTTTATTTTTACAGCGCTACATTGTACCCACAGAAACTGGTAGTGGTGTTAAAGGGTAGCTTCTGGCAATAGCAGTTCCTAGTCCTCATTCATCTATATCTGAGGATTGATTTGCCCGAATTGCTCCAGAACATTGCCAATCACTAGGCATAATTGCCGGCCATCCCCGGCGTACTGCCTCCGGACAGATAGTATAAATTGTTAATTGACAGTCGATTAATTCCAATCCCGATTTTTCTACCTGTTTTGATGCTTGCTTGAGGATGGAATTGTTCTCAAATTCAATGGTCATATTACATTGGGCGCAAACCATATGATGGTGGTGGTGAGGAGAAGCAGTATTTAATTCGTAGTGCTTATGTATTTCTGCTAACTCTAACTCTCTGAGAATACCCATACGTGTCATTAACTTGAGAGTGCGATAAATGGTAGATAAACTAATATTCTCGCCACGCTTATTTAGCAAGTCGAAGACATCTTCCGCACTCAAATGTTTACCCCGCGAGAGATTCTGAAACACTTGCAAAATTATTTCCCTCTGTGGAGTTAGTCTCCATCCTTTGGCATTTAGTTCTGCTTTTAATGAAGTCGTGGTATACATAGTCGCAATTAGTCTTTAACTATAAGTGCTTATTGAGAATAATAGTCTTTATTTGGATATTTTTTCAATAAGCTCAGATAATTTTGGATATGAAATTTACGACTTTTGAGGGTAAATTCCTTTAGAAATCTGGGTTCTGTAATTTCTCTGTGATATTCAGTGTTGGCAAAAATTGTATAAGTTTGTATGGCCATAAAAGCGAATGCCACTGCGGTAGTAGGGAAAATTCCTCAAAACACAGTGGCATTAACTGACGTCTTGTACCAGGCGACTGGAAGTAACGGCTATACAGAGCAAACCCGCCTACGTTTAAACAACAGGCTTTGTTTTACGGCTTTTAGGAAATTTGATTGCGGCTGTACAAAATCCCAATGCCAACAACCCAAGAATAGATCTGTGTTCTGGAACTGGTTTGACGATTTGCCCATCGACACCAGCTAGTAGGGTAATCTCATCACCATAAACACGGCGCTCGGTACGTACCAGATTATAGTTTGAATCGAGGAGAGGAAAGCTATATACTGGCAACAGTGTAATCTTGGCGTAACCGCTTTCCCCTTCACCAACTCGTTCCACATTTACTTCTAGATGACCATAGTGTTTGCCGCCATCGACTAATTGCAAAGCACCTGCCATTTCTTGCCAAAATTCACCTGCGTTTTGGTCAGCAGTCCATTTGCTGAAACTGTTGTATTTCAGTAGGGGGTCACTCAAGCTGGAACCATCGCGTTTTTCTCCACGTAAGCCGTCACCAGCTACACCGACATCATAGTAATGTACACCGATGCCGTCGCCGTTTTCATCCACAAAGCTACGCTCAAACATTTCGCTATGCCCAGATAATACAGCTAAAACTCCGTATTGCTCGAACATACTGTGATATTGGCGCATGGGTGTACCACCTTGACCTGTGGATAATTCATGGTTCATTGGTTGTCCATGTTCACCACTGCTATAAGGTGCATGATGGAACTGCACGAAGATCATTTGACCTTGGTTCCGGGCATCTTCTAACTGTGCTTCTGCCCAATTCCACTGGGGACTACCAGGGTTGAAGTCTGCCAGATCAGTGCCACCAGCCGCCTCATACTGTTCGCGGGTGTAGTTTTCTTGGGTATCGGTACCAGGGCCCGTGTAATCGCGCCCGCTGATTTTAGGTGGTTGTTCTTCACCGCCATAGTTACTCCGGCGATCATCTGGTTCACCGTTAGAACTGTCTAAGGTGATGATGGTGATGGGGCCATAGTCGATGCGATAGTAGTTGTCTTGATGTTCTGGTGTCCCGTTGTCGGGGGCATCAAAGTATACATGATACTTATCACGGCCAAACTTCGGGCCAAAACGCCCATCAGCGTCGGTACCATAACCGCCATTGAGTGCGCCGAAATTTTCCCAATTACCCAGGGCGGGAATTATTGGATAACTAGAAAGTCCACTGTCAAATTCGCCGGCATTGTGGCGGAAAAATTCATCCCAACCAGGTTGATAGCCACCGCCTTGGACTAAATCGCCGGGCATAACTAAAAAGTCTGGTTGGCGGCTGTTGACTATTTCTAAGTTGCGTTTGTAACCTTCGGTTTCTGTCAACGCATAACGTAGGGTTTGTAACCCACCAGTACCTGCTGTGCCGAAGGTGTTAGCCCATTGACTATCATTTAAATCTGGGCGCATGGCCGAGTTAGCTGCTAAAGCGCCCGGTTGCCATTCACGGTAGGTAGAGCGTCCTAGTGGTTCGGTTTCGCTGTCGGCCATGGCCATAAAACGGATGCTAGTCCAGTCGTCTTTGCTGGGAGCAGTTTTAAAGTTGGAATTAAATATACTCGACCCTTGGGTGACTGTATATTCATAAGTTGTTCCCGCCTGTAGTCCCCGCACATCCACAGCATGTTTATAGTTGTTGTCACTCAGTAACCAAGAGCCTGGGGTGAGTCCAGGAATATTTTGGTTTTTCTCAGCAGTGGTGTAGGCAAGTTCTGGCTGCAAATTAGGGACACTGGTAAATGTCAGGGGATTGTTCAGACTAGGCCCAGTTATTGTCAGGGTACCAGCCGTATCTTGTTCCGTGAACCAAGTAAAATACATGCCATCTGTGGATGGTTGCTGTAGGTAGGGATTAACGCGAAAAGTCCCCGCCGTGGATGGCGAGGCGATCGCCGCAATTAATCCCGCCGCAAGTGTGAAGGCGATGGCAACTTGGGTAAGCTGAGTCTTTTGTGGACTGTGCATTGGTCTAACTCCGTTTGATATCCTGGTGGTTCAGCTGGATACTGACAGTTATTTAATGCTTACAGTACGATGATGAAGACCAGGTTAAATGCACAATACTTCCGGTTTAAGAATTGAATCAGCCGACAATCTACAGACGACAACCTGGACTATCACTAATTTCATCAAAAGTGATCAGTTTTAAATGCTCAGGGTTATCAATAAACTGTTTTGCTGCTATCAATCCCGCAATACTCCAAGTTTGATAAAGCCGTGCTTCTTTGCCAATGAGACGGCCATTTTTACCATCGTAATATTCGGGATATTTGTCCTGAATTAACCGCTGTTTAGCCACGGCGATCGCTTGTTGAGCTAGTTCTACTCGACCTGTTTTTTCGGCGGCGGCGGCAAATAACCACAGCAAGACGGGCCAGTTACCGCCATTGTGATATGACCAAGCCCTATTTTTCGGGTCACATCCGGTAATCATGCGCCACTCTTCACCTTCTAAGGCGGGATAGCAGATTTTCACTGGCATTTGACCGATTAAATCTTCCCAGCGATGAGCAAATAAATTCATGATGCTTTGAGATTCTGCTTCGCTGGCTAACGAAGACAAAATAGCCATGAGATTTCCCAGAGCAAAAAACCGAAAGTCCATGCGTCCTGGGCCCAAATTACCTGCTAAATATCCGCCATCTTCGGGTAACCATTCAGTTAACCAATGGGGAATAGCTTCTGCGTAAATATTGAATTTGTTGGCGACTTCTTTGCCAAATTCTTCACCTTTATAGCGATAAATTTCGCTTAATCGCTGGAGGTCTATCCAGTAATAGTTACGGACGTGATACTTCAAAGCACCTAAGCGGCCATTCACTTTACTGATGTATTCTTCGCCATCGCCTTCTGGAACTAAAAATTCTCTAGCGGCAATCATGGAGGCATAAAATAATACTTGAATCTCTAGTGGATGTTCGTAGACTCCCATGCGCCTATCTATCATAAATGCGCCATCGGGAACCAACATGGTGGGGTACATGGAAAACCGATGCACCAAACAAAGATCCAAAATTAACTTAATTCCGGCTTGAAAGTCTGGTTGACGAGCCAGTTCTACATCACCTGTAGCTTTTTCGTAAGCCCGTAGCAGAATTAGCCACCACATACAAGAATCAATGGGCGGGACACGAGCGATCGCATGTTCCCCAAAATCAGCAACTAAAACTTCTTCATCACCATGATGCACTACTTTAAAACTGGCAGGCATTAATCCTTCCCCTGGTTCAAAGCAGTCCATGTATTTTTCATGGCTTTGCATTTTTAGGGTTTCCACTAAGAAATTGCGGACAATTTCTGGTTTTCCCTCCATGAGAAACACCAAAGCTGAAGACACAAAATCTCGGAAGAAACATTGGTCATAGTTGAGTGCGTCTAATTCTGGATCATGGGCTGCTACAGTGCCAACGGGTTTTCCTTGGTAATAAAATATGGATTCTTCTAGTAGTTTCCAGGCTTCTGGATCTAGTTGATGATATTTATCAATTGTACGTGTCATGGTTTAAGTATTCAAAATTCAACATTTTAGGAAGGGAGTGAGGAGTGGGGAGTAGGGAGTAGGGAATAAAAATCAATCTCGCATTGTGCGTCTTGTAAGCGCATCTTTCTAGGAGAGGAAAAATATTATTTTATAAATATATTTGGTGGCATGTTTAGTTGATCTTAGGACTTACCACTCGCCACGAAAATCAATGCTTTGAGATTGCTTCCCTACGGTCGCAATGACGGAAATACGTAGTTGGTTACGTAAGTCCTGGATCTATACCAATTTTGGGATTAATTTCCCCTTCCTTATTACCACCTTGCAGAGGTTTAGTTATAGTAAAGGTTTAAACAGTAACCCAAAACGACCACGAATTTGTTCTGTCACAGGCCGATTTTCCCATTGTGAATGTGTAATACAATTACTCTTGGCTAGTGCATCTACAAAGAAATTGTCAATTTTTGTGATGAGTTCTGGCTTGTTGGTCGAAACATTTAATTCGTCATTGTGCATATAACTACGTGGATCAAAATTCGCGCTACCCGTACTCACCCACTGATTATCAATTAAGGCTATTTTGGCATGACTCATACTTGGTTGATACTCGCAAATTTGCACTCCTGCTTGTAGAAGTTCGCCATATAATTCGCGGGATGCCAAATGCACCAGTGGCTTATCATTTTTTTCTCCCATCGTCAAAACACGCACGTCAATACCATTTTGTTTGGCTTGAATCAGTACATTACGTGTATTAACATCAGGTACAAAATAAGGGCTACTAATCCAAATTCGTTCTCTAGCTGCAAGAAAGCTAACTTGAAATAGCATCCTAATTGTTGATTCATTTAGCTTGGAAGTACTATCTGTAATATATAGTGGTGTTCCTGATTCTGACAGTGACTGAATTAGGTCTTGTCCCAGATCCACTGTTCCGCCCACATAAGCCCAATTCCGCATAAATAGGCCTTCCAGAATACTGGTAATTTCTCCTGTATAACTCACTTCCAGTTCTAACCAAGGAGCGCGATCACCTATATCCGGATCACCATCCCATTTATCAGAAACTCCTGCACCACCTAACATTGCTTGTTGTCCATCTAGCAATAATAATTTGCGGTGGGTACGAGAATTGTAGTCTAGGGGCGATCGCCAATCAAATTCACGAAAGAATTTAACTTCTGCACCGGATTGTCGTAATCTTTGCCAATATTCATTAGTAATAGAACTTGTACCATAGTCATCTACCAAAAGTTGTACTTTAACTCCGGCTTGGGCACGTTCGATTAAAGCAGCGGCAAAATCATCGGCACGCCTTCCGGGGGTCATGTAGTATGTTTCAAAGTGAATCGTGCGTTTGGCATTGCGAATTGCTTGATTGCGAGCTGCATAAATATCATCTGGCCCTACCCAAAACCCAGTTAATTCACCATTGGTAGCGATCGCATCAGTTAATCCGACTATTAATAAGGGAAATCGAGGATCGTCCACACTGGGAACATTAGTAATCTCATGCTCCACTTCTTGGCGGAAAAATCCTCGCAGGTAGAGAAAGCCCAAAACGAGCATGATGAAAGTAACAATGCCACCGCCCAAATACAATAAGCGATTTTTGTTGGTTCTTTGAGTTCGTTTTGAGTCTTTCTCTCTAGTTGACATATTTTAGCCAGATAAATGCTATTTAAGCTGACCAATTTTCTCGGAAATCAGCATACAAAGTCAGTCCACCATCAACAAATAAAGTTTGACCAGTGATGTAGGCTGCGTCATCGGATGCTAAAAAAGCGACAGCTGCTGCCATTTCGTCGGTAGTACCAGCACGATTCATGGGAATATGACTTTCTACACTCTCTTTTTTTTCTGGGTCATTGATCCAAGCATCATTTATTGGTGTAACGGTAGCACCAGGGGCCACGCCATTTACGCGGATATTTTGCTTGGCGTATTCTAATGCTAGGGTTTTGGTGAGGTTTTCCATCCCACCTTTGCTAATAGAATAGCTGAGATAACTTGGTCTGGGAATAATTTCGTGGACACTGGAGATATTAATGATTGTCCCGGGAATATTTTGAGATAGGAGGTGTTTAATAGTTTCACGGGCGCAAATAAAAGCACCCCGGAGATTAACATTCAGCACCTTATCGAAGTCTGCGGTAGTTACTTCATGAGATGGGCATTCTGTTTGAATCCCTGCATTGTTAATCAAAATATCTAAACTACCAAATGAATCAACTACACTGTTGACCATATCCACAACATCTGACTCTTCGGAGACATCGCCTTTTACCAACAGCGACTTCACACCACAATTATCTATATCTCCACAGGCCTTTTTCAAAGCCATTTCTTCAGTTTCTAAACCAGGTTCAGGGCTGCTGCGGTAATTAATAGCGATATTACAACCTTCTTGGGCCAATTTGATAGCGATCGCCTTGCCAATACCTGAAGTTGCACCTGTAATTAAAGCGTTTTTTCCTTTTAATCCTTTCATGATTCTTTATTAGAACGATTGGGAGATAGGGAAGATGAGGGAGATGAAAAACAAAGATGTTGGTACTCATTGAAAATCTTCCCCCTTACTCCCTACTCCCTACTCCCTACTCCCTATAATACTTATTGCAAATTGGCTGGTACTTCTTCAGGTACGACCCAATAATAAACTGTCCGGCCATCCACATTTAATGTTTGCTCTGGTTGCCACTCACCCATGTCAAAAGCGTGGGAGACAATGCGAGTTCCAGGTTTGAGTTGCTGCAATAGCTGAGGGCGGAGTCTCACGTTGATATCGGGTAGTAAATAAAGTGTTACTACTGTGGCTTCACTAAAGTCTGATTTAAATAAGTCTTGTTGGACAAATTGTACGCGATCAGTCACCCCGGCTTGTTCAGCATTTTGGTTAGCTTCTGCTATCCGTTCGGGGTCAATATCTACACCTACGCCTCTAGTACCAAACTTTTGAGCAGCTGTTATGACGATGCGTCCGTCACCACTACCCAAGTCATACAGGACATCGTTTTCATTAACTTGTGCCACTTCTAACATGGCATCTACTACTGACTGAGGTGTGGGTACATAAGGCACATCACCAGGGCGTTCTTGAGGTTGAGTTGTGGCAGGGGTTTCAGTTTGTCCAGCCAAAGTAGGAGGTTCTGTTCCTGCTTCAAAGTCCCGCTCTTGTGTTGTGCATCCTGCAACTCCAAGACTTGTCAAACTAACTCCTGTAGCCACTAAAAACAGGATTTTTTTAAAGTCCATGATTTTTCTCCTTTGTCGAAAGCGTGTAATTTTCAGTGATCAGTTTTGGGAAGAGGCTAGAGGTTAGGGGCTAGAGGCTAGGAAGTTTTTTCTCCAAGTCCCCATGTCCCCCATGTCCCCATGTCCCTCATCTCCCTTGACGGTGGCGATTCCAAAACAACAGGGGAATCCCGGCTACTACAACTAAAACGCCTACAAGTGCGCCCACACCGGTATAAGCCATGCTGGAATAAAGTAAGTAGCCGCAAACCGCACAAAATAGTAATGGCGTTAAAGGATAAAACGGTACCCGAAATGGTCGCAGGATGTGTGGTTCCCGCATTCGCAGGATGAACAGCGATACCCCTGATAGCAGGAAGAAAAACCAAAACACGGGTGCGGTATAATCCACCATTGTTTCAAATCCACCACGGGTGATTGTGCCTAATACAACTAGTGCTAGGGCGATCGCTAGTTGTAATAAGTAGGCTCGGACTGGAGTGCTGCTTTTTTGCCAGCGTCCCATAAAGCTAAACAACGAAAAATCTTGACCGAGTGCATAATTAGTACGTGCGCCTGTCAAGATTGTGGCGTTGATGGCTCCTAAAGTACAGACAGCAATCAGTAGGCTGATAAACCAGGCTCCTGGTTCACCCCACAGAGAACGCATTAAATCTGCGGCTACTGCTTCTGAATTACCCATGTTGGCTAAACCTAGCCCCCGCAGGTAAGCAAAATTAATCAGCAGGTAAATGGCGGTGATAATGCCAATACTCCAAAGTAGCGATCGCAGAATGTTGCGTTCCTTATTGTGTATTTCGGCTGAAATATACGCTGCTTCATTCCAGCCCCCGTAGGATAGCAGCACAAACACCATTGCTAACCCCCAATTTCCAGAGGTTGCAGGTTCTGTAGGCACTGTGGTGTTAGGAACAGCAGTGATTCCCAAAAGTACTACTAGTAATAAACCCAGTACTTTCGCCAAAGTCAGTAAGTTTTGGGCCCACTTACCTTGTTGCAAACCGAGGATATTTAAAGCAGTTAAGCAAGCGATCGCTATTGCTGCATAAACAGAAGATGAAAATGTACCAAAGCGCCATATCTGAGAAGCATAATCGCCAAAAACAAATGCCAACAGCACAATGGAACCTGTTTGAATTACAGTCATTCTTGCCCAGGCAAATAAAAAGGCGACTTCTCGCCCAAATGATCGCTTAAGGTAATAATATACACCCCCCACGCTGGGATAAGCCGTCGCCAATTCTGCATAGCACAGCGCTCCCACTAGAGATACTATGCCACCAGCCAGCCACAATAGCAGTACATTTATATTACTGCCTGCTTGAGCTGCCACTAGGGCGGGTGTTTGAAAAATACCTGCCCCAATGACTATACCAACAATCACTGCTATGGCATCTGGTAATGTCAACAGTGGTTTAGGTTCTGCTGCTTCGGGTTTTGCTCCTAACTCAAATGAATTGTAGTTTTCCTGGCTACTCACATTAATACCTCATAAGTGTTGAGTGCTGAGTGAAAAATCTTCCTCGGTATACTCAAGACTTTCAGAACTCACGACTCAGCACTACTGTTGGCGTCGTGGGACTCGGTGAGGACCACCAGCCCAAGGAGGTGGGCCTTCTTGAGGACGAATATTAACGACTGATTTATCAGCGCGAGTAATAGTAAAAGCATCAAATTCGTCGCCCCTTGATCCCAATTCACCTGTGACAGTAACTTGTTCTCCTTGTGAAAGATTAATACGATGCCACCAACGAGGGCCAGCATCAACAATAATTCTTCCACTACCATCATTGAGAACAAAATTATTGCCAACAATGCTTTCTACTCTTCCAGTAATTGTCATACCTTGAGGGCGTTGCAAGTCCACAATCCGGGTTGTTTGTGCCACAACTTCAGGTATTGACAGCATGGGTATTGTGACTGCAATGGCCGCAATTGTCAACTGAAGTAAGTATCGTTTAATCATCAGGAAACCTCTTAAACAGGATTCATAATTCAACACTTACATTCAATTTAGAAATTGTACCCCACCCCTAGTAACAACCCTACTTCTGTCTCATCAATAAAGCCGACATTGACGCCAGCTGTTGCTGTGAATTCAGGTGAGATGGGGACATCGACACCGCCTGTAAGTAGAAAACCGACTGTGCTGTCTCTACCTGTGGAAATAGCAGCGCCTCCTCCCACATAAGGAGCGATGCTGAGTTGTTGTTCTCCTGTATCTGTGACTGCTTGAACTGGAAAGTCAACTGTCACAGGAATGAGAAACAATGTATTATCACCAAAAAAAGCTGCGGGACGGGCAGAAAAGTTTTCCGTCAAACCAACTTTGCTGAACACGGCAAAAGAACCTTGACTTAGGGTTGTTCCGCCACCAAAGCCAATGTTACCGCCAACGCCGATGTAACTAGGCCCTGAACGGGTAGCTGTCCCAGGTACAACTTCTTGCGCTATTAGTGGAGTTGGTTCTGGTTGTTCAACTATTGGGTTCTCTTGGGGAATGGTTTGTGTATTGGGTTCTAGTTGCAAGTCAACAGCTGAGGTAGTCTCATCTGTACCCACAACCGATAGTGTTTGTGATGTTCCTTCAGCATTAGCTGGAAATGCGCTTAAACCAACTATTGCAGCTGTGACACCTAAGAAGGAAACAGTTTTATTGACAAGATTAATAGTCATGGTGAATCCTTGTGAGTTATGGGTCAAAAACTGAAGTTGGTACAAGTTTTCTCAGGTGGTCTATTAGTTGTAAATTAGAATCAGAGGTGTGAATTTGAACTCAATTTATTGACTCACACTTTGTTAATGTGAATAAATTGGATCAAATAAGCAAAAGTATTGAGGAGTAAGCAATTCCTCCCATATTTTTATTATTAACAATAAATGTGACCAAAAAGTGACAACAGCCCATTAGAAAAATAAAATATACATATATAATTAATGGCTTTTTATTTAATAGTATAAATCTTTTTTGTCGTCTATCTCATGCATGATTTTACCAGCCATAAAATCTATCTTCAGGCGGTTTTCAACAGATGTATTTTAGTCAATAATTTCCTATTTAATGGGATATCATGCCTCACAACTTGATTACAAACCTAAAATCCATCTAGCAGTGTTGAGATAAATTAAAACTCCCAATACATCAACAGCTGTGGTAATGAATGGTGCTGACATTAAAGCAGGGTCTAGCCCCAATTTACGGAACAAAAATGGCAAGGCGGAACCAGATATTGAGGCTAAAATGCATATAGAAAATAAACTAATGCCGACAGTAATGGCTACGCCCCAGTCTCCTTGCAAGAAAAAGGCCCAAATGACTACGACTGCACCTAACATTCCTCCTAACAAGACACCTGCGATCGCTTCTCGTTTGATTACGCCCAAAGCTTCTTGAGGACGGACATCTTCTGTGTTCAAACCCCGAATAACAACGGTGGAAGACTGCGCTCCGACGTTACCACCTGTGTCAATTAACAAGGGTATAAAAGCAGTTAAGGCAACGACCTTTTCTAAAATATCTTCTTGGTTAGTAATCACCGCTGCCGTAGCACTATTAGTGACCAATAGAATTAATAACCAGACTACGCGCTTACGGGCAACAGTAAATAAGTTAGTTTGGAAATAATTATCACCACCAGATTCTAGTCCCCCCAAGGTATAGATATCTTCGGTGGTTTCTTGTTCTAAAATATCCAGAACATCATCTACAGTGACAATTCCTACAAGCCGTTGCTCTGTATCTACTACAGGCATTGCTACAAAGTCGTAGTGCTGAATTGTCCGGGCAACTTCTTCTTGGTCTGTACCTGTGTTCACAAAGACCACATCACGAGTCATGATGCTGCCAATAGTTTGTTCTGGTTGAGCGATAATCAAATCCCGGAGAGAGAGAATGCCAGTCAAACGCCGAGCATCATCAGTGACATAAATGTAATAAATGGTTTCTCTTAAATTAGCTAAAGAACGAATTTGGACTAAGGCCTGAGTCACAGTGACATTTTCTTTGAGTGACAAATACTCAGGAGTCATAATGCGCCCAGCCGTATTAGGTGTGTAACCTAATAGCAAAGCCGTTGCGTCCCGTTCCACCGGACTGAGTTGTTGTAATAGTCGCCGGACAACTTTGGCAGGTAATTCATCAAATA
Source organism: Cyanocohniella sp. LLY (assembly GCA_022241785.1). Taxonomy (GTDB): domain Bacteria; phylum Cyanobacteriota; class Cyanobacteriia; order Cyanobacteriales; family Nostocaceae; genus Cyanocohniella. The sequence goes on along the minus strand of JAKOMP010000015.1, from coordinate 21,565 downwards.
GGCGAGCGCGATCGTCAGGCGACATACGATCAACAATTTCTTGTACATCCTGACGCTTAAAATCTTCTAATAGCGTCTGCTGCACACTGGGATCGAGGTATTCAAACACCTCTATCGCTTCTTCTTTAGACAACAACCGAAAGGCGATCGCCTGGGTAGCTTCTGGTAACCTTTCTATTGCTTCAGCAATATCTGCAAATTGGACGGGAACTAACAAAGCCTTAGCGCCTTGAAAGTTTTTTTGTTCGAGTAATACTTGCAGCTGCTCGCGTACTAACTCCTGTATCTCTTGTCGGGATCTGCTTTGCATAGGTGAACTGGAGGGTAGCTAATTCAGGCAGTGTATTTGAGCTTTGATTTGATGCTATTTGAGTTGAACTATGACCAAGTATAAACAACAAATGCAATTGTCAGATCAATGACCTTGATCAAATTTGGGTAAAGTCTGGGAATTGAGTCCCCATCATCCTTTAGGTAACAGGCTAGTATCATGTCAATGGCAATTCAATTTGAAACAAAGAACCTTGCCCTACTTGACTGCGAACACTAAGATGACCGTCATGGGCGGCGACAATTTGTTGAGCGATCGCCAATCCTAAGCCAAAACCACCAGCAGAACGTGTGCGTTGCTTATCCACCCGATAAAACCGCTCAAATATATGCGGTAAATCTTCGGCAGGAATGCCAATACCGTTATCTTCTACTTGAATTACTACCTGACCATAATCAGTAAATAAACGTAACTCTACTTTCCCGCCCGGAGGTGTATATTTACAAGCGTTACTCAAGAGATTCATGATTGCTTGACGTAGGAGATCAGGATCTGCGTCCATCACAATTGAGTGTTTTGGTAAATCACTCTTTATATGTAAATGCTGGGCAGCCGCTTTGATAGTTTGGGAGTCTAATAATTCCTCTAGCAAATCACTCAAATCAACATATCTCAAAGATTCTGGAACTAAACACCCCGCCCGACGTGCCAGAAATAGGAGGTTACCAATGAGAGTATTCATGGATTTGGCAACTTCTACAGTCTTTTCTAAACGCAGATGCTTAGTAGCACCGTCATCAATGGGAGCTAGCAAGCCCACCTGAGCATTACTGAGGATTGCTGCCAAAGGGGCGCGTAATTCATGAGAAGCGTTAGCAGTGAAGCGCTGGAGTTGTTGGTAACTATGGCGAATTGGTAGCATCGCCAGTCCTCCTAAGAACCATCCCGCAAGGCTTGTCAAGCCTAAAGCGATTAATACTGTAAATACCAACAACAGCAGAAATTTTCTTAAAGTCTCTTGAGCGCGGGTCATCGGTAGTGCCATTTGCAGATAGCCGATTACCTGGTCATTATGCTGCACTGGGAGGGTGATTTGACGTAGCCAAATAACTGTTGATGATGAAGAATCCTGATCATTGCTAAGTTTAATCGTCTGAAATTCAAAAGTTTCCCTTAACTTTTCCGGTGGAATTTGCCCAAAGAACCGCTTCAGTTGACCTTCAGCATCGTACCAACGTGCATAAACAACTTCACTATCTGGAGATGGTGGGTTATTGCCTAGCAGGGGGACATTACCCAGAAAGACTTGTTCCTTTCCCTGATGCGGTTTGTACTTGACATTTCCTGTAATCACCCTAGCTTTTTTGTAGAGGAGTGAATCTATAATCTCCAGCTGTTGCAGCGATTCCTGATAGTACAGCGTGCCGGCAAACATGATCAAAATACTTCCCATCGATAAAGTAAACCAACGGGCTAAATTGCGACGGCTACGGTTGAACATCTGTTTGGGTTATTGATCAATGGTCATTGGTTATTGGTTATCCCTACATTTTGCTTCTTCTTTCCTACTCCCTGGGATTAATCCGATAACCCATACCATAAACTGTTTCAATCCAATCAGCAGCATCTACTAATTGCAAACGTTGTCTAAGACGGCGGACTAGTGTTGTTGTAGCGTTACTTTCTGGTTCGCTGCCCCATTCCCATAATGCTTGTTCTATTTGATTACGGCTGACAACTTGATGCGGGTGATGCATGAGGTATTCTAATAGTTGAAACTCACGGGTTGATAACTCTACAGATGCCTGCCCTTTTGTGACTGTGAGATTAGAAGTATGTAATTCCAAGTCGGCAAGTTGCAGAATATCTCCTTGCCACTGGGGCGATCGCCTGCCTAATGCCCGTACTCGTGCGAGTAACTCAAATAAATCTGTGGGTTTGACCAGGTAATCATCAGCACCTGCATCTAAACCTGTTACTTTATCTAAAGTGGTATCTTTGGCAGTCAGCATCAATATAGGTGATTGTTTCCCTGCTTGTCGATACTGACGGCACAAATCCAATCCGCTAATTTCTGGTAACATCCAGTCCAGAATCAGTAAATCATAATCTCTTTGGCTAATCACCCACTGAGCAATCTCACCATCTTCTACTCCGTCTACAATATGTCCAGCTTGTGACAACGCTGTTTGCAAGGGTTCTAATTGTTCTAAATCGTCTTCTACTAAAAGTATTCGCATCGTCACAAGTTTTGCTCTTACTTCTTTATAGGATAGAAAAAATAACTCAATCTGTCTTCCTCCAGTAGTAGGATTTTTAACAGTCTGGAGAGTGAGTATTTTTGCTGACATACGCAAAATTCATATAATTACGTTATTACGTTAGTGTTAGCCTTCACCAAGGGGTACATAGCGACGTAATCGCCTATAACTCTGGGATTGCTAGAGCCTCCGGCATGATACGAGAATCCTACACGGAGCCTGTTTTAGTCAAAATGACAAATTTTGCTGGCGTAAGTCCTGTTTTTGAGGCAACTTGGTATTAACTACTGATTGAGGATCATAGTTATGTATTTACGTCGTTTGCTGAAACCCTTAAATTTTCTAGGATGGGAATTTTGGCTTCCTTTACCTCTTTTGGGTATTGTCTTTTGGTCTAGTGGTAACCTAGTTGCAGAAAAGGTGTTCAGCCGACCTTACAACGCGGTAAATAAACTTCAGACTGATACCCGACCAGAATTCCATCTCTCGATACATTTATTGATGATTCGAGCGGAAATTGATCGCCATCGGGGACTTAGTCAAGTAATAGTTAAAACTACAGACTCTAATACCCGAAATTTTCAAGTTCCGGTGACAGATATCAGCTTATTAGAGACTGCGATCGCTCAAGAGTTAGGTATGTCAATTGATCATGTCAGGAAGATCGTGCGCTATCAAATCAATGAGTAATTATGCTTAAAATCTGCTGCTAGGGAAAATCAGAATGTCTATCATTTCCCCTGTAATTAAACCAAACACAGCAAGGATAGTTAAAACCCAAAAAGAATCCAATTTATTGAAGCCAGCAAAACGCATTTCTAAGTCAGCTAAAAATGTAGTCGCTATAGGTATGAGAAAGAGACTGAAGAAAATTGACCAAGTTTCTACCAAAGCGATTGATAAACTTAAAAATAAAATTACAACCAATATTCTCGAGCCAAATTCCACTAATCGCTCTAACCAAGCAATACTTTTACGGACGATTGCTATGGCTAGGGTAACTATAAAAGCTCCCGTCAACCAAATGATATGATGAGCAGCAAGATACCACCCCAAAAGAGCATACGCTAACCAGAGTAGTACTAGGGGCATTACAGGAAGCCTGTTAAAAAATCCCACATTCATCATTGTTTTTTCTCAGTTTTTCAGAATTATGGAATGGGTATCTTAATTTTAATGAAAAAATAGCGTTTCTCTTTTGTGAGAGGCTAGAGGCTAGAGGTTAGAGACTAGAGGTTATACACACCTCATGTAATTGACAATTGCTAACACTTGTTTTGATTCCCTACTCCCTACTCCCTACTCCCTACTCCCTACTCCCTACTCCCTACTCCCTACTCTCTATAACGATTAAATTTTCTTTGTAAACTTTCCACTTCTTCTACAGCTTTTTCGATACCTCCTTCTGCGAGATTTTTCACGTAATTAATTTTGACTTCTTCTAACATATCTACAAGTAATTGTTCTAGTTCACGGAGATTATGCTTTTTCTGCAATTCGTTCTCTAATATCTCCCGAAAATTCTTGGTTAATTTAGCAGTTATTTCTGCACCAACGGGGTCTTCTAATGCTTTCACTAAGGTTGTGTAAGCAGATTGCGTTAAATTTGCCGCTAATTGTTCAGTTAATTGATGAGGTAATTGATTTAATCCCGGAAAATTTTGCAATTGTCGGAATACAGGAGACTCATTTAAGGTACTTGCAATAGTGTGATGTATTAAAGCTTCGATATCAGGCTGGATGTGCGGTAGAACATCATAGATGCTAACTTTTACCAAGCGATTGGCAATCACTGTTGCTTCATTTTGGTTATTTATTTGTACATAAGGACGACGAGACTCTGGGTGAAACAACCAACGGGAAACATCTCCTCGTTGAATTGAGTCTTGCATTTGATCTATGACTTGAACACCCACCATTTCTGTCATTTCTTGGGCGAATCCCACAGCAAAGTCATGGTTAATTTGTGCCTTGAAAGGATCAAGATTTAATAATTCTGCTTGGTAAAGACGAATAGTTACGGGAATAACTCGCAACCATCGAGCTACAGGAATCACTAAGAAAAAATCATACCAACGGCGCAACATTGCTTCTAACCAATTGAGATGAGGATTGCGGCGACTGGTTTGAAAGGTACGCGATAAAAAGTTTAAAGCAAATATCACTACAAATGGCAAATCAATTAGCCAAAAATAGTCAATAAATTTACCATATTTATTAATGTCTCGATAATAATTTGCTTGAATCAAATGGCGAATTTCACTATTCCAAAAATCAATTTCTTGTTGCCAACCAGCTTGTTGAAGGTAGGCTTGACTCCAAAAATTAGCAAAAGCATTACGAGCAGAAGTAATTCCTGTTCGTTGACGCATTTCGTCTTGAATTTTTTCCAGAGTACTGCTTTTATCTGCTACAGCAAAGGGATTATCTTCAATGATTTGTAAACTTAGTAGACGTAATTGGGCTAATTCTGTTTCTACTTGAGGCGATGGTAAGCCAGAGGCTATAACTTGGGCTTCTAATGTCTCTACTTGCTGAAGATAATTCTCGGTTTCTGGATGAGGTTTAATACCTTTAATTGGGTCGTAGTTTTGCACAAGACTGGGGATAATTTGTAAATAAAAATCCCGTGCATATAGATAGCTGATATCAAAAAACACCAACATCAAATTAATTAAAGCAAGAATGGCAATTAGACGTTCTCGCCAGAGATTGCGGTGAATATCAGTTTTTTTTTAGTAAGTTTCATAGACATAACTGAATTTGCTAAATTCTATAAATTTTTCAACTTACTAATTTTCCTATTTATCTGACATAAATGCAATCAGCATTATGGATGAAATAGAAAGGCTTAATAAAATAAAAGTTTTTAGTCAGCGGCTCTATCTCTTTGAAAAGTGCTAAGAGAGCGATAAATCGCTTACTACGAACAAATTTTTTTATATTGAATTATGTTTACCTACTTAGTAGTATAGGTTGAAAAAATAAAATTATTTCATACGCCAAGACTCGATTTTTTATTCTGATATTTTAAAATCAGCTAACAGAACAAAGCCTTCAACTCGACAATCTAATGCTTCTAGCCATACAACTAATTCATGATTACTATTGTGGTATAAGGTGTAATCTAAATCGTCTTGCACAAAGTACATTTTATTTAGCGGGTTGAATATTTGGGTGGAAATATTTTGATTAAAGCGTTTATCCAATGATTGTTTTAGCCGGATCACGTCAAGTTGGGCTACGGGAAAACTCAGGACACTGTTATTGCTATTGAGAGTCTGCTTCATCTCGGCTAAGTCTTGATATTCTCTTCTACCGAGGGTTCCCTGAGTAGGAATCAGCAGTGCAGCAATTCCACTACCCAAGTTTTGCTGGTTTAATGCAAAGTAACGCCAATCACCATAAGCATATTGAATTAATTTGTTGTCATTATCGGGTAAAACTAATCGGGAATGTAAACCCTGATCAATGACGTAGACGGTGACTGGCTGGATTGGTTTAGGTGGAGGGATGATGACTGCGGGAGATGCAATCAAAATGAGTGCGATCGCGGCCAGAACTGACAGAATAAATAAAGTAATACGACGTGAAATACTCACTATTGCGTGTGACTGTAGTTTCTCTGGGAGAAGAACGAGTTTGTAACCAAGCAAAGAAGGCAGCAGTACCCACTAAAATTGTGGTGATGCCTGTCACCAATTGAAGCATGATGCTGTAGCGCATAATTCAAATTTAATCAAATATGGGACTTTGGGAAAATAGTGAACAGGGAACACGTGAAATGGCTATTTACAAAAACTCTACGTTACCTCAGCACCTCTTTGTCTTTAAACCAGATTAAAGTGTTCCATGTGGATATTAGTTGTGGGAACCTCCAGTTGATGCAACGCTGCTTCTACCTGATCCATCATTTTGGGTGATGCACAAATAAAATACTGCCTTGTACCTCTACGTTTGGGTAGATAACGTCCTAAGAGTTCCTTATCTACATAGCCTGTTTCCCCTGACCAATCTTCTGGAGCATCTTTGAGGACATGGACAACGGTTAGGTCTAATTTTTGCTGCAATTCATGCAGTTCTTCACGGAAAGTAACGTCATCCCAAGTTTTGCTGGCATAGATTAATATGTAAGGGCGTTCATCTTGGCGTTCTGCATGGGTTAATAGCATACTAATCATCGGCGTGATCCCAATACCACCGGCAATTAAGACAAATCCAGCCGTATCTTCATACCTGTCAGTGGTGAAAACTCCATAGGGGCCGTCAAGAAAAGCTTTGGTTCCGGGTGTTACGTCTTTGATTCTTTTGGTAAAGTCTCCCAATGCCTTGATACTAAACTCAATGCGTTCAGTATTGTCTCCGCTAGATGACATGGAAAAAGGATGTTCTCGCATCCGAAATGGTGATATACCCAAGGTAATCCAAGCAAATTGACCAGGCTGAAACTGAAAACCTTCGTGTCCTCTAGGTCTTAATGCTAATGTCCAGACATCTCCCCGTTCTTGACGTACTTCTTCTACGAGATAAGGCTTTTTGGTCATGAACATGGGTTTGACTAAACGCACATATATCAGTAGCCAGAGGGCAGTCAGCGCGATCGCTGTCCACAAAACCGCTTTCCAAAACAGATTTAAGTAATAGCCTACCCCTAAGCCATGTGCTAGCCCCAAACTAATTGCCAGGACTGCCAAAATCCCATGAGATGTGCGCCAAGGTTCATAGGGAATTTTCAACTGTTGACGCCAAATTGTTGTGACAATTAACAAAATTAAGGCTAAAGTCCCTAAAACTGCGGCTCTAGCACGCCAAGGGGCTGTAAAAAAGTTTAACAGCGCTCGCGTTTCTGGCTGCACCACGAACAAAATTAATGGGTGAATCAGAATAAAGGCAAATGCTACTAAAGAGATGTAGCGGTGAAATTGCAGAATGATATCAACACCATAGGATGCTTCTATGCGATTGATACGGGCTGTGAGGGCAAATTGTAGCGCCATCATCGCTAGACCAATGAAACCCAAAGCCACAGAAAATTCAGTCCAAAACTCTCTACCTGTCGGCCGATATATGAGCAAAATTAGTAGGGGCAAAACGGTAATAAATATATAAGCCCCTATCCAACCTGCTGCTACGACTACAGGACTGTGCATTAACAAACTTTTCATAGCAGCTTTTTTCCTAATTACCAGTTTGTAATGAAGCTTGCGATCGCCTATTGATTTCTGGCCAGTTGACTACGTTCCACCAATTATTTAAATACTCTGCGCGACGGTTGCGATATCTCAGGTAATATGCATGTTCCCACACGTCGTTACCCATAATCGGATAATACGCACCATCCATAATGGGATTGTCTTGATTAGGTGTGGTGACTATTTCCAGTCCTCCGGCTGGGTTACGCACTAACCATACCCAACCACTACCGAAGCGATTGCCTCCTGCTTCGTTAAACTGTTTTTGAAAGCTGGCAAAATCACCAAATGTTTGGTTAATTTCTTGGGCAATTTCCCCTGTTGGTTCGCCACCACCATCAGGACTCATGATTTGCCAGAAAATAGTATGGTTAAGATGCCCACCAGCATTGTTGCGTACCGTTGTCCGAATATTTTCGGGAACACTGTCTAAATCCCGGAGCAAAGATTCTACACTTCTTTTTTGTAATTCTGGCTCCTGTTTTAAGGCATCGTTGAGGTTATTCACATAGCTAGCGTGATGTGCATCATGATGTAGTTTCATCGTTTCCGCATCAATAGCTTTGCCTAATGCCCCAAAATCATAGGGTAATGGTGGTAATTTTGCTGTGTCCGCACTCAGTTCACCATCAGGAGAAGCGACAGGAGGGAAATTTGTAGTAGTGGTAGTTGCGGTAGGAGTTGCAGGTTGTGATTCAGCACTGGGTACTGTTTGACAAGAAATTAGCAGAACTGTCAGAAGCAATCCTGAAAGAAAAAAGCCTATTTTACCTCGCAAAAATTTTGCCATAAATTTTCTCATTTACGTCTATTTTTTAGTTATCAAAAATTCAGACTTTACTCTGATTTCAACAGCAAAGAGTATTTTATACTGCTGTCCGCACAATACTCAAGAGAATAGAATTCACAATTGCTAAAGTAAAAGATCCCAGTAATGCACTCCAAAAACCCCATCTCAGGGTAAAACCTGGAACTAAGGCAGCAGCTAGTGCAAAAATGATGGCATTCAATATAAAGAAAAATAATCCAAAACTCAAGAGAATAAATGGAAATGCAAAAAAAGTGAGAATTGGCAAGAGAATGGCATTCAATATGCCAAAAACAGCCGCAGAAATAGCGGCTTTACCAAAATTATCAATTTCAATTCCTAAGGGAAGTCGAGAAATAATCAAAAAGCTGACGCTGGTAACTATCCAAGTGAGAACAATACTCAACATGATAATACCCCTATATACTATGTAATTACATTAATTCTTCCAAATTTTACCGCATATAGTACTTAATTACAAACTGGCTTAAAGAGTAATTATATTTTTAATAAAGACTTAATAATGGATAAAATTTTAACATGAGCCACTGTGAATATAAGTCATTTTATTAATATACTCCTTTGGATATATAATTAAAAATTATGAACAAAACTATCGGCAGATATACGATAAATTATATTTTGTTAAACATATAATTGAAGCATAAGGAAATACAGGTTTTGTCTTAAATTAACCAAACAAAAATTAAGAATACCTGTTGTCTCATGATTTGCTCGGCTAGAAATTTCCCCAATATACTAGTGGAGAGTTTAAAAATAACTAACTATCCAGAGTATAAATTATTTATTTTCTATAGCAGTTTTAAATCATTTTTGAAAGATTTTTTTTATGCTTGGCTTTCTGGGACTGGGCTTGAGGTTTATTCCTCTATGTCTTCTTTAATTTTACAACTTATAGAGGAAGTATTACTATATACCTATTTTTACTATATTCTCAGGCTGCAAAAAGCTAATCAAAATTTAATTTCTTATTGATTGGCTATTTTCGTACTTACTTAATTAATTACAGATTGTGGCTCTAAAATTACCAATTAGTTTTGTATCAAAACAAACACACAAAAATTAGATAGCCGAGGTTAAATAATATGTCTTCCGAGCCAATCCTGCCAAATAAAGTAGCTAATAATCTCAAATTGCGTCAGGTAATTCAGAGCGAAATTAGATCAGAACCCCCACAACAAGATAGCTTAGATGTCTCTGATATAGCTCTCACTTTATCGCCAATTGCCTTAATTTTAAGTTGGGTAGTTTTTTTCTTGATACTACAAAAAATTCGGACTGTTTTAGATCATAAAATGGTCTTTAGTATTAAGTCTTTACATCAAGTACCCTGTCGCAATTGTCGATTTTACTCTAATAATCATTATCTCAAGTGTGCCGTAGAACCTTCTTTAGTTCTCACCGAACAGGCGAAAGATTGCTCTGAATACAGCCCTAAAAATGGTAAATTTTCTCCAAAAAACCCTTTCAAATAACATTACAATCATTGCGTCAAAAATTAAGCTGCCTGACCTAAATTTTGTTAGCGTTGATTCAAGTAGGCAAATGATTGGCTGTAATTAAGTCGTAGCGATTAATATTAGCCTAAAAGATACCAGCGCTTAAAATCAATCCAGAGGATAAGGAAAAATATTAATAACTAAGACAGGTTTATGGGGATTTACCTCCCGAAAATAGAACCTAAGCGAAATCCTTGCATGATAATTCGTAATTAGAAAAGGTTTATTGGTATTTTAAACGGGTTGCAAATATCACCGCAAGTATAGATAAATGTGATTTTTTTGCCTCTAGCAAACGATAGAGAATTGAGATATGTCTTTTGAGTTAGCTGTGGAAAATTTAACTTCTAAATTAGAAATTAAAAGTCTCTCTCCTACTAGGCTACGGTGTACACACAAGTCTTATCAAGTTGCCTAACAGCATTTTGATCCCAATACGGTTCACTTAAGAGAAAAAGTAGGTTGGGTTAAGCGATAGCGCAACCCAACAAAGTCTAGAGGATGTTGGGTTTCCTTACGTCAACCCAACCTACGGGAATTATTTAGTTCCTGTTGCTTAGAAGTTAGATTTTTCGGGGACTTTTCCACATGACATGAAAAGTCACTATAGTAATTTCCTATTTTGTCGGTAATGCTTCTGGTCGGATTGTTAATACCTGTTGGCTACCGTTGCGACTAACAGTAATTTGTATGGGATTACCAATATTGGTATTTTCTACTTGTTGTTGTACTTGCTTGACATCTTGAATAGCTACATTATTCATGGTTTCAATAATGTCGCCTGGACGTAAACCGCCACGAAAAGCAGGTGAGTTGCGGGCGACTCCTAAAACAATGACACCAGTATCTTGAGTAATTTGAATATCAACATCACTTTGATTAATTTTCTCACGCAATTCTGGACTCAATTGAGCCATTTGCAGCCCGATATATGGATGATCTACGCGTCCTTTTTCTATTAATTGTTGTGCAATTCGTTGAGCCGTGTTGATGGGAATGGCAAAGCCTAATCCTTGCGCTCCCTGGATGATGGCGGTATTCATCCCGATTACTTCTCCTTGAGCATTCAGCAAAGGTCCGCCAGAGTTACCGGGATTAATGGCTGCATCGGTTTGGATAAAATCAACTCGCTCGGCTGGTACACCCAAAGCCGCCACAGAACGCTGTGTAGCACTGATAATTCCTTGGGTAACGGTGTTATCTAATCCGAGGGGATTGCCTATTGCGATCGCCCACTCTCCTGGGTTTAAATTATCTGAGTTACCTAGCTTCACTGTCGGTAATTCTGTCGCCGGAATTTTCACCACAGCTACATCTGTGACAGAATCAGCACCCACTACTTCACCTTGCAAACGGCGACCATCCTTTAACAGTACAGTAACAGTATCTGCATTTGCCACCACATGGGCATTAGTAAAAATTAGTCCATCAGCAGTAGTAATAAATCCTGAACCAAGACCCCGTTGCACTTCTTCTCTAGTGGGTAACTCTCCCTGAAAAAATCTTTCAAATACTGGGTCTGGGGATACTTCTACAGTCCGAGTCGAGTCAATTCGCACCACGGCTGGCCCCACTTCTTGAACAACTCGAGTTATATAATTGACATCTATAGTTGCATCTGATTGCGGCAGTATGTTTGGTAATACAGGTTGTTGAGCATTCCTAATACCTGTGTTAGTGGCACAACCAGTTACAAGTAATACCAAATAAAGTGCTGGTTGTTGGAGAAAATTTTTCATACAAAATTGCGAAATTAGCCATTAGTAATTAGTCATTGCTTACTTCCCCTTGTCCCTTATCCTCCCATCCCTCCTACTCTCATTCTAGTAATTCCAACCATTTCATCTTGATTTCATTTTTGTCTGCAAAGCTAGATATTGCATATCAAACCGATGCTTGCACAACTAGTTCTGGGAAACAATCAATGCCAAGCTTGACTCTCTAGTGAACTGGAGAGTACAAAATATAATGCAGAACCATAGCTGGAAAAATAACTTATGCGAAATCAATTTTTGAGAAATAATTTTTTGGCGTTGAGTTTTGTAGCCTTGACATCTGTGTCTGGCGGAGCGTTGACGGCTTGTTCTCCCAATAACACTGCTGAAAACCCTACCCCCAATACTACTGCAACTGAAACCACTGATCACCAGCACATGCATCATGGTGGGATGAATCATGCAATGGATTTAGGGCCAGCTGATGCTAGCTATGATTTGCGGTTCATTGATGGGATGATTCTGCACCATCAAGGGGCGATAGATATGGCTAAGGAAGCTCAGGAAAAATCCCAACGTCCAGAGATGAAGCAGCTAGCCGAGGAAATCATTACAGCCCAAAACCAAGAAATTGCTCAAATGCGCGAGTGGCGGGCGGCTTGGTATCCTAACGCTGGGGATAAACCCTTGGCTTATCATGCCGAAATGGGTCACATGATGGAGATGACACCAGAACAAATGCAAGCCATGATGATGAGCATGGATTTGGGTGCAGCTGATGAGGAATTTGATTTGCGCTTTATTAATGGGATGATTCCTCACCATGAAGGTGCTGTAGTCATGGCTCAAGATGCTTTGGAGAAGTCTCAGCGCCCGGAAATTAAGAATTTATCCCAAGAAATTATCAAGGCGCAAGAAACCGAAATTAATCAAATGAAACAATGGCGACAAGCTTGGTATAACAAGTAAGGATTTTTGATAGCGATGCCTAACTCTCTACCTTCCCCAGCACTGGGAACTGTGCTGAGTTTTCTGTTATTTGCTAATTCTGGTGTTGTGATTGCTCACCCTGGACACGGTGATGAATTTCATAGTGGAAGTGATGCTACACCTTCTGTCACCCCTGTTCAAGTTGATGCCCAAACTTCTCAACGGCTAGGAATTAAGGTTGAGCCGGTGAAACGTCAGCCATTAGCAGTGAGTATCAAAACAAGTGGACAAATAGAAACTCTACCTAGTCAACAAGCCCAAGTAACTACTCCCATTCCTGGGGCAAAAGTGGTAGAGCTATTGGTGGAACCGGGTGCAGTGGTTAAACGAGGTCAACCTGTAGCTGTGGTATCTAGCCCGGAGTTGGTATCGCTACGTGTAGAATCTGAGGAAAAATTGGCACAAGGTCGGGCGGAATTACAACAAGCCCAAGCCGATGTAAAATTAGCTCAACAAAATTACCATCGCTTTCAAGAAATAGCCGCCGCCGAAATTACCCAAGCCCAAACTCAAATAGCTTTTGCCCAAGAAAAATATGACAAAGACCAAGAACTAGCTGAGGCGGGTGCTTTACCACGGCGTAATGTTTTAGAATCTCAAACTCAACTCGCTCAAGCGCAAGCACAATTAACCACAGCTAACAGCCACCGTGATGTCATTACTGCCCAAAATCAACTGCAACGCGCCCAAGCTGCTGTAGATGCAGCCAAATCAAAAATTACGCTGAGTAACACAACTTACGAAACTCGACTGCAACAACTAGGAATCCGCAACAACCCCAGAGGATTAGTCACCATCACAGCCCCGATTTCTGGTACAGTTGCCGAGCGGGAAGTCACCTTGGGGCAATCATTCCAAGATGCAGGCGATAAACTCATGACCATTGTCAATGACAGTCGAGTCTTCGCCACCGCCAATATATATGAAAAAGATTTAGAGCGAGTCAGCATTGGGCAACAAATCCGCGTCAGAATTGCCTCTGTCCCTGACCGCATATTTACTGGACGCATTACCGTAATTGATTCTGTCGTCGGACAAACAAGAGTCGTACCCGTAAAAGCAGAAATTAATAACCCAGGCGGAATCCTCAAACCAGGAATGTTTGCCGAACTAGAAGTCCTCACAGACCAAACATCATCACCCATCCTAGCCATACCCAGTTCCGCCATCATCGAAGCCAACAACATCAATCAGGTATACATCCAAAACGGCAACGCCTATCAACCAGTAGAAGTCACCTTAGGTCAAACCTCCGGCGACATGGTAGAAGTCAAAACTGGCTTATTCGAGGGAGACTTAGTAGTTACCCAACGCGCCAATCAACTATATGCTCAATCCTTGCGCGGAGACAATCAACCCCCAACCCCAGAACATCAACACACCCCAGAACCCACAACATCCAGCTTACCATTGTGGCTGATTGCAATAGGAGGAAGTGCGATCGCCTGTTTAGCCTTCATCACAGGTGCCTTCTGGTCAAACCGTCGCCAACCCAAGTTTGCAGCTGCGGAAGTTGGGGAAGATGAAGGAGATAAAAAAGAAACATTTTGTTAATAGCCTAAAGTCTTTCCCCCCTGCACCCTGCCCCCTGCCCCCTGCCCCCTGCCTCTTCTTATGCTCAACACCATCCTCAAGTGGTCAATTATCCAACGCTGGATAGTTGTACTCGGTGCCATCATCATCACCTGCTTAGGCATCTATAACCTCACCCAAATGCCCTTAGATGTCCTCCCCGACTTTGCCCCACCCCAAGTAGAAATTCAAACCGAAGCCCCCGGACTCGCACCAGAAGAAGTAGAATCCCTCATCACCCTACCCATCGAAAGTGCCATGAACGGCACACCAGGAGTAGAAACCGTGCGCTCCTCCTCAGCCGTAGGTATTTCCGTCGTCAAAGTCATCTTCAACTGGAACACAGACGTTTATCAAGCCAGGCAACTCGTAACAGAAAGGTTACAACAAGCACAACAAAAACTGCCAGAGGGTGTAGAAAACCCGCAAATTTCCCCGATAACTTCTCCCATCGCCACAGTCTTACAGTACGCCTTCACCTCTGAAACCCTCCCACTCATGGAAATCCGGCGGTTAGTAGACTCAGATGTCACCAATCGCTTACTTGCAGTCCCCGGTGTTTCCCAAGTCATAGCCTATGGTGGTGATGTACGTCAGTATCAAGTTTTAGTAGATCCTGCCAAACTGCAAGCCTTCAACGTCACTTTAAATGAAGTCACAGAGGCGGCTAGGGGCGCTAACGTTAACGCTGCGGGTGGTTTTTTAATTAATCCCGACCAAGAACTAATTATTCGGGGTTTAGGACGCATCGAGTCTATTGAAGAACTAGGACAATCTGCGATCGCCTCACCTAACAATATACCAGCACTACTACAAGATGTGGCAGATGTGCGGATAGGTGCAGGTTTAAAACGCGGTGATGGTAGTTTAGATGGACAGCCAGCCGTGGTGGTGATGGTGAATAAACAACCAAACAACGACACACCCACAGTTACTAAAGCCATCGAACAAGCCATGACAGAAGTGAAAGCTGGCTTACCCGCAGATATCGTAGTGACAGAAACCTTTCGCCAAGAAAACTTTATTGCTTCTGCTATTCATAACGTTACCAGTTCCCTCAGAGATGGCATCATCATTGTTTGCATTATCCTGTTAATGTTTTTGATGAACTGGCGCACTGCAATTATTACTTTAAGTGCTATTCCTTTGTCAGTACTGATTGGGATGATGATTCTCGGCTGGTTTGGTCAAGGAATTAACACCATGACATTGGGAGGTTTAGCTGTAGCCATTGGTTCGGTAGTGGATGACTCGATTGTAGACATGGAAAACTGTTACCGGGGTTTACGTCAGAACCAAGCAGCCAGGAATCCGGTACATCCATTTAAGGTTGTTTATGATACTTCAGTGGCGGTGAGAGTCAGTGTAATTTTCTCTACAGTAATTATCGCCGTCGTCTTTGCCCCGATTTTCACACTCACAGGTGTAGAAGGTCGGATATTTGCGCCAATGGGTGTTGCTTATTTGGTATCAATTTTTGCCTCAACTTTTGTGGCGATGACTTTATCGCCGGCACTTTGCGCGATTTTATTAGCGAATCGACAACTACCTACAGATGATACTTGGGTGAGTGGCTTTACCCAGCGAGTCTATCGGCCTATCCTCGGTTTTGCGACGCGTTTTCCCAAAATTATTTTAGTTATTGCTACAGCTTCCTTAGTAGCATCATTGATAATTTTAACGACCTTGGGACGAGTATTTTTACCAGAGTTTCAGGAATCATCTTTAGTGAATGCAATGGTGCTATATCCTGGAAGTTCCTTAGAAGCGACTAATCAAGTAGGATTTGCTTTGCAGGATGCACTCAAGGACGACCCCAGATTTACAACTGTACAGTTAAGGTCAGGACGCGCCCCTGGTGATGCAGATGCGGGTGGGGTCAACTTGGGTCATTTAGATGTGGAATTGAGTGCAGAAGGATTGCAAAATCGGGAAGCGAGTATTGAGAAACTGCGTGAAGAATTTGCCAAAATTCCCGGAGTTGCGCCTAGTATTGGTGGTTTTATTTCCCATCGCATGGATGAGGTATTATCAGGTGTAAGAAGTGCGATCGCAGTGAAAATATTTGGCCCTGATTTACCAGAATTGCGCCGTTTGGGGTCAGCAGTAGAAGATGTCATGGGTGATATTCCCGGACTGGTAGATTTACAATTAGAACCCCAAGTCCCCATTAGACAGGTGCAAATTAAATTTAACCGAGAAGCAGCCGCCCGTTATGGTTTAACAGTGGGTGAGTTGAGTCATACGTTAGAAACAGCCTTGAATGGGCGAGTTGTGTCTCAAGTATTAGAAGGACAACAGTTATTTGATTTAGTAGTTTGGTTACAGCCTGAATCACGCAATAATTTAGATGTAATTCGTAACTTATTAGTAGATACTCCGACAAATCAAAAAATTCCTTTAGCGCAACTTGCGAGTGTTGATTATGGAACTGGGCCGAATACAATTAACCGGGAAAATGTTTCCCGTTTGATAGTTGTATCTGCCAATGTTTCTGGTAGACATTTAGGTTCTGTGGTGGATGATATTCAAAGTCAAATTAGTCAATCTATTCAGTTACCTACAGGTTATTTTATTCAATATGGCGGACAATTTGAATCAGAACAACGTGCTACCCAAAATTTGTTGTTATTTGGGGGAATCGCGTTTATTGTCATTGCCATTTTAATGTACTTTGCTGTTAAATCTGTGGCAGCGATGTTGATGATTATGGTTAACTTACCTCTCGCACTGGTGGGGGGTATTATTTCCATAGCTTTGGGAGGTGGTGTAATTTCGGTTGCTTCGTTAGTGGGATTTATTACTTTATTTGGTGTGGCGACTCGTAATGGATTGTTGTTAGTAGATAATTACAATCATAAGTTGGCACAGGGAATACCGTTAAAGGAAGTGCTTTTTCAGGGTTCAATGGAACGTTTAGTTGCTATTTTAATGACGGCTTTAACTTCGGCTTTGGGGATGATTCCTTTGGTGATTGGTACGGGTGCAGGTAAAGAAATTTTGCAACCTCTGGCTGTGGTAGTTTTGGGTGGTTTGTTTACTTCTACGGCTTTGACCTTAATTGTATTACCTGCTT
The DNA here is from genome assembly GCA_022241785.1 of Cyanocohniella sp. LLY. Classification (GTDB taxonomy): domain Bacteria; phylum Cyanobacteriota; class Cyanobacteriia; order Cyanobacteriales; family Nostocaceae; genus Cyanocohniella. The sequence goes on along the minus strand of JAKOMP010000015.1, from coordinate 4,160 downwards.
TGTATGCTCAATTTGGTAAGTTCCTGATACCTAAGCAAATACAAACTTCTGTAAATATGGAAAATGGTAAGGCTGTGAAGGCAATTTGGGATTTGTAAGTTATTAATTAGGTACACATTATTAAATGTCAAATAAGTTTTGTTTGTAGTAAGCGATTTATCGCTTTATTGTAAGCTTTTAAAGGACTAAAGTCCTTACTACGACCTTTTTTATTAACTAAATATTCAAAGGAATAAATCAATGAAATTACTAACATCAGGCTTGATTGTTGTAGGAAGCGTTGGACTGCTATTTGTAGGTGCTTGTGGGAATGGTAATGAAGTAGCGAATACAGAAAATCCAGCTACTACTATTACTGAAACTCCGGCGGCTTCGCTGGAACCTATAGCTAAATCAAATCACCAGCACGGCCCCACTAAAGGCGGTCAAGTTGTAGAAACAGGAAACTATCACTTAGAATTTTTAGCTGAAAAAGAGACTGGAGGAAGTCACTTAGATTTATATTTACTCACTGGTGATACTCATGAAACTGTACCTAATGCTAATGTCACTGCTTTAATTCAAACGCCTGATGGTAAAGAACAAACGATTCCTTTTACCTATGATGCTAAAGATAAACACTATACGGGTATGTTGAATGCAGCAACGTCTGGTCAATATCAAGTGAGAATTACCGCAGATGTGAAAGGTGAAAAGGTAACCGGGCGCTTTAGTTTTAACCGATAATAGATTTATGTATATCGTTAATTTTGACTTTTGACTTCGGAGCAAAGCAACGTGTCTACTTTGACTTTACAATTACCCGCTAATCTGCAATTTACCGATGACGAATTTGCCCAGGTGGTTGCGGCTAATAAAGATTTGCGTTTGGAATTATCTGCTGAGGGGGAATTAGTTATTATGTCACCTACGGGGGGAGAAACGGGAACCCGTAATTTTGAAATTTATATTGATTTAGGTATTTGGAACCGTCAATATAAATTGGGAAAGGCTTTTGATTCTTCCACTGGCTTTAAACTTCCCAATGGTGCAACTCGTTCTCCTGATGCTTCTTGGATAAAAATAGAAAGATGGGAAAGTCTCACGCCACAACAAAGAAAGAAATTTCTGCCTTTATGTCCTGATTTTGCGGTGGAGTTAGTTTCTGAAACTGATGATTTAGCGGATACTCAAGCCAAGATGCGAGAATATTTAGCTAATGGTTTACAACTTGGTTGGTTAATTAATCCCCGTGACCAACAAGTACAAATTTATCGTCCTCATCAACCAGTGGAAGTTTTACAATCTCCTACAAGTTTATCTGGTGAAGATGTGCTTCCTGGTTTTGTTTTAAATTTACAATTAATTTTTGCATGAGAGTCTTACTGGTTGAAGATGAACCAGATTTAGGGGCGGCGATTAAACGGACTCTTACCCAACATAAGTATTTAGTTGATTGGGTAATTGATGGTGATGAAGCCTGGGCATATTTGGAAAACAGCTGGACACAATATACTTTAGCTATTTTTGATTGGATGTTGCCCAAAAGTTCCGGTTTGGAATTATGTAAAAGATTGCGTAAGTTTAATAATCCTTTACCTGTGTTGATGTTGACAGCAAAAGATAGTATGGAAGATAAAGTTGCTGGATTAGATGCAGGTGCAGATGATTATTTAGTCAAGCCTTTTGGTATGGCGGAATTATTAGCAAGGTTACGCGCTTTGCAAAGGCGATCGCCTCAATTTAAACCACAAAAATTAACTGTGGGTAATTTAAGTTTAGATTACGGTAATAATTTAGTTGTTAGTCAAAATTTACAAGAAATTATTTTGACTAATAAGGAGTTTCAGTTACTGGAATATTTTATGAAGCATCCTCATCAAATTATTACGACTGAACAAATTCGCAATCAACTTTGGGAAGTGAATGCAGAACCTGTTAGTAATGTGGTGGCTGCACAGATTCGGTTGTTGCGTCGTAAGTTAGCTAATGTTGGATGTGATCATGTGATTGAAACTTTACATGGTTTGGGATATCGGTTTAATGTTAATTGATTAATGTCTCACGCAGAGGCGCAGAGAGTAAGAGTTTTAAGCTGTAAAGCTTTATGAATCACAATAAATTGTTTCAGCAGACGCGTCTACGTTTGACTTTGTGGTACGCACTGGTTATGGCTGTGATTTTAAGTTTTTGTGGATATGGGATTTATCGGGTACTTTCTCATACTCAATGGGTGACTTTAAATCGGGAATTGCAGTCTGTGGCGGGAACTCTACACGATAGTATTGAACTGAAGTTACAGCAACCGGGGCGCTTGGAACCAGTTATACAACAGCTTTTACCTAATATTTGTGTAGTTGGTCAAAGTTGTATTCAAGTCCAGTCAAATTCTCAGCGTCATGTTTTAAGTGCTATTAATCAAAGTAATTATTATGTGCGGTTTTTTGATACTTCTGGCGGTTTATTCGCTATGGCGGGGGCTTATCCAGAGGGTTTATCTTCAGAGTTTAATCAGGAGACTTGGCAAACTTTAACAGATAATCAAAGTGTTATTTATCAGCAAATTTCCTTTGATTTACACACCCAAGATAATCGTGATTGGGGCTATATTCAAGTGGGGCGCAGTCTGGAAGATTTTAATAGTTATCTCAACGCTATGAAACTCACTCTAGCTTTGGGATTACCAATAGCAATGGGTTTTGTGGGTTTTGCTAGTTGGTGGTTAGCAGGATTAGCTATGCAACCAATTTATTCATCATATCAACAAGTGCAACAATTTACAGCCGATGCTGCACATGAATTACGGACACCTTTAGCTGCAACCCAAGCCACTGTAGAATCAGCACTTTTGTTGGCTGAATTAGATGAAATAGAAACGCGAGAGATTCTGCAAACTATCCAGCGTCAGAATCAGCGATTAACAAATTTAGTTGTAGATTTATTATTGCTGACTCGTTTAGATCGTCAATCTTTATCACTGCAACATTATGTTTGTTGTTTGAATGATATTATCAATGACTTAATCGAAGAATTTGCTGCTTTAGCGATCGCCTCTAACATCCAACTAACCACAGTAGCTAAAGTATCTCAACCTTTAACCATTATTGGTAATGAAGACCAACTGTATCGCTTGTTTGCGAATTTAATTGTCAACGCCATTCAATATACACCAGCAGGCGGAAAAGTCACCGTTTATTTAGACTGCAATGATTCTCAAGCTGTAATTCAAGTGCAAGATACAGGTATTGGGATTCCCCCAGCAGAAATTCCCCGAATTTTTGACCGCTTTTATCGAGTTAATAGCGATCGCTCTCGCAGTACTGGTGGTTCAGGATTAGGATTAGCTATAGTCCAAGCTATTATTAATGCACACTACTGTAGTATAGACGTATACAGTGAATTAAACGCAGGTAGTAATTTTACTGTAAAATTGCCTTTTGAGAATGTCCCGCATAACAGACGCAACTGGTTAAGGGCTATTAAGTTGAATTAGCACCCATGTTAAATAAGCACCTATAGGCCTCCTCTACCAAACTTCCACAAATATCTCACTTACGTATTATGGTTACCACTCAGCTAAAGCGATCGCTATTCCTTGTTGCAAAGCTGGGGTGATTTTTTGATCATTCGCTAATTGCTGTAATTGTTGGTGTGCCTCTTCTCCAGCTAGTTTTTTCAGGGATGCGATACCTACGGTAAGCTACGCTAACGCTCGGAGTCTAACTATTGGATTGGTGTCGGCTAACAGTAAAATTAATGACTCAGTGGCACATTAATTATAATTTGCATATTAAAATCACCTTATGCTGAACAGGTAAGGGCAATGGTTGAGAGGATAATTCGTAATTCGTAATATTTCCTATGGCTAACGCCACGCTGCGCTATCGGAAACGCTACGCGAACGTAATTCGTAATTAAAATAATGTATTATTTGTGTTTGAATTATTTGGTTCTTCAGTAGCTGTTATGCCAAACTATTAGTTATAGCCTCCAGAGAAATATTAAAAGCGTATCTTTTTTTATCTAAAGCTCTTATAAATATTGACATTTAAAGAGTATTTATTGTTAGCTGTAAATACAAACTGATTATTTTTATATAAATTTACAATTATGGCTAGCAGAAAAGATATTAAAATTTTAACAGAGCTTCTTGATTTAGACAATATAAAAGTTATCTCACA
>JAKOMP010000014.1 GCA_022241785.1 Cyanocohniella sp. LLY | reverse complement strand
CTGGAATGGACTCAAACGGCTTATAAATTTTTCCCAAAAAGTTGTCGAACCATTAGTAGATGGATAGATGAGATTCTCGCTTATTTTGATCACAGAACTACTCAAGGTATTGTTGAGGGGATTAATCAGAAAATTAAGCTCATTAAAAGAAGGGCTTATGGCTTAACTAATTTTAATAATTTTAGAAGAAGGATTTTACTGAATTGGTATTTCTGTTGTTAATTTAGCATATCTAGTCTGGGAGAGCCGTTATTTGTAGATTACTTTGCTTGCTAAGTAAATTTAGCCGCCACAGAAACCAGCCAAAGGTTTGATTTACTCTATCAATATTTAGCAGCACCACCATTTGGTGTGAAACAAGGTGCTATTCCCGTGATTTTAGCGGCTGTGCTGTTATATCACGCTGATGATTTGGGACTGTATCAAGACGGGACATTTATTCCGGTATTGGGAACAGAACATTTTGAATTATTAGTAAAATATCCGGAACGATTTGCTGTGAAGTATTTTGCAGTCGTGGGATTAAGGGCGGAAGTATTCAAAGAATTAGAAGCAATTTTACGCAATCCTCAATTAAAGAATTTAGGTAAGGTGCGTAACGCCACGCTGTTAACGGTGGTTACTCCGCTTTATCAATTTGTCAAAAAATTACCTAAATATACCAAACAAACCCAAAGACTGGAAGCAGAACCCAGAGCCATTTTAAAAGTATTACAAACGACTGTTGAACCCGATGAATTGTTGTTTAAAGCTTTACCAGCAGCTTGTAATTTACCCCCAATTGGGACGGAAACTGGGGATGATGGCGTGACGGCGAGAACTTTACGGACTAAGTTAGTTCATTCCCTGAGAGATATTCATACAGCTTATGATCATTTATTGAGTGATTGTCAAAAACTGATTTATGAAGCCTTTGGGGTGAGAAGTCAGGAAACAAAACTCAGGGAAGATTTGCGGGTAAGGGCGAATTATTTGGCGGGAAAGTGTATTGAACCTTTACTAAAACCTTTATTCTCGCCGCATCGGATGAAACCAAGAGTGATGCTCAATGGTTGGAAGCTTTGGTGATGATTGTAGCGGATAAACCGGCGGAATCCTGGACTGATGATGATGCAACTGCGTTTGAGATGAAATTAGCAGATTTGGTGCGTCGGTTTAAGAATTTGGAAGCTTTGCAAAAGGAAGTCGCCGCCAAGGGTGAAGGTTTTGAGGCGCGACGCATTACCATGACTCGTCCCGATGGTCAGGAAATCCATCAAATGGTATGGGTAGATCATGGGAGAGAGTCGCAGGTTGAGAAGATTGTTGATAAGATTTTGGCAGAATTACCCGATGAACAGCAGTTACGCCAAGCAATTTTAGCAAGGTTGAGTGAACGCATTTTAAATGCTGATTTACCAGAGACGGTGACGCAGATTGGGGATAAGGGTAATGATGAAATAACGGGGAAAAATGCCGGTTAATATAAGCATTATGATGGTAAGAGAGAATAAAACTAGATACCCAACTTCTTGAATAAGTTGAGTATCTAAGCTACCTAAGCTTAAAAAATTAAGATGAATTTCTATCCCTTAATCTTGAGAAACTACCATGAAACAAATTACCTTTACCGAACTTCCCGAAACTGTTCAAAACTTAATTAACCAAGCTAAAAAAACAGGTGAACTCCTCACTATCATCCAAAATGGTATTCCCTTCGCTATCATTTCCCCTATTCAGAAAAAATCCCTGCTAGAAACCCTTTCCACTCTTGAACCACTAGATGAAGACTTAGCCGATTTAGATGAAGGATTATTACCTTTAGATGATATTGAGTTTTAAAAATGAGTTATTTATACTTATTAGATACAAACATCATTTCCGAACTAATTAAAAACCCCAGAGGAGTGATATTTTCCAAAATTCCAAATATCGGAGAAGATAAAGTTTGTACAAGTATTATCGTAGCTTGTGAATCAAAATTTGGGGCAAGAAAAAAGAACTCTAAAAAACTTATAGAAAAACTTGAAATTATCTTGGATAGTATCGAAATACTACCGATAACTCATCCTGTAGAGCAATATTATGCAGAAATACGTACAGATTTAGAAGAGCAAGGTCAACCGATTGGAGGAAATGATTTATTAATTGCGGCTCATTCTTTAAGCCTTGGCCTAACTCTTGTGACAGCCAATGTTCGTGAATTTTCCCGCGTTTCTCATTTAAAAGTAGAAAACTGGCTCAAATCTGATGAAGAAAGCTAACAATTTTGGATGCGCTCACGCCAGAAAGCACTAGTACCGCTGCGCGGAAGTCAAAAGTCAAAAGTCAAAAGTCAAAAGTCAAAAGGCTTATCAAACAGGCTGTTTGACGATTTAAAATGGTATGCCTATTTACGCCTTGCTGTACTAGGAAACTAAACTACGCCTGAAATTTATTTGTATAAAAGCGTAAATGCTTATTTTATAAACCACAGATAATTTCAGTAATATTACTAAGTATTTTTAACATTTTTTATGAAACACTACACATTAACTTTACATATTTGCTAAGATATTAGGATTACTAATATACTTGCCAAACAGCACTAAAAAATCAGCATGGCAGAGAAAAGAGTTAGACATATATTAGGGCTTTCTGGGGGAAAGGATAGCACGGCTTTAGCGGTATTACTGCATAAGGAAATTCCAGAGATGGAATACTTTTTTTGTGATACCCATAAGGAATTACCGGAAACTTACGAATATCTTGACCGCATTAAAGCCCGTCTGGGGATTAAAATTCATTATCTCAGTGACAAACGCGGTTTTGACCATTGGTTAGCGATTCATGATGGTTTATTACCTTCCCCCCAAATGCGTTGGTGTACGGTGAAGATGAAAATTAAGCCGTTGGAGGATTTTGTGGGGGATGATGAGGCTATCAGTTACGTTGGCATTCGTGCTGATGAAAACCGTGATGGTTATATCTCCACTAAACCGAATATTAAACCTGTGTTTCCTTTTAAGGAACGGGGTTTAGTTAGGGCTGATATTATTCGGCTATTAGAAGAAAGTGGAATTGGACTCCCTGACTATTATCGCTGGCGCAGTCGTTCTGGGTGTTTCTTCTGTTTCTTCCAACGCAAGTATGAATGGGTAATGTTAGCCCAGGAACATCCTGATTTATTTCAAAAGGCTGTTGAGTATGAAACTAATCATGCTGATGGGCGTACCTATACATGGACAGATGGGGAAAGTTTATTGCAGCTTCTAGAACGCAAGGATGAAATTATTGCTCAACATGAGAAGTTAATGGCTAAAGAGAAAAAAGAAGCTTTTACTCCTTATGTAGCTGAAACATTAGAAGAAATTTTAGCTCAAGAAGATGATAATTTACCTTGTTTAGCTTGTAATTTATAATTCTCACCAATGTTAAATATTATATTTTAATTTTTAAATATTAATTAAATATGTATAATTTACCAAGCTATGATAATTTAAACATTTCAGCTTTAGCAGGATTATTTGATTCAAGAACTAATTCTTATAAATACCTGTATTTCTTATCATTGTTAGATATTGTAAAAAGAAATAATTTCAATAGTTCATTATCTATTGGCTTTCGAGAAATTATTGTTGAAATGTTAGCTAATGCTTGGTATCCTCACAATTATTTTAAACTTTCTTTTGGAAAACAAGACCGAATAGATAAGCTATTAGATAGTCTGATATTAGACATTACAGAACCAATCTTAAAATTTACAGATACAGATAAATCATTATTAAGAAAAACAATTAATCAAAACAATCTAACAGGAATTATTAACTATTTTAAGAAAAATGTTCCCTTTAGATTATTACGTCCATTTTTATTAGAAAAACTGCATAACTTTGAGGTAAATTATGAAGTTGTTCTGAGAACTCCAGAAATAGCTAATCAATATTTTGATGTTTATAAACCCTTGTATCGTTTTAATTCAAATATTTATAAAGATAGTGATAGCATTATTTTGCACCCAGAATGGATTAAATATTTAAAGGAAAATTACGCAATAGTTAGGGGTTGGGCATCTTGGGAATGGTTAAATTATATGCAACAAAAGAACCCCAGTACCCCTAATGTGGTTAATAAATTATTTATGCCACAACAAAGGGATTCTCTACCAGAGCAAAAGAAATATTGGAAAACTGTTTTAGAGTATAGAGATATTGAATGTATTTATTCTAAGATTTTATTAAATAAGAATGAAATTTCATTAGATCATTATCTACCCTGGTCTTTTGTAGCTCATAATCAACTATGGAATATAATTCCAACTACGCAATCTGTTAATTCTTCTAAATCTAACAATTTACCAGCTAGAAAATATTTTCATGATTTTGTCGAATTGCAACATCGCGCCTTAACTGTTGCCTATGAGAATATATCTAAAAATCAATGGTTAAAATATACTGAATCATTTGTATTTGACTTAAAAGTTAGTCAAGCTGAGGATTTATTAAACCTAGAAGTTTTGCTGAAGGCTTATGAAATTACAACCATACCTTTAATTTCGTTAGCAACTCTACAAGGTTTTACTCCTAATTGGGTTTATGCTTAAGAAACAATGAACCCACATTAGTAATCTGGTTAGCCTATAGTGAAGAACTTTGCGAACAAGCAGCTACAGAATTTCAAAAAGCCTGGGACAGTTTAGGAAATCGCACCCTTTCAACTTACCGCTTCTGGGGCAACCATGAGATAGACTTAGCACAAGCGCAAGATGGCTTAGTAGTAGCAGGATTAGCGAAAGTCTATCACGCTGCCAAAAAGAGTATCCGCTTTATTAATCAACTGGGTGTGCGTTGTTCATTGGTAATTATCGACGAAGCCCATCAAGCAGTAGCCGAAACCTATAAACTCGTTTTAGATTCTCTCGTCGTCCCCTACGAAACCACCGCTTTATTAGGTTTAACCGCCACACCCGGACGCACTTGGGCTGATATTAACACCGATGCACAACTAGCAAAATTCTTCGCCCAACAGAAAGTTATTTTAGAAATTCCCGGTTATGACAACCCCATTGATTATCTCGTAGATCAACAATACCTGGCTAAAGTTAACTATCGTTCCTTATTTTATGAAACTGGGATTGAACTTACTCCCCAAGACTTGAAGCGGATTAATACAGACTTAGACATCCCTCAATATATTCTCAATCGGTTAGCCGCAGACGAACAACGCAACCTCTGCATCATCCTCGAACTAGAAGCACTCGCCCCACATCATCAACGCATCATCGTGTTTAATACCTCCGTGGAACACGCCCGACTTATCGCTTCGATATTGCGTTTACGAGGCTTGAATGCTGATGCTGTTACAGGTGAAACCCCCAAGTCCGAACGAGAAAGACTGATTCACAGCTTTAAAGACGAACAAACCCAAACCAAGATTTTATGTAACTACGGCGTTTTAACCACTGGCTTCGATGCACCCAAAACCAGCGCCGCCGTTATCGCCCGTCCCACCAAATCCCTTGTTCTCTACAGCCAAATGGTGGGACGCGCCATCAGAGGAATCAAAGCTGGGGGTAATGCTACGGCTGAAATTGTCACCGTTGTCGATAGCCAACTCCCTGGTTTTGGTTCAGTCGCATCAGCCTTCCACAATTGGGAAGACGTTTGGAGGAAAACCCATGAATAACGCCCATGATATCGTTCCCACTCACCTCGCAGTCCAAGCCATGCGGGATAACGGTTATAAAAACGCCGCTTATGCTTTAGCCGAATTAATGGATAATGCCATTCAAGCTGGTGCATCGCAAGTAGAACTGCTGTGTGGCGAACGCAAACAATCGGTGGAAGGGAAAAGGCGATCGCGCATTGAACAAATCGCCGTGTTAGATAATGGTTGTGGGATGGATGCGAATGTTTTACGTCTCGCCCTGCAATTTGGTAACGGTACTCATTTAGATGAAGATCAACACACCGGAATCGGTCGTTTTGGTATGGGTTTACCCTCGTCTTCTATTTCTCAATGTCAACGGGTTGATGTGTGGTCATGGCAAAATGGCCTAGAAAATGCACTGCATAGTTATCTAGATTTAGATGAAATTAAAAATCGCCGACTGACAGAAGTACCAGAACCGAATGCTAAACCAATTCCCATGATTTGGCGAAACATCGGGCATAAATTTGGTGATAGTGGCACATTAGTAGTATGGTCAAAAATCGACCGTTGTATGTGGCGAACGAGCAAAGCAATTATTGATAATTCTGAATTTGTGATTGGGAGAATGTATCGCAAATTTATTAATAGCGGTGCAGTCAAAATCCGCATGGTAGCTTTTGATTTAGATGCTTTATATAGCCTGATTTTAGAAAAATATACCCTACCCAACGACCCAGGTTATTTAATAGAAAAAACTTCCTGTCCTCAACCATTTGATAATCAAGCAATGTTCTGTCCTTGGCAAGGCGATACATCTTATGAAGCTACTTATAAAATTAATTTTAAAGACAAAGAACATGATGTAAAAGTGCGTTTTTCTTACGCTAAAGAAGAAGCACGTCAAGCCGAACCCGGAAAAAATCCCGGTAGCTTACCACATGGACAACACGCCGCCAAAAATTTGGGAGTTTCCGTAGTGCGTGCGGGGCGAGAATTAGAATTAGACCAAAACCTAGTTAATAATTACGACCCTACAGAACGGTGGTGGGGGATTGAAGTTGAATTTCCCCCATCTCTTGATGATATTTTTGGAGTTACCAATAACAAACAATCAGCCCGTAATTTTGGAGAGATTTTACAACTAGATATTGAATCTTTATTAGAAGAAGGCAAAACTGTTGCTGAACTAAAAGAAGAATTACTCCAAGATGAAGATCCAAAACTGCCTCTGTTAGAATTAGCCCATAAAATTAGCAGTCAACTAAGTTTGATTCGTCGCTTAATCAAAGCCCAAACAAAAGGCACTCGCACCTCGGAAAAACGCTACGGACACGACCCCTACAAACCTGAAAAAGTAGCTACGACTGTAACTCAAGAACGTCAATCACAAGGCTATAAAGGTAAAAGTGATGAAGATGAACAATTACCAAAGGAAGAACGGAAACAAGTCATTAAAGAAACTTTAAAAGAAGAAGGAGTTACGGAAGCCCAAGCAGAATTATTAGCAGCAACCACAGTAGATGATGGCTTAAAATATACCTTTACCCAAGCTCCTATTGATAGCCCTGAATTTTTCACTGTTCAACCTAGAGGGGGAGCAATTATTGTTACTTTGAATACTAATCATCCTGCTTATCAAAAGTTAGTAGAAATTTTAGAAGAGGATGTAGATAACGCTGATATAGATACTTTACGTTCTCGTTTAATTAACTCCTTAAGTGGATTGAAACTACTACTCATGGCATGGGCAAGATATGAGGATGAATTAGATGGTAAACGCAAAGAAAATGCTGTAGATACGCGCATTGATTGGGGGAGAGTGGCGAGAAGGTTTTTAGAAAATGAGTAGAAAAGTGAACAATGACTAATACTACCCTGACTAATCAAAATCCTGAAATCACTAAAAATTACATCATTCAACTGTTAGAAAAATTAACAATTGACTATCAAAATAGTAAATCAGAAAGACAAGCGATCGCTCATCAATTCCCTGTATCAGAAACGGAATTTACATTATTAGAAGAAATTCAACTATTAACTACAGATATTCGAGGTTACGCTAGTCAAATTAAAGCCAGAGGATATATAGAGAATACACAACAAGCAATTAAACAACTCAAACAAAAACGAGTGTTTGATTTTCCTAATATTTCCCAGTTGTATTTGCATAACTCTCATGAATACGAAAATATCAAATCATACCTAAGAATGTTAGATTACTTAAGATTACTAATTTTAGAATATTTAACCTTTCAGCAAGCCCTAATTAAATCTCACGCTCCAGACGCAGAGAAAGTTGTTATGATAATTCTCTGCGTTACTTTGCATTTCCTTAGCGTGACTCCGCGTTAAAAAAATGACTAACATAATCTACCTCGATTACCACTCAACTACTCCCGTTGACCCCAGAGTAGCCGAGAAAGTCATGTACTATATGACTACCGCCTTTGGTAATGCTAATAGTGTAGATCATGGTTATGGAGACACAGCAGCAAAAGCAGTTAAACAAGCCCGTCAACAAATAGCAGAATTAATCAACGCCTCACCCAAAGAAATTATCTTTACATCAGGTGCAACGGAAAGCATTAATTTAGCCATTCAAGGACATATTGCTCAACAAAATACCCCCGCTAAAATCATTGTTTCTCCAGTTGAACACAAAGCCGTTTTAGATACCTGCAAAGCTTTAGCTAAAAAAGGACTAGCGGAAATTATTTGGTTAAAAGTCAATCAACAAGCCCAGATTGATTTAGAACATCTAGAAAAAGTCTGCTGTGAGGGGGCTTCCTTACTTTGTGTGATGGCTGCTAACAACGAAGTCGGGACAATTTACCCCATAGAAAAAATTGGTGCGATCGCATCCTCTTACAATATCCCTTTTTTATGTGATGCTTCCCAAGCCGTCGGGAAAATTCCCCTCAACTTTCAAGACTGGGGTATCACCTATCTGGCGATTTCTGGCCATAAACTCTACGCACCCAAAGGCGTTGGTGCGTTGGTAGTCAGAAAAGATCATGATCTCCCAGCGATGATTTACGGTGGTGGACACGAACAAGGACTCAGATCTGGTACACTCAACGTCCCCGGAATCGCTGGTTTGGGGGAAGCTTGCAGGTTGAGAGGTTTGGAGATGGAAGCAGATGAAAAGGCGATCGCCCAACTGCGAGATACACTGCAAAACCTACTACAATCAAACATCCCTGACTTAGTGGTGAATGGAGACTTAAACAACCGCTTATCAGGTAACTTACATATTTCTATACCAAATATTCCGAATAGTGCCATTATTGCTAGGATTCGCCACCAATTAGCTATTTCTACAGGTGCTGCTTGTTCATCAGGCGTTGTTGCACCATCTCACGTTTTACAATCTCTGAATCTTTCAGAAAATATGATTGAGGGAGCGTTAAGAATTGGTGTTGGTAAATTTACAACCAAAGCCGAAATAGAAAGGACATCTTCTCTGATAATTAGTGCAATCAATGAAATTCATCAAATGCTTTAAAATGATTTTCTACAAATTAGCAATACCAGAAACTTCAACTCCAAACCTCGGTTAAATCCAACACAAACCCAGGTAAAACATCTTCCCCTGATAAATTTATAGGATGATTTAAAACTTCCACATCTCTACCTGGACGATAAATTTCCACTCGTTGATTTTGTCGGTCAATTAACCAACCTAAACAAGCTCCATTTTCTATATATTCCTTCATCTTGGCTTGCAACTTTTCTAAAGAGTCCGTTTTAGAACGTAGTTCCAGCACAAAATCAGGACAAATAGGCGCAAAAGTTTCCTGCTGTTCTAAAGTGAGGGCATCCCATTTTTCTTGACGTACCCAGGCTGCATCAGGAGAGCGATTAGCACCATTAGGAAGATGAAAACCTGTTGAAGAGTTAAAAGCTTGACCCAGTTTACTCTGACGATTCCACAGCCACAATTGCCCTTCCATATCTAGGTTTTTATTGCCAGTATCGCTTCCGGTCGGTGGCATAATAATTAACTCACCCGTAGCACTTCGTTCTAATTGTAAGTCTCGGTTAGCGATTGCCAGATCAACAAATTGCTCGTGGGAAACTTTCAGGATGAGCGTGTTGGGGATATTGACGGCAATGGCTGAAAATAAGTCAGTTTGTGTCATCAGTCCGTCCTGAAACTAATACTTGTGAAGACGGTTGTAGCCAAATCTTCTAGTTACTTTCAGGTTAGCAACTAAATGTGAAGTACCACAAGTTTCGCTTTGCTACACTTGCGGTTTCGCGTCTCATTCGCCGTTGCCGCTTTGTACAAGTACAGATTGGTCTTACACAACGTCTCTGGCATTTCTGCCTTTATCTCCTCATAGGGAGAACCCGCGCAGCCATCCCACTTCCTGGGACAGTTTGATTTTTTTATGACACGCTCACCTTGGATTTATGACAATGGTCAACCAGCTAAGTTTGCGTCTTTCCCGATCTACCGATTTATCTGCGGCAAATGTCGTACCACTACTTTGAAGTTAGCCTGTCTGTTCAATACGGTCGGGTGGGTTAACAACCATAAGTATTTTCCCACGTTCTCGTTGTGTAATCAAGTCCCTGCCCTTGCTTTCATTCCCCAGTGGAGTCTTCGGAACTGGGGGACTTCCCGCAAGGATTGTTAAACCAAGGGGATAATAAAGTAATTTATTTATCCCCCTGGAATCTGTCAACTAATCATGGTGATGGTGATGGTGATGGTGATTTCCCGCCAACTGGGGATTAACCGCCATAGCTTCCTGATTCATTAACTCACCAATGTGAGCATTTGCCCATTCAGCAGCCATCTCCAGAAATTCTGGATTATCGTTGACACAGGCCATCTGGACATAATTCACATCGGGATGCTTTTTCGCCAAACCATGAATGATGTGGTGGACATCTAATAGAGTTTCGTGGTTTTCTGTAGCAAAGCCAATGGGCATAAAGACGATAGCTTTTGCACCCAATTGAATCAAATTATTAGCAGCTTGCTCGGCATTTGGTAGCGTCCATTCAATTAAAGGTGTGTCGTGGTTCAGCCAACCCACCGAAATTAAGGGATAACGGTTAATTAACTTATCGCGTACCAAATCGTATAGCGTTTGACTTTCGACAATTCCCGATGTGAATCCCTTGGCTTTGTGGGGACAGCCATGATTCATGAGGACAATGCCGATTTGAGAAGGAAGGTAATTTGCACGTAAGTCGGCGGTTATTTTTTCTTCTACTAAATTAGCCATTAAATCGATGTAAGCTGGCTCGTTGTAGAAAGAAGGAATATAACGCAGTCCTTTTACCCAATGCTCCTCTCCATCTGCCATTTCTGCTAAAGCATTATTCACTTGCTCAACGGCAATCCCACTGGTAAAGATAGAGTCAACAACTAACAAGGGATAAATGAGGATTTTGTTAAAGCCTTGAGTTTTAATTTCTGCCAGAACTTGGTGCGGTAAATGGGGAGCGCAGAAGTTGAAAGCCTTGAACACTTGGATAGTATCGCCCCACTTGGCTTGTAAATTCTTTTCAATACCAGCGCGTTGCTGTTCAAAAATGGCGTTGTGTGGGGAGATAAAATCGTGATGGGTGTGTCCCCATTCATGGCGGTCAAATAAAGCTAAGAGCTTTGCTAAAGGGGGATAAATCCAGGTTGGCACTGGTGCAAATTTTGCCGTCAGTAGATTTAATGCTTGTTCGTTATAGTTGGCAAAATCTTCGTAGCTTTCGACTTCACCATAGCCCATGAGTAAGACAGCTACTCGGTTTTGACTCGGTAATTGCTCATGGATGTGTTGCTGTTTTTCTGGCGTGGCAACCACAATTAGTTCCTCAATATAAATCTATATAAACCAGAGTTAAAAGCAAAACGAGCTAGGTTATAGCTCCATTATTTCCCTGATTAGTAAAATATTATCCCATCCCCCTGGAAGGGATAACTAAAAAATTAACAACAATATATCAAAAGACGTACTAGAGTTATTACCAGATACTGAGTATTAGAAAATCTGTTTTTTATTATTCTGTATCTATAGCCTGATTTGTGTCATCAAGAAATTTTCATATATCCTAGAAGCAGGGGTGAGTAATTGAGTGCATTTTGGTTGGCACTTCATTTACTTTCAATTACTGAGATACAAGTATAATTAAATACAAGATATTTTATGGATAACTGCCAAATTGTGAGTACCTAAGAAAAATGAGTATTATCATTTGCCCGGGAATTCATGAACCGGACTTAACTGAAAGCTTTATTTTGGAGTGGTTAGATCCAGTCTTTGATAGTTTAAAGCGGCAAAACCAAGGCAAAGTCCTGATTTATCCGGGTCACAGTTTATTAGCGTTATCATCACTTCACATTGTGCAGTTTTTAGGCGATCGCCTACAGCATGAGTTAGAATCGCCAGTGATATTTCTCAGCTTTAGTGCTGGCGTAGTCGGAGCAATAGGCGGGGCTTGTGCCTGGCAACTGTTAGGCGGTAATGTCAAAGCGTTTATTGCCATAGATGGTTGGGGAGTACCACTTTCAGGAAACTTTCCTATCCATCGGATGAGTCATGATTATTTCACTCATTGGAGTTCTTCCTTACTAGGTGGTGGGCATAATAATTTTTACGCACAACCACCAGTAGACCATTTATCCATGTGGCGATCGCCCCAAAAAGTAAAAGGTTGCTGGGTAGACTCATCTGTTGAGGTTTCGTCTTCACCAGTACGCCTGACTGCAAGTGAATTTTTGCATATTCTGGTAAACCGCTATGAAGAAAATTAGTCCGGAAAACAGAATTAATCAGTAGGTAGTAGGTAGTAAGGTGCAGGGGGAAGATATTGAACTTGTTACCACCATCTTTCTCCCTCATTCCCAATATCCATTGCACCTGATCACCAGTCCCCAATCCCCAATCCCCAAGTATCTAAATGTTTCCCACTGAACCAGCTGCTATCAATAACGGGTTTAACTCACTACTAAAAAATCGTGGTTTTATGCTCCTGTGGATTGGGCAGTTGTGTTCCCAGTTGGGAGATAAAGTCTTTTTCGTCTTAATGGTAGGATTGCTAGAAAACTATCCAGCACCCGCTGGATTAGCTCAAAACTCCATGTACTCAACTTTGATGCTGGCTTTTACATTACCGGCGATTTTGTTCGGTTCTGCGGGTGGTATTTTTGTAGATCGCTTTTCTAAAAAGCTGGTTTTAACTGGCTCTAATTACATTCAAACGGTATTAATGCTGTTCATAGCATTTTTGCCCAGGGACTTTTTCATGTTATTGGTGCTGACTTTTGGCATTTCCACCTTGGCCCAGTTTTTTACACCGGCTCAACAGGCGGCTATCCCAGTTTTAGTCCGACGAGAAAATTTTATGGCAGCCAATGCGGTGTACAGCAGTACCATGATGGGCGCATTAATTGTGGGTTTTGCCATTGGAGAACCAATATTAAGTTTGTCAAAAACTTGGCTAGGATCAGAATATGGTCAAGAACTGGTAGTTGGTGGACTATACCTGTTGTCGGGATTGGCTGTACAACCAATTAACTTTGGCAATGAAAACCAATTCCCTGGTGATGAACAGCGCGCCGTAATTCATCCTTGGGCTGACTTTAAATCAGGCTTGAACTATCTCACCAAAAATCGTCTGGTATTAAATGCCATGCTGCAACTCACCACTTTATATTGTGTGTTTGCATCTTTAATGGTGTTGACCATTAGATTAGCCACCGATTTTGGTTTAAAAGAAAAACAATTTGGCTTTTTCTTAGCAGCAGCTGGTGTGGGTATGGTATTAGGTGCAGCAATTTTGGGTCACTGTGGTGATAAATTTCATCACAAGCCCCTACCTTTAATTGGCTTCTTGATTATGTCTTTAGTTTTAGGGGTGTTCACTTTCACCCATAATCTAGGGCTGGCTTTAGGACTATCGGCATTTTTGGGTGTAGGTGCGGCGCTAATTGGCGTACCCATGCAGACTTTAATTCAACAGCAAACACCACCTACTATGCACGGTAAGGTTTTTGGCTTTCAAAATCATGTCGTCAATATTGCTTTATCTGTACCATTGGCTATAACTGGCCCATTAACTGATTTTTTGGGCTTACGCGTTGTCTTGATCGGCATGAGTATAGTAGTAGCGGGTGTGGGTATTTGGACATGGAAAAATACCAGGCGAGTCCTACAAGATGTGATTTAGCAGAAATCACTTATTTACTAACCATGTCTCTAAATCTGACAAACTGGTAAAGTCCAACAAAGCCTCACCAAGATTTTCTAATTGCTCTAACAATAGAGTTTCAATTTGTTCTCTTGTCCCTGGTGGTAATTCTCCCACCTTGCGAGTAAGTTGACGCAGAACCAGACTGCGCTCTCACTGTTCCCCTCGCTGTTCGCCTTCTTCGAGAATTTCTTGGTAAATTACTGACTCGCGCATCACACCCTCCCGAAATAGTTGTCTAATCAAATCCTTTCTAAATTTTAACCCGGCTAAGATTTGGGTGTAGGCAGAAATTTCCGGTCTTTTGGTTGTTTTCACTTGGTTAACTCGCTGCACCATTATCTTTATTGATGTACAGTTGCATAAATTCCATTAATGCGGCGGGACTTTCATCAACTGGTAAATCAACGATGAGATAAGTAGGTTTTTCTCGGCTACAAATAGCGGCTGCACAACCACGCTCACACGCCCATAAACATCCTGTAGGACGAATTTCTATTTCTGGTGATATGGGTTGCTCACGAGATAAATCTGTGATTTTAGTAAATAAAATGTTACCATCTCGATGTTTTTTTCTGGTATTTCTGTAGATGAACGATGGCAGGATGTACAAACCCCAAATCTTTCAGATGTCACTACTGAACGATTCACACCTAAAGGACTGTCGGTACTAAATACACGGAGATCGAAAAGGGGTGCAACAGTTCTGGTTTGGCGATAATAAGCCTGTGCTTGTAGTTGGCTATTGAGGATATTGTTGTGAGTATAGTTGAGTTGAATCACCGTTCCTCTGTTAAAAGGATTTGTGGAATCAATAAACTCAATTAGTCTATCTCTGGTTAGTGCTTTTGGAATACCTGGTATTGCTATACTTTCTAGGTTCTGACTTTGAGCGTCATTCTGACCCTTGCTCAATAATCTCACTAAATGTGGTTCTAAACGGATTCTGACACTTGTATTTTGTCCTGGCAACAGACAAAACCCACCTACGTGGATTAAAAAACCTTGATTTTGTGTTATTCCGCGCAGGCGGACTTTGTTTGTGTAGTAGCGAATTATATTCGCCCAAAACTTTTCAAACATCCTCTAAACAGCCTTCTAAGCATTCGTTAATCATCATAATTCCGGGTTTGTGTGCATCTTTGTATTTTTATTTGATGATTTGATGGAAGTTTTCCATTAAAATGAAGTATCGACTACAAAATTTACGTGTTAACTTAGCTATTGCTTGAGGTTTGACCGTGACCGTGCGCTTGCCATCCCTAACTAGTCTTCCACAAACCGAGAATCATCAGTCTGCTGTCACTAAATCGCCAGTAGTTGCGCCCAAGCGGGCAACTGGTGGTTTTGCCTTGCTTGACAGTCTTTTACGCCATGAAGTTGAGTACATTTTTGGTTATCCTGGTGGGGCAATCCTGCCAATTTACGATGACCTGTACAAAGTGGAAGCAACTGGTGCTATTAAGCACATTTTAGTGCGGCACGAACAAGGGGCAGCCCATGCAGCAGATGGCTATGCCCGTGCTACTGGCAAGGTGGGAGTATGTTTTGGTACTTCTGGACCTGGGGCAACTAATTTAGTCACAGGCATTGCCACAGCCTACATGGACTCAATCCCCATGATTGTAGTCACAGGACAGGTACCACGGGCAGCAATTGGTACGGATGCGTTTCAAGAAACCGATATTTACGGCATTACCCTACCAGTAGTTAAACACTCGTATGTAGTCCGTGATCCGGCTGACATGGCACGGATTGTGGCTGAAGCTTTTCATATTGCTAGCACCGGCAGACCAGGGCCAGTGTTAATTGATATCCCCAAAGATGTGGCTTTAGAAGAATGTGATTATGTACCCGTAGAACCTGGAACTGTGAAACTACGAGGGTATCGTCCCACAGTTAAGGGAAATCCACGACAGATTAATGGGGCAATCCAGTTAATTCGTGAAAGTCGGCGACCACTATTGTATGTTGGTGGTGGTGCGATCGCCTCAGGTGCCCACGAAGAAATTAAAGCCCTGGCTGAGTTATTTAATATCCCCGTCACCACAACATTGATGGGTATTGGTGCCTTTGACGAACATCATCCCCTAGCATTGGGTATGTTGGGAATGCACGGTACAGCCTACGCCAACTTTGCTGTGACTGATTGCGATTTGCTAATCTGTGTTGGTGCTAGATTTGATGACCGGGTAACTGGGAAGTTAGATGAATTTGCTTCCCACGCCAAAGTAATTCACATTGATATCGACCCAGCAGAAGTCGGCAAAAATCGAGTTCCTGAAGTGCCTATAGTTGGTGATGTCCGGAACGTTTTAACTGACTTATTGCGTCGCTGTCAAGAATCAGGCATCAAGAACATCCCCCATAAAAATCAAGAGTGGTTGAATTTAATTAACCGTTGGCGGCAAGATTATCCGCTAGAAGTGCCTCATCATGCTGATAGCATTTCGCCCCAAGAGGTGATTGTGGAAATTAGTCGCCAAGCACCCCACGCGTTTTACACTACAGATGTGGGTCAACACCAAATGTGGGCAGCACAATTCCTCAAAAATGGCCCCAGACGTTGGATTTCTAGTGCTGGTTTAGGAACAATGGGTTTTGGTGTGCCTGCGGCTATGGGTGCTAAAGTAGCCTTCCCGGATGAAGAAGTCATTTGTATTAGTGGTGATGCCAGTTTCCAAATGTGTTTACAAGAATTAGGCACACTTGCACAATATGGCATTAATGTCAAGACAGTAATTATGAACAACGGCTGGCAGGGAATGGTGCGCCAGTGGCAGCAAGCCTTTTATGGCGAGCGTTACTCCTGCTCAAACATGGAAGTAGGGATGCCAGACATAGAGTTTTTAACCAAAGCCTATGGCATTAAGGGCATGGTAATTCGTAGTCGGGATCAATTAAACGATGCGATCGCCGAAATGTTAGCACATAATGGCCCAGTCGTTGTTGATGTCCGAGTCACCAAAGACGAAAACTGCTACCCAATGGTAGCCCCAGGCAAAAACAACGCTCAAATGATTGGTTTACCTAAGCAGTTACCAAAAGCCTCAGCAGAACCAGTTGCTTGTAGCCATTGTGGGACAACAAATCCTCCCACACACAACTTTTGCTCTGAGTGTGGCAATAAGTTGTAAAGGCTGGGGAATTAGCTCAATTTAACTTTTACAGTAGAAGTCCCACATGTCACTTTTAAGAGTGAGTTGACGACGGTCTTCTGACGGCAGTTCCTCCTGCGGGGATGCTCTGTATTCTTTTGTTCAGGAAAATTAAATATGTTTCTGATAAGTGCGATCGCCTGAACACGAGATATATTTTGATTTGATTGGGCTGAAATGTTCCGTTAGGATAACCTACAAAAAAATTTCTATATGCAGCTATTTGAATGGCATATAATACCCAATGGCTTTTCGGCACAGTTTTGTCTCGATAACCCTTAGGAATATAGATTAAATAACATCCAAGTCTAGTTTTTGACCTCACCCCGCCTTTGACTTGCGTCAAATTCTCCCCTCTCCTTACCAAGGAGAGGGGTTGGGGGTGAGGTTTTGTATTTTATTAAATCCACATTCCTTAACTATTTGCCGAGATACTAACTGAGTCATACATTGTTGCGCCCAATGGTTATTAATATCAACAAGATTTATCGGCTCAAACATGATTTAAACAGGAATACGTCCCCCAATAAGATGTTAATATCATGTTACTAATAGCTTGTGTTTTTTTAATTCAAGTGCTTGAAAATTATTTTTAACAATTCTGCCTGGGTAAAAGGTTTAGTTAAATACCCAGATGCCCCGACGAATCTTGCTTTCACCTTATCGACAATTCCCTTGTAACCTGTGACAAAAATAATTGGAGTATGTTGAAATATGGGATTATTGCGGATAATGCGGCACAACTCATAACCATCAATACCTGCCATATTTAGATCCAATAAAATCAAGTCTGGTTTGTGCCTAATAATTGACATTACTGCCTTTAATGGTTCATTAATGGCGACTACATTAAAATTTTCATTTTCTAAGAAACGGCTAATTTCCTTGAGAATTGTGGGACTATCATCCACCGAAACAATTTTATAAAGCTTTTTAGGCGTTAGGGTAGCAGCGGTTATTCTTTGGGAGGGTATATTTATGTTATTTGATATTACTGGTTCTTGTTCTCTTGGCGGCACAGAAATACCTGGCAAGTCACTGGTGGACACATCTGCATCAAAGTGAGTCAAGTTTTTACTTACTGTGACTGCTGTATCTACTGTTTTGCGGTTAAGTAAGATTTTTTGATGGGTAGGAATTGCTGAAAACTTTTCTCCTGTATGCGGTAACTTATCAAATGGGGGATCTGGTTCATGTAATATAATCCCGCCTTTGATAATGTAAGGATATAACTTTTTAGCCAGTTCAAGTTCATCTTGATTCGTAATTTCCGCAAGATGACGTAAACTGAGACCTTTCATTTTGTTAATTAAATTTGTTTGTAGGTCGGGAAATTTTTTACTGGGTAATGTGTTAGTGCTTAACACATACGGTCGTTGATAAGGTGAAGAAATATAGGGCGAAAAAGATTGCCAATTATGTAATTGTATTTGGCAGCATTCTATAACTTTTTCTACATCTAATCTGCATATTTCTCGTACTTCTACTTGTGCATCGCTTAACTCATAAGTACCAGTTTTGATTAATAAAAATGATTCAATTACTTCTTTGACTAATTCTTGAATTAGCAATGTTGCTTGTGTATGATCCAGATATCCTTGATTAATTAGCCAATAGATAGCTTGATAATCAGGAGGCTGCTCACTGCTAACACGGTCATATTCACTGCACTGATTGTATAATTCAGGTTCAAAAATCAAACGTAATTGCACATGAACTTCATGACTAATGTGAGGAATTTCATGACTGAGGCGATTGAGATGGCGTTCTATTCGCTCAAAAGGCTCGATTGAATGGGTCGCATAAGTTATTCTCCCCCGGTCTAAGTAAATTAACCAAGTAACTAAATTATTAGAGGCGGTTATACAGGTAGTGTCATAACAGCTAGATAATTGTCTTAACAAGCTTTGGGGACGTAGTGTGATGAAGGTGCCCAAATTATTCATATTTTCAAGTTTTTGTGTAATTATACCGAAAATATGTTTATTGGGAATCCTTAAGCTGTGAGACTTGGTGATTTTTAATAATTCTTGACATTCTGTCCTTTAAAAAGGCGCGGATTCTGGGGTCAGCAATTGTAGGTAGTAGGGTAAGAATTACTCACCAAAACCTAGAAATTTTTGCAAAAGCTTATCAGGACTTACGTAACCAACCACGTATTTTCGTCATTGCGACCGTAGGGAAGCAATCTCAAAGCCTTGATTTTCGTAGCGAATGCGTAAGTCCTACCTATGTTACCTATATGCCAAAAATCCCATATGAGTAATTCTTTTGCTTCACTAAGGAACAATTATAAAGATTTTCTTAAATAAATGTGTAGTTAATTTAGGGAAAATTATCTGTTTAATAAAGATTCAACTAATAACTCGTAAACATCCATCTTTGGTCTTGTAGGCTCCGGAAATTAAACTATATACTTTGAAAAAAGGAAAATAAAGCAATTGCCATATAACATAACACAAAAAGTTATGCATGATACCTTAAGACTTGATGAAGTAGTAGAGTTTGCGGAAAATCCAGAACCACGTTGTCCTTGTGTTTTGTTGTTGGACACATCTGGCTCAATGCAAGGAGATCCCATCGAGGCTTTAAATCAGGGCTTGTTGAGTTTAAAAGATGAATTAGTCAAAAATTCTTTGGCAGCCAGAAGAGTAGAAGTAGCCATCATCACTTTTGATAGTCATGTCAATATAGTCCAAGACTTTGTGACAGCCGACCAATTCAACCCGCCGATTTTGACAGCACAGGGTCTAACAACTATGGGGGCGGGAATTCATAAAGCCTTAGACATGGTGCAAGAGCGTAAATCTCTCTATCGTGCTAACGGCATTGCTTATTATCGTCCTTGGGTCTTTATGATTACAGATGGAGAGCCACAGGGCGAATTAGATCATCTGATAGAGCAAGCGGCACAACGCTTACAAGCAGATGAAGTTAATAAGCGCGTAGCTTTCTTCACAGTAGGAGTGGAAAATGCTAATATGATGCGTTTAAATCAATTAGCTGTGCGAACTCCGCTCAAACTCAAAGGATTAAACTTTATTGAGATGTTTGTTTGGTTGTCAGCTAGTATGTCAGCAGTTTCCCATTCTCAGGTAGACGAACAGGTAGCACTACCACCCATTGGCTGGGGAACACTTTAAGCTACTTAACAGCTTACTCACACAGCTAGCTGCCTTTACAAAATCTATGAACACAACAAAACAGATATCTCATTGGCGGGTAGTCGCCGCATCTGTATGTGGTACCAGCCACGTCAAAAACAAGCAGCTGTGTCAAGATGCTCACCACTGGCAGTTGTTGCCGGGTAATGTGTTAGTAGCTGCTGCTGCTGATGGTGCAGGTTCTGCCAGCCAAGGGAAAGTGGGAGCAATGGTGGCTGTGGAAACAGCAATAGAGACTCTATCTCTCAAAGAAATTACTAGAGAGTCTTTGGCACAAGATGTATTTGTGCAATCACTATTAAATGAGGCTTTGCTAGCTGCCAAAAAAGCAGTGGAGGATGAAGCAGTAGCATGTAGCAAACAGCCTCAAGATTTAGCCACAACTTTAATTATTATGGTTGCTACACCAGAGATGGTGGCAGTTGTCCAGATTGGTGATGGTTTGGCAGTAGCCAAGGATAATCAAGGTAACTTACTGGCGCTGACAATACCGGACAATGGCGAATACATCAACGAAACCATTTTTTTAACTTCACCTGGTGCCTTAGACTCGGCACAAATGAGATTATGGCGGGAAACCATAGTTAACGTTAGTCTCCTCACCGACGGATTACAAATGCTGGCTTTAAATATGGTTGTTGGTGAACCGCACAAACCATTCTTTTTTCCCTTGTTCGACTTTGTAGAAAGTGCCGAAGATAAAACACTAGCAAAAGAGCAGTTGGTGAAGTTTTTAGGTTCTGAGCGAATTACACAACGTACTGATGATGATTTGACGCTGATTGTAGCTGCCTTTAAAGAAGAGGAGGCAGAGGGGCAGGGGGCAGGGAGCAGGGGAGAATAATTACGAATTGCGAATTGATTTTTTGGTGATCTGCTAGATCGGTTTTTTTTCATAACTCCATTCACCGTGATTAAATCATGCAGGTACTACGTTGTTTTCCCAAGCAAGAAATTATCAACCTTAGCGTTAGCTTGGGGCGCGGCGGTGAAGCTTGTATTTATGCCGTACCGTCTTCTGGTGATTTAGTAGCAAAGGTTTATCATAAGCCTACAGATGCTCACGCCCACAAACTCCGAGCGATGCTTGCCAACCCGCCGGAA
Organism: Cyanocohniella sp. LLY; assembly: GCA_022241785.1. Lineage (GTDB taxonomy): Bacteria > Cyanobacteriota > Cyanobacteriia > Cyanobacteriales > Nostocaceae > Cyanocohniella. The sequence goes on along the minus strand of JAKOMP010000014.1, from coordinate 70,665 downwards.
AACCCTACAGCTAGCTTGGGGCATATTTCTATTGCTTGGCCACAAGATTTATTAAGGGCGACAGATGCTAGTCATGGCATTATCGGCTTTTTAATGCCCCGAATTCGCGGGATGCGGCCAATTATCGATTTTTATAATCCCAGCACTCGGCGGCAACACTGTCCTTTATTCAACTATCAGTACTTGCTTCGCACTGCACGCAACTTAGCGGCGGCTTTTGCGGCTTTGCATAATAGTGGATATTGCGTTGGTGATGTGAATGAGTCAAATATTCTGGTCAGCGACACAGCATTAGTCACTTTGGTAGATACAGACTCTTTTCAGGTGCGCGACCCAGATAATAATGATCTTGTTTATCGCTGTCCAGTGGGTAAACCAGAGTTTACTCCACCGGAACTACAGAATAAAACTTTTGCTCAACATGACCGGGAAATTGTCCACGATTCCTTTGGTTTGGCGGTGTTGGTCTTTCAACTGTTAATGGAAGGTACTCACCCATTTTCGGGGATATTTCAAGGGATTCCTGAGCCACCACCTTACGAAGCCAGAATTGCGGCTGGACATTTTACCTACAGTCAAAAGCGACAAGTACCTTATCGGCCTACCCCCATAGCACCGGCTTGGGAAGTTCTGCATCCCAAGTTACAGGAATTGTTTTTACGTTGTTTTGAGGATGGTTACAATGACCCGCAGCTACGCCCAAATGCCCAAACTTGGCTATCAGCTTTAGCGGAGGCTGAAGATAGTCTAATTACTTGCACTGTTAATCCTCAGCATCGTTACAACAACCATTTAGAGAGCTGTCCTTGGTGTGAACGTGCTTCCCGCTTGGGTGGACGTGATCCTTTTCCGTCGTCACGCGCAGTAGAAAATAAAGAACATCTCCGTCCAAGAAGTATCCCTAAAAGGCGATATGCCCAGCGGCCCCGGTCACCACAGCCAGTGATGCCGCTATATCCAGTCAATTCTTGGCAGCCTGTAGCTAACCCTAGCTATTCGTCTTATCACGTTCAGAAGAAAGCGAAAGTGTATCCGGCTGTTTTGTGTCTACTCGGTGTGGGCGTCTTGGGTTATTTGGACGTGATGGTGAAATTTACTCGTCCCTATGTTTCCCAAAATGCTTACACTCAACAAGCGTTGATGGCACGCCCGACACCCGATAAGGAGACTTTAAGTTTCGCAGATTACTATCAACAAGGTCATGCTGCTTACCAAATCCGAGATTATGAGCAAGCAGTGGAAAACTTTAGCCAAGCCATAAAACAGGAACCCACAAGTGCCAGAGCATATGTTAACCGAGGTAATGCGCGCTACAACTTGAAAGATTATGAAGGCGCGCTGATAGACTATAACCAAGCTTTGAAAATTAATCCCCAAGAAGTTAAAGCTTTTGTCAATCGGGGCAATGCTCGTTACATGCTAGCTGAATTTAGCCATGATCCTGATCGAGAATATAACCTAGCGATCGCGGATTTCGATCAAGCTCTGCGGATCAACAGTCAGGAAACAGAAGCTTTCCTCAGAAGAGGTATTGTCCGTTCACAAATGGCTAGATATAGTAGCGAATCTTTACGAGATTACAAACAAGCCATTATTGATTTTACCCAGGCAATTCGATTGAATGTATCTAACGCCGAAGCGTATTTTCAACGAGGTGATGTGCGTTACAAAATGGCCCAATTTAGTAGCGATTTTATTCAAGATTATCAACAGGCGATCGCTGACTTTAACCAAGCACTGAAAATCAATGACAAATTGGCAAAAGTCTATCTCAAGCGAGGGATGATTCGCTATGAACTCACACAATATAGTGGTCAGGAATCTGATCCTAATAATCTCAAAGCTATTGAAGATTTACAAGCAGCCGCCAAATTTTCCCTAGAACAAGAGGATACGGAAATTTATCAACAAGCACTCAGTAGTATTTGTGTAATTATAGAAAGTCAATGTAGTGCTTTTTTACAAAGCTCTGCCATGTGGCAATACACAAATACAAATTAATTAGAAAACTAGTAACTTTAAACACTAGTTTTTGCATAAATATTTTTTGTCTTTGATGGGACAAAATTGCACATGATAAGAGTTGGCATTAGCTGACTCCTTATCACTTACGGTGATACAGTGAGATAAACAATACTTAGAGGGGCTATGGAAGAAAAATCAGGCTCCAGGGAAAGTATGGTAGTTAATAGATGTTAACTACACAAAATTTTTAAGTGCATCCCATGTATCATTTTGCCATTATCGGTGGGGGAATAGTTGGACTGTCTACAGCGATGGCTTTAGGTCAGCGCTATCCCAATGCACGAATTTTAGTCCTAGAAAAAGAAAATAACTGGGCTGTTCACCAAACTGGTAATAGCTGTTCACCAAACTGGTAATAACAGTGGAGTTATTCACTCCGGAATTTACTACAAACCAGGGAGTTTCAAAGCTAAATTTTGCCGTGATGGTAGTCACTCAATGGTGGAATTTTGCCAAGAACACGGAATTGAGCATGACGTTTGCGGCAAAGTCATTGTAGCCACTGATGCAGAAGAACTACCTCGCTTAGAAAACATCTATCAACGCGGCTTAGAAAACGGCATACCAGTTCAAAAAATTAGCCCCGCAGAAGTTAAAGAAATTGAACCTCATGTTAATTGTGTAGGTGGAGTTCGGGTATTTTATACGGGTATTGTTAATTACAAACAAGTTTGTTTAAAATATGCCGAATTAATTGCGAAGCAGGGTGGAGATTTACGCCTGAATACCAAGGTGCTAAAAATCTCTTCTAGTGGTAAAAATCATGTACTGGAAACCAACAACGGTAATTTTGCCACACGTTTCTTGATCAATTGTGCCGGATTGCATAGCGATCGCCTGGCTAAATTAAACCAGGTAGAACCCCAGGCAAAAATAGTCCCCTTTCGCGGAGAATATTACGAACTCACCCCCGAAAAACGTTATCTGGTCAAAACTCTCATTTACCCAGTTCCTAATCCAGATTTCCCCTTCCTGGGCGTTCATTTCACCCGGATGATTGATGGTAGCGTTCATGCTGGGCCAAATGCAGTTCTTAGCCTCAAACGCGAAGGTTACAAAAAAACCGACTTTAATTTGCGAGATTTTGCCGAGGTTATTACCTACCCTGGTTTCTGGAAGTTAGCAGCTAAACATGTAGATGAAGGTATTCAAGAAATTATCCGTTCCTTGAGTAAAACCGCCTTCACCAGAAGCTTGCAAAAGCTCATTCCCGAAGTTCAAGCCGAAGATTTAGTCCCCACTCATGCAGGTGTCCGCGCACAAGCATTGATGAATAACGGCAAACTAGTAGATGACTTTTTGATCGTACCAGGTCAAAACTCCATCCATGTTTGCAATGCTCCTTCCCCAGCGGCTACTTCTTCTTTGGAAATCGGCAAAGCTGTTGTGGCACAAATTCCCCAACAATCTCATCTGGAGATGGTCGTTCGTAATTCGTAATAGAGTCGAATGGGACACGCTACGCCAATGAAAATCGCCTAACCCTTCAGCAGCGTTGTCTCATCGATCCTTACCTTTTTATTAATCCACGGAGATAACTTTTGCTTGTGTAGTAGCAAATTATATTTACCCAAAACTTTTAAAACACCCTCTAACAGTTAACAGTAAACAGAGGTGAAATTTTATTTTTATCCAAGTATTTTGATAATTTTATACCTTAAAATTTACTGTGCTTGCTATAAGCTTAGTTTCTGGTTTTAAATAATTATTTTTGTTTTGAATAATACAATTTTTAGCACAATAACAGTTGACATTACTTATCTTTTGTCGTTGTCGGGTAGTATTTTTAGCTAACTTACAACTGTTTGATTTGAATTAAGATAAATATTCATCAAGGTTTTATATACAAAAGAAATTTATTTACATATTCTTTACGATTTTGCTCGAAATAATCGTTAGATTATGTACTGAGAAAAGACATTATTCAGTCAATTTTATTCAATCCAAGTGCATCCTCTTCATTTCCGAAAAATTGAAATAAAATAATCTCCCTGCAAATCTCCAAGGTAATTTTATGAAAGCGGTGATTCTGGCTGGAGGGCTTGGTACACGCCTCAGTGAAGAAACTAGTATCAGACCAAAGCCAATGGTAGAAATTGGTGGTAAACCAATTCTTTGGCACATAATGAAGACTTATTCGGCTCACGGTATCAATGACTTCATTATTTGTTGTGGATATAAAGGCTACATCATTAAAGAGTATTTTGCTAATTACTTTTTACACATGTCGGATGTGACCTTTGATATGCGATTTAACCAGATGAATATCCATTCTGGTTATGCTGAACCCTGGCGTGTCACTCTAGTAAATACGGGCGATTACACCATGACAGGTGGACGCTTAAAACGTGTCAGTGAACATCTTGGTAATGACACATTTTGCTTCACCTATGGTGATGGGGTGAGTAATATAAATATCACAGAACTAATTCAATTTCATAAAGAACAAAATAGTTTAGCAACACTCAGTGCAGTACAACCAGCAGGACGGTTTGGTGCTATTTCGTTAGGTCAAGAACAAACTAAAATCAATAGCTTTAAGGAAAAACCTGAAGGTGATGGTGCCTGGATTAACGGCGGTTACTTCGTTTTAGAACCAGAAGTAATTAACTTAATTGCTGATGACTCCACAGTTTGGGAAAAAGAACCACTGGAAAAGTTAGCTGAAATGGAGCAGTTATCGGCTTTTAAACATAACGGTTTTTGGCAGCCGATGGATACTTTACGTGATAAACAACACTTAGAGGAGCTATGGAAGAGTGGTCAGGCTCCTTGGAAAATGTGGTAGAGGCTAGAGGCTAGTATTAATCCAATTCGTGATCAATTGTCCCGGATGACCAGGCGATCGCCTGGATAAATTAGGTAAACTTAACCTCCTAGCCAAGATGGCTTCAGAAATTCTGGTCAAACAACAAGGCATATTTGGTAATGCAATCAAATTTTTGGACTGGAAAAAAAGTTTTTGTAACAGGACATACTGGCTTTAAAGGTAGTTGGTTATCTCTGTGGCTACAAATGTTAGGCGCTAAGGTGTGTGGTTATGCTTTAGTTCCGGCCACATCCCCAAATTTGTTTGAGTTGGCTCATGTTGCTGATGGTATGACATCGGTAGTAGGAGATATTAAAGATTTAGACTTGCTCAAACAAGTGATGCAAGCCTACCAACCAGATATTGTCATCCATATGGCAGCTCAAGCATTGGTGCGGGAATCTTACTACAACCCAGTAGATACCTATGCTGTGAATGTTATGGGTACAGTCAATTTATTGGAAGCAGTACGATCTGTATCCAGCGTCAGAGCCGTAGTTTCAGTTACCTCTGATAAGTGTTATGAAAATCGTGAGTGGGTTTGGGGTTACCGCGAAACTGATGCTATGGGCGGATACGACCCTTACAGTAGCAGTAAAGGATGTGCTGAATTAGTCACTACTGCTTATCGTCAGTCTTTCTTTAATCCTGCTGATTACAACCAACATCAAGTAGCTGTAGCCAGTGTCCGCGCCGGTAATGTCATTGGCGGAGGAGATTGGGCTAAAGACCGTTTAGTGCCTGATATTCTCAATGCTTGGTTAGCCTGTAAAGAAGTTGTTATTAGAAATCCTCAAGCTGTGCGTCCTTGGCAGCATGTTCTAGAACCACTCAATGGTTACTTAATGCTGGCAGAAAAACTCTTTACTCAAGGTTCACGATATTGTGGAGGCTGGAATTTTGGGCCGAGTGAATCAGGAGTTAAGACTGTAGCTTGGGTAGTTGACCAACTCCAGCAATTTTGGGGCGAAAATGCCAATTGGATTAAAGATGGTGGAGTGCAACCCCATGAAGCCAATTTATTAACCTTAGATTGTTCTAAAGCCCGCACCCAAATTAACTGGGAACCTCAATTAGACTTACCCACAGCTTTAGCTTGGATTGTGGATTGGACGAAAGCATGGCAACAAGGCTGCGATATGCAGCAAAAAAGTCAAGCCCAAATTCAAGAGTTTATGCAACTATCTAGTCGTGTAGAACAGCCTATGTCGGTTGTTTGCTGATTTAGATGTTTGCATACCAATTCTTTTCAATCGAGCAACAGACCCTTTACCCAGAAACCTAGATGTGAGTTTCTAAATTACGAATTACGAATTAATGATATTTACCACAACTGCACTCAAAGACGCGCTCATTGTTGACGTAGAAAAAAAACCGGATCATCGGGGATTTTTTGCCCGTGGTTTCTGCGCTCAAGAATTTATAGCGCATGGATTGAAGCCCACAGTCGCCCAATGCAATATATCTTTCAATCATCGAAAAGGCACAATACGGGGAATGCATTATCAGGTTTCCCCAGCCGCCGAAACAAAATTAGTTCGTTGTACTCAAGGCGCTATTTATGACGTAATTATTGATATGCGTCCAGAATCACCGACTTTTTTATCACATATCGGTGTGGAATTATCCGCAGAAAATCACCGGGCTTTGTATGTGCCAGAAATGTTTGCCCACGGTTATCAAACTCTTACAGATGACGCTGAAGTAGTGTATCAAGTGGGTGAATTTTATACACCTGGATATGAACGGGGATTACGTTATAATGACCCATTTTTTAATATTGAATGGCCGTTAGAGGTAACTGAAATTTCCGAGAAAGACTCAAATTGGATGTTATTAGAAATGATGCCTGTCGGTTGTAGAGACTGAACGAAGAAGTGGGGGGACAAGGAGACAAGGAGAAGAAAACTTTGGAATCGTAACAAAAACCTTCTGACTTTTCCTCATTTACCCAGTCCCCAATCCCAAGACAAATATATAGAGGAACTTAACTAATGATTATTATGGATCGTGCCTTACAAGCCCGTGCAGCAGCAGGTAATCCTGTAAAGGTGGGAATGATTGGTGCTGGTTTTATGGGTGGGGGAATTGCTAATCAAATTATTAATTCAGTTCCTGGAATGGAGTTGGTTGCTGTTTTTAGCCGTCAAGTTGATGCTGCTAAACGAGCTTACACAGAAGCAGGCATAGAAAATGTGCAAGTTGTTACGAGTGTAACTGAATTAGAAGACGCGATCGCTAACCATAAGTATGCAGTTACCGAAGATGCTCAATTGCTCTGCCAAGCTGAGGGTATTGATGCCATCATCGAGGTGACTGGTGCAGTAGAATTTGGCGCTCATATTGTCATGGAAGCGATCGCGCATCGCAAACATGTGATTATGATGAATGCTGAACTCGATGCCACCATCGGCCCTATTCTCAAAGTGTACGCCGACAAAGCTGGAGTCATTCTCAGCGCTTGTGATGGTGACCAACCAGGGGTAGAAATGAATCTCTACCGATTTGTCAAAAGTATTGGTCTGACTCCGTTATTGTGCGGTAACATTAAAGGACTCCAAGACCCCTACCGCAATCCCACCACTCAAGAAAGCTTTGCCAAACGTTGGGGTCAAAAAGCCCACATGGTAACCAGCTTTGCCGACGGCACAAAAATCTCCTTCGAGCAAGCAATAGTTGCCAACGCCACAGGAATGAAAGTCGCCCAGCGCGGAATGCTGGGGTACAACTTCAGCGGTCATGTTGATGAAATGACCCATATGTATGACGTTGACCAACTTCAAGAATTAGGTGGCATAGTTGATTATGTCGTTGGTGCTAAACCTAGCCCTGGTGTGTTTGTCTTTGCCACTCACGAAGACCCCAAACAACGCCACTATTTGGACTTATACAAATTAGGTGAAGGCCCTCTTTATAGCTTCTATACCCCCTATCACCTCTGTCATTTTGAAGTTCCCCTATCTGTGGCACGGGCTGTCCTGTTCCAAGATACTGTTTTATCTCCACTAGCTGGCCCAGTAGTAGATGTAGTCACCACCGCCAAAATTAACCTGAAAGCAGGAGAAACCTTAGATGGTATTGGCTACTACATGACCTACGGCCAATGTGAAAATTCTCCCATAGTCCAACAGCAAAACCTCCTACCAATCGGTTTAGCCGAAGGATGTCGTCTCAAACGAGATATTCCCCAGGATCAAGTCCTCACTTACGATGATGTAGAGTTGCCAGCAGCCAGACTTTGCGACCAACTACGCGCTGAACAAAACACTTATTTTGCATTAGAAAAAGTTCTCGTCATGGTTGGATAACAGCAATATTTCTCTACCAATATCGTTCAGTTAAGGTTTTGATCCCTCTAACTCCGTCCAAAAGGAGTTGGGGGGAATCTTCAACAAATAAACCTGCGTGAAAAAGAGGGGGCAGGGGAGAAAAACCACCCACAAGGAGTGGGGCTTTAAACCTTATCTTTTGGTAAATTAAGTTGCAGAAAGAAACCTAATATCACAAATACTTTCTTTTCTTAATTCAGAATTACGTATTGCTAAAGCCTTCACGTTGGGTGCATTGGACTGCTATGACGAATTACTAATTACTAATTACGAACTATGAAAATTGCTCTAGTCCATGATTACTTAACCCAACGCGGTGGAGCAGAGCGCGTATTTGAATTACTGTGTAAACGCTATCCTGACGCGGATGTTTTCACCTCTTTGTATAATCCGCAAAAAACTATTGATATGGGCGATCGCCTAGTCAAAACTACTTTTTTGCAAAATATTCCGGGGGCAAGTAAGTATTTTAGATTGATGGCTCCATTGTATTTTCCGGCCTTTCGTGCATTGGATCTGCAAGACTATGATTTAATTATTAGTAGTAGTACCAGCTTCGCCAAAGCAGTACGCAAAAAACCAGATGCCAAACATATTTGTTTTTGTCATAATGTTACCCGTTTCTTGTGGGATACGGAAACTTATTTACGTGAATATGGAGATTATCGCTACTTCGCTCCGTTAATTGAACAAGTATTTCAGTTAATGCGAAATGTAGACTTGAAATATGCTCAAGAACCTGACCTTTATATTGCTAATTCCAGTGTAGTCGCTCGCCGTATCCAAAAAATTTACAATAAACCGTCAATTGTCATTAACTATCCAATTGATACAAATAATTTTTTGTTTTCTGATATAAAGGATGAATATTATCTAGCCTCAGCGCGGATGATCAGCTATAAGCGCCTGGATATAATTATCGAAGCGTTTAATTGGTTAGGTTGGCGCTTGTTAATATCAGGTGATGGGCCAGAACAAGCACGTTTAAAAGCCAAAGCTTTAGATAATATAGAATTCTTAGGACATGTCAGTGATAGTCAACGCAAAAACTTATTTTCCAAAGCCAAGTCCATCATAGTTGCTGCTTTAGAAGACTATGGATTAGTTCCAGTAGAAGCAAATGCCAGTGGTACACCAGTTATTGCCTACGGTGCAGGTGGGGTATTAGATACTCAAATACATGGCGAAACCGGAGTTTTATTTAAAAGACAAACACCCGAATCCTTACAAGCTGCATTACTAGAATCCGGAGCAATCGCTTGGAATTATGAAACTATTCGTAATCATGCAGTGAACAATTTTTCAGAACCAGTTTTTTTCAGTAAGGTTGAGAAACTTATTGAGAAAACTTGTGGTGCCAATTAATTATTTTGGTGATTTTTAGCCCGCTAAACGTAGCGTCTCGTAGATCAGGATAATAAACATGAATCAAGTTAGACTAAATCCGAGTCTCAATCCAGGTATTGACTCTAATACTGAACCAAGCTACGGACAGTTATTTAAAATATTTATTCGCCGATTTCCTTGGTTTTTGGCAGTATTTATTAGTTGTGTTGCCATTTCAGCTTTTGTAACTTCGAGAACCAAACCTACTTTTAGAAGTTCCATGCAATTGCTGGTAGAACCAAACTATCAAGGTAGAAGAGAACCAGGGCCAGATAGTCAGTTTCTTGAGCCTGATGTGCAAATAGATACGGCAACTCAGCTAAATTTGATGCAAAGTTCAGGACTGATTCAAAAAGCGGTTGATAAACTGAAGCCGACATATCCTGATATCACTGTTAACGAAATCAAACAATCTTTAGTCCTCAATCAAATCAGGAATCCAGAAGATAACGTAGCCACAAAAATCTTCCAAGTAGACTATACTGCCCAAGACCCACAAAAAACACAAACAGTTTTGGCTGCCATTCAACAAGTGTATGTAGAATACAACAAACAGCAGCAAGATTCGCGTTTACAAAAAGGTCTACAAGTTATTAGAGAACAGTTAAGTAAGGCGAGTGAAGAAGTGAATGCTTCGGAAACTAACCTACAACGTTTTCGCCGCAACCAGAACTTAATTGATCCTGAATCACAAGCCAAGGCGCTTGAAGATGCTTTAAATAATATTGAGCAAGAACGTCGTGCTACTCGTTCCCAATATCAAGAGGCTGTGGCGCGCCAAAAATCTCTGCAAGAACAACTTAATCGTTCCCCACAAAATGCTTTGGTGGCTTCTCGTTTAAGTCAATCTACTCGTTACCAAGGCTTACTTAACGAAATTCAAAAAACAGAATTAGCCCTAGCTCAAGAACGTCTGCGGTTTACAGATGAAACTCCTAGTGTGCAGAAATTCGGAGAACAACTGCAAAGCCAGAAGGAATTATTGCAACAAGAAGTAAGCAGAACTTTAGGCGTACAGTCCAATGGAGTATTGTCTTCCAGGGTACAGTTACTCGAACAAGGACAATTCGGTGAAATTGACCTCAACTTGGCTAGTCAATTAGTAGAGACACAAACAACCATAGTTGCTTTAAGCGCCCGTGATCAAACTTTGGCAGAGAAAGAAAGTCAACTGAGTTTTGAAATCAAACGCTTTCCGCCTTTGTTAGCTTATTACAATCGCATCATGCCACAGCTACAATTTAGCCGCGAAAGGTTAGAACAGTTGTTACGTGCAGAACAAAAATTACGTCAAGAACTTGCCAAAGGTGGATTTAATTGGGAAATTGTGGAAGAACCGTTATTAGGGTCACAGTTGGGCCCCAACCTCCAGCAAAATCTTTTATTGGGTGCTGTAGTGGGTTTGATGTTGGGAGGGATTGCTGCTTTTATTCGAGAAGCATCTGATGATGCTGTTCACACTACGGCTGAATTGGAAAAGCAAGTACCTTTACCATTGCTGGGAACAACTCCTAAACTGCCATCTACCAAAACCAGAGAATCAATTATTAAGTTGCCCTTTGGTAAGCCTGAAGTGCTGGCACCTTGGACAATTCAGGTGTTGCAATCTCCATCACGTTGGGAATCTCTGGATTTGATTTTCAAAAATATTGAACTGTTAAATACTGTTACTAGTTTGAAGTCTTTGATGATTACCTCGGCTTTACCGGATGAGGGTAAATCTGCTTTGGCTTTGGGTTTGGCTATGAGTGCTGCACGTTTACACAAACGGGTACTACTGATTGATGCCAATTTAAGAGATCCCAATCTGCACGAACAGCTGAATCTTCCCAATGAACAGGGACTTTCGACACTCTTAGCTAGTGATGTCACTTTACCTGAGCAAATTGGTATCCAAACTTTAGGCTCCGCCTATATTGATATTTTAACAGCCGGGCCCAGACCAACTGACCCAGCGAATCTTTTAAGTTCTCCCCGGATGATGCAATTGATGAAAGCATTTGAGGAGAATTATGATTTGGTGCTGATAGATGCTCCACCAGTTATAGGTTTGGTAGATGCTATGCTCACAGCATCGTCTTGTCGCAGTGTCGTATTAGCTGCAAGTATGAGTAAAGTGACTCGCAGCCAACTTGCCCAAGCTACAGCTATGTTGAGCAAGTTAAATCTAATTGGAGTTGTGGCGAATGGAGTCTCAGATTCTGGTAGTACCTATGTGCAGTATCCCCAGCCGTCTCAATTTGCCCTCAAACAAGCCTTGGAAAAATAATTAGTAGGACGACTAAATCCTGAAGTTTTATTGATGTGCGATCGCGCTTCGTATGTACAGTTTGTATGTATGCGATCGCACATATATTTTTGGTTAATTTTTTTGATTACTCAATAATCAATTGCACATAATTTCACTGAAAAATCAGTATATTTATGTCAACTTTATCATATACTAGCAAAACTACTGACTGTTTGAAGAGTAAATAAAGAATTTATCCTAGCATATGGTGATTTCTACAGAGTCTTATATCCTAGAGATTAAAGCCCCACACTCAACATTTAAATAAAAAGTCTACTTCACTGATTGACTAACTTTTACTCAGCGAGAAGTTGCAACAAGGGTATCTCTACAAACAAAATTTGGTGGCTCAACACTTACAAGAAATATGTAGACTTGCCTAGAGGGTCAGCTAAAATATCATATTTTTCCCCGCAATTATCTACAGTTTTCCGGAGTAAATCAAGATTTGGTTCAAAGTCTTTGGTATTGATAGCCTTCAATATCAACTCAGCAACTCACTATGGTATAAATCCAAAGACATATGACGATTTCATTAATTCCTGCGCTACAAGATTCGGCTTCCACAACCCCAGCTAAACAACATAATTGCTCTCCATATTGCTCACTTCAGTGGCGGCGCGGTAAGTTGTTGGTGAAACTTCCTACACAGGCGAAACAGATATCTTTGCCTTCTTTAAATAACCAACAATTGTTAGTAAATTGTTTAAAACATTCTCTAGTAAATTTGGTAATTATAGATCCAAATATTGGTGAATATGGTGTAAAACTGTGGGTTGAAGCTTGTGAACAAGCTGGTAAACCTGTATTCCTCCGCATACCATCTAGCAGTAAACAAATCAATCACAGTAGCCAATTACAGCGGTTAATTGACTGGATGGTAGCTTTAGGGTTACTACTATTAATGAGTCCAATGATGCTGGCATTAATGGTACTCATGCAAATTGACTTACCAGGCTCACTTTTTACTTATGAGTGGCATGTTGGCGAACGAGGTAAACTGTTTCGCGCCGTCAAGTTTTGCACAACAGCAAACCACAACATGACAGCTTTAGGGCGCTGGATGCGGAAATACGATTTAGACTATCTACCGCAGTTGTTCAATGTACTACGAGGGGAAATGAGTTTAATGGGATCTCGTAGTTTGAGTTTGTCTAGTGCAGTGCGCCTGACTGTGGAAGAACAACAAGCAATTACGGGTTCCTGGGAAGATTCCCAGTTGTTGCAGTTGGATAGCCCAACGCTCTGATTTGCTCTTTAAGGAATGGAAATCACAGTTGCAGAGACTGATAAAAGTAGGTATTTGCATCTGTGGTTCCTTCTGAGGAAAACCAAACTACTAATGTTGTCCTATTCTCATGTTTTCCGGTTGGGGTGTTATTCGATAAAGGGGTTACGTCTATGGTGGCTAGTGTAAGTTACAAAAATATTGTTAGAAAATACAATGAAATTTTCTCTTTCTCAACAAAGTCATAATTGGTTTAAATCTACTAAATTTTGGCAAAATAATTATTTAATTTTGCGAGAATTTAAATATTTTCGTAAAGTTGCCATATTTGCTTTAGGCTTTTCTTTTTTAGCTGCTACTTTTGAAGGGTTTAGTATTGGTTTTTTGCTATCGTTTTTGCAAAATTTAACTACTCCCGATGCTGAACCAATACAAACTGGTGTTGCTTGGTTTGATACCTGGATTTTGGCGGCTCATACAACGGCAATTAATCGGCTATATCGCATATCTTTTTTGATTTTATTGAGTACCTGGATACGTGCTGGGTTTAATTACTTATCACAAGTATATACAGAAATGGCTCAATTATTGCTAGCGAATCGCTTACGCAAGCAAATATTTGAACAACTGCAAGGATTACCGCTGAGTTATTTTGCTCAGACTCGTTCTGGCGAATTGGTTAACACTATTACCACTGAAATTGAAAGAATGCGACAGTGGTTTAGCGGCGCAGCATTTCTGATGACTAGAGGTATAACGGCTCTGGTCTACTTTATCTCCATGTTTTTATTATCATGGCAGCTTTCAATTATTTCTTTTCTCTTATTTACTCTGGTGGGAGTGGGATTATCAACTCTAAATTCTCGCGCTAGAGAAGCGAGTTTTAGCACTTCCATTGCTAACGGTAATTTTACCTCTATAGCCATAGAATTTATTAATGGAATTCGCACTGTACAGGCATTTGCTACGCAAGATTTTGAACGGCAACGTTTTTATAATGCTAGTGATAAAGTAGTCACTACTGCCACAAAAGTTATTTTAGCTTGGGCCCTTGTCAGACCATTAGCTGAAGCTATAGCTAGTACGATTCTTATTGGCATGATTATTTTTGCCTTTACTGTATTTGTGGTTAATGGCAACTTACAAGTTGCTTCTTTACTGACATTTTTCTTTGTATTATTTCGGGTCGTACCCATTGTTCAGGATATTAATGGTACGAGAGCGCATCTGAGTACACTCCAAGGAGCAGCAGATAATATTAAAAATCTGGTAAGAACCGACAATAAATATTATTTACCAAATGGCGAGACTAAGTTTAAACGACTGAAGCATTCAATTGATATTGTCTCGGTAGATTTTGGTTATGATGCCGTTTCTATGGTGCTAAATAATATTACATTGAGCATCGAAAAAGGAAAAACAACAGCATTAGTCGGAGGGACTGGTGCTGGTAAGAGTACATTGATTGATTTAATTCCCAGATTTTACGATCCCACACAAGGTAACGTCCTGATTGATGGAGTGAATGTCCGCAACTTTGACATTAAATCACTCAGACAGAAAATTGCCGTTGTCAGTCAAGATACATTTATTTTCAATACTTCTGTTTTGAATAATATTGCTTACGGTACAGAAGGGGCTAGTGAAGCGGAAATTCGCCAAGTTGCGCGATTAGCCAATGCACTTGAATTTATTGAAGAAATGCCAGAAGGCTTTGATACCCAACTAGGAGATAGAGGTGTGCGGTTATCTGGAGGTCAACGCCAGCGAATTGCCATCGCCCGCGCTCTCCTACGTGACCCAGAAATTTTGATTTTGGATGAAGCCACCAGCGCCTTAGATTCCATGACGGAACGCTTGATTCAAGACTCTATTGAACAGCTATCTGTCGGTCGAACAGTGATTGCTATCGCTCATCGTCTTTCTACTATTGCTAAAGCTCATAAGGTCGTTGTCCTCGAACAAGGACGCATTGTTGAACAAGGTAATTATCAGGAATTACTCGACCTCAAAGGTAAGTTGTGGGAGTACCACAAGACTCAGTACGAAATGGGTCAAGCGTGATCTTAAGAAGGGAGTAGGGAGTAGGGAGTGGTGAGTAGGGATTAGGAAGGCTGACTTTTCAATTCAAAGTCTCTAACGCCACTTTTTACAACGCGGCGGCACTTCCTTCAAGTCGGGAAACCCGCCCAACGGAGTGCCTTGGGAACCCGCGCAACGCAGTGGCTCCTCCTCGCAGGAGAGAGATTTAGAGAGAGGTTTTCCACCAGATACCGTGAAAAGTTAGGTAGGAAGGGAGTGGGGGAAAAACTTTGTATTTCCAGTCTTCTCGTCGCCGAGTTCCCTCATCTCCCCAGTCCCCAAATTCTTCCGGATTTTAGTCTTCTAGTTTGCAAACTAAATTGAGACTAAGGAATTGGTTTTTAACTGAGGTGAAGAAATGGTAAATATTGGCTATCATTCGGCTAAATTTCACGGTAAATTCAACCGCTCTTTATATAAATCAAAGCTGACTAAAACAGCAAAAATTGCTATCAAGTCAACTCATCAAGTCCCTCTAAATGTCTATGCTTTATCTTGTGAGCGGGATTTAGCTGAACAAGTAGCAAGTATTCGCTCATTTATCCGCCATGTTGGCATTCCCAATACATTCACTGTTATTTCTGATGGTAGCTACACTGATTTAAGTTGTGAGTTACTTTGCAGCCTTCATCCCTGCATTCAGGTTGTACATATCAATAAATTTATTAGAACAGATTTACCACAATGTGTAACTGACTATGCCCAAATCCATCCTATGGGTCGAAAGTTATCAGCTTTGATGTCAATTCCTGTTAATGGTGCAACTATTTATACAGATTCAGATATTTTATTCTTCCCAGGGGGAATTGATTTAGTTAGTTTAGCGAAGTTAGATAGTAAATACTGTCATTATTTACCCGATTGTTCCAATTCACTAGATGAGCGAATAATTTATGAGGATACTGAAAAAGTCAATCCTGTAAATGCGGGATTTATTTTATTTAAGGATGAACTAAATTGGGATTTTGCTATCAGACGTTTGGCAAATATCACGGGAGTACCTAACTATTTCACGGAACAAACAATTGTCCATCTGACAATTCACCATAATCAAGGTATACCATTATGCCCACAAAAATACGTTCTCAATGTTGCAGACCAATTTATTTATCCAGATAAGTTTGCTAGGAAAGAAATTGCTTTACGGCATTACGTTAGTGATGTAAGGCACAAGTTTTGGATGAATGCTAGCTAGGGGCTAGGGATAAGGTACTCAATTGATATAAAAAGTGGTGTAAATCAATTAGTAAGGTATTCACACAAGCATGACTATATTTTCAAGTTTATCTTCTAAAAATTAGGATTTTATCTACAAATAAGTAGAATCTTTATGAGCTATACATTGGTTGATACAAAAATGATTTATCACTGCTCCCGTGCTGATATTAAGGGTGGTGGTGGGATTGAAACTTATTTAGCATCTTTAGTAAATTCTCAAATTCCTGGAGTAAGCGATCGCACTATCTCTTGTCTAAAAAATATAGACCAACAACAGGCTCAATTGCTGCATATTCATGACCCAGATATGCTGGTTCATCTGCGGGAAGAATGCCCAGCAATTTTGACTTTGCACAATCATTGTAATTACTGTCCTAGTGGTACTAAATATTTAGCGAATCGCGGAAAGGTTTGCGATCGCGTGATGAATCCTCTAGGTTGTACTTTGGGACATTTAGTAGATGGTTGTGGTAGCCGCCGACCCCAAAGAATTATGCAGAATTGGCGACAGGCTTCCCAACCTCTAGAAATTTTGAAAAAGCTGAAGATTCCAGTAATTGCTAATAGTGATTATGTGCGTCAGCAAATCATTAGTAGTGGTTTAACACCTGAAAGAGTTGTAACTCTGCGCTTTGGTGTGCAACCACCTAAAAGTACTCCTGAACCTTTAAGTTTAGACATTCATCAATATCAGCGCATTTTATTTGCTGGTCGGATAGTTCCCGATAAAGGTGTGGAATGGCTGATTAAAGCGATGGTAAAAACCGACAGCCGGATTCATCTTGATATTGCTGGCGATGGGTGGAGTAAACCCAGCATGGAAAAATTAGTGCGTGATCTGGGGTTAAGCGATCGCGTCACATGGCATGGATGGTGTAATGGCGAAAAACTAGAAGCACTTTATCAACAATGTTTGGCTGTAGTCTTTCCTAGCTTGTGGCCAGAACCTGCTGGTTTGGTAACTCTCGAAGCTTATGGTCGCTATCGACCGATTATAGCCAGCGCAGTCGGTGGTATTCCCGAACACGTGCGAGATGGTGAAACAGGTATTTTAGTTCCACCTAATAATATCCAACGGTTAGCTGCTGCCATTAACGAACTAGCAAGTAATTATGATAAAAGCCGACTCATGGGTGAAATCGGTCAAGCCTGGTATCAGCAAGAATTTACGATGGATATCCACGTGCAACGATTGGCAGAAATTTATGCCAAAACTATCGCTGAGTTTGAGGCGAGAAATCCTGATCCCGTTGCTTTAAATTTGTTTCCAATTTAAGAAATGGGAGTGGGGAGTAGGGTAAATTCTCAATCTAAAATCAAACATTGTCTTATGTCATTAACTATTAAATCACCACAACCACTAGTCAGCGTTATTATTCCTACATATAATCGACCAGAGTATTTACAGCAGGCGATCGCTAGTGCTGTGAAACAAACTTATCAAAATATCGAAATCATTGTTTCTGATAACTGTAGTCCAGAAAATCCCCAAGCCCTTGTAGAATCTTTTCAAGATCCACGCATCAAATTTTGGCGACACCCGCAAAACATTGGTATGATTGCCAATCAAATGAATGCCTTTAAAATGGCAAAGGGTAAGTATGTGGCTAGCCTCCACGATGATGATATGTGGAATGAGGATTTTTTAGCCAAACTTGTCCCACCATTAGAAGCTAATTCTGATTTAATTTTAGCTTTTTGTGACCAATATATTATTGATGCCCAAGGCAAGATTAAAGTTGCTGGGACTGAAGCGAATACACGGGGTTATAAGCGCCATAAACTAGCACCAGGAATCCATAAAAATTTCTTGAAAATTGGATTAATCGATAAAAGTATCGCCACCGCCGCAGCTTGTTTAATTCGTAATCATGTAATTGATTGGGATAGCATTCCTTCAGAAATTGGCGGTATGTGGGATTTATATTTAACTTATCTTTGCTGTATATCTGGACTTGGTGCTTACTATTGTGCAGACAGACTGACACGATATCGCGCCCATGAGCAAACTGACACTATGCTCAGTGGCAGTCGTAATGTCCAGGCAAAAATTCGCAAAGCGAAAAGTGAAATATTTTGTTACCAAATCATGATGCAAGATTCACGATTACAGGAATTTCAAACATATTTTTCTAAAAAATGGTTAGAGTCTCAAACAACTTTAGGTATAGGTTTACTACGAAATAAAGAAACTATTGAAGCCCGTTCTTATTTGTGGAAATCTCTCAGGCAACAAAAAGCTAATATGCGAACATTAGTAGCTTTAACTCTTAGCTTTACTCCACAAATATTAGCTAATTCCTTACTTGGGATAGCCAAATAAATTAGTTAAATATGACTTACGCACTCGCTACGAAAACCAAGGCTTTGAGATTGCTTTCCTACGGTCGCAATGACGAAAATACGTGGTTGGTTACGTAAGTCCTGTTAAACATAATTACGAATTATGAATTACGAATTATAGAAGGAGGTGATACGTGAAACTTTGCATTGTTACTCACACATTAAAAAAAGGTGATGGTCAAGGAAGAGTTAATTACGAAGTCGCCCAAGAAGCCATTCGTCGTGGTCATCAACTCACATTAGTGGCTAGTGAAATAGCACCAGAATTAAAAGATGCTGTCACCTGGATACCGATTCAAGTAGAAAGTTATCCTACTGAATTTATCCGCAATTTAATCTTTGCCCAAAAAAGCGCCCATTGGTTAAATCAACATCGCGCAAATTTCGATTTAATTAAAGTCAACGGCGCTATTACTAAAGTTGCGGCCGATGTCAATGCTGTACATTTTGTCCATAGTTCTTGGCTGCGATCGCCTGTGCATATTTCCCGCATTCGCCGCGATTTGTACGGGTTTTATCAGTGGTTATATACGGCTTTTAATGCCCGTTGGGAAAAACAAGCTTTTCAAAAGGCTAAAGTTGTTGTAGCTGTATCCGAGAAAGTAGCCCAAGAACTAGTTAACATTGGCGTACCACGTTCGCGGATTCGGGTAATTGTCAATGGCGTTGACTTGCAAGAATTTGCTCCTGGTGTAGGCGATTGCCAAAAATTAGGTCTACCCACAAATGTAAATTTAGCCTTATTTGCCGGAGATATCCGCACACCCAGGAAAAACTTAGATACAGTATTGCACGCCTTGGTGAAAGTTCCTGATTTACATTTAGCAGTGGTGGGGAACCCAGAAGGTAGCCCCTTTCCGCAGTTAGCAGCTTCTCTAGGGTTAAATGAACGGGTGCATTTTATGGGATATCGCCGGGATATTCCCGAAATTATGCGTTCAGCAGACTTATTTGTCTTTCCTTCCCGTTACGAAGCTTGCACCTTGGTATTACTAGAAGCCCTTTCTTCAGGACTACCTGTAATTACAGCCACAGCTACCGGCGGTGCAGAATTGGTGACTCCCGAATGTGGGATTGTTTTATCAAATTCAGACGACACCGGGGCTTTAGCAAATGCAATGTTGTCTTTAACAAGCGATCGTACTCGTTTGCAACAAATGGGACAAGCAGCCCGCATAGTTGCAGAAAAATATAGCTGGACGACTATGGCACAAACTTATATGGATTTATTTGAGGAGTTAATTCATCATGAGGAACACAGTTCTCATCCCGACTTATCGCCGTCCTCAAGATCTATCACGCTGCCTTTTGGCACTGCAAGCACAAACTAAACCTGTTCACCAAGTGATTGTGGTGGTGCGGGACACAGATGCAGAAACTTGGCAATTTCTCGCAGAATTTCCAGAACATAACTTGCCATTGTACACTGTAACTGTTACACAGCCAGGAGTTGTCGCCGCCCTCAACGCCGGACTTACCGCAGTCACCGGAGATATTCTTTCCGTTACTGATGACGATGCTGCACCGCATCCTGATTGGTTAGAGAGAATTACCGCTCACTTGGTAGCAGATAGTTGCATTGGTGGTGTCGGTGGACGTGATTGGATATATCACGGTGACAAACTAGAAGCCGATTCCCAAGCAGTTGTCGGTAAGTTGCAATGGTTTGGCCGCGTAATTGGTAATCATCACCTGGGAGTAGGTGAAACCCGTGAAGTCGATGTCCTCAAAGGCGTAAACATGAGTTTTCGTACTCAGGCCATTGGGCAATTACGCTTTGATGAACGGATGCGAGGTACAGGCGCACAGGTACACTTTGAAATGGCATTTACTTTAGCCATCAAGCGAGCTGGCTGGAAAATTATTTATGATCCGCAAGTGGCAGTAGATCACTATCCGGCGCAACGTTTTGATGAAGACCAGCGCAATAATTTTAATGAAATTGCCTTAATTAATTTAGTTCATAACGAAACTTTAGTTTTACTAGAACATTTGCCACCTCTGCGTCGCGCCATCTTTTGGCTTTGGGCCTTATTAGTAGGGACACAAGATAGCTTGGGTTTAGTGCAATGGCTGAGACTTTTACCCAGTCAAGGACAACTAGCCGGACAAAAGTTACTAGCCTCTTGGCGGGGACGTTGGCAAGCACATCGGCAATTCGTAATCTCATATCCGGTTAATCAAACTGAATAAAAATATTTGCTCGTAGTCAGGACTTTAGGGACTTTAGTCCCTACTACAAACTGTAATTCCCAATCCAAAATCTCAAATTGGTAAATGCACAGTGATTTCTCAAGAAATACATTTTAATAGTTTTTTAGAAGCACACTTTTCTCCGCGAGAGCGATCGCTACAAGGTTGGTTAGCAATTGTGGGGTTTGTGCTGCTGACAATTACTTGTTATTTTGCCGGTGCAGCTGGTCAATTACGGTTAATTTATCCGGTGACAGCTTTGGTGGTAGCTGTGTTTTTATACTTACGCCATCCCATTTTGTATATCGGCTTTACTTGGTGGATGTGGTTTCTTTCACCTTTAGTTACCCGTTTAGTTGACTATCGCATTGGTTGGGACCCCACCAGGCAAATGCTCATCGCCCCTTATTTAGTAGTATTTGTCACTATAGCCACATTTTTACGGCATTGTCCCCGGTCGGCTCGTCAAGGGGGTTTACCGTTTATTTTGGCTTTTATCGGGGTGTTTTATGGCTTTTTAGTGGGTCTAATTTATCACGCACCTGTCCCTGTAGCCCGTGGTCTTTTAGATTGGCTAAGTCCTATTATCTTTGCGTTCCACTTATTTATGAACTGGCGAGACTATCCCACCTATCGCCAAAATATTCAACGGGTATTCCTGTGGACAGTATTGGTTATCGGCACCTATGGTATATATCAATTTGTGGTAGCACCAGAGTGGGATAGATATTGGCTAATTGAGTCCAAACTATTTACTAGTTCCGGCGACCCTGTACCTTTTGGAATGCGGGTATGGAGTACTCTGCACTCTGTTGGGCCGTTTGGTGCGGTGATGCAGACTGGTTTATTACTATTATTTACTAGTTCTGGTCCCTTAATCTTTCCAGCCTCAGCGGTAGGCTATGTGTCGTTTTTGTTGGCACAAGCACGAACTAACTGGATCGGCTGGCTTTTAGGGGTCATTATGATTATGGGTTCAGTTAAAGCCAAAATTCAAATGCGCTTGCTGGCCATAATTGTTGTCATGGCAATATGTGTAGTGCCGTTAGTCACCATCGAGCCGATTTCCGATGTGGTATCAGACCGTTTAGAAAGTTTTTCTAACTTAGAAAAAGATACTAGCTTTAAAGATAGATCGGGCAGCTATGACAGAAACCTTACTTTAGCCCTTTCTAATGGACTAGGTAACGGTTTAGGCAATATTTGGAAAGTCAACGAAAAAACCGGACAAATCGAAGTTTTTGTGATTGACAGTGGCATTTTAGATATGTTTTTCACCCTGGGTTGGTTTGGCGCCATCTTTTATCTGGGTGGATTAATCATGATTCTTTTCAGTGTCATCCAATATCGTGAAGCGCGTTTTGATAGTTTTGTCAGTACGGCGCGCGCCATTGGCATTAGTTCTTGCGCCCAGCTAGTTATCGGTAGCGGGATGCTGAGTGTAGCCGGCATGATTCTTTGGGGATTCTTAGCCATGGCTATGGCAGCACATAAATATCATCAACATCAAGCTAGAAATTACGACATTTCGACATTTAAATAAAGGTGGAAATTATGAAAGTTATAGTTGTCATGCCGTTAGCCGAACAAAGAGGCGGCGGTGAAATGATGCTGTGGGATTTGATGCATCAGGGACGTAATGCAGGCGTGGAATGGTTGGTTGTCTTTTTGGAAGATGGCCCAATGGTGGAACAGGTAAGGGCCTTGGGAATTAAGATCCGTGTCTTAGAAAGTGGTAGATTGCGCCAAGTCCACCGTTTAATAGCGACAGTTTTCCAAATAGCTGCGATCGCTAAAAATGAACATGTCGATGCGATCGTTAATTGGATGTGGATTACCCATATATATGGGGGTTTAGCAGCCATAATTGCGGGGTTACCTGCTGTGTGGTACCAACTAGAAGTACCTTATGACAAGCCTAAGTTAGTCCGGTTAGCAACAGCAATCCCCGCCCGTGCAGTTATTACCCTTTCCCAAGATGGTAAGCAAGCACAGGCGGAAATCTGGCCCCACAGGCCCACACCTTTGGTTTATCCTGGTGTCGCCCTAGATAGATTTGAACCTGCTAATCTGCCTTCTCCCATAGAAGCACGGCAGAAATTGGGCTTACCACTGCACGGGCCATTAATTGGTATTGTCGGACGATTGCAACGATGGAAAGGAATGCATGTCCTTATAGATGCCATGCCCAAAGTGTTGCAAAAATATCCTGATGCCCATTGTGTAATCGTTGGCGGTAAACACGATTTAGAACCAGATTATGAGGAATTTGTCAACAACAAAATAGCCAAGCTAGGGTTGGAAGAAGAAGTAATCATGGCTGGGTTACAGCGTAATATTCCAGAGTGGGTGCAAGCAATGGATGTATTTGTTCATGCTTCCGATAAAGAACCCTTTGGTATTGTGATTATTGAAGCGATGGCATTAGGGAAACCAGTGATAGCTGGTAATGCAGGCGGCCCCACAGAGATTATTACAGACGGCATGAATGGGCTACTTACACCTTACGGCGATCCAGATGCACTAGCGATCGCAATTCTCCGCTATCTGGACGAGCAAGAATTTGCCCAACGTGCGGGAGTTGCAGCACGCCAACGCGCTCTCGATTTCTCGACACAACGTTATGCCGAAAATTTTATCAATACAATTCGTTCTGTAATGCCAAATGTTTCCTCCATAAAAAGTTAATTAAAGATTTGTAGTGAGGACTTTAGTCCTCAAAAAAGACTTTCAAACACCAAAAGCCTTCAGTAATCAATTCCTGAAGCTACACAAACATGAAGTATAGCGTCTTCCCACAGAGTAAAGACTGAATTTGTTTAGCCATTCCAGTAGATCGGGCTTATTACAACATAAGACATATTAAATATTCTTAATCCCTGATTATTTAGTTGTGATTTAACGAGAGTTATTTAGCCAAAGCCTGCTTTAACTCTTCATTAAACTAATAACAAATAGCCAGGGATATTTAATTAAAAGTGAGTTTGATGAACCTCTCCCCAACCCCTCTCCGACGCGGAAAGGGGCTTTTAAGCGCGGCGCGACAACACACCCTACGAATATTTTATCTTCCTTCATATAAATTGAATTTTATCACCAACTTACTTACGAGAAATAAAAAATGCCCACAGGCGGGGCATTAAGTAGGCTTTCTGTCACTTTTATTGGCTACAATCATGTTGTATCATGATGTTTTTATTTTTCTCTATTCCCAATTAGAAATCAAGTCTAAAAAATTACGTCTTTAGACATAAACCAGGGAATTATATCTTTTCTATTTGTATCTTTAAATAATAATTTTTACCTTGGGTATAGTTTTATATGTGTGGATTAGTAATTGGCATTAAATAATTACTTGCTAGCATACTTTTAGCATGAAAATACATCATTTTTTTTAGCCTAAATTTACAGATTTATGTCCACTGTAATTTTGATTTTTCCAAAATTTTATATTACAAATAGAAGTGTGGTCAGGTTAGAAACCCCAGGGATTCCCAGTCCTGGGGTTTTACTTTTCATTTTGATAATATCTGGATGATAAAATTCAACGTTAAGATATAGTATTTTATGCAGTATTAATTCAGCACTATATATCAGACATTATATTGAGCATGTGTGACAAAATCTACAATGTTAATAATCTAACTGTTGTGTATATAACTTGATTTATATTCAAATTAAATTCTCCTATAAAAAAAGAATGAAAAATCTTACTGCAAAAACAAAAATATTGAAATTACCCACAAGATAGATGAAATAAACTTAGTAATTAGCTTATATTTTACATATAAAACAAAGAGCGTTACGACTTGAGTGCATCTTCTGTAATGAAAAGCCTAGATTAACACAGGGTAAAAATTCACTTCTTTACTCTGTGTCTATTTAAGATTATATATTATGAAATTATAGTGTTGTCTGAGTTATTTACTAGCACTCACGAATAATAAATCGCCAGATATCAGAAGATTTTGTTTACAAGACTTGATAACCCCGACAAAAAACCGGGGTTATTTATGTGCTTTTACAAAGAATTAAGGATGAAGATTGCTACTTATCAGCAGGCGTTCACACTAAAACGGGATGCAGTTAATGCAAATATTTAAACTTCAGCACCTGGTTTCGGTTCAGCACCCATTGGTGAAACGTAATCACGGAAAAGATTAATCTGTTTCTCAAAAGGTAGTGCCTTAATTTTGTTCAGCAGTGTTTCCGCTGAAGATGAAAGCTTGTAACCAGGAGGCATAGGAATAATTCTCGAATTTTCCATACCTTGCGCTAAACGATACCAAAATAATAGCTTTGTGGTATCACTTAAAGAGCCATATTCACGGCTAAGTTGATTATCTACTTTGTTGATGATGTCGCGCTGAAGTTGCAATTGTTCTTCGTGGCTTAATTCTTGAACTTGGTTGAATAAACCTTCGGCAATTTCTGGTGAAACAGTGCTAGCACCGGGGGCTGCTGGTGTAATGGAACTGCCCATTTCTTCATAAATGAACCAAAACAAAGCCAACTGTTGATCTACATCTAAGTTTTTCCAAGATTCGACACATTCACGAATATTGGGATCGCTGGTTTGGGTGTATGTCATAACAAATGTTCTTGTGATTAATGAGTGTTACGAATAACCGTAACAAAAGCTATTTGCTACTTAACCCTACTGAAGACAGATGTATCTAAATCAAAGAGTAGAACAATTATAAAAAGAACCTAATTGAAGCTGGATGCTTTGTATATCAGGATTACAAGTATTGAAAATGGACAAAATACTCAAATCCAAAAGTAAGAATCATGCTTGGCAACCTGAAACAGCCGACTAACAGATGATGAAATGTACAGAAGGTATTCCTTTGGTTAGACGCTTAGATGGTAAAGTGGCGATTGTGACTGGTGCTGGAATTGGCGAGGCGATCGCTCATAAATTTGCCAAAGAAGGTGTATCAGTAATTATTAATGGATTAGCCGATGATCCCATTGAGGATGATAAAGTTAAATCTTTATAATTCATCAGGTATTTGAGCAATAGTGCCGTTTCCCAAAATCTTTGCTATACATGGATAGTTTGTCAAGATGTTTTATCGAAATGTCTCTATATTAAATTTGTTGCCTGCAATTTGAAATTTTGTATAAAAAGCTCCCATCAAGGGGTAATCTGAAGTCAGCTATTTACGTAATTGGATAATGTATTTACAGAAAAAATTATACTTAATATCAATAAGGTTGATTTTTAATTCTTAATCTTTTTTACATAAGTATCCGGTTCATAATTGTGTAAGCCGGTAGTAAAAAATAGTTTAGTAGTAAATGCCAAATGTTTGATCAACACTTTGCATGAATATCTGCTGATCTCATGTATTTATGTTATAAAACTCACAGAAATTGATGCCAAGTGGAAAAATGCTTTATGGAACCAGAAAAACTGGAATGTTTTAAAGAGTACGGGGAATTTATTCTCCAAAAAATAGATTCAGTACCGCAATATCCCTCTAAACAAGAAGATTGGATACCTGTCAGCTTGGATGATTGTCTGGTGCGTCTGCGCGAAGCTGCTGAGAAAACGGTAGAACTTGCCACATCGCCTGTGAAAATTGGGGTGATGGGAGAATTTAGTAGCGGCAAGACCTTGCTTTTAGGTAGTTTAATGGGGTATGCAGATGCTTTGCCCATTAGTGAAAATCCCACCACAGGGAATGTCACCGCTATTCATCTTGTACCCCAAGAAAGCTTTTTAACTACTCAAATAGGTAATTTCACTATAGAGTACCTGTCCCATGAAGGTGTCAATGAGTGTCTACGTTTTATGTTGGCAGAAGCCAATCAGAGGGCTAAAGCCGCGGGGCTGTCCCTGATTTCTCCGTCAAAGTTAAACAGTGGCAGAGATATTATAAATTGGTGCGAGGATGCGTGGAACACCAGTAAGAATCTAGAGTTACGTTATTTACTGCGGGAATTGGTATTGTTTGTACGTGCTTATCAATCCTATGGGCAAGCGATGTGCAATGGACGCTACCAAATTGATGCCATCACTGCCCGTGAGGGGCTACAGCTAGCCGAACAGCCAATGGCTATCCAAACTCTCAATTTTGAGGATTTACCGCCTGTTCATATTAAATTACCGAGTCCACCCCAGAGATTACCTACCAAGTTATTACAAAATAGCTTCCCATTAATTCGCCGTGTGGATATTGAGGTGAAAATAGCACGGGAAATTTGGGATTTTACAGGTGCTTCGGAATTTATCTTGTTGGATTTTCCCGGCTTAGGGGCGGCTAATTCCGGTGCTAGGGATACCTTTTTATCACTGCGGGAATTGGCAGAAGTACAGACAATTTTAGTCTTGCTGAATGGGAAAACCCCCGGAAGCGATCGCGCCAATAAAATTTTCACCATGATGCAGCAGCAGCGACCAGGACAAGACCTCAAGGATTTGATTTTGGTGGCTGTGGGTCGTTTTGACCAGCTACCTTTAGATAGTGAAGGTGGTGAACGAGAACTTGATCAACTAATCGCCGATCCTCATCCTTTAACAGAAAAAGATGTCTTATCCAGGTTGAAAGTTCTGCAAACCACCATTGACGCCGCTAGTGCATTCACCAGCCAACCAGACCGCATTGTTTTATCATCGCCACTGTTAGGACTAGCTGAGTTAGCTAAACGTTCTAGTAGCGTCAAAGCAGGTTCACCAGAATTTTTGGCGAATTTGGACTATCCTGATTATCTAGAACGATCGAAGCGGTTGCAACGAAAATGGCAGCTATTAAGTGAACGGTTGTTAGAATCTGATCCTCGGAGTCGTTTAGGCAGACAACTAGGTTACTTTGCCCAAGATGGGGGTATTGCTAAACTCCGAGAATTAATTCAAAATCACGTCGCCACCCACGGATTAAAACAACTTTATCAAGATACTTGTAGGGCTGCCGATAATTTACGCCAGCAGCAAGATTACCTGAAAAATATTATTGAAGAAATTCATCAACAAGGCATACCCACAACAGATAATCCTGATTTAATCGAGTTGCGTGCTGCCATTGAAAACTTGGATAAAACTTATCGTAATTTCCAAAAAGATTTAGGAAAAGAACCACTCAAAGACCGCCGAGGAGAGGTAGTTAGTGATGTAGTTAAAGATGAACTTACATTTAAAATTCTCAATTGGAATGAGTGGACTTTGCTGTTTAACAAAGCCAGTAATGGGATGATTTCTTTATCGGAATCTAAAGGTGCAGCAGGCAAATTATTTAACCGAGGTAATCGAGTTAATAGTGCCTTACCAACAAAGAGTGATGACTTTTATCCGTCCTTTGAAAAAACAGTTAAAGAACTAGAAAACTTTGCCCGCGATCGCATTCATCAAGCCGTCACAGATTTATTAAGTAAATTATCAAATCACATAGCCCCAGAACGTGATTATTTACAAGAACTTCTGCAACCAGAAATGGAACCAGAAATTGAAAGCAAATTTGGTGTAGAAGCAGCCGATATATTTTATCAATTGCTACTGGGATGTGATCCTATCCAATGGCAAGAAGCAATTATTTCGGAAATTAATAGTCAAGAAAAAACAATTTCACCAGAGATAATGTTTCCCTTAGCGCGACAAGACGAAAAACATAATATTGGTCAAATATTTGATTGGGCCCCAGAAAAAAGTCAAGACTTCCCAAGAACTGCCAATCATCAACTTTTTGTATTGCGACTCAGAGATGAAATCATCGCTAGTGCCAGTTTACATTTAGTGCAATACGTCAGCGAAATCAATCAGCAAGTAAACGCCGAACTCGAAGGGATTTTAGATCAAATTATTCCGACGCTACAAAATTTGTCTAAAAAAGAAGAATTACTCAGACATATTGCTGCTAGCGATTCTCCAGGTAAAGTTGCTATTCCCACCTGGTTGCAGATTCTTTCGGCAATTTCTACTATGTCTTATTCAGAGGTAGAAAGGGGTTAGAAGAGAACTCAGTACATCTGCATAAACAACCTCATATTTTTTTCTTTGTACCTTTGCGCCTTTGCGCGGAATAAATTCAGATATTCAATGATCAACACCAATAAATTTTAATAAACCCCTTCCCAACAAAAGAAAAACAATGCCTGTAGAAATTCGACTCCCGCCCAACTTCCAGATACGTATTAACGAAAGTGAATATTTAGAACTACCCACTATTCAACTTGTCGCTGCTGGTGATAATGTGCCTCACATAGCCAGAATTAACTGCATTGTTACTGGGACACCAGATGACTTAGCTAGGCAAATTAAAAAAGCATATAAACCATTTGATTCGGTAACTCCCAAAATTTCGCAAATTGGGCAATTAGAACAATATCCTTGTAAATTAGAAACCCCTTTAACAGAACCAATTAATTGTACTTTAGAAGTAACTGTTGAGTATTTCGATTCTGATCCTTTAGGAGATCCGCTACTATCTGAACCTCGGCAAAGTGAAGCTTCCTGCTATTTGTGGTCACCTCTAGTTTATGATGAAAAAATTATCGATATAGATGCTGTTAGCGCCGATTTTCAACTGAGCAATTATGTTTTGCAACAAGCAATTAAAAAACAGCAAAAACGATTTCCTGGATGGTTTGCTTTAGATTTTGGCACATCCAATTCTACAGTGACGCTGTTTGACCCCATTGAAGTGCCAATTGCGGAAATTTTACCAAAAGAACAAGAAATTAGATTACGCGATCGCCTGTCACAATGGTTGAGTTCTCCCGTTGAAGAAGCGTTACCTGATGTCAATCCCTATGAATGGGAAAAGTTTATTGCTGATATTAGTAAAAACTTGGAAGTTGAACCGAGTCGCTTGTGTGAAATTTTTGCGAGTGACCAAAAGGCAGGATTTTTGGAAGCCATTCGTCAAATCGAATTATGTTTAGGAAATAGTGATAAATTCCGCCGGGCGGTTAGTAAAAAACTGTACCAGATATATCATGAAGTTTTTCGTGTCCCTACCTTAGAATCGCAAAATTTAATTCCTGTAGTTCTAGATATTGACCGCCGGGATACAGAAATTCCCAGTGAGTTGGAAGTGGCTAGCTTACCAGATTTACGCTTACGCATGGGAAGAGAAGCTAGAGATAATCGCAAAAAAGCGATCGCCCAAGGTACAAGTAGTTCATTAAAGGAAATTATCAGCAGATTTCACCATTCACCCAAGCGCTATTTTGGGCAAGATCGGTCTTTTCCGATAATGATAGGTGGTGAGGAAGAGTCAATTCATGTTAGTGAACTGATTCAAGCAGCCTGGGCCCATCTCATCGAGTTAACAGAAGACTACCGCCAACGCGCCAGACGCAAATTTTCTGAGGGCGAATTTCTCACAGCCGTGGTCACTTATCCCACCGTCGCCCCTCCCGTAGTGCGGAAGGAAGTGAGACAATTAGTTGAACAGTTGGGTATTGATGATGTCCAAACCGCCTACGATGAAGCCGTCTCGGTAGCTATATTCTTTCTCTGGCGAGAATTTGGCGGTAATCTGAATATTGGGATTGAGTCATTTAAAACTCGTTGTCGCCAAGTAGGGAATAAATGGTCACAAAACGTTTTAGTTTTGGATATCGGCGGCGGAACTACTGACTTAGCATTAATAGAATTAACTTTAGAAGATAAAACCCCATCCTTTGCTGAACATGAAGATAGAGGATTAGGTGGACGTTACTATAAACTCACCCCAAAACTATTAGGTTCATCGGGACATTTACAGTTGGGTGGTGAATTAATCACCCTGAGAATCTTCAGATTGTTGAAAGTAGCGATCGCCGATTTTCTTCTCACAGCAGTAACCAACGGTGACATTGATTGTGAAAAGTTAGAAGATTTAATTAGTGCCGAATTAAACGAACGTTTCCTCGAAAAAGGCAAATTTAAAAACGGCAGCCTATTAAAATGCTTAGATAGAGAAAATCCTGAAGGCGATGCTGCTTATAAAGATGCCCTAGATACAGCCGAAAAAGTATTACCAACCCGCTGGCAACAAGCACCCCAACGACTACAAACCTTTTATACATTGTGGGATTATGCCGAAGCTGCCAAACTGCAACTCGGACAAAAACCACCAGCAGATAATTCACTTCTAACCTTTACAGTTTCCGAACAACAGATTTTAGAATTACTGCATCAAAGTGTAATTAAATTCCAAGTTAGAGATCCAGATAGTATCAGTGTCACCTTAGATAGTCAGCAATTTGAACGTGCGGCATCTTCCGCCATCAAAGAAGGGATTGGCATTGCTAAAGGACTTATGGAAAGTCGTCTCAGCGCCCAAGATACAGATACTTGGAACACCCACAAAGTTGATTGGTTAATTCTTTCTGGTAAAACTTGTAATCTTGATTTAGTACAGCGCCATATTTATCAAGAATTTAGCAACTCACCGTATTTCGTTTGGAATCCAGAACGCATTACCTTTGTTTTAGAATTTACCAAACTAGCCACCTCCGCCGGTGCTTGCTACGCCGAAAAACTGCGAAGACTCAGATTCGATCCCGAAGAATCCAAAGAATTACTACGAAAAGGTGCAAATCAACTGGAAATAGACGTTAAAAACTTATTTTATTATTTGCCCTGCAACTTCAAACGCAAAACCCAAAGTAACGAACTCTTACCCATATTCAAAGCCGGACAAGAACTTTATCAAATCGCCCCCAGCGAAACAGCCGCCAAAGTGCGTACCGAATGGCAAGGGATACAATTAACTAACATAATTTACCGTCAAGATTACGAAGACGGAGACTTACGACTTTGGGGTAGCTTCGACGGCAAAAACCTGATGCAGAAACTAGGAATGCAAGAAGCCGAGTTTCTCAAAAAAATCAAAGTTCAATTTGAAATCGACCAAACCCTACAATTTAGCGTCCTGCTATGTCAAGGAACACCCCATTATTTAATTGATGTTCCCGGAATCGATGTCGGCGCAGCCTTAGCCGCAGCCTCCGAAACATCAGCGCTATTTGCTGATGGTAACTTGAAATGGAATATAGCCGTAGAAGGCCCCAAACAAAACTTAAATGATGGTGATATTGCCGTCAATGTCATTGAGTCAGCCACCGTTGATCAACCAAACGCCTATCACCTAGTCTTTGAAATCGACAAAGATAATAATCAATTGCTGCGAGAATTTCATTATGTCCATGATAACGCCACCCATCCAGAATATGGTTTAGTTAGTAACTCCTTACCTCCCTTTCCCCATACCAGTCAGCACACCTTTTATATCTATCAAACAGATAGCACAACTAACACTAAAAAATGGATACGCATTGGCGCTTTAAGTAAACCCGACATCACCACAGATTATCCTTGCCAATATTGCGTCACCCTGGATAACCGAGGCATTTTGCGAATGCACGCCGGCGAAGTTCCCTACTGGACATCCACCAGTCAAGAATGTCTCAAACAAGAAGGATGCGTTTATCGTGCCGAACTAGAACTGCAACCCAACGAAGTAGATAAAGAACGCGATCCCTTTTGCGGCATACATTAAGACGGGAGTGGCGAGTAGGGAGTAGGGAATAGGGGGAAGACTTTAGAGTAGTTCCCTTATTTATCAGAAAAGTTAGGTTTAAAACCTCGCCCCTTGTGGGTGGCTGAATTAATTGCGAATTGCGAATTGGGAATTGCGAATTGGTTTTATCTTTCTCAACTCTCCCACACTCTTAGCTTTGCCCCTTTTTCGGTTAGTTAATTCTTAATCTTCATGCAGCATTTACACCAACTATTAGCAATAAAAAACTCAGAACTAGCCAAACTACTCAAATTTAGTCTCCACGGACTAGAGGCGACCTTAAACCAGGCACGCACAGAACTACCACTAGATCCAGGGGCCGAAATATGCGACGAACTACTGCAAGAAATTCATAACTTATTGCAACCAAAAACCGATGATATTCCCGAAATAATCACCCTTGCTAGTGAACTAAAACTCATACATCTGCGCGATGCTTTTAATACTGACAGCGAACTCAACTTATATTTAGGAAATTCGCCATTACAAAGCCAAACCGACGGCGAATTATGGAATGAAATTCACCGAAAATTGCTCCGCATACCAGAAAATTTGGCAATAACTTGGCGACAAAAAGCATTAGACTTAGCCCAAGAAATTGGGGCTACAGCAGATAATGTGCATTTAGTTAAACTGCCTTTCAGTCGTGATGAAATTATGTACCCCGGATTAAATGGTACCGTCAAAGCCAAAGGCTTGTGCTTATCAGAAAAAGTTCTATTTAATTGTGACATCGACCCCAATGCAGCTTCTCAAGACGTGTACTTATTCGCCGGATTTGTCCATTTATTACTCAAACTGATAGACATAGACCCAGAATTACATCATTCCTTAAAAAGCGTGTTTAGCTTCGATGTGATCAACTTGCAATCCAAACCAGAACAGCGCACTCAATATATAGATACCTTAGGCGATCGCCTGCACCGCATCCAAAAAGCTGAAGAAAATCTTGACCCCTTATTAACCCTACGGGCTGGCATTGACTTAGATGAAGCCATACACTCATTAATATTTGTCCCCCCAGCCGAACGCTATTCTTGGTGGGGTAAGTTGCAACAAGAATCACGGCGCATCTTGAAAAAAATGGCACAAACGGCCATTAGTGCAGGTCATGACGTACGGATTCGTCAATTGTCAGGAATTTATGCCGATATCTGCCTTTTATCCAAAGATGACCTGCAACTAGACTGCGGCGGTATTCCGGGGGAAGTTTTAACTTGTCTGCGGGTGTATACACGCATTAATCAACAAGAGTCTCCGGGAAGAGTCATATTTCGCTCATTAAAATAAGTCAATACATTTAATGTAGTCAAAATTAATTTCTCAGTATACTGACCTAGCTGCAATTGTTTATATTAATTTATATAACACTTTTGCCATTTCCTCCCTAAAAGTTATTTGCTATGCCATAATTGGTGATGAGAGTTAGATCGGTTAACAGCATTTGTTTTTAGTATTGACAGCTTTTGCGTTTTTGGTATTTACAAATTTTTCTCCGAAATCTAAATCTCTACATATTTACAATTTCGGAGACAATCTATGTCAGTTTACGTAGGCAATCTTTCTTACGACGTTACAGAAGATACACTTAATGCCGTGTTTGCAGAATATGGTTCTGTTAAGCGTGTTCAGCTACCTACCGACCGTGAAACAGGACGTTTACGCGGCTTTGGTTTCGTAGAAATGGGTACAGACGATGAAGAAACAGCTGCCATTGATGCCCTAAATGGTGCAGAGTGGATGGGTCGTGACCTGAAAGTCAATAAGGCTAAACCCAGAGAAGAAAGAGGTTCCTTTGGTGGTGGCGGTGGTGCTAACCGCGGCGGTGGATACGGTGGTTCACGCAACCGCTACTAAGTTTGATAAATTGAGCTGTTTGCGCTAATTTATTGATCTAGTAAATTCATCTTATTTTGCAGTGGCTCAGGCAAAAATGCTTGAGCCTTTTTGGTATTTAGAGTTGTAAAAACTTACTTTTTGGAGTTGTCTATGACAGACTTATCTTTTCCTGTTGAACCTGCTGTCCTCATCACTATCATTTGTGAAACAGTACTTAAAGACCGGATTGTTAAATTATTAAAAACCTACGATGTCAGCGGTTATACCATTAGTCAAGTACAAGGTGAGGGCGGACATGGAAGACGCTTGTCAGACTTAGCAGGTTACAACACCAACATTGAAATTAAGATTATTGTTTCACTAGAATTATCTGATGCTATCTTTTTGTCAGTGAAAGAGGAGCAGGGTAATCACGCTTTAATTGCCTACCGCCACAATGTAGAAGCTTTCTTTTAATAAATAATTCCTGCTTGTTGGCACTAAAAATTAGCAGTATTTAGGGAAAAATCTGCTAAACAACTTATTACCAATAACTTCAATATTGTTCATTAGGATTACCTAAATATTCGTTTTTGCGTCACTGATTCCATAGTTGTTACGCCGCATATCTACCCATACCTGAGTGAAAAGCGTCGTACTTCATTAGCAGCTTCTTTGCGTAAATTCATTGATTCAAGCCCAGATAACTCTTGCCAGACAACATTAATAGGCATTAGCATACCCTGATTCACACCAATAAAAGGATATTCACAACCTGGATAATCTTCTCTAACAACCCAATTACCTTTTACTCTACGCCGCATAACCTCTCCCACATATGCGACTAAATTGTCATACAACTCAGCTTGAATTTTTTCCAGTTCATAATCTTCAGCTTTACTAGATAAAATATCTAAACTTTTGTAAGAAAAGTCTAGCTGATCGTTTGCAATGTCTAAACACATTTTCAAATCATCGTTTAATTTATCAATATTATTAACAAGCTGCACTTTATATTTTGAATAATATAGCCAATGAGCTACAGAATTACCACGACCATTAGCATAGTCTTCTCTTACTTTCTGTGTCCATTGAATCATGCGTAAAAAATATTCTTTGGAGTAAATATCGCCTTTGCCGGGTATTAAGCTTTCTTTGGGATCAAAAATAAATAAAAATCTATCATTTGATAGCTCATAAACTAGAGGTTGATTTTTGCATCCATTACTATAAGTCTCCTCAAAACACTCTGTAAATTCTTTATGCAGCTTCCCCTCAGATTCTACTAGTTCTTGAACCTGGTTTTTTGTGAGTCGTTTTGCATTGAGAGATTTTTTCTTGCCCATTTTCAATTTCACTGTCTCGTAGTAAAATCTTGCGTTAGCATACCAAAAACTTTACTGACAAGATTCTCTGCCATCAGCAGATTAAAAATAACTTTTAAATTCATGCCCTAAATACGGGATGATTTTGATATAACTGCGTCGGCATTGAGCGTGAGTTATTGAGATAGATTCTTTAAATTATACTTAATCAACACAAATTCAGGAGTGATGATGTCTGTCAATACTTATTACACTCTCGGACGTTCTGGACTACGTGTTAGCCGTCTCGCCTTGGGTACTATGACTTTTGGGACTGAATGGGGTTGGGGAAGCGATGAAACCACTGCACAGCAAATGTTTAATACCTACGTTGATGCCGGAGGTAACTTTATTGACTCAGCAGATTTATATACCAATGGTACCAGTGAAACTTGGTTAGGTAAATTTATCACAGAACGCCACCTACGCGATCGCATCATTATTGCTACTAAGTTTACTTATAATGCCGAACCAGGTAATCCCAATGCTGGCGGAAATGGACGTAAAAATATAATGCGGGCGGTGGAAGGTTCACTACGTAGGTTGGGAACTGATTATATTGACCTCTACATTCTTCATACTTGGGATATGATTACTCCTGTAGAAGAAGTCATGCGGACACTGGATGATTTAGTACGTGCGGGTAAAGTCAGACACATCGGATTTAGCGATACACCAAGTTGGTATGCAGCACGGGCGCAAACTATAGCTGAATGGCGCAATTACGAACCACTTTGTACTTTGCAACTCGAATACTCTTTGATTGAGCGTAACATCGAGAGAGAATTTATTCCTTTGGGTTTAGAACTGGGTATGGGTACAATGGTGTGGAGTTCTTTAGCTAGTGGTCTTCTTAGCGGCAAATATAAGCCGAGTGAAGGTGGATTTACAGGCGAAGGTAGATTAGAAACAGTTCAAGGAGTATCTAATCCAGCGTTTCAGAAATTTAGCGATCGCAACTGGAAAATTGTCGCTGAGTTAGAAACCATAGCACAAGAAATTGGACGTAGTATGGCTCAAGTTGCAGTCAACTGGACAGTTAATCGCCCTGGGATTGCCTCAGTGATTATCGGTGCTACTAAACAGTCTCAATTAGAAGATAATTTGCAAGCACTTGATTTTGATATTCCCAGTGAACTCACTCATCGTCTAGAAATTATCAGTCGTCCTGAATCACAGTTTCCCTACAGTTTCTTTAGTTCGGAACTACAAGGTATGATTCACGGTGGCGTAACGGTAGGAACTAAGCCGAGTAGCTACCAAACAAATGTACTGATTCACTCAGCAGGCGCAGGCGGATCTTAATTATCTGAGACTGGTTGAAAAAGTCTTTTTTGTGGGGGTAGGGAATAGGGAACGGGGAACAAAGAAATATCCTAAAAATTGTGGCTACCGCTATAAATGCCAGGTTTTCAGCCTTATCCCCTTATTTGCTTCTACATTTTTCACTAATACAGCGTTTTGTAAGTGAAGAAAATACAGACTTATATATTGTAAATTTTCTAGGGTAGGCATACTTCTCTACAAGACGCTACGCGGTAAGCGCAGCTATGCCCTTCAGGACTTTACGGCAAGTGATACAGTGAGCCTGCCGAACTGCTCAGTACAAGTCTTGCCTGCCATTATGTACTGTTTTTTATATTAATTTAATAAACAAAAACTGGTACTCTCTTATAAGCAGGCGTACCAGAATGCAGGTCAATATTGGCGTGAAAAATCACATTAACTTCGGGATAAAACATCATTGCCGCACCAGCACGAATATCGCCGCAAATAATTTCTACATTTTCTAACTTACCTGCATCACCTTGAACTGTTACCCGTTGATGTTCCTGAAAACCTGCTTGTTTCACATCTTGATGATTCATCAAAATACAATGACGATGCGGCATTCCTCGGTAATAATCACCATCTTTATACACAACGGTATTATGTTGCGAATAACTTCTAGCTGTACCTAAAATTAAAATAATACCTCGCGTATCTTCACTAACTCCAAAATATGTTTTATTAGGTAAATTCAAGTTAGGTAAATCAGTAACAAACATCTTTGCTTTACCTGTAGGTGTGGCAAATTTCGGCTCAACAAAAATCCGTCCTGAAATCGTAAATTCTTCCCCAATATTATCAATATTGGCAATCTTTTCATAACCAGGAATTGTCTGACCAATCAATTCCCGCACATATCTAGTATCTAGCAACTTTCGCCAATTTATCGGAGAATCACCTAAAACTCGATGGGCAAATTCTACAATTAATTCAACTTCAGAAATCAACTCAGCATCTTGTAAATGAGTTTTCCCCCCATCATTCAACCGCACAAAATTGTTCCCCGATTCTGTAGTGGTTTTGTGAGGATTTTCAAAACGAGTAAATACAGGCAGAATAATTGTATTTTGCTTGGCTAAACCATGAAAATGTCCGAGATTTGGTTTAGTTGCAACATAAAATATAGTTTCAATTTGTCCCAAAGCGCGTTTTGCTTGGTTTAAATCAGGGTTGGCTGCATAAAGATTTCCCCCCAAACAAATCAAGGTGTCCACTTCTCCCTGATCCGCAGCCGTAATTAAAGCCCTGGTATCATAGCCTGGAGTGCGACTGAGGGGACGTTGCAACAGTTTTTCTAAAGCTTGCTGAATTTCTTTTTTTAAGTTGATGGTGACACCCATCGAACCAAATCCTTGGACGTTGGAATGTCCGCGAATTGGCATAGTTCCTGCACC
Source organism: Cyanocohniella sp. LLY (assembly GCA_022241785.1). Lineage (GTDB taxonomy): Bacteria > Cyanobacteriota > Cyanobacteriia > Cyanobacteriales > Nostocaceae > Cyanocohniella. The sequence goes on along the minus strand of JAKOMP010000014.1, from coordinate 32,347 downwards.
TGGTTTGCCGGCATTTCCCGTCAACAAAGCAGTATTGGCAATACTATGAATATTATCCACACCATTGGCTTGCTGAGTCACTCCCATTGCCCAAGCAAATACGACACCTGTAGATGTACCAATTATCTGGGCGGCGGCGTGAATTTCGTCCTGGGAAATCCCACAAGTTGCAGTGATGACTTCCCAAGGAGTGGTTTGGGCGTGTTGCAGAATTGCTTCCCAGTTTTCGGTATGCGATCGCAGAAAATCTGGTTTAATTAAATTTTGCTCAATTAACGCTTTCTGGATACCCACAAATAAAGCCACATCGCTACCGGGAATTGGTTGCAGATATAGCGAAGAAATTTCCGAACCACCAGCCAGCATGGATTTAATAGGATATGCTGGGGAAGCAAATCTGACTAAACCAACTTCTACAGTCGGGTTGACAACTATCACCTTCCCGCCCCGTTCCCGTAACTTAATCAATTCGTTCATTAACCGGGGATGATTGGCTGGGGCGTTAGAACCTATTAAAACTACGCAATCAGCTTGTTTGAGACTTTCCAAACTCACCATCGAAGTCCCAGAACCAAACATCTGCTTTAATCCCACCGTCGAAGCTGCATGACACAAATCTGAACAATCAGCTAAGTTATTGGAATCAAGCGATCGCATCATCAATTGTAACAAAAATGCCGCTTCATTCGATGACCTACCAGAACTATAAGAAGCAATTTTCTCTGGTGGTTTTTTCAGCGCTGTCTTAGCAATTTGATACACTTCATCCCAAGAAATTCTTTCATAACGGGAACTACCAGCCCGTAAAATCACAGGATGACTCAACCTACCTAAATTATTCGCTGACTGAGAATTTAATGCCTGCAACTGTGCCAAAGTATACTGCTGTTCAAAACAAGTAGCAGCTTGTAATTCCGAGGCGATCGCTTCTACACTCTTAGCACAGCGCTGTAACACTTCACCATCTTCATTGACAAAACCCCCCTTTTGTCCACCAGTTCCCCACGCGCAAGAAAGACAAGCACTTTTATGCAATAATTTCTGCCAAACCTGGACACCATTTGCAGATATGGTCTTTTCTGCCCAATATTTAATTACAGGTATTCCTCCGCCTACATCTGGTGTTTTGTCAGTACTCATAACTTTACCTAGAAACAACAAAGGCTAATCAGGGGACAAGGTGACAAGGTGACAAGGGGACAAGGGGATAGGGAGAAGAATTTAGGCTAATACCAAAATCTTTTGTTTTCATCACCCCATCACCCTTAATATAACTACTACAAAGCAGGCGCCACCAAAGTAAACACCGTAATTTCAGGTCTAGCAAATAGTCGTATATGCATTCCCGTCATACCTAAACCACGGTTAGTATACAACTGCATATTACCCACCTGATAACTTCCTAAATAATACTTTTTACCCCAAGGTGGCAAAATCGGCGGCTTCAACACAGGTAAACGCACCTGGCCACCGTGAGAATGTCCAGATAATTGCAAATCAAACCGCCCAGTAGTCGCACTAGTCTTGGCAAAATCTGGTTCATGTGCTAATAAAACTGCTGCACCTTGTTGAGGTAACTGCTTTAACACCAAATCTAAACGGGCTTTACCCGCACCTACATCATCTACACCAGCAATATTTAACAACGCGGAACCACGTTTCAAGGTGTAAACTTCATTACATAGATGGACTATCCCATTTTGTTCTAGAACCCGGAGAATTGCCGACACGTTGTTTTCATGATCATGATTGCCTAATGTCGCCACAGTGGCATCTTTAGGGGTTAATCCACTCAAAGTAGAACCCAAGGAAAGAATTAACTGCGGCGAATCACGAGTAATTAAATCACCTGTAATTGCTACCAAATCTGGTGATTGTTGATTGACTAACCGCACAACACGCCGTAACCGCTGGGGATTCATCCATTGATCTCGGTGAATATCGCTAATTTGGACAATGCGATAACCGTTAAATTCCTTAGCTAAGTGAGGTAACGTTAATTGCAAAGAATTGATCTCAATCCAATTGGGTTCAATCAACTTGGCGTATAATAAGGTGCAACAGCCTAACAGTAAGCACCATCTTACACATCGAAAAGTTAAACGACTGGCTTTTTTTAGCCACTTACGATTGATCAAGGCACAAGCTCCTTCGACGTGACTGCCAGGTTCTCCGTTATGATATTTCTTTAAATTTGGCAGTGAATCAGTATGGGAGCGAAAAAATTAAATAAATAATTTAAAGTCGCTAAAATAGAGAGACATGATATACTGTGTCTCTCACTCACCCTGGTTTTATGGGACTGCCAATTGTTGCTATTATCGGACGCCCGAATGTGGGCAAATCAACCCTGGTTAATCGCCTCGCCGGGGAACAAACGGCGATCGTCCACGATGAACCGGGTGTAACACGCGATCGCACTTACATGCCAGCTTACTGGTGCGACAGAGAATTTCTCGTGGTCGATACAGGTGGTTTAGTATTTGACGACGATACCGAATTTTTGCCCCTGATTCGTCAACAGGCCTTAACGGCACTCAAAGAAGCCAGCGCTGCTATTTTTGTTGTTGATGGTCAAACAGGCCCTAATGCGGCTGATCAAGAAATTGCCACATGGTTACGCCAACAACCCGTTCCCGTCTTGCTGGCGGTGAATAAATGTGAATCTCCCGAACAAGGTGCAATTCAATCTTCTGAATTTTGGGTATTGGGATTAGGTGAACCTTTCCCCATCTCCGCCATTCATGGCAGTGGTACTGGTGAATTACTCGACGAGTTAATTAATCACATCCCCATCGTCACAGAAGTACCGGAAACTAACGAAATTAAAGTTGCCATTGTCGGCCGCCCCAATGTCGGTAAATCCAGTCTATTAAATGCTTTCGTTGGCGAAGAGAGGGCAATTGTCAGCCCAATTTCTGGCACCACCCGTGATGCCATTGATACCGTCATAGAACGAAATGAGCAAATTTACCGCTTAATTGACACCGCCGGTATTCGTAGAAAGAAACAAATAGACTACGGCACAGAATTTTTTAGCATTAACCGCGCCTTCAAAGCTATTCGCCGCGCCGATGTGGTGTTATTGGTCATAGATGCCCTAGACGGCGTTACCGACCAAGACCAAAAATTAGCTGGGCGGATTATCGATGAAGGTCGAGCTTGTATTATCGTCGTCAATAAGTGGGATGCTGTAGAGAAAGACTCTTACACCATCTACGACTACGAAAAAACTTTAGAATCCCGGTTACACTTTACCGAATGGGCAGAAACTATCTTTGTCAGTGCCTCCACCGGTAAACGTGTAGAAAAGATTTTAGAATTGGTGAATCAAGCTGCTGAGTCACATAAACGCCGTGTCAGCACATCTGTAGTCAACGAAGTCCTCACAGACGCAGTGAGTTGGCATTCACCGCCAGCATCGCGGGGTGGTCGTCAGGGCAAAATTTATTATGGTACTCAAGTAGGTATCCAACCACCAACAATCGCCCTATTCGTCAACGAAGCCAAACGCTTCAATGATAACTACCGCCGCTACATTGAAAGGCAATTCCGCAAACAATTAGGATTTAAAGGCACACCCATGCGTTTACTCTGGCGCAGTAAAAAAGTCAGGGATATGGAAGTTGGTAGTGCAAATAGAGCGACTCGCGTTAAATAAACAATAATCATATACTGATGATCCAGATCCCCGACTTTTTCAAGAAGTTGGGGATTTTGGTATTTGGCACTCTTGAGAAATTTTCTTGTTCCCTATTCCCTTGTGATACAGCGTTTTGCAAATAAATGAAATACAGACTTACATATTGTAAATCTTGTAGGGTAGGCATCTTGCCTGCCATTATGTACTCATCGACACCAAGTATGCCGCAATTGCTACTTGCCAATATCTTCATTCCAAAGTTCGGGATTGGTTTCAATAAATTCACTCATCATTTGTTCGCATTCATCCAGATTTAGATCAATTACTTCCACTCCGTGGGATACCATAAACTCTTTAGCACCGGGAAAAGTTCTCGATTCGCCGGCGATGACTTTTTTAATGCCAAATTGCACTACAGCCCCAGCGCACAAATAGCACGGCATTAAGGTTGAATATAAGGTTGTACCTCTATAGCTACCAACTCTCCCAGCGTTGCGGAGACAATCTATTTCCGCATGGGTGACAGGATCATCGTCTTGTACACGCTTGTTGTGTCCTTTACCGATGATTTTGCCATCCTTGACAAGAATAGAACCGATGGGAATGCCACCTTCTTTTCTACCTTGTTTTGCTTGGGCGATCGCAGCTTCCATAAATTCATCCATTTGTTAATTCTCCTGATATGTCAAAACAACTCGTATTCATGGATCACGATGGCGGTGTAGATGATTATTTAGCAACTATGCTGCTGTTGACGATGGATCATATAGAACTGCTTGGTGTTGTCGTCACCCCAGCCGACTGCTACATTCAACCAGCCATCAGTGCTACACGTAAAATTCTCGATTTGATGGGATTTTCTCACATCTCGGTGGCAGAAAGCACTGTGCGCGGCATTAATCCTTTTCCCCGTCTTTATCGTCGTGATTCGTTTATTGTTGACCATTTGCCAATTCTCAACCAAAGCGAAGTGATTAACACACCTCTGGTTGCAGAATCAGGTCAAGATTTCATGATCAAAGTTTTACGCGCAGCACCACAACCAGTCACACTCATGGTAACTGGGCCATTAACAACGGTAGCAGTAGCCCTAGATCAAGCACCAGATATTGAAGCAAAGATAGAAAAGATAGTCTGGATGGGAGGGGCGTTGAATGTCCCTGGTAATGTGGAAAAAAGTTTAGAAGCAGGACAAGATGGTTCCGCCGAATGGAACGTTTATTGGGATGCAATTTCCGCAGCGCGAGTTTGGCAAACCCAAATTGAAATTATTATGTGTCCCTTGGATTTAACTAACAATGTGCCAGTGACATCAGAGTTAGTGCAAAAAATGGGAAAACAACGCCACTATCCCGTCTCTGATTTAGCCGGACAATGTTATGCCCTAGTGATTCCCCAAGATTATTATTTCTGGGATGTCTTGGCAACTGCATACTTAGGACATCCAGAATTTTATCAACTCCGCGAATGGGAAACAGAAATTATTACTACTGGTCTTAGTCAGGGAAGAACTAAGGTAGTGTCTAGTGGACGCAAAATTTATGCAATGGATAAATTAGATAAAGATGCTTTTTATGATTACATTTTAAAGCAATGGACGCGTTGATTTTTTTGATTTTGGTGTGAGATTTCTTTCAACAATAAACATGGGTAGATTCTTGTTATTTTTTGATTACAAATAGTTACTCATAAAGTCTGAGTTATTTCTTCTGTCAACTTTTTCAACTTATAAGCGGTTTCTTTGGGTTTTCCATCGGACGAAAAAACTAAAATACTCTTGATTTCTGGATTATTAATTAATTCTTTTAAACGATTGAATTGTTGGTCGCTAATTGCAATTCCCGCAGAATTTTTGACATACTTTAATTCTTCTTGAAAATTTGCATCATTATAAACTTGAATAAATACTCTATCAGCATTCCAATTGGGCCAATCAGCAGCAAAATATCTTTTTGCCCAATAAGGATTATGATGGCAAATATCAAAACTAACTTTTGGGTTAGCCTGTTTAATTGCACTGACCATTTGTTGGACAAATTTTGTTAAATTAGCAGTACGGTCTACTTTTCCTGGTAAATCAGCATGGTAGCCTAAATAATCATCCCATTGCACTGCATCAATTTGCGAATATTTTGTGACAAATTCAACTGAGATATCTTTAAAAAAATTAGCAACTTCGGGAATCTCTACATCCAGAACATAATGTTCAATATCAGAGTAAGTTTTATCCACACCAGGAACAACCCAGCGGCGTGCGATCGCTAAATCAAAAATCGGACTATTTTTATCGATTTTAATCCCTTTTTCAAAATAAGCATGAACTTCCATTCCCTGCTTATGTGCTTCATCAATTAACCAATCTAACCATTTTTCTTGGAATTTATTTGGGCAACTTTTAAACCCAAATTTTTCTTGCATCACACTGCTGCTGTACATGGTACAACCATTACCCCAAACACCATGAATTATCGTATTAAATCCTTGAGAACGATATTTGCGAACCCGTTGCCGAATCGTTTCTTCGTTAGCATTATTAGTAATATAATAACGACTAAAATAAATACCTCTAATTACTTTTTTGTCCCAAAGATTTTGAGTTAATGGTGCTTTTGTTTCAGGGGTTTTTAGTTGTGGCGCTGGTTTTTGATTGACATCGGGATTTATCGTCTTTAACGGAGTGGGAGTGCGAGTAGCAGTAGAAGGAGTAGAAGTAGGAGTGATATCGGCAGATGGAGTTGGATTTAAAATCGGTATAGCTATTTGTTGATGCTGTCCTAAAAGGTTAGTAAAAAGATTAGTCATCATATCTCGACTACCTTGGTGACTAAACCACCACCCACTAAATCCTACAAATAGTATAATTACTGAAATAGGAATATTCGCGCATCCACACCCATTTGGCTTTTTTTTCTGTTGCGACATAGTAATATGACGTGAGTTCGACGGTTGGAAAAAACCCTCTCCAAACCTCTCCCCTGCAAGGAGAGAGGCTTTAAAACCTTTATTTTTCGTCGATATGTCATGATCTTTACTCCCCTCTCCGCGTCGGAGAGGGGTTGGGGGAGAGGTCAAAAAAAACTTGTCGAACTCACGTTAATATGGTGTCTGGTTGTCAATGTTGTTATAACATCAAAGACAACCAACACTAATACGAATGTGCTTTTTAAAACATGGTAAGTAGGGAACAAGGGGGCGTAATTTGCCCAATGACCAATGATTAAGGATAAAGACCTCTATCAGCTAAAGCCTGGGCAACTCTACCTACACCCAGAGTATAGGCTGCTAATCGTAGAGGAATTTGCCTAATGTTAGATTGCTCAATCACCTTGTGATAAGCCTGCACCATTAAATGTTCCATTTCCCGATTAACACGTTCTTCATCCCAAAATAGATAAGAAAGACCTTGCACCCATTCCAAATAACTGACAACAACACCGCCAGCATTAGCCAAGATGTCGGGTAGCACTGTCACACCATGCGCTTCGAGAAATTGGTTGGCTTCTAAAGTCACAGGCCCGTTAGCCGCTTCTGCGATAATTTGCGCCTGTATTTGACTCACGTTATCCTTAGTGATTTGATTTTCCAAAGCTGCTGGTATCAAGACATCACAAGGTAAAGTTAGTAAGTCTGCATTACTAATAGGTTCTGCTTGGGGAAAACCCACAACACTTTTACCATTTGTCGCCGCGTAGGCTTTTAATGCCGGAATATCAAGTCCATCTTCAGCAAATACACCGCCTGCACCTGTGGAGACAGCGATAATTTTAGCTCCCAATTCATATAACAATTGGGCGGCTGCACCTCCTACATTACCGAAACCTTGAATAACTACTCGCGTTCCCTCTACAGATTTACCTTGATCTTTCAGTGCTTCACGGACAACAATCATTACACCGCGTCCGGTGGCCATTTCTCGTCCTAGAGAACCACCCACAGAAATCGGTTTACCTGTGACAACTCCGGGGACAGAATGACCAACGTTGACAGAATAAGTATCCATCATCCAAGCCATTTCACGAGCAGAAGTACCCATGTCTGGTGCGGGAATATCTACGGAAGGGCCAATGTCTTTAATTAATTCACTGGTATAGCGGCGGGTAATTCTTTCTAGTTCGCCGACACTATAACTTTTCGGGTCTATAGCTATGCCTCCCTTAGCACCGCCGTAAGGTATACCTAATAAGGCACATTTCCAAGTCATCAGCATGGCCAAAGCCGATACTTCCCGCAATGACACAGCCGGATGGTAACGAATGCCTCCTTTATAGGGGCCTAAGATGTCAGAATGTTGTACCCGATGACCAGCCAGAACCTGAACTTCCCCATTATCTAGTTTTACAGGAATGGAAACCGTTACCACTTTGCGGGGATGACTGAGAATTTCCAATACACCTGAATCTAGCTTTAATTCTTTACCTGCTGCATCTAAGTAACTACACGCTTGATCAAACGGGCAAATATGCGCTGGAGTAGCAGCTTCCAGCGGTCGCAGAGGTGTTGCAACCATAAAATTTTTCTCCTAATCGCGGTATCTTCGCGCACCGGATATGTGTATGCCTAATACGCCTAGCTTATCTCGATTTTCTTCAAAAGGTAGAATTTTGTAGTTTTTGTTACATTTTTATTTTACCTTAGTCTTTTGAGGATGGCGGTAGAGAGAATAGCGATCGCATGGGGTATTAGGATCATGAAAGAATTAAGATTTGTATCGTTACTCATTTTATGAAAACCCAAAATACAGTGACAGCTAATCAACAAGACCTACCTCTACCCCCTGGTAAATTCGGGTTACCTTTGATTGGCGAGACCATCAGCTTTTTGCGTGATGCGGAATTTGCTGATAAGCGACAGAAGCAATACGGTTCCATTATCAAAACCCATTTATTCGGGCAACCGACAGTGATAATGATTGGGGCTGATGCTAATCGTTTTTTATTAACTAATGAAAATCAATACTTTTTGAACACTTGGCCGGAGAGTACAAGAATTTTACTAGGGCCAGCATCTGTAGCAACACAATCAGGAGGTATACACCAAAAGCGACGGAAGTTACTTTCCCAAGCTTTTCAACCAAGGGCGCTAGCTGGATACGTGCCTAAAATGGCAGAGATTACCAGCAGCTATCTACACAAATGGCAAAATATGGGTACTTTGACATGGTATCCCGAAATCAGAAAATATACCTTTGATGTGGCTTGCAAATTACTCATAGGAACAGATGCAGCCTCTGATAGCCTTTTTAGTGAGTTGTTTGAGGAGTGGTGTCAAGGTTTATTTAGTATTCCCATGAATTTACCCTGGACTAAATTTGGTCGGGCGCTACGTTGTCGTCAGCAGCTATTGGCAAAAATTGAAGAAATTATATTGCAACGTCAACAGCAACCTGATACCGATGAAGATGCTTTGGGACTACTTCTACAAGCCCAAGACGAAGATGGAAATCGCCTCAGCTTAACAGAACTTAAAGACCAAGTGCTATTGTTACTGTTTGCTGGACATGAAACATTAACTTCCGCGATCGCTTCTTTTTGTTTACAGTTAGCACAGCATCCCGAAGTATTAGCCAAAGTTTGTGCAGAACAACAACAACTGGCTATTGAGGAACCATTGACACCAGAACATCTCAAGCAGATGGAATATCTAGACCTAGTACTCAAAGAAGTTCTACGAACTATTCCTCCCGTGGCTGGAGGTTTTCGGCGGGTTATTCAATCATGTGAGTTTAATGGCTATCGTATTCCCGAAGGTTGGTCTGTTCTTTACCAAATAGGCAAAACACATCAAGATAGCAGTACATATACTAAACCAGAAAGCTTTGACCCCCAGCGCTTCGCACCAGAACGGGCTGAGGACAAACAAAAGCCCTTTAGTTATCTACCCTTTGGTGGGGGAGTGCGAGAATGTCTAGCTAAGGAGTTTGCCAAGTTGGAAATGAAGCTATTTGCAGCGCTTTTAATCCGTGAATCTCACTGGGAACTAGTACTCGAACAAAACTTGGATTTAATCATGGTACCCACGCCCCATCCTCATGATGGTTTACAGGTTAAATTTTTAACGCCAAGGGGCGCAAAGTCATAGAAAAGACTGAGTGACGGAGATCAGAGGATAGGGAAGATGAGGAAATATTTTCGTTCTTTTCCCCTACTCCCAACTCCCGTACCCTTCGGGAAGCTACGCTAACGGCTGACGCTCACGGCGAAGCCAACTCCCAACTCCCCACTATACAAACACCTCATTAGTGAAGTTTCCATGCAAACCATAGGGGATATGATGTTTGAGATGTAGTTTAGCAACTGCACCTTGATTAAAATCACTGGCATCCAAGATCACTACGTCTGAACGATTATGTGCTGCATCATAAACCAAGGCTAACACCCAGCCATCATCTTCTTTGGTTGCATCTGGACGGGGGATAAAAATCGGCTCACCGATAAAACCACGGGGTGCAGCACTCCAAAGTTGTCTTTCTCCAGATTTTAAATTGAGTTTCAATATTGCTTGTAAGGGAGCATTACCTGTTTCCCCATGAGCCGCACCTATGTATAAGTATTGATATGGTTGTCCAACACATGAGGGATTTATAGTGGGAAATTCACAACAACGGCTTTCAATTATTTCTTGTCGCACTGTCCCATTTGCCAAATTGAGATGAAATCGCCACAGTTGACCAGGTGAATTGGCCTCAAAATTAACTTGTCGAAAATCGCTTTCAGGCTCGACTTCTGGTAATGATTCATAACAAATTGAATCAATGACAATTTCGTCACCCACCTCAAAAGCATTTGCATGGTGGAAGACAAAGCCAGATTGAGCTTCTAAAATTTTCACCTTTGTTTGCCCAACTTGAGGATTACGCGGAATAACTATAATCTGAGTTGGTTTATGAGGTTGAAACTGAATACATTCCCCGGCTGCGCGTATTCCTAAGGCCAAGGGTATGGGGTTAAAGGTGACAGGATTTTGAAAGAAGATACAGTAATTGGGAGTAATGACAAAATCGTGAATGAAACAGAAGCCCGGAACGCTATGAGCCTGCTTTCTGACAATTTCACCTGCTAAATTTAATTCAAAAAGCGTAATAGTAGTGGATAACCCTGGTTTAATCGAGAAATTAACTAAGCAAGGTGCGCCACCGTCTTGGTTGCAACTAGGGTCAAATCTAGGATGGGCGCTGAAAGCATCACCGGGTGATAAAACCCCATTGAAATATTCTCGGCCTAAAGTTTCTAGGGTGTAGGGATCTAGATAATGGGGTTCGGTTGCTTCCCATAGTGCCAAGAGCTTACCACCCCAATAAATTACATTGGTGTTGGCAATATCTTTAATTTTGAAGTCGAAAATATTAGCTAACCAACCACCAGATTTTTGAGTACCAAAGACACCCCGATACAATATTTTTCCGGCTTTTTGTTCGGCTACATAGCCTTCGGTGCGAACAAAACGGTTGCGGTAATGGGCGCGGCCATTCACAAAGCTGATGCGGCTAATCATCCCATCGCCATCAAAGGGATGATGAATGCGTTGTCCATTTATATCCAGCAAACCAGGGCCGTTGCGGAACAAAGTCCCTTGTAATTCTGGGGGAATTTGCCCTTCGATATCATCAATCCAATAATCGAACTCTTGATTAAGCGATTGATATCCGCCTTGCCAATCTGCAAGGGTATAGGATTTTGGGGAAATTAGGCTGTCTTCTGTTTTTAATGTCTGCATCTTATTTGGTTTTAATTAATTCAAAAAAAATTATTTAGGACTTACGCAACAACTCTCTGAAACTCTTATTTCTCCGCGTCCTCTGCGCCCTCTGTGGTTCATTTTTTCATGATTTTGCGTAAGTCCTGTTATTGTTGTCTTTGTGGCTTAACTACGTCTGAGTCTATTTCTCTCAGCATGAGTTCGGACATTAATTCAGGTACAAATGGTTGTTCTTGATTATTCAATGCAGGTTGTAATGTCGATGTCTCAGATTGTGGATCGTTAGCAGGTAGCCAGTTAACGAATGGCAGTGGTAATAATGTGCTGAGGTTCGTAATAATTACCAGTAACCACAGTGATTCAAAGTTTGTTTCAGTGATTCCCAGCCAATGCATGATGATAGCGCCAAATTCATAGGAAACCATGCCGGCTAAGTTCGACACCGACATTAATACAGCAAATAATGTGGCTTCTACTCCTGGAGGACACAATCTCGCTGCGAGTACCAAAACTGGCATATAAGCAATTTGCCCCATAACTGTCAAGATGAGACTGTCACCCAAACTAAACCAGTGATCATCTATACCCAAAGCCCGATTTGTGTGAGTTACCAGCAGCAGCATTGTCATTCCCAAAGCGGCTGAGAGGACTGTACTCCAACCAAAAATCAAGCGAAAGGAAACGCTTTTGAGAAAACGTTGAAAAATCCAAATACCGATTAATGAAGCGCCGCTGGTAACTAGCCGTACCCTACCTAAAAATTCTGGTTGAAAGTGTAGTTCGTTCGTGCTGAAAAAGAAAAAAGCAGCATCGGCGGTTGGGGTGGCTAGCCAGACAAATACAAATGCTGTGGGTAGCCAAATTGCTTTTTGGGTAATGGCTTGGCGTAGTTGCTTGAGTTGATGCTTGGTGCTGAGGGAATTATTAGTATCTGGGGAATTTTTGCTGATGGGGGTTTCGGCAATTAACCACGCCACGGCTGAGACAATTAGAGGAAATGAAGCGGTAATCCAAAATACAGTGCGGGTGGTGAAATGTTCGAGGAGCATCCCGCTAAAGTAGGCTGTAAGTAAGCCCCCAAATGCGGAAGCACCCCAACATAAAGATTGTAGTGAACCAGCATCAGCTTGAGATTCCACTCTGGCTCGTTCCACAACTAGAGAGTCAACTATGACATCGCTGACAGCAACAGAAAGAGAACCGAGAGCGATCGCCAGGGTAGCTGCCCAGCTAGTATGAACTATGGTTGCCAAACTCACCCAAGAAATTGCTCCCAGTAATCCAGATAGCACCAAATATGGCCGGCGGCGATAACCGAATATGGGTAAGCCGTCAGAAATAAAGCCAAATACCGGCTTGATAATCCAAGGTAATGCCACTATTCCAAACAGCGCTGACACTTGAGCCGGACTCAGCAGTAATTCATCTTTGAGAAAAAAGCTCACAGCTAGACGTGCCAGCCCTAAAATTCCTTGGACAAAGTAAACAGTAAGAATTGCCATCAACTCGGCGCTGGGTTCATGACCGAAGAAGATTTTACTTTTTATGGAGTCTTTGACCTTGGACAAGCCAGTAGAGTCTATCTGCATTTGATAAATATTTTTTAAGTTTTATCTACTTTTATATCATATCGATTTCTCATAATTTGAGTGTTCCACGGGGCTAGCCCTCTAGTAACAAATACAAGAAATACCCATAACTCAATACGTTTATATCAGCTGTCTTCACATATAACTTTCCTTATCTCTGCCCCATTTCCATTTCTCTGGTTCCAGAAAGTAATAAGCTGTCCCAATTCCTGTAGATTAGTCAAGGAAATGAATATTTTAGAATTTCCCCAATTCCCAGCTTTTATACATCATGCACATAAACTGGCAAACTGCCAAAACCTATGAAGACATTCTGTATCACAAAATTGATGGTATTGCTAAAATCACCATCAATCGTCCCCACAAACGTAATGCTTTCCGTCCCAAAACTGTATTTGAGCTGTATGATGCTTTCTGCGATGCTCGTGAAGATACCAGTATAGGCGTAGTACTGTTTACTGGTGCTGGGCCTCATACTGATGGTAAATATGCCTTTTGTGCTGGTGGTGATCAAAGTGTACGTGGACAAGGTGGTTATGTAGACGAAGCAGGGATTCCCCGCTTGAACGTATTAGATTTACAACGCCTAATTCGTTCCATGCCAAAAGTGGTGATTGCTTTGGTTGCTGGTTATGCTATTGGTGGTGGACATGTCCTGCACTTGCTTTGTGACCTCACCATTGCCGCTGATAATGCTATTTTTGGACAAACTGGCCCCAAAGTCGGCAGTTTTGACGGTGGTTTTGGCGCTAGTTATCTCGCGCGGGTTGTGGGACAAAAAAAAGCCAGAGAAATTTGGTTTCTTTGCCGCCAATATGATGCACAACAAGCTCTAGATATGGGTTTAGTAAATTGTGTCGTCCCCATAGAACAACTAGAAGTTGAAGGTATGCAATGGGCGCAAGAAATTTTAGAAAAAAGTCCGATTGCGATTCGGTGTCTGAAAGCCGCATTCAACGCTGATTGTGACGGACAAGCTGGTTTACAAGAACTTGCTGGCAATGCTACTTTACTGTATTACATGACAGAAGAGGGTTCTGAAGGCAAACAAGCCTTTTTAGAAAAGCGCCCACCAAATTTTCGTACCTTTCCGTGGCTCCCTTAAAATTGCAAAAATCGCACCTTGTTCACGGTGCGATTTTTTTAGAATTTCAAAGATCACAGCGCCAGAAATTTTAAAGTCAAATCTTAATATAAAATACAGATTGAGTCTAGTTGTGGATATCTAAATTCGCACTGCCCTATTATTAACTTCTTGGGAGGTAATATTAACTATTTCTTCTACAGGAGTAAGGGCTAAAGGGGTAAGGGTTTCATTTTCTACATCCAAAGCGGGTTGATGAGAAGAACCTACAACTCGTGTCGCATCTGGTAAAATCCAAGCATCTTCTAAAGTCTCCCAAGAAGGTGCAAAAGGTGGAAGCGCTAAAGAACAAGCTTTCCAATTTGCTTGTACTGGTGATCCCAACTGTTGACACATACCGCCACGGCGACCTTCTGGCTGATAATGACGACAATATCTACAGGCAGATGTCAAGAATTTAATAGGTTTCATTTGGGTTCATCTTTAAATGCAGTTTAGGGCGTGATTTGCATTCTTATATTTTGATCCTAGATATAAATACGGAATATAGCTACAAAGTCATTGTTTTCCCTACTTTCAGCGATCCCCACGATAAAATAAACTTTAGGATGTTTTTAGATTCTTGTTATATTTGTAAATGATCACTGTAGTAAACACCCCCTAAGTTTTAGACAAAACTTGTTGGGGATCAACAATAAAGAGAAAGCTTTGAATTTAATGTGAATTTTAAATAAATTACTAAGATATTCTTAAATTATATCTTTTAAGACACATAGTTGCGCTGTATCTAGGATGGCTGGCACAATCGGACATCAAATTTATTTTAGGACAGGACTTACACAAAAGTCACGTAATGACATCATTACGTTTGCGTAGCATTAGCGACGTAATCGCCTAAAAGTCTGGGATTGCTTTCCTACACTGCGTTCCGGTCGCAATGACAAATTTTGTTGGCGTAAGTTTTGTTATTTAAAATCAGGACTTACGTAACCAACCACGTATTTTCGTCATTGCGATCGTAGGGAAGCAATCTCAAAGCCTTGATTTTCGTAGCGAGTGCGTAAATCCTAAAAATAATAAAAATAAGCTGCTAAGCAGCTTATTTAGACGAAACTTTTCAAACATTCCACAGCATAAAAATATAACTTCTCTGTGGAACATGTGAACTATTTTCTAGTTATTGAAAGCATTTTTAATGTTATCAACGGCACTTTCAACAATGTTTTTTGTATTGTCTACTGCCTTTTGAGTCCGAGCTGCATCTTCTTCTGCTCTTTGCTCAATTCGAGCCGTATCTCTATTTGCTTTGCGCTCTAAAAAACTCCCATTGTCATCAGTTGCGCGATCAATTTTATTGGCGTTTTTGTTTGCTGTTTCCTTAACTTTATCTGCGCTGTCTTGAATAAAGTTCTTGGCTCGTCCAGCATCTTCACTGGCTTTGTCTTGAATTTTATCCCCTACATCTCTTGATGCGATTAAGTTTGCCGCAGGATTAGCCATTGCTACATTATTCGATAAAAACGCACCCTGCCAAACAAAGGCGATCGCAGCTACACAAAACACAGTTGTAGCTATCCAACGTCCTAGAGTCGAAAGCCGTTGTGTAAAATAATTCAGTTTCATAAGATACAAACTTTTGGAATTTAGTATACTAGTTCTACTTCATTTGAATCGTTGTCCAAATCGTTCTCTAGACGGAGGTTTTACGGTCATCAGTTGCTAAAATAATTAACTCTTTCGTTCGATAGTTAAAAGTATAAACATCGTGTATGTAGTCGAGTGCGTTGTTGCAATAGGGCATCTCATATTAACCCGAGTTCGATGAACCTCTCCCCAACCCCTAAAACGCAGACTGTTCTAATTGGGGAATTAAAGCATTTAAAGCTTGACCACGATGGCTAATTGACCCTTTTAACTCTCGCGGCATCTCTGCAAAGGTCAATTGCTTTTCAGGAACGTAGAATATGGGATCGTAGCCAAAACCACCTGTGCCACGGGGTGTATGAAGAATTTCACCGCGACAAACACCTGCTGATTCTAAGGCAATTGTGCCATCAGGACGAGCGATCGCCACGGCGCAGACAAATTGTGCTTGACGATTTACTTGGTCACCCAATTCTCTTAATAGCCTAGCAATGCGTTCTGAGTCACTGTTACCATAACGTGCCGAATATACCCCTGGTGCGCCATTGAGGGCATCTACTTGCAACCCAGAATCATCAGCGATGGCCCATTGACCTGTAGCTTGAGCCACTTGGGAAGCCTTGAGACAAGCATTGGCTGCAAAGGTGTCGCCTGTTTCTTCAATTTCTAATTCTTCAGGTTTAAGGGTTAATTCCCATCCAGTATTTGCTAGGTAAGCTTGCAGTTCCCGCAGTTTACCGGGGTTTCCTGTTGCTACTACGAGTGTTTTGGTCATAATTTTTATTTATAGTTGGGTACTGGAAGGAGACAAGGGGATAAGGAGACAAGAACAAAAACACGTTCTCATCTCCCCCTGCTTTCCCTCACTCCGCCCAGTTTTTGGCCCAAGCTAGGGTTTGATGCACTTGTTCAAGTGTCGCGGCTTCGCAATACAGGCGTAATACTGGTTCAGTACCACTAAAGCGAATCATTAACCAACTGTGGTCGGCTAAACGGAATTTATAACCGTCGATGGTTTGGCAATCAATCACGGCTTTGCCGGCAATTTCTTTTAATGGTTGGGTTTGCAGTTGTTGCAAAAGACGCGATCGCACTTCCATGCTGGCTAAGGGTAAATCAATGCGATCGTATGCTGAGGTAAATTTTGTTTGCTCTTGCAACGAACCATAGTAATCACTTAAATCTAGCCCAGATTCGACGATGGCCTCTAGGACGTACAATGCTGACAATAGGGCATCACGTTCGGGAATATGACTGCCGTAACCGATACCGCCTGATTCTTCACCACCTAACAACACATGTGCGGCTAACATTCTGTCGGCAATGTATTTATATCCTACCGGTGTTTCAAATAACTCCAAGTTATGCAACGCTGCTACACGCGGAATTAAATCAGAACCGCTGACAGTTTTGACGATTTCGCCAGTAAAATTGCGCCGTTGGGTTAAGTGGTCAATTAATATGGGGATTAAGATTTGGGAACTCAAGAAGTTACCTTCTCCATCTACTGCGGCGATGCGATCGCAGTCTCCATCAAATACTAAACCTACCGTTAACCCTGATTTATCTGTTTCTCGGTGTTTTTTAATCACCTCAAATAAACGAGAGAGATATTTGGGTAAAGGTTCTGGCGCGCCACCTTCAAATAAAGGATCGCGATCGCTGTTGATTTCTTGAACGCCTTCGCCTAGTAGTTTTGCCAATCCGCCAGCTGCTGCACCGTGCATGACATCAGCAATTAGGGTAAGTTTACCTGAGGCGATGGCTGCTTGAATTTTGGCAATATCAACTTTGGCTTTGAGGGCTGTGGTGTAACTGGGCCAAGGGTCAAATTTTTCTTTTTTACCAGGGGTAGCTACCGTTGGTACACCCTCAAACAACAAAGTTTCTATTTCTTTTGTCACTTCTGGCGGTACTGAACCACCAAAGGAACCCTTGACTTTTAAACCCAAATATGATCCAGGATTATGACTGGCTGTAATTACCAATGCCCCCAAAGCATTCAATTCTTTTGCTGCCCAACTAAAAGCAGGTGTTGGGGCATAAGTTTCACTGAGCAAAACATCAAATCCGATAGCGGTGACAGCATCGGCTACAGCCATAGCAAAGTCTTCCGCCATAAATCGGCGATCATAGCCGACCACGATTGTCTTGCTGCCTACCGTAGAAAAATATGTATTATGTAATACTTTTGCAGCAACTGGCGCGACCAGGGCTAGGCGTTCAAAGGTGAACTCATCACCAATGACGCCCCGCCAGCCGTCTGTACCAAACTTAATGGAGTTAGCAGCAACTGGCATCGAGGTATCCTAATTGATTACCTGAGGATTTTAGCATTTGTCCAGTGTCTAAAGTTAAAAAAGATATCCTCAGTAATATCCACCTTTTACTGTACAACTAATTACCTGGAGCTTCTGGTAATTGTGAGGCTGTAGAAGGGGGGAAATTTGCTGCGTTTAGTGCTTGATTCAACTGGTCTGCTGACAAAGATTGTAACAAAGTCAATTTTAAGGAATCTTGACTAATATATTTGGCATAAGATGGCTGTAAATAAGCGCGGTATTCAGGATGGTTGAGCAGATGGGTTTTCCAGAAAGCCACACTTAAAGACCGAACATAATCATAAGCCGGCGCTCGATCTGGGCCTAGTAATGCTGCTGGTATGGGCAACACATCATTGTCGGAAGTTGGTTCAGCAATCACACTAAAGTGGGTGGCGTTTTCAATTAATGCCAAATACTTATTGGGGTTAGTCAGCCAAGTGAAGGGGCGAACCTGCTCAGATAATATGGGGGTAGCAATATCTTGACTACTGCCAACTAACATCACAGGAATTTGAATTTGACTCATCCCAGTTTCCCCAAAAATGGAGCTAGCTAAGGGATTCATCGCCAAAACTGCTTTAATGCGATCGTCTTGGAGTTGGTTATTGGGTGCATCTAACTCAGTTACTTGACACTGCAAAAACAACGACAAATTAAAAGTGGAATTACTAGGAAGACAGTCTTGTTGCAGTTGCTCAAAGTTGATTTTAGCCCCCGCCAAAGTCAAAACAGTGTAACCACCAAAGGAATGACCAATGGCTCCGACTTGCTGAAGATTGAGTTTTCCTTGGAGTAGAGGATTTGTCTTTACCATAATCTCCAGTTCATCCAGGAGAAACGTAATATCCAAAGGTCGGTCGATAAATTCTTCTGCTTCTAGTGGGCCAGCCAAACCTGTTAAGTAGCGCTGTACGCGTTCTGCATTACTACCAGGGTGTTCTAAGACAGCTACAGCAAAACCGTAGGATGCTAAATGTTCAGCTAAATAAGCCAAAGTAGAACGATCAGAAGCAACACCATGAGAAATCACAATTAGGGGAAAGGGAGATGAGAGAGATTCTTGGCTAGTTGTGGAGTTAGCTTCAGGGAGATAAATATCTGTGGGAAAAGTGCGATCGCGTGAGCGATCATTGAAGATGAACTCTAGGCGTTGCCAAGAAAATTCGCCAGGCGATCGCAAATCGGGTTGCTGGGAAAAGTCACCTTGAGCATTAGCATCTTCTTTATTCAGTGCAGCTGTTGCCAAAGTAGCTCTTAGTGCTTCTTGCTGAAGCCAAGTCACCGCCCGGTCTCTTTTTTCCAGTACTTGCGATAACTCATCTACAATCCTTAGCCCGGCTGTAAAATTTAGACGCACACGGGGAGAGGGAAACCGACGCAGAAAATTCAAAACTGTTAAGCCTTCTGGCTCCGCAGCAGCTAAGATCAAAGCACCTCGTAGGGCATAGAAACCATTTTGGCGAGATTCCGTCAGCAGTAAATCTCCCATGCGTCGTATCAAGTCTTCACCTATTGGTGAGTAAGTCACTTGAGACACAAGGGTAGGACTAACATCAAAGCGCTGCTGTAGCAGTTCTCGCAATTGAGCAAGTTGTTCCGGATTAGCACGACTGGCATAAAAAGCCAACTCATCAGTAATTTCACCTTCTTTGGCAAAGGTTTCTAAAGCATCAACACTTAAAGAAAACTCCCCAAATGGAGGATAAAAAAAGCTAATCCGTTCAGCTCCTAGTCCGGGAGCCGCAGTGAAAAACACAGATAACAGCCCTAAACTTAGGGATCTCAGAAATTTTTTCATCAGCAACACTCGCTGTCTACCTTATCCACTATCAGTTTAGTTCTAGAGAAAACAAGGATGGGGTTTTTGCCACTTTCCTGTTGACTAAATTTGAGCTGATTTTTAGCAAGAATGCTTACAAAAAAATATCCGCTTTTATTCACCCGCAAAAAAATATAGGGCAGGTATGATTACCAACCCTATGAAAATACTAACTAACAGCTAGGTTTTTTAATTAGAGTTTTTCGCCTTTAGAACAGCGGTCAAACCACTCCTGATATTTTTTTTGCTGCGACTCATCTGCCACAGCAATTGTCACTCTCACCTGCTGACAACCGTGTTTTTCTTCTAGAGCGATCGCGTTTAAAAGCAAACTTGCAATTTTCGGTGAAGTAAATTCACCACTCACGGCTAAACTACCATCGAGAATTACACCTTCTGGGATGCCTCTTTCAATCAAATCAATCCCAGAAAGTTCACCCTGACTTAAATCAATTTCTGCAAGTTGTTTATGTTCTGCACCCACCTGCTCGACAATTAATTTCTCACGCCGCACAGGTACTTGTACCATGCGAGTTTCGATTTCTTTGCGAATAATTACTTCACCAAGTTTACGCCTATGACTGTCGGCTATTAACCTTTCTTCTATTAAACGAATAATTGTCTCGTCTTCTACTTCTTCTGAGGATGCTAGCTCAATTTGATTGTTGAGAATTTGGTTATTCCCATTTGGCTCATTTAAATAACTACCCGACATTTTTTGTTCACCTGGAGTTCCTGTTCCTAAATATTCAGGCATATTCTTTACTTCTGATTTTTCTATATTGATGACAACAGATTTAGCATGATTATCAATTTTCTGGATTTTTTGGCTCCATAGTAAAACTAATCGCTGATCGTTTACTGATTGCGTATTTTCGTTAACATGAGTTTGATATAACTGTTGAGATATCACCAGGTTGAGGCGCCGATTAGCATCTAAAAGAATATCCTTGACTTTACCTACTAGTTGTCCTTGCTTATCAATTACAGCAAAACCTTTAACCTTATTTTTTAATGTCTCCAATAAGGTTTGGATACTAGTTCTCTGGCTGACTTGTTTCAGGTTATTCGCAATCGGTTGGCCATTCATAATTAATTAGGATTGATGAAATGCTTGGTAAAATACTAATTATTTTTTATGTGTCTCTTATTTTTAGCGCTTACTAGTACAGGTAAGAATAATCAAACAATAAGTATACCCAATATGGTATAGGCTCATCAAAAGCCGGATAATTCATACAGAAATAACCTTACCTGTATTGTAGGAATCTTAAACGATATGTTAAAAAATCAGTTAAATAGGGTATTTATAACCAAGCTCTTTTTGGCGAATCTTACCTACCCAACCTATATTTAAAATATCAAATAAGATTCCTATGTAACTAATCAGTGTTAATGTCATATAGCAATCATATTCTTTCGGATATCAAATAGGATTGCTATAGATATATTAGTTAGCGCTCTTCAATGGGGAGATTAGGAGAATTAACGTCTAACTCTTCACGACGTATAGTTTTTTGAGCTTCAACTGTATCTTGCTCTACAACTTTGCTAACTCTGACTTCTTCACGCACAAATGCTTCCTTGCGAACATCAGCAGTTTCTTCGTGAATCTCTAAACGAGCAACTTCACCTTCACGGAATGTGGCTTCGCTAGCGGGAACAGTTCTACCAGCATTTTCAGGAGTCACACGCTCAATCACCACATGCTCTCTTTCTACTGGTACGGAAACTCTTGCTGTTTCACTTTCAACGTGCTTACCAATTGCTACTTCTCCAGTTTTTTGGCGTATTTTATTGGCAATTAGCCGTTCTTCATACAATTTCAGGGTTTGATGATTTTGCTCATTTAGCCCATACAAAGAAGGCTCTTTATCGTAAGTATAGTTGTCACGACTGTAATTTGGTGATGTGCCTACACCTGTACCTACAGATGTATTGCTATACTTAGGATTGCGATAAACTCCACGTACTCGTTCTTCGTAGTCGTAATCTAACATTCTGCCTTCGTCAAATTCTGGCAAATCTTCTGCTTGCTCTCTTGTCATGCCAATGGCGTAAGCACGGTTAGTATTGTAGTCAATACGAGAACGTCCAACGGGTAGTAATACTTGTTTACCAAAAATCCAAAAACCTAAATCAACAACTAGGTAGCGGAAATGACCTTCATCATCAACTAAAATGTCATTAACAGTACCTATTTTTTCATCACTTCCTTCTGTATAGACACCCATTCCTTGAATATCATTACCTTGAAAGTTATCACGGTAGTTTGGATCAAAGTCTAATAATCTTTGTAGAACCATTATATGTTTCCTCTTAGGTTTCAAGTCATCTCTTAATAATAAAATAGATCTTTTTTTTACTGTTTGACCTCCTTCTATCGACTGAATTAATTGGAAAGAAAAATATCAAAAGTTATATATGTAATATTACAAGTCCAAAAATACATCGGATAAGTTAGCATAAACAAACTAAATAAGTCGGTATAACTGAGATAACTCCACAAAACACTGCTCCCTTACATTAAAAATACAGGCAGAAATAGCAATCTACTCTGCCTACACAATGTTGTAATATGAAATTTGTCCACCAAAATTATTTGCCAAAAATCTAAATTTTTTCTGGTTTTTGCTCCCCAGTTTCATCCACATATAATTCGCCTGTAGTATCAATATCTAATTCTTCTCGGCGAATGGTATCTTGGGCTTCTACAGTATGCCTATCTACGACTTTTTTAACTCTTACTTCTTCACGCACAAACGCTTCTTTATGAATATCAGGCGTTTCTTCGTACAACTCTATGCGTACTACTTCCCCTTCTTGGAATTGCAAGGAGTTTGAATCTACCACTGTTCCTATTTGGGTTGGTAGAACTCGCTCGATTAAAACACGTTCTTTAGTAATAGGTACTGTTACCTGTGCAGTTTGTGTCTCTATATGCTTACTAACTGCTACTTCCCCAGATTTGACGCGATGCTTTTGAGCAATTAACCGTTCTTCATATAATCTGATGGTTTGATGAGATTGTTCGTTTAAGTTATATAAATTAGGCTCTTTCTCATAACTAAATGTCTCATGAGCAGAAGCACTATCATTGGAAGAAGTCCGAAAAACATGTCGTATCTGTTTTTCGTAATCCTCATTAACTGTTATACCTTCTCTATACTCTGGTAAATGCTCTACTTGTTGTTTATTTAGTCCATCCACCTCAACACGTTTAGCGGGATAATTGATGTGAGCAAGGCCAATTGGTAGTAATATTTTTTTCCCAATAGAGTCTAGGCTTGTATCGATAACCAGATACCGAAAACGTCCATCTTGGTCAACTAAAGCTTCAGCAACTGAGCCAATTTTCATACCTCCTTCGGTGTAGAGATCCAAAGATTTAACATCATCGCCGCCAAAAGTTTCGCGGTAGTTAGGATCAAATTCAGCCAGTTTGTAGAGAGGCATAAGTTTCAAGTTATTGCAAATATCTATATACCCATCAGCATAGAAGTTATGGTGTAAGTCTGCCTCCTGCTGGCGGCTGAATTGAAGGTAGATATTTTATAGATTATGCTTCATCCTTTATGAATATTTAATAGCTGGCGTGGCGTATTCATACCTATTTGCGTAGGTGGGGAGTAGGTAGGGAGTGGAGAAAAACTTTTGATGTTGAAAGCTTGGAGTTTTATATGCAGTTCTATCTCGAAAATAACGGCGCTAAGGCTAGTACAGTGCTGTGTAGCCGTCCACGGCGCTGACTCCTTTTGACTTCTGCACAACGGTACTAGCCCTTAGTCCCTATTTCATTAGAACAGTCGAAAAATAAACGGATAACGAAATGGTTCATCTGGCCGACTGAAACAGTGCAATAGGGCCCAAATAGTTAGTCCCCAGTGCAGTGCAAAGCCAAAGGCGACAACGGGGAAGAATAAAATTCCCCCAATGCCAAAGGTGAGCCAAGATAGAATGCCTAATGGAACTCCTATTATGGTTGCCCAGAACCAAACATTTAAGTGAAAATTAATCGATTCTTTGGCGTTACTCTTGACCACGGGGTCGTCGGATAGTAAGTTAATGACAATTGGCACCCCAATTGACAAAAATGTTGTACTAAAAAAAATCGCCCCGTGACACAGGGATGACAGCAACTTACGCTTGTCAGAATCGTATCCAACTTGCATCCTGGTGGCTCCTCAAATCAGTTTATAAGTACGATTTTAACGAACATTCCGTAGCTTTAATATTGCAGTTTACCGTACTCTGGCAGTTTCTCTGGCTATTCCTAGCGATAGATTAACACGGTGATCAGGTGCGTAGGCGTAGCCAGTCGTAGGCATCGCTTGGTGGCAATGCAGAGTTATTATGGCAGCAGGATAACATGAGATATGGAAACATTCTCACTGGAAATTTAAGTACTTAAGCCAGGATATAAAAAATGGGTCGCATAAATCCGTACACATTGCAAATGCAGATTACTCGTATGTTTGCCCAAGGACAATCATTCTTTGCCATCACCAAAGTGCAGGACTGGTTGAAAGAACGCAAACATAACCCTGAAGACTATGACATTATTTTTCATCAAAAGCCCGCACCTCCTGGTTCCAAAGAAGTGATGGTAGTGGAAATTGAGTTGCGACGCAAAGATGGAGAACCTGTAGACCCCTGGCTACAAGAACAAGTTAACCAGCATGGCTAATTGTTCGTTGCTTCTCCCTCATTCCCCATATTCTCACGGATGAGTTCAGCATTGTCACTGAAAGTTTTTCCTGCATATCTTACCTGAGCGCGTGCCACTGCTTCTCTAGCTTTTCTAAAAGTAAGGGGTCTAAATTTTCAATGAAGATTTGAGCCATAATTGTGGGTTTGTTAGTCGCCTGTCATTAGGATTTTAGACTTTATTGATTGATTGAAAGCATGAATAGACTCACGTATTATTCGTCCACCATTTTCAGTGCTTGATTTATCACTCGATCCGAAAGATACATTCCCAAGGAACGTAGATTCTCTAAAATTGGTCGTGCTGCTGATATTTTGCCCCGTTGTTTTGCAGTTAAAATTAGTCCTAGTGTTCCACGGACAGGAATCCCCAACACTGCTGCACATCGACGAGCTGCAAGATCATCAACAATAGCTTCTGTATCAGAGTGTATATATGCCCATGTCAAAACAGATGATTCGCCTTTGCCTAAATCCCAAGATTGGATAATCTCAGGTGTGGGAGGTGCTTCCACTACTGTTAGCCACTTTGTTTGTTGGAGTGCAATAACAGTTGGGTCTTCTGCACCTCTTTGTTGAATCTCCAAAGCTACGGCTGATGGCACGAAAACTTCATCACTTAATAATTGCAATAAATCTAGTAAACCGCCTCTAGACAAAAATATCAGAGGTGAAGCATTAATTACTGGTGGTTCAGCCACGTTCTAATTCTCGTTTTAAGTCGTCAAAATCAACAGTGAAGGCATCAACTTGTTCACGGGCTAACATCAGCAGAAAATCTGTGCGGTCTAAACCTGCAATATTGGCTGCTTTCTCTTGGGAAATTTCACTGCGTTCATACCAGTAAATAGCCGCAGCTAGGCGTAATTCACGAACAAACTCATCAGGTGACAGGCGCAAGGCTGAGAAAATTTCTTCAGGTAGTTCTAAGCTGACTGTAGTCATACAAGTTATGGAGGGTTAAGCCGATTCTAGAATTTATATTAGGCGTAACTTTTATTTTAGAGAATTTTTTTATGCTTCATGCTCAAAGCTAATTTTTAAGTTTATTACATTTTTGGATAAATCAATTACGGCTAAATGAAACTTAGAGAAACCAATTTTTGACTTTTGATTTTTGACTTCCCCAACGGGGTTGTCAGGTATCAGATTTATGCAATGTTGATTATTGCGTGGGAAATGAGGCTCTTATAAATCTTTACAAACTTCAGAAAGCTTTATATGTTACATTTTACAAGTCTCTATGCGAGAGAAGAGAAGTAAGGTATACGGTACTTTTAACCGCGCGACTATATTATTCCATATTAATTGACTCCTTGGTATATATTGGGTAAGTGTCCTCTTTGGGCTGAGGTAATATATATGACTCCACTTTCTTCAATCCACTCTTTTTCCACTCTCCACTCCACGCGATCACCAAAGCGACAATAAGCTTCGTACATTTCCGAGTTATCCCTAATCTGACCACCAAAACGTCCATATATCCTAACTTGGGCAAGAGCCTTCTTTAAAGGTGAACTTTTTCGACTTCCTTCCAATATTCCACCCACTTCGAGACATATTTTTTTTTGAACACTAAACCCAAAGTGTCCGTTACTATAATCAACCCAAAGTTTATCAATAATACTCAAGTCTTCACAAGGAAATTGCCGAATGTCATCTATGTCTAAGTCGCCTTGTATTTCCCTTCCAGCTACTTTCAGCATGATATTAAGTGTTTCTTCATCAGCTTCTTTCCACACACCTGCTGCTAGATAGTAGGCGAGTTGATGATACTGTTCCGGTATGCGAAACCGAACTAGGCGGAATGTGTCTGTTGAGGTTTCCCGTAGATAACAGATTCCTGCGTCACTAAATCGCTCTCTAGTTCTTTCACTCAACCAAGCACAAAACGCATTTCCTTGTGCAAAGCCGATTTCACTTGGTTTGACTTCAATCGTTAAGTCGTTGTTGGTTGTCTCTAAGATAAACAGCCTATATTCTGCCTCTGTTATCTCTGTCTTATCGACTAATTGTACTGCCCAGATTTTTTTACCTGCTTCTGTCGTGGTGATTGTAGGCTGGTTTTCGTTCTCTGAACTGCCTACAAAACAATCTTCATTCAGGCGATATAGCCGTTTTTGCAGTTGCACTGATGCTAGGAGTATAAGCGATCGCAGCTTCCGAAAAAATACTGAATGACTGATTTCAGAAAGTTTTAATAAAACACTAGGCTTCTGGTTCCACTCCTAAAGCACGCAACTGTGCAGTTAGACGCTCGGCGCGTTGGCGCTCTTGTTCTGCTCGTTGGCGCTCTTGTTCTGCTCGTTGGCGCTCTTGTTCTGCTCGTTGGTGTTCTTGTTCTGCTCGTTCCTCTCCAGTCAATAACAAATTACCTGGCAAATCCCACCAACGTAACCAAGGTAAAACCGTATTTTGATATTCTCCTTGCCAAATACCTAACTCCACTCCCATAGGTGGTATGGGATAATGACCCCGTTCATTTGGCGATAACAACTGATATTGTCCACCAATTAATTCATAAACTTCCACACTGGCTTTCTGCACTTCATAAATGCCGTAGAAAGCTGGGTGAATCACCTGTTCATAAACCCAGAATTTCCCCTTCCAAGGAGTTTTATCGCGTTCTTCACTCCCATCCCCAGAGACAAATTCTAAAACAATCGTTGGAGCAATAAATTCTCGCCACAATACATAAGACCGACGTGTGAGTCCATCCAGCAAAGGTGGAACATTCCCCACATAAAACCAATCTGGTGCTTCTGCGCCTTTCTCTGGAGGGTCGGTCAAGCGCCAATATATGCCTAAGTCTTGACCAATGCAATATTCACCGCCAGGATGTAATTGCTTCAATATTGGCGTAATTGAGTCAGTCAATAAAATGCTTTGGGGATGTTCTTGCCAGTTTTTCACGAAAGTGCCATCAGAATCTGGTAGTTGCGTATGGTCTGGAAATGGAGTTAGTTCTTCAGTGGCTGGGTTGATTGCAGAGGTCACGTTGCTGCGCTCCAAATTCAAAATTTATTCAAAATTTAAACACCCCGGAAATACATTGAATGCTTGGCAGTGAGGGTTATATTTTTAGTTTAACAATCAAGAGGGACGAGAGGCGATCGCTTTGTTAACTTTCCTCCCCAGTAAAAAATAGCCAAATCCCAGTTTTGTGATCCCAGATGTGCCAAACAGGATTCAGCCTAATGAACGCGGAAGGTTTATTAACATTGTGTGATTAGCTTTAATTCTAGCATAAACTTATTGATATTTTATAGCATTTCTTCTAATGATTTTTTTTATTTTTTGAATATAAATAGCTGGAAATCTATTTTTAGCAAGCATTTGGCAGCTTGGCATATATTGTTTTTTATAAAATCTTCATAAATTAAGTGATAAAGACTTTCAATAAGTCTGATACTATATTCCCAATGCTTATTGAGATAGATATTCATTAACTTGTTTAGATATCTCAGTCAATACCAAAATTTATCAGGAGCTAACGTCATGACAAGCATGGCGGTGCTTTGTTTTCCTTTTCGGAACCCAATAGCAGTTTGTTTTTTAAATGACTTGGGGAAATCGGGGGACCCTCTGGGCATCAGGGGTAGGACTAAAGTAATTTCCCACTTCTCATACCTAGCCCCTAGCCTCTCAAAAACTATTTATCAGGTGTGAAAATGTCGAAAAAAATTGGTCTATTTTACGGTACTCAAACTGGCAAAACCGAAGCTGCTGCGGAAATGATTCGAGATGCTTTTGGTGGTGATATCGTCACATTACACGATGTCTCTCAGACCGATGTAGCCGACTTTGATGAATACGAATGTCTAATTATTGGCTGTCCTACTTGGAATATCGGTGAACTGCAAAGCGATTGGGAAGGACTTTATCAAGATTTAGACGACGCTGATTTTAGTGGAAAAACTGTTGCCTATTTTGGTACTGGTGACCAGATTGGCTATGCTGATAATTTTCAGGACGCTATCGGTATTTTGGAGGAAAAGATTGCCCAGCAGGGAGGGAAAACTGTGGGTTATTGGTCAAAGGATGGCTATGATTTTAGCGATTCTAAGGCTTTGCGAAATGGTAAGTTTTGTGGGTTGGCTCTAGATGATGATAACCAATCGGATCTCACGGATGACCGCATTAAGGCTTGGGTTGCTCAGTTGAAGACGGAATTTGGTTTATAGACAATAAAGGTAAAGGTGTGGCATTGTCCATTAGGGTTGGGAGGTATATACAGATGGGCAATGCCTTACTTGTTCAATTCATCACTCATAACTGAGCTATATTACGGGTTTATGTCTGACTTATTCGATGTTCTTTGGTTAAATGCTAGTCCTGTGTTGAAGCGTTTTGATCAACCATTGCTTCAATACTTGGCTGGATATATGCAGATTGCTCAGTGGGAGTATCAACAAGCAAAAGATGAAGCTAGTTCTATGGATCAAGCTGTGCTGTTGTTACATGAGTATCTCGAATCTGTACCCGGTGCGGTGCATCTTGCAGGTCATGGGATGAGTGGTGCGATCGCTTTAACTTATGCTCGTCGGTATCCGAAAAAGGTGCGATCGCTGACTTTGTTGGCTGTGGCTTCCCAACCCGCTAATACTTGGCACGCTCATTATTATTTTCAACGCCAACTGTTTACTGTCAGTCGTGAGCAAGTTCTGGCTAATAGTGTTCGCACTCTCTTTGGTAAACAACCACCGCACACCACTAAAAAGTTAATGAGTGCCTTAGATAAAGACTTAGAGCAATCGCCTTCACAGCATTCTCTATTTAAGTTGGTTTATTTACCTAAGAGTGGTGTTTCTATGCCCATGTTGGTGTGTGGTAGCAAAAATGACCCCATAGTTAATCCACCTGCATTGCAAGACTGGCACCATTGGTTAAAGCCGGAGGATAGAATGTGGGAATTTCCCCAGGGGTATCACTTTTTTCACTACTTTCATCCTCAACAGGTAGGTGAGCAAATGTTGAATTTCTGGGAATGTCACAGCAGGCGATCGCCTGTGGCTCTAAACTTTGCGTAATCGCGGGCCATCTCTGCACAACCTTCTAGTACATCTATATATTGAGATCATCGCCTTAGTGATGTGAGATTGCAAAAGCGCCAAATAAATAGTCCCGCCGCAGTTGCCACACCAATGGATTGTCCTACCCACAAGCCAGTACCACCCAAGCCAAAGTGAAATCCCAAAACATAGCCACTTGTTAGTCCAATACACCAAAATGAAGGAAAACTCAACAACATGGAAACTCGTGTATCCCGGAGTCCATAGAGTGCGCCTATTGTGACTTTTTGCACTCCATCTACAGGATGTGCCAAAGCTGCAACACTGAGCATTGATGTTGCGAGTGCCACCACATTGCTGTTCTCTGGGTTGCGAATATCCACGTATAGCCCAATAATTTGTTGAGAAAATATCAGCAGTATAATCCCCATGAGGGTCATAAATCCTGCCGCGATGCCGATACTGACATATCCTGCCTGTTTTGCACCTTCAGTGTTTTGCTGTCCTATCCACTGTCCTACTCTGGCAGTTGTGGCGTAGGATACTCCCAAAGGCACCATGAAGATCACAAACATTGTTTGGAAGACAATTTGATGAGCTGCTAGTACATCTGTTCCTAATATGCCCATGAGGTAGGTAACAATTGTAAACAGTCCCAGTTCTAGGGCGGCAGACACCCCAATGGGTATACCAAGTATCAATAACTCCCAGATAATTAGTAGTTTTGGCTGATTTAAATGTCGAAAGAATCTATAGGTTTTGAGTTGCTTGTCTTGGAGTATATAGACAACTAAAGCGATAAACATCCCCCACAGGGCAATAACGCTGGCCAAAGCTAAACCCACCAATCCCATTTGAGGAAATCCGAATTTACCAAATCCTAAGACGTAATTGCCTACTATGTTGAACAGCGTTCCGGCAATGACAATCACCATCACCGCACGGGCTTGCGCCAGAGAAGAGACAACGTTTCTCAACGTAGCGAATGCTAAAGCGGGGAACAATCCCCAAAGCACAACATCTAGATAGCTCTTTGCCAAAGTCACAGTAATCGGCTTTTGTCCCAGGAGTTGCATTAAATCACCCATCTGTCCAATCAAAAACATGGACGGAATCGCCAATGCTAGTGATAACCATAATCCCTGATGTGCAATCTGCTCTATGCGTTTTTTTTGCCCTGCGCCATAAGCTTCAGCCACCAAAGGAGTAACTCCCATGACAACTCCAGCTGCGACATTCAAAAGTGTGAAAAAGGTGATTGACGCTAACCCCCCGCCGGCAAGAACTTCTGCTCCCAACCTACCCATCATTAATGTGTCTACAAAACCTGTAATAGATTGGGCAACTTGAGCGCTTGCTAGGGGAATGGCAATTCGTAAAAGTTCCCTGATTTCTGTGCGGATCATGAATGAGACGTTGGGTTGTGTTGTCGATTAACTCTACGATAGCTGGTTCAAATTGACCAATTTTTGCTGATGTATTGACAACAAAATATCCCGTATTTACCTTACATTTCGCATAATTATTTTCTGAAATGACTTTCAACCACTTTCCATTAAAAGGTTTGGAACGTCGCCATCATTGTGGGGTTAACTACATTTGCAGTTTACAAACTGGTGGTAAGCTTTCCCCAGAAGAGGCTTACAAACCAATTCAGATTCTTTGGAAACAGCTAAAAATTAGCAAAAAAGAGTTAGAGATTAGTTAAAAAACAGATGCTATACGCCTTTTCACCTCTTTTTAACCTGAATTACAAGCGAGATTTTGATTAATTTTTAACCGAACTCTTGTTCAATAATTCGCCAACTAACAGCCGTAATTCCTGGTTCTAGGCTTAATCGACTCACCATTTGTTCCAAAATTTCGTCATTACGCTCTTGTGTCAACAAATCTGCTTCTACTTCCACGTTGTCTGATTCTTCCAAATCTTCGCTATTAAGAGAACGTAATTTCATAATAGTAGTACTGCTCACAGATTGCAGAAGTAAAGCCCGAACGTGAGCTTCATCTTTACCATGACAAACTATAGAGCAACGGTAACATAATTCGACTTCTGTCCCCTGGAGGGGTTGCTGATTAATTCGATACCCTAAAGGACGTAATAGGATGTTTGCTGTAAGTACTGCAAGAGCGCCCATAAATGCTTGAGAAAATAACCCCGAACCCGATAAACAACCTACGGCGGCTGCACACCATAAACTTGCGGCTGTATTTAATCCCCTAACGGTCAGACCTTCCCTAAGAATTACACCTCCTCCCAAAAAACCGATACCAGAAACTACTTGAGCTGCTAAACGAGTGGGACTGGAATCTCCAGGCGTAAGTACTGACAGCATTACGAATAGGGAAGCCCCTACACAGACTAAAGTGTTAGTTCGCAATCCTGCTAGGCGTTGTCGCCATTGTCGTTCTAGTCCAATAGCTGAACCTAGTACAAATGCCACAAATAAGCGAATTGCAAAGTCTTGCCACGTCATCCCTTAGCTCCCTGATCACAATTTTCTTCTGTTAACTAGTTAATGCATACTAAGTAGAATAGTGTAAATAATGGTTCTTCGGTTACTTTTATGGTGATTATGAAAATTAACTGAATTATAAGGGCTATGATTTAAAGACAATAATGCCTACGATTTAGATTTGGCAAGTATTTAAGAGATATTAAGCATTATGTAAAAATACCAAAATTATAATTTATATTATAAAATTGTTAGTTTTCAGGTATTTACGATGAAGTTTCCTGTAGAGCAAATCTTGAATCTCCCCGATATGAAAGTGTTAGATTTTCAAGAACTTGTTGGGGAAGAAATAATTATAACGATAGAAAAAAGCG
>JAKOMP010000013.1 GCA_022241785.1 Cyanocohniella sp. LLY | reverse complement strand
TGATGTATACTGTGGGTAATTTTTCCGCAATCAGGACAAGTCGAATAATTCACGCTTTTTTCTATCGTTATAATTATTTCTTCCCCAACAAGTTCTTGAAAATCTAACACTTTCATATCGGGGAGATTCAAGATTTGCTCTACAGGAAACTTCATCGTAAATACCTGAAAACTAACAATTTTATAATATAAATTATAATTTTGGTATTTTTACATAATGCTTAATATCTCTTAAATACTTGCCAAATCTAAATCGTAGGCATTATTGTCTTTAAATCATAGCCCTTATAATTCATTTAATTTTCATAATCACCATAAAAGTAACCGAAGAACCGGAATTCACCCCCAAGGTGTGCAACATGAACGTACAGACAAGCCAGTTCATGTTGTGTTGTTACTTCTGAGTTCGGCACAACGCTCCAGTCAAGAACACTTGGCGCAATTAGCGGAAATTGTCCGTTATTTCAGCCATCTTGATAATTTGGATGAACTAATAGCATGTAAAAATATTGAACAGTTACAAGCTTGGTTTGATCAGCAAGGGGTGATTGCATTGCCCTAGTGTCACTATGAAGTCAAAAGTCAAAAAGCTTTCACTTTGGGCTTTTGAATTTTGGGTTAAGCGGCAATACAGTTCAGTTAGTGAAGTTTAAACATTGAAGATCCCCCTAAATCCCTTCGGGGGGCTAGAGGGTATCAAAACCTTAACTGAACCGTATTAGCCCATAAACCACTAAATTATCCCTATTTGGTTATTTTTCTATTTGTTTAAAACTGGAATAGTAAGTAGAATAGTGTAAATAATTAAAGGTTTGTAGTGAGGACTTTAGTCCTCTAATAAGGACTGAAGTCCTTACTACGAACCAAATACAATTTTTTTTACATTACTTTACATAGTTTGGTTTTTTCAAGTCGTTCTACTTAGACCTTAATGGTGTATTAGTTTTGCTAGACAAAATAACACAAAGCACTTTGGGTAATAACAAACAGGCGCAAGTATTTAGCACTGTGAGAATTATTACTTCTATCAAACTCATAAATACCTTTTGATTGGTTGACAAATAGTGGTGAATATTTCGGGTTTTGAATTAGCACAATCACAGCAATGTAGAGAGAAAGTTCACAGGTGGAATACATTAGACCACCTGTGCAAACCAGCCATTTATGGCACTAATTTAAGTTCTCTCTGTCAAGCTCCAAGTTGTGTAAACATCCTCGATAAATCTTCTGTAGCGACGAGTTCCCCTCTGCTTTCTCAGCCTAACTTTCAGGGTAGTAACATAAGTTCCATTCATTACCTGATGGCCATAACCTAATACTTGACCAACCAGTCCTGTTTTTTGATGCAGGGCATAATCTCCAATATTTAGCATGACTCTAATTCCCTACTTACTAAATAGAGTGGTTTGTGTTGGAATATTCAAGCTTGTAAAAAACAGTAAACAGTTTTTATCGATAACTGTTAAGCTGCAATCTGAGGTTGTTTCTCAGTTTTAGTCTTAGCTTGAGCCAGCAAATGAGTGTAGAGATTAGTTAAATGAGAGGCTACAGTATTCCAACTGAAAGCAATTTCTACTCGTTGGCGACCAGCTGCACCTAATCTATCTCGCCAACTAGGGTTAGTTAAAATCCGGTCTATAGCATCAGCAAAAGCTACTTCGTGTTTCGGTGGTGCGAGTAATCCTGTAACTTCGCGTACAACAGTGAACTGCAATCCACCAACATTACTCGCTACTACAGGAATCTCACTAGCCATAGCCTCAATGGCCACTAAACCAAAAGGTTCGTAGTGACTGGGTATTACACAAACATCAGCCGCAGCATAATACAAGGGAAGAGTAGTATCATCTAGACGACCGGGAAAGGTTGTACAGTCTTGTAGTCCTAGTTGATTAACAATATTCGCAATGCGATCGCGTTCTATGCCATCACTTTGCCCTGGACGGCTACCACCCCCAATCACTAACTGGAGATTAGCCTTACCTCTTAAACTCGATTCAGCAACGGCTCTGACTAAGGTTTCAATTCCCTTGCGTCGATCAAAACGGCCAACATAGAGAACCATTTTGGCATCAGGTGCAATGCCTAATTTTTCTCGTGCAACACTGCGTGAAATTCCCCCAAAATGACCAATATCAGTGCCACAGGGAATCATTTCAATTTGCCCTTTCCGGGAAACTAATATCCGCAGATGCTTCCGCTCTTGCGGACTTGTGGCAATTACACGATCTACAGTTTCTAAACAGGCTTGCTCTACAGCTAACCGTTGAGCAGCAATGACGGGAACATCCCCCACACTTCTGTATTTTACTGCTCCTAATGAGTGGTAAGTATGCACCTGAATCAACGGTTGCAACTTTTTCAATTCCATACCTACCCACGAAGACAACCAGTAATTGGTATGAATTAAAGAGTAACGGAACCCTTCGCGCTGTTGGAATTGCTGGAATTGAGTAACGAATTCAGGTAAATAGTCAAATAAATTATCTCGCCCAATGAACTCAACTGGCCCAGCTTTTAAGCGAATAGTACGACAATTGGAGCTATGTTGAACAATGGCGGCTTGTGCAGGATTACTGCGGCGTGTGAACATATCCACTTGCCAACCAAGCTTTCCTAAGGCCTCACCTACCTGACGCACGTAAACATTTTGACCGCCAGCTTCTTCTTGACCGATTTCGATAGCAGGATCACCATCCACAGAAATCAGCGCAATACGATCTCTTGTACTCTGGAACATAATTATCTTTACCTCAAGGCAAATAACCCTGCCTCAGATGCCAGACACAAAGTTAATATTATCCTTGCTTCAGGATCGAGAGCAGGTAGAACGAAGCGCAAAGTTACCAGCCAAGGATACTGACGAAAGCAAGGCAATTCTTGTTAAGAATGCTGCTCGTTCAATCTCCTCCCAATGCCTACGAAGTTAGCTGACGGGCTAGGACTGAGAGATGTCCTTCTCTAAGTTGGGCGAAGTCTTGAAACTTTTAAGCCTTCACTTTTCTTGGAGATAAGCCCCAAACTTGGTTCCTCCGCTCCTGGCTTGCCCTGATAAGCAAATTATTTTAGGGTAAGTAATGGATTAGGCAGACCGACTTATGCTTTTTTGAAGTTAACGTAGCATCATCAGTTATGTCAAGGTGGTAAATCATCAATCATTTATCTAGATTTATCGCAAAATTAGGTTTTGATCCTTAATTTATCAGGCTTCAAAGGAATTGATTGCTCAACAAATTATCTATCTCAGGGAAGAGATAATGAGCAATATAATATTCCTTTTTTACAGCTTGATTGAGTCAGCCCTACTCAGCTTGTTCTTGCGAAACTAACAGGTTAATGTATAATGCAATATAAGCTTGAGTAAGTCAGCCTAATCCAGCGCATTATGGGTCATAAAGCTGGAACGGAGGAACCAAATTATGGGGCGTATCTCGAAATCGATTAGTGATGAGATTTGAAGTTTAAAAGGGAAATATTGATCCCAACTTCTCCATCCAAAAATCTCAAATCGACCAGAGAAGGACATCTCTCAGTCCTAGCCCGTCAGCTAACTTCGTAGGCATTGAGAGGAGACTGAAGAGACAGCATTTTGATAATGTTTTGATCTCATCAGTGTCCGAGGCTGGTACTGCTCGGTTTTTTGTACCCGCACTGAGTTCTATTGAGGTCAGGAATAATGTTATTGCAATTAAATTTAGCCGCGATTATAGCGATCGCAGGGCAAACTGCTTGGAAAAAAACCAAACCAGTAGTGGCGAGAGATGTTTTCTATTTACCCGCCTTGGGATTTTTGGGAGTAATTGTGTTGTGGTGGATTGTGGCACTGCTAAATCGGGAATTAATGCCTACTCCACCGGAAGCATTTATCGCTAATCTTGATTACATATTAAATCCATTTTATCAACGAGGCCCTGGTAATTTAGGAATTGGCTGGTTGTTGATAGCTAGTTTAAGACGGGTATTGATTGGTTTTTTATTAGGCGCGATCGTGGCGATTCCTTTGGGATTTATCATTGGGATGTCTAGGTCAGCCATGTTAGCGTTTAATCCCATCATTCAAATTTTTAAACCTGTATCACCTTTAGCTTGGTTGCCTATTGCTTTAGCTATCTTTAATTTGGCAGATCCTTCAGCAATTTTTGTAATTTTCATTACCTCTTTATGGCCAACCATTATTAATACTGCCTTGGGTGTTGCCAGCGTTCCCAAAGATTATTTAGATGTGGCGCGGGTATTAGAAATGCCCCGTTGGCGGCGAATTACAAAAATTATTTGGCCTGCAAGTTTGCCATATATTTTCACAGGATTACGCATTAGTTTAGGGATTGCTTGGCTAGTAATTGTGGCAGTAGAAATGCTCACTGGCGGTATTGGCATTGGCTTTTTTGTGTGGGATGAATGGAGTCGTTTAAATCTTAGTTCAGTCTTTTTAGCTGTGCTAGTGATTGGTGTAACTGGATTAGTTTTAGATTTTGCAGTAAGTAAAGTTGAAGAGTTAGTTACCCACAGACCTAAAGCTTCTAACTAACAAAATTTTACTCGTTAAAACCTAGCAAGACGCAATGTCATTCTGCGTCTTAGCCTGAATTTGCCGAAATAAAATGGATTACCACAGGAGTAAAATAAATGGGTGATCATCATTGGAATCGCCGCGACTTTATTAAAGGCATAGGATTAACCACAACTGGGTTAGCGCTGTCATCCTGTGGCATTACTGGAAATACTGGTGCTAGAGGACTGAGTGCAGAAGCCTTAGCAGTGGAACCAGTGGTTAAATCTCAAGATTTAGAAAAACCTGACATTACCGTTGGTTATGTCCCTGTTAATGATTGTGCGCCATTTGCGATCGCCTGGAAAAAAGGTTTCTTCCGCAAATATGGTTTGAACGTCACCCTCAACCGAGAAGCGAGTTGGGCGACATCCCGCGATGGGTTAATTTTTGGTCGTTTAGATGCTTCCCCTGTGGTATCTGGTGCTGTGATTAATGCCAGAGTTGGTGCTGAAGGCGCACGTCAAGCCCCCTTATGTGCAGCCATGACTATTCACCGCCACGGTAACGCCATGACAATGAACCAAGCCATGTGGGATTTTGGGCTACGTCCGTGGTTTGAATATCAACAACAATACGGAGATGGTGCATTAGAAGCATTTGGAAGGGATTTTCGCGGTTACTTTGCTAAACAACCAACAGAACGGAAAGTCTGGGCAGTAGTTTTAAGTTCCGCCATTTACGAATATTTTGTGCGTTACTTATCCGCAGCCGCAGGTGTTGATCCATTAAAAGAGTTTCGCGTCATCATTGTCCCACCTCCCCAAATGGTGACGAATGTACGCATTGGGGCTATGCAAGCTTACATGGTAGCCGAACCTTGGAACACCAGAGCCATAACAGGTAACGAAGG
Organism: Cyanocohniella sp. LLY; assembly: GCA_022241785.1. GTDB lineage: Bacteria > Cyanobacteriota > Cyanobacteriia > Cyanobacteriales > Nostocaceae > Cyanocohniella. The sequence continues at coordinate 86,548 of JAKOMP010000013.1, read as the reverse complement.
TATCGGCTTCACCTTCGCCCAAGGTAAAGAAGTCTGGTTAGGACATCCAGATAGATTATTGGGAGTCATGGAATCTTTCATCGATAACTATCCCAAAACCTATCGTTCTTTAGTTAAAGCAATGATAGAAGCCTGCCAATATTGCAGCCAACCAGAAAATCGTCAGGAAGTGGCCGAATTAATTACAGACCGTTCCTTTACAGGTGCTAGACCCAGAAACCCAGATGCACCCATAGCTAAATTAACCAGTCCGGGAATTATTGGCAATTACAACTACGGAGGATTTGATGGTAAAGACCGCACCATTACATCTGCTGATGGCACAATTTTCTTTGATATTCCTGATAACCTTCCCCAATACCCAGGCAATCATTCCACATTTTTGTGGCAATCCCAAAGTATCTGGTTAATGACCCAAGCTGTGCGTTGGGGACAAATTCCCGAATTTCCCAAAGACGCTGAACAAAAAGCTGAACGTGGTTGGCGAACAGATTTATATCGAGAAATAGCAACAGAAATGGGTATCGAATGTCCTCAAGAAGATTATAAAGTCGAGCCTCCAGAAGTTTTCATCGACAAAATAGGTTTTGATCCTAGTGACCCAGTGGGATATCTGAATCAATTTTCTATTAGAGCTAATGCTCCCACTCGTTTTTTTATGTCTTAAATCGTCAATATAAAATTTTAGGAAATTTTCATCATGAAAGATATCCCTTTAGTCGTCAATAATGGACACAAAGTTATGTCTCGCCCTAATTTCTTAGAAATTGAAAACTTAGTCAAAGCCTATCCCACACCAGACAAAGGTAATTTTGTCGTCTTGGATGGCGTAAATCTTACCATTGGAGAAGATGAATATATTTCTGTAATTGGTCACTCCGGTTGTGGTAAATCAACGCTATTAAAAATAGTAGCTGGCTTAGACAAATTATCTTCTGGCTCAGTCAGACTAGACGGAAAAGAAATTCAAAAACCAGGGGCAGAAAGAATGATGGTATTTCAAAACTATTCATTGTTACCTTGGTTAACTGTGCGCGAAAATATTCGTCTCGCTGTAGATGAAGTCCTCAAAAATGCTAATCGGGCGGAAAAAGTTAGCATTGTTAACGAACATTTAGCAATGGTAAACCTAACAGCCGCAGCAGACAAATATCCTGATGAAATATCTGGTGGGATGAAACAAAGAGTAGGCATTGCTAGAGCTTTGGCGACTCGCCCAAAAATGTTACTCATGGATGAACCTTTTGGGGCATTAGATGCACTAACTAGAGGTAAATTGCAAAAACAGGTATTAGATATTTGGGAAAATCATCGCCAAGCTGTGATGATGATTACCCACGATGTCGATGAAGCTATTTATATGTCAGATCGCATTGTATTAATGACTAATGGCCCGTCAGCAAAAATTGGAGAAATATTAGAAGTTCCTTTTGAGCATCCACGCGATCGCGCTGCTATGCGAAACTCAAAAGAATATTTTGAACTGCGTAACCATGCTCTGAATTTTCTGGACAATTATTTCAAGCAAGACGATTAGAATTGATCCACATAGCATTCCTATTGGGAGCATGTCAACTTTGTTAGAACATTTGAACTATATATTGGTGTAAAACCCAGCCAAAACATATGGAATGAATCTAACGCTTCTCAAGTCTTCATTCATTGCTTTGCTTACGTCAAGGAGCAATTTTATATTCTGTTAGTATGTTTGTTCTTACAATCTTGAGATGCTCCCTTCCTATTTCATTATAGGATTTGCAGTTAGCTGGGCGATGATACCCGTTTGCGGAAAACTTTTCTTTTTTGACAAGGGTTTCAGTATCACAATTTGAACTATTTCCGCGTTGTGTATCTCGTCTTGATACTCAGCGGGAATTTCGATTTTACCGTTATTGACTTTAGCGTTAAACTGTGTATTTGTAATCCTAGGGGACAAAAATTCTAAAAATTGGTCTAAATCTATCTGAAGCTTATCACCCATTACCTCAGCGCAACCCAAACCCAACCAGCTCCCCACTCCCTACTCCCTCTTACAGGCGATAATGAATGAATAGCTATTGGTAATTCATTATGTCTTTAACGCAAAACTATAAATTAAACCTGATCCAATGGTATCCAGGACATATTGCCAAGGCTGAAAAAAATCTCAAAGAACAGCTAAATCGGGTGGATGTAGTCCTAGAAGTACGAGATGCGCGGATTCCCTTGGCGACACATCACCCCCAAATTAATGAGTGGGTGGGAAATAAGGCGCGAGTATTGGTATTAAACCGATTAGATATGATTTCGCCCCAAGTGCGATCGCTGTGGATAGATTGGTTTAAAAGTCAGGGTGAAGTAGCCTATTCTACCAACGCCAAACAAGGACAAGGCGTAGTAGCAATTTCTAAAGCCGCCCAAGCAGCTGGCGTAGAACTCAATCAAAGAAGACGCGATCGCGGGATGTTACCTCGTCCAGTTCGCGCTGTGGTAATTGGTTTTCCCAATGTGGGCAAATCAGCCTTAATTAACCGTCTTTTAGGCAAGCGCGTAGTTGAAAGTGCCGCCCGTCCAGGGGTGACGCGTTCCTTGCGTTGGGTGAGAATTTCCGAACAATTGGAATTATTAGATGCACCTGGTGTCATTCCCTTAAAAATGGGAAATCAAGAAGCCGCGGTAAAATTAGCCATTTGTGATGATATTGGGCAAGCATCTTATGATAACCAACTAGTGGCATCGGCTTTCGTGGATTTAGTGAATAATCTTCAAGAAACAGCAGGTGAATTATTACCCCGCGCACCCTTATATACCCGTTACGACCTCGACCCCGCACTTCACACAGGAGAAGGATATTTACACGCCCTAGCGGAGCATCGTTACAAAGGCGATGTAGAGCGAACCGCTAGGCATCTTTTAACAGATTTTCGTAAAGGCTTGTTGGGTACCATTCCTCTTGAACTACCACCATTTAATTGAAGCTAGCCATTAAAAGAATCATTTTCTTTCATATCCCCAATTCAATCAACCACTTCATTTACCGGGAATCTATCAATTAATTGAATAGCCCGATAAGCATTACGCTGGAAGCTTTGCGGCACATTGGGAACGTGGGGGATTTGAGATAATAAATCCAACGTCCGGCGTAAAATTCTCACCACATCGCCTTCATCTAAAGTGGTATTGTCACAGAGTTCTATCCACGGTGTTCCCAATGCCCATTGTTCCACTAAGGCAATTAATTCAAATTCCAACCAAATAGGCAGGGTGACATTATACCGCCGTTGCAGTTGAAAGATTTGACGCCGAATACCCCGTAGTTTTGCCAAGGCTTCTACCACTTCGTTACTCAGTTGAAAATGCACCCTACTATCTGGGCGGGGAGTTTCAATTACTAAGGCGGCAATTGCTGCTGCTAAATGGTGTGGATCTAAGTTATCCAATTCACCACTAGCCAATACTAAACCGATCCACAATTCATTTTCTCCGCGAATGGCGGCGGCAATTTGCCCTAATTGTGTGGGGACTAAGTTATCCAAACAACCAAAGTGTTGCAAGATGGCAATTAAATTGACAAATTCTTCCCAATGACGTTGTGAGTTTTGCTCTACTTGCGATTGCAACTCTTCGAGTTCAGCTTCTAATTCCACATAACGGGCGCGGCGTTTGAAAATCTTGCTAGCATTGCCTGATTGATGGATGGGATTAGCTTCTAACTGCTCTTGGATGGCGGCAACACGACTGAGTTGTTCTGCCACTTCTGGCGGCATATATAATGAGCCTTGTGGCTGAGGAATTTGTTGGGCGATCGCAAATGTTTGTTCACTACCACGCAGTGATTGTCCTGGTTTTAAATTCAAGTCTGCCGGTGGTAGAACATGCTCTGGGATCTCAATTCGGGGCAGTTCCGCATATAAATCAATTACATCCCCAGTAGTCACCACATACCAGCGGTTATCTTGCCCCAAACATACCAAGTAAGGAGCTTCTCCAGCACCAGGTGTTTTGCCCACCAATACAGCTGTTATCGGTGCAGACACAGCAATATTTTTACCTTTGAGACTCAGCAGAGTTCCCGACACTGCAAAGCTCAACATCATCACAAATTCTTCTTGCCGGTTTTCTTGGGCTTGTTCTTGCAGAGTTTGTAATAACTGGCGTTCGACTTTTAGGCGTTGCCGTAATTTCTCATAAATCGCCAAATCATGTTCACTAACTGCGGCAATTTGTTCATGCAATTGCGCCAATTGTGTTTTCAATTCGGCCATCTCGTCATACTCTGGTTTTAAATACAAGGTTGCCATGTACTGCCCAAAGCTGCGTTCTATGAGTTCCTTGGCTTGCTCTAGAGTATGGATTTGCAACAAGTTCAGCACCATCCCGTAGCTGGGTGTAAACTGGCTGACCAAAGGATCTGGTTTCGATGTCGCTAAATATGCAGCTTCTTTCGAGCCTTCAAAGGGAGTTTGTACTGTCACCACATGACCTTGTAAATCCATCCCCCGTCGTCCGGCGCGTCCGGCCATTTGCAGGAATTCGGAAGCGTTTAATAAACGATGTCCCGAGTCAGTACGTTTAGAAAGGGTAGAAATGACCGTGGTGCGGGCAGGCATATTAATTCCTGCGGCCAGGGTTTCTGTGGCGAAAACGACTTTAATCAACCCTTGCTGAAATAGTTCTTCCACCAACCCCTTCCACGCAGGTAAAATGCCGGCATGGTGGGCAGCAATGCCCCGGTAAAGCGGCGCAATTTGTCCAGAACGTCCAGCTTCGGGATTACGGGCTAAAAAGTCATCTATTTGTCGTCTTAATATTTGCGACTCATCATTATTCACCAGCCACAAATCACCAACTTCTGCTACGGCCTTATCACATCCCCGACGACTAAAAATAAAATAAATCGCCGGGAGCATATCTCGTTGCTGTAAATGGCTCAAAGTATAGGCGATGCCGGGAGCTTCCGGTCTACCACCTCTGCCCCTATCTCCTTGCTTTCTTTTGCCCCTATTTGCCAGACGCGGGTTAATTTTAGTTTTACTATCATTCAGCAGCGGAAACAGCCCTTTAGGATTGCAATAGTGAAATTCCAAAGGAACTGGGCGAAAATTCGAGTAAATCAGGTCAGTGGGGCCATGAACGCGATTTAGCCAGTCGGTGAGTTGATCGCTATTAGCAACAGTTGCCGACAAGGCTACTAGCTGAATTGCCCGAGGACAATAAATAATTGATTCTTCCCAAACTGTACCTCGTTGGCGATCATTCATATAGTGGCATTCATCCAGCACCACCGCCTCAACATCTACTAAGGAAATGCCTACTTGCCCGATGGGTGTGCCATAGAGCATATTGCGAAAAATTTCTGTAGTCATCACCAGAATTGGTGCATCTCTGTTAATGGAAGCATCTCCAGTTAACAACCCCACCTGGTCATACCCAAACGTCTCACGAAAATCGCGTAATTTCTGATTTGACAACGCCTTGAGGGGAGTAGTGTAAAACACACGTTTCCCCCGTGATAGGGCGCGATAAATAGCATATTCCCCAACTAATGTTTTGCCCGAACCTGTGGGCGCACACACAACTACGGAGCGTCCAGCGTTTAGGGACGCGATCGCATCATTTTGGAACTGATCTAGTTCAAAGGGAAATATCAACCCTAAGTCAAGGTCTGGAGAAGGCGCGGAATAATTCACTCAATCAAATTTGCAACCGGACTTTTTACTATATTAACGGCTATTTTGTCAACTTCGTTAAGTATTAGGGAGTGGTGAGTGGGGAGTGGAGAATAGGGGCGATGAGGAAGATGAAAAAAACTTCCCTTCTGTACCCTGTCCCCCAACTCCCAACTCCCAACTCCCTACTCCCTACTCCCTACTCCCCATTTTCTCATTTTCCCAACTCCTGCGATCGCCATGCTGCTGCTTTCACTGCTTCAATTAAGGCAGAGCGAAATCCTGCTTTTTCTAGTTGGGCAATACCAGCTATGGTTGTCCCACCAGGACTAGTTACACGGTCTTTGAGTTCTGCGGGATGTATTTTTTGGTCTTGCAAGAGTGTGGCTGTGCCTAGAACAGTTTGCAGGGCTAGTTGATGGGCTATCCCTCTGGGTAAACCCGCGGCTACTCCGCCATCAGCTAGGGCTTCTACCATTAAGGCTACATAAGCCGGGCCACTACCCGATAGTCCTGTGACTGCATCCATTAGCACTTCGGAAACTTCTACAACTTCCCCCACAGCAGAAAAAACTTGCTGTGCTATTTTGTGGTGCTTGGCGTTGGTGTATGCTCCTAAACACATAGCGGTAATTCCCGCCCCCACTGTGGCTGGGGTGTTGGGCATAGCTCGAATTACTGGTAACTGGGGAAATGCTGCTTCTAGCTGACCTAAGGATACTCCAGCCAAAATCGATATTACTAGGGGTGACAGCCCTTTAGTCAGGACATCTGCTAATTCTTGAGCGATCGCACTAAATACTTGTGGCTTTACTGCTAAAAACACCACTTCGCTGGCTTGCTGAAAAACTAAACTGTTATCTGTAGTGACAGTTACACCATATTGCTGTTGCAAAAAAGCTTGTCTTGCTTTGAGGGGTTCGCTGACTATGACTGCCGATGGTTGATAAATTCCCCGCGCAATAAGGCGGCATAATAGCGCTTCTCCCATTACCCCGCCACCAATTAAGCCAAATTTAATAGTCATTAACTTAGTATAGTCAATAGTCAATAAGAGCAGGTTTAACCCATCAATCTATGGTAAGACAATATATCTCGTTAAACCCGCCCAGACAATAATCAAAAATTTGCAACTTTGGACTTTTGACTAATTTTTGAATGTTACTGTACCATCCGGTTAACGTCATTACCCCAATTTTGAGTAGGACTACCAGCGGGACGTGCAGGGCGAGCAGGGGGTTGTGGTACTTCATGAATAACTCCACCTTGGGTGCTAACTTGCACGCAACTGGGCGTAAACAAAAAGATACTTTCTCCGATGCGCTCTTGATGTCCATCTAGTGCGTAAGTTCCACCTGCAACAAAGTCTACTGCCCGTTGTGCTTGATCCGGGTCCATAATGGTCAAGTTTAATACAACTGACTTGCGCTCTCTGAGTGCTTGAATTGCCTGGGGCATTTCTTCAAATGTGCGAGGCTCAAGTACTAAAACTTCTGAAATACCGTTAATAGCTCCTGGCATACCAATAACATTCCCCATCGTAGACTTTGATCCTGTGGCTACATCATCACCCATTGTAGTCATGGGTTCCCGCCAACGTCGATTTTGAGCAGTGGCTTCTGCTGGTGCTGGTTGGGGATTTTCTTCTTGATACAAATTTTGGTAGTTACCAACTTCTGCATCGGCTTCTTCTTCGTAATATTCGTATTCTACTTGCTCGTTGAGACCTACAAAGTCTCGAAGTTTAGTAAATATGTTGTTCATTATGACTCTCTTGGTAAAAGTTACCCTTATTGAGTTTGCTATTAGTTAGTTCATTTAGCTAGGTTTGATTGCTACAAAGCCAGACAACTTAGCAATTTTATCGCTGATTGTAGCCTCGATCACAGCTAGTGGTGATGAACCGAATTTTTGGGGAACGCCTGTAGATTAACCCACAGGCAATAATGAGTCAAGATTATAGCCTAATGATTGTGCTAAATAAAGCTGAGTTTGCATCCCTTTTTTCTTGGTAGCTAGCTTTGTTAAGGCTGGATTTATTGTATTAGATGACATCAGTAAGGCTGGATACATCTCTGTATACCAGCCCTTCTGTTATTGATATCACCACCAAAAATTGAGGATTGATCCCCTAAGTGCGCTGACCAAACAATATGGTTCCTAATCTTACCATCGTTGCTCCAGCTTGCACTGCTAATTGGTAGTCACCTGACATACCCATGGATAATTCTGGAATTTTTATGTGAGACCAGTTTTGTGATTGAATTTTTTTGGCTAAATCATGTGTATTATTAAATACATTTAAAATTTCCGCATCATTTAATCCTAAAGGTGGAATTGTCATCAAACCTTGAATTTGTAAATTTTTACACTCATCCAAGGCGGGTAAGTCAGCTAGTAGTTCTGGGACACTCCAACCTGACTTATTCGGGTCAGGCAAAATTTTCACTTGTAGACAAACATGGGGACTAACTCCTTGTTGTGGCGCTAATTGATTTAAGCGCTGTGCTAGCTTCAAATTATCTACCGAGTGAATCCAATCAAATAATTCCAGGGCTTTTTTGGCTTTATTGCTTTGCAAATGACCAATAAAGTGCCAAGTAATATCCGCTAAATCTTGTAACTCGGCTTGTTTACTAGCAGCTTCTTGGATACGATTTTCGCCAAAATCTCGAACTCCGGCGTTATAAGCAGACCGAATTGCCTCAGCCGGAAATGTCTTGCTAACAGCAATTAACCTGACTGAAGGCGGTAATGAGGCACAAATAGTGGTAATACGCTCGCTAATGGAACTGGTCATTGGAATGTGCGTTGGAAGACACTCTGAAGTTGATCGTACTCTTGGGATTGACCACTGCGACGCAGAGTACGCAAACGATTTTCCAACAACATTCTCGCTTCAGTACGACCTATAGACTGAAATTTGATCCCTTTAATGTCATTTGCCACTACAAAAAACAAACGTTGGGCATAAAGTGTTGTGAACAGATCCTGGTTTTCATCAACCATGCAGATTCTATAAAGCAAACCCCAAGTTGGATGATTTATGTAAGTTTCTGAGTTTTCTGGATTCATTTAAGAGTCAAGGTAGGAGTATATATATCTTTGTCGCAGTTCAGTACAAATGTTCAGACGATAATACACCCCTTTCGCCAGCCTATTGAGGAAATTTATGCGAACATCAATGATTTTGGCCATTTCGTGGCGGTTATCAAAACCTTGATGTAGTGTCAAATGGGCAGATGATACTAACAGTAGCAACCCAGAACTTTACAAGAGAGGCAATCACAATTTTGCCTGGGGGACTTATACTTAGGTGCCGTTGGGAATAAGGAAAAGTTATTACCCTGATTTCTGAAGTTTCATAGTGGCAACCTGTAGGCACAAGCCGACTCTCATACTTCTGTTTACTCTGGCTCTATTCTATATTGCCATAATTATCGCTGGATGGAGCAAAATAGCCAAGAGGGGAGTGAGGCAGGGGAGCAGGGAGCAAGGGGGCAGGGGGAAGATAAAAAAATATTATCTGAGTAAATTGGATAATTTATTTTCTGAGCAGCTATTTCTGGTCTAGTTTAAATTCATCAAATTTTACAATTTCTGACCCTGGTGACCTTGTATCAAAACGATAGCTACTGACGGTGTTTGTACTGGTGTCAAAGATGCTAAAAACGGTGATTTCGTTACTAGCAATATAGGGCATTGGTTGACCATCCTGATCTAGCAAAGGGTCAATTGTCGGGACTACTGGTTGTAAATTATTAGGGTCACCAAGTGCGACGTATTCTTCTTGGTAACCATTGGGTATTTCTCGCTTCTTTTCACCCCAAGCAGCACCATAGGAGTTACCTACATTTGATGTTTCGAGAAAGTGTATGCCACTAGGACTGACAAAGCGATTCCACAAATGGGAATGCCCATAAAATACAAGTTGCACACCAGCGGCTTCTAGTAAGGGGACAACATCACGGATGATGTAATCGGCATTTTTGGGATACTCATAACGTACTGCTTTAACTTGGCTATTGTGATCGCGTTCAATGATTTGGACTGGATTGGTGTAAGCAGGAACGATGTTATCACCCAAAGTATGGGGTGGATGATGGAACATCACAACTTTGTATTTTGCTTGTTGAAATTCTGGGCTGTTGAGTTCTGCGGTTAACCAATTATATTGCTGAGTGCCTTGAGCGATTGGTTCAAAAATCAGTTGTCCATAACCCCAGTTTTCCGGATTATTTAAATCTGGGGCGGCTTCCCTGTATCTACCTCTAGATTTTTCATCTAGTTTGGGTGTGCGCCACATATTAGTAACGTAGAGAACGACAAGACGCACATCACCAAAGCTAACTGCATAATATCGTTTTCCACCTGTTTTACTTTGGGGGAGGGTGAAAATTTCTTCGTAAGTATTGGTGTTATAAGAATTATTTATTAAAGATTGTCCACTATATAACTTTTGAGCAACAGGACGGGGAATCGCATCATTAAATTCATCGTTTAAACTTCCCTTCCGTCCCCAGCGTCCCATGACTTCATGATTACCAATGGCTGTAAACATAGGGGCGTGTTGAATAATTTCGCCCCCTGTATATGTGGCTTTAACGCCATTGTGTTCCATTTCATAGTTAGCACGACCTTGTAAAGCCGGGAAAAATGCACCACCCCGTTGATCATCAAACCATTCTGAGGCGCGATCGCTCACATTAATTAAATCACCAGCAAACCACACTGCATCTACTCGTCCTACTGTCTCTACCACTTTTTGTAAATTGGCTGCTGTCATCGGTTTTAACTGATGGTCTGAGGTCAGCAATATTTTTAGTGGTGTACCTGGTTTTGGTGTGGGTGCAAGGGTAAAAACATCACTGCTGATATTTTCTCCATCTTCCCGGATACTCGTGACGCGATAAGGAATACGCACACCAGTCGTTAACCCAGTTACCTCTGCTTCGTGTCGCCAAATATCACGGTTGACAGGTTGTTGAGGGGGGTTGGCTATTTGTGAGTGCTGGTCTTCGCGTGTGCGGCTGAGTTTAGTTGTATTTGCTCTGATGGTTTGAGCTAAATTCTCACCATAAGTGACTATATGTTGATTACCAACAAACTCAGTAAACCATACTACTCGCACTGAGGTTTCAGTGGGCAGTTGCAAAAATGGGTCTGTCAGCAGGCGGGGTGCTGAGGTCATAATTGTTTGCCCAAATGAATGCAAGCTTAACAGCGTCAGAGATAAAATAAACAGAAGTACAGGCGTTAGTATTTTGGTTTTCGCCATGATTACCCTGAGTATTAAAGGCCTTGACTATCTTACAGGGATAATATTAAAAGATGGTTAAGTAAAAACCTGAAAAAACAAGCTTAGTCTGAGAGTTAACTGTGTTTACCACATCCAAAGAAAATTGACTAATAATTGTAATCTTTTTTAAAAAACTCCCGGTTATGTAATTTACATTAACTAATGCAGAGAATTTCTCGCGGAGTGAGTAGAATAACAAATACAAGCAGACGACTAAGACAACTAATTTATCAAATAGATTAGTTATCCTAGAAATATAGACTCAATTTTAAGTCCTCAGTTATTGTAAGTATTGTGCTTCTGAGGCACACCGCTCACGAACAAACCACATTCTTAACTACTAGAGAGCTTCCAAAAATCATAATGCCTGTGATTGAGAAAAAACGAACTCGCGATCTGCCCCAAATCAACGAACGCATCCGCTTCCCGAAAATTCGAGTCATTGATACTGATGGCGCGCAATTGGGAATTATGCCTCCACAAGAAGCTTTGCAACTAGCTGAAGAAAAAGAGCTAGATTTAGTGCTTCTCAGTGACAAGGCTGACCCCCCGGTTTGTCGGATTATGGATTACGGGAAGTACAAGTTTGAGCAGGAGAAGAAGGCACGGGAAGCCCGGAAAAAACAACACACGGCTGATGTCAAAGAAGTGAAGATGCGCTACAAGATTGAAGAACACGACTACAACGTACGTGTGAAGCAAGCAGAGCGCTTCCTCAAAGACGGCGATAAAGTCAAAGCCACTGTGATGTTCCGGGGACGCGAGATTCAACACAGTGACTTAGCAGAACATTTGCTAAAGCGCATGGCAAGGGATTTAGAGTCGCTTGGTGAAGTTCAGCAAGCGCCTAAAAAAGAAGGTAGAAACATGATGATGCTGATTTCACCCAAAAAGTAATCTTATGAGTTTTCCCGATACTAAGTAGTTAATCTACAAAGTCTGGGAAATTTATCAAAAACTGATAGTCCTGAGCGCTGAGTGGGAAAGATAATACTCAGTTGCTTGGGACTTTTGCCATTTCTAGGGAGTGTTTGAGGGAGACGAGAGTAATGGTCACCAAGTAACTCTTATTCTGTTTACTCGCGGTGCATGGAACTCAAAAATCTCTCGTTGGTTGGCAATAGGGGTGCTTTAGCACGGCTGTTACAGTGGGTGAATCTTCGGCCAGAAGAAGGCGAACGGACTTGGTTGATGTTTGCCTTTTACACCACTGTATCTATAGGATTGCGATGGGCAGAGGACAGTACCGTAGCAATGTTTTTAGACGAATATGGGGCTGGCCCTTTACCTTGGATGTATATTGCCAGTGCTTTCATGAGCGTGGGACTGGTTGTTGTCTATTCTTGGTTGCAAAGGATTTTCCCCTTGCGTTGGGTGATTGTGGCCATCGCACCTTGCATGGTCTTACCGCTAATATTCATAGTGTCACTGCGGGGGAACGTACATATTTCATACCTGACAGTGATTCTGGTCTTTTTGCTGCGACTGTGGGTAGATGCACTTTATGTCATTAACGACCTCAACACCTCTATTGTTGCTAACCAGCTATTTAACATCCGCGAGATTAAACGTACTTATCCTCTAGTCAGCAGTGGTTTGTTGGTAGCAGATGTGATCAGTGGCTTTAGTTTGCCTTGGTTACTGCAATTCATGAAATTGGAGCAAGTGATTTTGATTGCCTGTGCCATGATTATGTTGGGGGCGGGTATTTTATCTTACTTAAGTAATCATTATCGCACCGCTTTTCCCGATGCTCCCCAAAGACGCATACCTGAAGAACAATCCTCTCGACATCGACGACTGCAAACACCATTAAGAAGCTATACGACGTATCTGTTTGCGTTTGTCGGGTTACTGCAAGTCATTGGCTTATTAGTAGACTTTCAATATCTGCGCGAACTTAACTTGAGTTTAAACAGCCGGGATTTGGCTAGTTTTTTGGGTTTATTTGGCGGGATAGTGGGACTGTGTGAGTTGATGACTCAGTGGTTTATCTCTAGCCGACTTATAGAACGCTTTGGCGTATTTTTCACAGCGGCGCTATTACCCATAGCTGTAGGCTTTGTTTTACCAGGTGCCATCACCTTAGTTAATTTATTTCCCGCATTACAATCCCAAGGCTTTTTCTGGGGATTAGTGGGGCTGAAATTCTCTGATGAACTATTACGCTACACCTTTGTTGTCAGTAGCGGCCCAGTCCTATATCAACCGATTCCCGAACGTATACGTAGCCACACGCAGACATTATCTGGAGGTACCGCCGAAGCCATCGCTACAGGATTCGCAGGTGTACTGATTCTCCTGACTTTGTTTTGTGGTGGGCGGGTTTTCCCCACAGAACTCCAAAAATGGGTGTTGGTAATAGAAACAGTCTTGATTGCAGGGACTTGTTTATATGTAGTTTGGGAATTGCGATCGCGTTATGTTGATCTGTTAGTTTTAAGTGCAGAACGAGGCGAACTTAGTGCCGCTAATGTTGGTCTGCGCTTCTTCAAACAAGGTGTAGTCAAAGCTTTATCCGAAAAAGGTAACGCCACCGATAAAAGCTCTTGCATTGAATTATTAGCCCAAATTGATCCCCAAGGAGCATCACAAGTTTTAGCACCCCTACTGATCAAATTACCTCCAGACTTGCAGCGTCAAAGTTTAGAGGTCATGCTGACAGGAGATGCCAATCCTATGGATGCCCTCGAAGTCCGCTCTTTGTTAGAACAGCCCCAAGGTGCAGTTGATCCCGAAGTTTTTGCCCTGGCTTTGCGTTACGTTTGGCTAGCTGATGACAATCCTAATTTAAGCTTATTAGAAGAATATCTCCAACCACGACATCATTCACTGATTCGTGCTACCGCCTCCGCCTTAATTTTACGTCAGGGAACACCTCTGCAAAAAGTCGCCGCCACCAAAACCATGCGCCGGATGCTGACTCACAAGCAAGAACGAGAACGAGTCAATGGAGTCAGAGCGCTGAGAGAAGCCGTGTATTTACAAGCACTGAGGATTCACATCCCGAATTTGTTGCAAGATGAATCATTACGGGTACGCTGTGCAGTGTTGGAAATGATTGCGGCTACGCATTCAGAGGAATATTATTCGGCATTACTGGGGGCGCTTTATTATAAATCAACCCGCAGTACCGCCATGCGGGCTTTGATTAAACTTGAGAATGAAGCCTTGGATATGCTACTACAACTAGCTACCAATACTTACAAACCAGAAGTAGTGCGGATGTATGCTTGGCGCACCATTGCTCAAATCTCCACTTTAGAAGCAATGGAAACCTTATGGTTGCACTTAGAAAAATCTTGGGGTGCTACCAGAAATCATATTCTCCGCAGCTTACTCAAAATAAATAAACAACCAGAAATTAACAGTGTAGATAGATTTCACCACAGTAGAGTTGAAAGTTTAATCGAGCAAGAATTAAAGTTCCTCAGTGAAATTTACGCCGCCTATATAGACTTTCAACAACCAGATATTTTAGAAAACCATCAATCAGACAGAATTTTGGTGATTGGCAGCTTATTGCAACGCTCCCTGAGAGAATTAGAAATAGATGTGAGAGAGCGATTGTTGCTACTACTGCGGTTACTTTATTCTCCCGAAAAAATGCAAGCAGCTGCATTCAATATCCGATCACAGTCAGGGGCTAACTTGGCCCAGGGTTTAGAAATTTTAGAGCATACAATTAATTTGCCAACAAAATCCCTCATATTAAACATATTAGATAGACGATCGCCCCAAGAAAAACTGCAATATCTCACAGAAGCAGGATTAGCAAAACATCAACAAATGCCAGTAAGCGATCGCATTCGTCGGCTGCTGACTTTAAGTAACTTTCTCTCCGATTGGTGCTTGGCTTGCTGTTTTCATTTTGCTCAAATTAGCCGCATTCGCCTGACAATTCACGAAATATTAGTCGCCTTACGCCATCCTACAGGCTTTGTCAGAGAAGCGGCCATCGCTTATCTCAGCGTAGCCTCACACCGCGTACTCCTAGAACTTTTACCCAAACTCCAACAAGACTCACACCCGCTCATAGCCGCACAAGTCAAGGAATTAATGCAAAAATATTCAGTCAACAATCATACCAATTAATCCACTGCGCTCTTGATAGCTTATAGCTATGGGAAAATAATCGCATTGAACTTTGCGCCTTTGCGCCTTTGCGTGAGATAAAAAAAAGATATGACAAACCGTCAAGTCAGCGCGAATGCTGTCGCCATCGATTTTGGAACTAGCAACACAGTCATTGCTCGCTGGAACCCCGTCACCCAGCAGCCAGAAACCTTAAATATACCCAACTTATCAATTCAGCAAAGCCTCAACCCCCCCCTAATTCCCAGCTTAGTATACATAGAAGAAGCCACCCAAGGTAAAGTCTTAGTAGGTCAACAAGTACGCGATCGTGGACTTGATCTTAAAGGAGAAGCAAGATTTTTCCGCAGCTTCAAACGGGGAATTGGCGCAGATATCCAAGGTTTCTTACCAGAACTAGATGGACAACTAATCACCTTTGAACAAGTAGGGCAATTATTCCTGACTCAAATCATTACCCAACTCGCACCCATGCAAGGAGGATTGGATTCTCTGATATTAACTGTACCCGTAGACAGCTTCGAAGCGTATCGTCATTGGTTAGGCCAAGTCTGTCAAGCCCTCCCCGTGGACAAAGTGCGGATGATAGATGAACCCACAGCAGCCGCCTTAGGTTACGGTTTAGCAGATCAAGAAGTTCTATTGGTAATTGACTTTGGTGGCGGTACTTTGGATTTGTCTCTTGTACGTTTAGATCAAAGTGTGCAATCCACCAAGCCTGTAGGTTTTCTTCTCAAGTGGGGTAACAAATCCCTAGCAGAAAACTCCAAACAAAAGACCAAAACTGCCCGTGTTTTGGCTAAAGCCGGGCAAAATCTCGGTGGTACAGATATTGATAATTGGTTAGCCGACTACTTTGCCAAAACTCAAGGAATAGCGGTAAGTCCCTTAACCACAAGATTAGCAGAACGGGTAAAAATTCAGCTATCGACCCAAAACCAAGCTAGTGAAGTTTACTTTGACGATGAAGCATTTGAAAGCTATGAACTAGAACTCAACCGTGAAACTTTAGATAACATCCTCAAAGAACAGGGATTTTTTGACCAATTAGATGAATCAATGACAAGTCTATTGCAGCAAGCGCGTCGCCAGGGCATAGAAATTGCAGACATTAACGCCGTATTACTAGTTGGTGGTACAGTACAATTACCCGCTGTGCAGACATGGGTAAAACAGTATTTTCAGCCAGAAAAAATCCGCTGTGAACGTCCCTTTGAAGCCATCGCCCAAGGTGCATTACAGTTAGCCCAAGGTTTAGAAATCAAAGACTTTCTCTACCATAGTTACGGTGTGCGCTATTGGGATCGCCGCAATCAACGTCATAGTTGGCATTCCATTATTCAAGCTGGACAAGCCTACCCCATGACTCAGCCAGTGGAATTAGTCTTAGGTGCATCCTTAGAAAATCAACCCAGCATTGAATTAATTATGGGAGAGTTAGGCGCAGAAACAGGCAGCACCGAAGTTTATTTTGATGGCGATCGCTTAATTACTCGTCGCTTAGAACCAGGTATTACCAACGTCAAACCCCTCAACGACCAAGCAGGTGCGAGAACCATCGCCCAACTCACACCACCAGGATATCCCGGAAGCGATCGCATTAAAATTCTCTTTCAAGTTGATGACCAACGCTTTTTGCGAATCACCGTTGAGGACTTGTTAACTAATGACACGGTTTTAGAAAATCAGCTGGTAGCACAGTTGAGTTAGGTGGTAGAGGTGCTAACTTTTCACGGTATCTGGAAAACCTCTCTCTAAATCTCTCTCCTGCGAGGCGAGAGACTTTGAATTACTGATTTGTCAGTTAGATTTTCCGTGGACTTTTCCACATGACGTGAAAAATCAGGTAGAGGTGAGGAGATGGGGAAGAAGTTTCTGGCTAATGACTAATGCTCAAAATTCCTTGATCTGCATCTAATGTGGCTAATACACCAGCAGGTAAAGCGGCATTGGGGCAGTCATGACCAAATGGTAAATCGGAGACAATGGGAATACCTAAATCACCCAGGCGATCGCGCAATACTTCGGCCACGCTAAAGCTAGGCACATTTGGTGGGGGTTCGCACTTAGTAAAGTCTCCTAAAGCAATACCCCGGACTTTTGATAAAGCACCGCTTAAACGCCATTGTGTCAACATCCGATCAATCCGGTAAGGTGCTTCTGTCACATCCTCCCAGGCTAAAATTACATCATCAAGATGTGGTATAATTGATGTAGCCAAAAGATGTGTCGTCACCGTAAGATTACCAGGCAACAACAGGCCAGTTGCAATCCCCCCGCCCCAACCACAACCCTTAAGAGGAGGCACAGGGCGACCTTCGACAAAATCGAATAATCGCTGAATAGACCAATCTGTTTCCTCTGCCAAAGTCGTCAATACAGGAGCATGAACGCTGGCAATACCCGCAGTGTAAAGACTCCACAACAAAGCCGTAATATCAGAAAACCCAATTAGCCATTTTGGAGGTGTTGGGTTAGAGTGCCAATTCCAATTTTCCAAAATTCGGGTGCTACCAAAACCACCCCTGGTACAAAGGATACCCCTACATTCTGGATCTTCCCAAGCCGCGGCTAATTGTTTGCGGCGATTTTCGTCTTTTCCCGCTAGATATCCCCATTTATCACCTAATTTGGGCATTATATCCACTTGGTAGCCACGCGATCGCCAAATTTCTACACTCTGCCCAAATGCCTCAAGTTCTCGCAAAGCACCACTAGGAGCAATGACTTTTAGTAAGTCGCCAGGTTTCAGGGGTGGGGGTAATATTTTTGATTGCATGAATAGGTCGTTAGTATGAAAAATTACAGATGAACCAAAAGTGAAAACTTAATAGTGAGAAATTAACAATAAATTTTCTGTCCGTCTAGTGTATTGTTAATTTTTTTCTGTTGATCACCGGGGATAAATTAACCCAATATGTAGATTGATAAACTTATTTGGGGAAAACTAAATAGGGCAATACTGCAAGTTTGAGCAATTTGCTAGACAACTATCAGAACAGTTGTTCGGGGCGACGAGCAGAATAATATTAACCTTAACAGCAAAGGATTGAGATAATGCTAGCTACACATAGCATGTCATATGTCAATGAGCTAAATCTGCGATTAGAGTCAACTTTACAAGATTTACCATTGTGGAAGGTTCAGATTGAGCTAGATCATCCTGTAAAAGAATTGACCAAACTTTTTGAGCAAGAGCCTTTACTTCCAGGCATTATTTTGACTAGAAATAATTGCTATATGGGGATAATCTCACGACATAAATTTTTTGAGCACATGAGTCGCCCCTATAGTCTTGAGCTTTTTTCTCATCGATCTATCCAGCATTTACATAACTTTCTCCAGCCAGAAGTGTTGATCCTGTTTGAGGATATATCCATTGTGGAAGCGAATCAAAGAGGGCTGGAGCGATCGCCCCAACTGGTTTATGAGCCGATTGTAGTGGCAAATGAATTGGGCCAGCATGGAATAATTGATTTTCATCAGTTACTATTAGCCAACGCGCAAATTCACGCTTTAACACTGGCTCAACTACAACGTGTAGAGGAACAATCTCAAGTAGCTAGGGCAGGCTTTCAAGACCTCCAGCACAACTATACTCGATTACTACAGAATGAAAAAATGGCTGCTTTAGGTCAATTAGTGGCTGGTATTGCCCATGAAATCAACAACCCCGTTAATTTTATTGCTGGTAACCTTGTTCATGCTATTAGCTATAGCCAAGACTTACTCAACTTGATTAGTTTGTACCGACAGTACTATCCTCATCCAGTAGCAGAAATTCAAAATGTGTCAGAAATCATTGAACTAGAATTTTTAACAACTGATCTTCCTCATCTACTAAATTCTATGCAAATGGGCTGCGATCGCATTGCACAAATCGTTCGCTCGTTACGTAACTTTTCTCGCCTCGATGAAGCTGAGAAAAAAATAGTTGATATTCATGAAGGTATTGATAGTACGTTACTAATTTTACACAGTCGTCTGCAAAATCACCAAACAGGTGAGAGCATTACCCTCATCAAAGAATACGGAAATATTCCCTTGGTGGAATGTTATCCTGGGCTACTAAATCAGGTATTTATGAACATTGTGAGCAACGCCATCGATGCTGTAGAGGAAACAGTGCTTAATGGTAAAAAAAGGCACGATTTACAAATTCAGATTCGTACTCAAATTATTAGCAGAAACTGGATAGGAATTTATATTACTGATAATGGACCTGGCATTCCAGAGAATGCAAAAAAACGATTATTTGATCCATTTTTCACTACCAAACCTGTTGGTAAAGGCACTGGCTTGGGATTATCCATTAGCTATCAAATTATAGTTGAAAAACACGGTGGACAACTACACTACATATCTCATCATCAGCAAGGGACTGAGTTCATTATAAAAATACCAGTCTCTCTAGATACAAACGTTTCTCACCAGGGATTGTAGTGCTGGCTTTCGAGTAAAGAGACAACCTCGTAGTTAACGTTAATGAAAAAACTTTGGCTCTTCAGTAAGTAGAAAAAATTCAACGTCAAATATTATCTGATTTTCTTTATGAGTGCTTTATTGCTCATAAAAGAGTTTTAAAGTAGTAAAATATACTAAAACTCCTTCTTCAAAGCTCTCCTCTGTAATCATTATAGAGAAAACCTGATGTTTAAAGAATTTCGCGTCAGCGCACTACTGCTGGCAGTGGTGGGAAATTTAACATGGTCATTGAATGCTAGAGCCAATTTTAAAGGTAGTTTGACTGTAGAAATTAATGGCATTAAAAATCAACAAGGACAAGTATGTGTAAGTATATTTGGTAGTAGTCAAGGATTTCCCAATGATCGCGATCGCGGAGTAAAAAGACAGTGTACCAAAATTACCGACAAGTCTTTGGAATTAACCTTTGATAACTTGCAGGCTGGTAGTTACGCCGTAGCCGTCATTCACGATCAAAATAACGACCAAACCCTCAATCGGAACAATCTCGGTATGCCCATCGAAGGCTTTGGATTTTCCCGCAACCCAGAAGTTCGCACTAGTGCGCCCAAATTTAGTGATGCGGCTTTTTTACTGGCTGGCCCCAATACCATTATCCAAATTCAAATGAAATATTTATAGGTCTTCTGCTTCTGGGTCTTTGTCGTTGTCTTCTGGGAGACTCCGTTGATTGGGTAAATTACGGATTCTATTCATTTGCGATAAAGCATACTTTGCTGTTATTTGCACATCAATATCGGGGTCTTCCGTTGCATGAACTAACATCTGACTCATTTGAGTCATCATGTCATAAACGCGAGTTAAGTCACGGATGGCGTTTTGTCGCACTTGTGGACTTTCATCTTGCAATGACATTGCCAAAGCACGGTTCATGGGTTTGAGTGCGCGGGAACTAATTTCTGCTAAAGCTGCCAAAATTAAACTACGTTGTTGCGAATCCGCATCCATCATCAAGTCTACCAATGGCTGAATTGCTCGTGAGTCACCTTGCTGACCCAAATCCCAAATAGCCTTGCGTCGCTTCTTGGAATCATGACTGCGTAAATCCTGAATCAATTCATCAACAATATTGACTTTAGCTAGGCGAGAAGTCGATTCTAGTGATACGAATGCTGCGGTATTTGATGTTTGTGTCGTTTGTTGATTAGTTACAAATGCCGTATTTTCCTGGGAATCGGATATTGTTTCCCCTGTTGAAGATAGTGAATTTACTGAGTCATCCTCAGATGGACTCAAAGCTTTAAATTCTTTATTGGCAGATTCTACCTCTTGTTGATTCTGATGTAACCATTTGAGGAGAAACACAATGGCCCCAATACTTCCAAGAATTCCTAAACCCAGTAGTGACCACCAAAGAAAACTTTGCTGGTTGGATTGAGATTGGTTAGTTGCTGAACCATTAGCGATATCAGCGGCAACCAACTGATTTTTTGCTGCCCAGGCTGTTCGCAAACTACGCCTAGTCGCCATATCAGCAGTACCATCAATTCTGCCTAAATTTTGTGCTTTCTGAAATTGAACGACAGCATTTTGCGTATTCGCCTCATATAATCCATCGACCACGCCATTGTAGTAGCCTAAATCCTTTAATTGAGTTTGCAGTTCTTTGACATCCGTCCCTTGACTGCCGGGTATGAGAACAGACTGGGTAACAGGTGTGGTCGAACTAGCTTGTGCCAGTTCTGTAGGGGTTAGGTTAGGCTCAATTGTACTTGCACGAATTGGGTAACCCAAGCAAGTCAAACAAGTAAATATCAGTATTGAGGAATGGCATAGCCTCATATTTGCAGTTTAGTCTGAACGTACTTTCAAGTTATCAAGATCACAATAACTTCAGGATGCTTAAATGTTAACTTCTAATTTGACACAAAAGTCATCCGAGTTTCTCATTAGGTGAAGATTCGGAGGATTTTTCAGGTTCGCGTCTGATTTACTTCTGCGCCTTGCAAGTCTACTTGCCGGCAGATACTTTTACTAGGGGCGGTTTTTGTGTTGTTTGTTCCTCGACACTCACCTTGTTGTTTCGGCCTGCCAAGATATCGCGTTGATTAATGAGATAGATGCTGATTAACGTCATCCCCACACCCACCCATTGCAAGGGGCTAAGGACTTCAGCAAGGAATATATTACCAAATAGTAGGGCAAATACAGGTGTTAAAAAGGTCAGAGAACTGAGACTTGTCAAACTACCACTAGAAGCAAAGTAGAAAAATAATCCATAGGCGATCGCACTCCCAAACACGGTAGCGTAACCCAAAGCTATCCACTCAGGAGTCACAAGATTTTGCCACTGCTGAGATTCTGCTACAGATGAAATACCCCACAATGGCAAGCCGCCCAAAATCATATGCCATCCTGTGGCTGTCACCGGATCAGCGTACCTACAGATAAAGCGAATCATCACTGTTCCCGCAGCCATTGATAAGGCAGCCAACAGCATTAACCACTCGCCACTAGCAAACAAATCTTGCCAATTACCTAGTGTGACATTGGCATTGGCATCGAATAACTGAAAAATCCACTCATCCGGTAAACCAATTAAACTAATACCCGCAATTCCCAGTCCTAATCCTAACCATCCCCAAACACCAATATGTTCTTGGAATAACCACAATGACAACAAAGCCACAGCCAAAGGTTGCGAGTCAATCATCACAGACCCCAACCCAGCACTAGTTCTGACTAATCCCTCAGCCAAAAAGCCTTGAAATAACGTTCCATCTACCAAAGCAAATAAACTAATCCATAGCCATGCGGCCCAACCTTGCGGCTGGGGTCTACCCATAAATGCTGCGGCGATTAAAATTAACACCCCTGCTGGTAGCAAACGCACACCTGCCATAAATAAGGGCGTAGTGTCGGGGATGACTCCTTTCATCGCCACCATTGCCGTTCCCCAAAGGAAAAAGGGCGCTATTAACAGTAGGGTAGCGAAGGGAAATTTAAATGCACTGAGTTTCAGTTGCATGGGTTTGCTGATGCCTTTGTTTAACAAATGCCAAA
Organism: Cyanocohniella sp. LLY; assembly: GCA_022241785.1. GTDB lineage: Bacteria > Cyanobacteriota > Cyanobacteriia > Cyanobacteriales > Nostocaceae > Cyanocohniella. Next base: position 64,018 of record JAKOMP010000013.1, on the reverse strand, counting down.
ATTGCTTTACCCAATTCTACCGAATCATGTCGTTTTGTGAAGGAAATAATACTCAATTGTAGCAAAAATAACTAGTAATAGATTTCTTTACTAAAAGATAAGGTTTAAAGCCGAGTGGAATTGTGGGCGATAGCTCCCTTGCCCCCCTGCTTTTTCACCCATGCTGCGGTTTTGGTGTTCTCTCTTAAGTAAGTCGCCGAGAAAAAATTAAAATATGTTAAGCAATGTAAAATAATTAAAATTCATTTCGTAGTAAGGGCTACCCTACGGGTTCTGCGAAGCAGTACAGCCCTTATTTGAGGACTAAAGTCCTCACTCTTCGAGTTCGTTAGTCGCTCATGGGGGAAACCCCCAAGACCGCGCTAACTCACTACAAACCTTTAATTATTTACGCCGTCCTACTTATTTGCAGAATTACCAGAGATGCTAGAAATTTAAAATATCTAATGATTCTTCTATTTCTAAATCTAAAATTTTTTGCCGAGCGTCTGTAAGTGCTTCTAGCTTACCTTCGTGACGATAGATATCTGCTGCTTTGCGAAAGTCTTCAATTGCTAACAGCTTATCTCCTAATTCAGCATAAACATTACCCCGGTTATAATAGGCATTAGCATAATTAGGATTAATCTGAATTGTCTGGGTATAATCCTCAATTGCTCCCTCATAATCTCCTAAATCATAACGAGAATTACCTCGATTATAATAAGCATCTATATAATGGGGATTAATTTTGATAGCTTCAGTATAATCGGCAATTGCCCCTTCATAATCTTCTAAATCGGCGCGGGCATTTCCACGATTTTTATAAGCCACAGCATCCTGAGGATTACTCTTAATAATTTGAGAAAATCCCCGGTGATATTCTATAAAATAACGTGCCATTCCTTGATTTTTATAAGTATCAGCGTAATGAGGATTAATTTTGATTGCCTGAGTATAATCCTCTATGGCTCCTTGGTTATCGCCAATGTGAGAACGAGCTTCAGCACGATTTTTATAAACAACCGCAATATGAGGATTAATTCTAATAGCTTGAGTGTAATCTTCTATGGCTTCTTCATAGTTGCCCAATTGATAACGAGCTAGACCTCTTTTGTTATAAGTTTTTCCATCATTAATATTAATTTCTATTGCTTGAGAATAATCTGTGTTTGCTGCTTCATAATCCCCTAATTGATAATAAGTTAATCCGCGCTTGTAATAAATTTCAGCATCATTTTTTATTGCCATTACTTGGTTGTATTTGACAATTGCCGCTTCATATTCACCTCTTTTAAAACATTCGTCACCTAATTTTATATAAACTAAAGTTAAATCGTCTTTATTCTGGTCTATTAAAGAATTAGGTTTATTTGAATTTAAAGCCTGATGATTTAAATAATTTTTAGTTGTTTGAGATATTAATTCTTGCTTAGATATCTGTCTGGATAAATTAGAAACTACAGAAGATGGCAATTTTTCTAGATAGCACCATAAACCACCGCCATATAATAGCTGATTAATACCAAAGGAAATTTTACCAGTTCGTAATTTAATCATTTGAGTAGGAAGAAATCCAGCCAAAAAAAGATGATATTCTGATTGTGCTTCGTTGACTTCTTCTTGAATCAAAACACAAACCACCACAGCATTTTTTTCTACTTCTTCTGCGCTTACAGACCATCTGACTTTATCAATACTGCCATGACGAGATTTCACTTCCACACCAATAGATGGGTCAGAAGTTAGAGTAAAATCTATATTGCCATCGCCGCCAAACCGTTTTTCATAATCGACTTCTGTAATAAAATCGGCTAAACGTTCTTTGACAAGTTCCTCACCCAACTTTCCCTTGAGATTATTGATAAAAACATCACGTACTGGCGAAGTCCGCTTATATTTTTCAGCCATGAGCCAGCAAAATTCTCGTAAAGCTGTTAATCTCTCGCCAGAAATTATAGTTAATTCACTATATTGACCTTCTGTTTCACAATGAAGCAAACAACCAGACGATAACCGTTTAATAAAATCAGACTGTAGCGATCGCAGTAGTGTAATCCAGTCCATCTATAAATGCTGCGAATCTTTTGATGAGATTATTTTAGGCAAATTTTGAGTGAAAGTAAACCTGCATCACACCTCACAGGCGAAGAATAGACTGACTGTAGGACGATATAAAACAATCACAGTAGCCATAGCAAAGCACTCATTTGTCAGTTAGCCTTTGTTGGCAAAACTTTTTGGTTTACTGATATTTCTATTCCAGACTGAATTTTTCTTTATAACCAAGGAAAGAGGCACACAAAGCTATAAATGTGGAATTTTAAGTATTAGAGGTGAAACTTGTTTGACACCTGAGTAAAGCAATCTAATATTCCATGCAAAGCAATTTAGTTATATTCCCTAACGCTGGGTTTGTAGAAAAGGGTAAGCAAACAGCAGAAAAAACAGTCACCGAGTATGATGTCGCCGAACAGCAATTTATAGAACTGTTGGCTACAGATGATTTGGATAATATCCTCGATGTAGAAGCTGCGAAAGTTAATGAATTTGAGCGCATACTCTCATTAGCGATGCGTGCTGCTTATCAAAACGACTGTGGTGACACACAAGCTCACCTATTTCTCCAACGAATACTTTATCGAATTAATCGGCTAAAGCTATTTTGGTATGACGATTTGCGGCATTATACTAATGAGCGATCGCTTTACTTAAGCTCATGTCTTCACCAAATTGAAACTGCTTGGCAAAATTGGGAAATAGCTCAAGTTGATGTCACAGCATTAAAAAAATTAGATGTTAAACAAGCTTTAATTGAGCGTAGTGCTTACGATGTAGATCCGCCACTGTCAGAAGACGCGCATTATATCCGCGAGGAGATGACAGAATCTGGCTATCGTCATTTACTAGCAATTTCTTCCTTTGATGGGTTAGTGGAAGGTAGCCGTCTTTCCCGAATTTTAGGTGGCGCTGCTAATGAAGTGCAGTGTACCTTAGTGCGGGTATTACTAGAAGAGTACGGCAATGGTCGCTTATCTCGCAAGCATTCTACATTTTTTGCCCAAATGCTGGCTGAGTTTGGCATGAATTGTCAACCAGAGGCGTATTTTGATTTAGTACCGTGGGAAGTTTTAGCTTGTGCTAATCATAACTTTTTGCTGACCGAGCGCAAACGCTATTTCTTGCGTTATGGTGGCGGGCTGACTTATTTTGAGGTAGCTGGGCCTGGCGCTTACAGAAACTATCTTGCAGCAGCGCAACGCCTGGGATTGTCCGCAGCAGCTATGGGTTATTGGGAACTGCACATCAAAGAAGATGAACGCCACGGACAGTGGATGTTGGATGATGTGGCTTTGCCTTTAGTAGAACAATATCCCGATGATGCTTGGGAATTGCTACTGGGGTACGACCAAGAAAAACTCATGGGCGATCGCGCCGCTAAGGCTGTTGTGCAATCAATACGCAAAGCTGAATCAACTGCTTTACCCAAAGAATAAATTACCTCTAATTAGTTGGACATATTTCACCTTATCTAGATGCTAATGAGTATCTAGAACATTTTTTCGGGTAACAAATCACTTGTTAAAGACTTGTGTCCAAATAAAGTAGTTTTAAAATTTTCTTTATTGGTGCATTAGTTAACCTGTATTTTTCTAAAGAAAGGTTTTTTATTCCTGAAAACAAGTGACATTGATTTTATTTCACATAAATTTTTAATCACATGAAAGACATCTTTTTTTGCCCTGAAGAATCTAATTTCTACTCAAACTGCTTAGAAACTTTTGTTTTCAGAAATTGCCAAAATTCTGAGTCTATTGTTGAGTTTGGCTCAGGAGATGGTAGCCCTATTATCAATTCACTACTGAAAAATAAATTTGATGCCGTAGTACATGGATTTGAATTAAATACCTCTGCATGGAAAGTTGCCAATTCCACAATTGATGAGTATAATCTGGCTGATAAATACATCATTTCTAATGCGTGTTTATTTAATTCTTCTAAACCCGAAGCTGAATATCTGGTAGCCAATCCACCTTATATTCCGGCACCAGATTCAGATATTTATATGCCTTTACTATTTGGAGGTATAGACGGAGCCACTATTACCAACAAGCTTTTATCACTAGATTATAAAAATGTATTTGTTTTATTATCTAGCTTTTCTAATCCTCTAAGTACGCTGAAAAAAGCCCAAGAGAATAACTATTTTGTCCAAAATTTTATGGTTTTACCTTTGAAGTTTGGATATTATAGTTCAGAACCAAAAGTGAAAAACTACATAGAAAGACTACGAAAAAATAAAATGGCATTTTATTCTGGAGATTATTATTTTTTGGCAGGCGTTCTTTTTAGAAAATTCTCAGAATCGGCTATCAATTTATCTAATGAATTAGCTCAGGTAATGATGAGTTTGTAAAATAAAATCATAGGACTAATTATTCAGTTTTTTAGTCCTTGTTTAGGAATAGGATAGCTATATTCAACCTTTGCGGAGCGTATCGTAGAGAAGGCATCACACCTGGAAGATGAACAATAATGGATGTTAAAAATTTGAATTACCGTAATGCTTGTTCACGTAATAGTCCATCCACCCAACCTGAATCTACTTCTGACAATGGTGGTATTATTTCTTTACTATAATCTATGACCAGATCATAACCAGAAATATCATATACCCCATTTAACAATGTCTGCAAATCTATAACTGGTTCACTATCACCAACACGCAAAGGCAGCGAAAACGAGGGAATCACATCTTGTAAATTAAAAGCATATAAATCTGCATAAGGACGGCTATTCCCACGACATACTAAAATTCTATAATGGCTCTCAATATTACTGTCAAAAAAAGACATTGGTTCCCCAGTCCGTAATAAATCAATTTCTACTAAATTAGTTCTACTTCCTAATACATGCTGACGTTTTTCTTCATACATGTGCCGACCTTTCCCTGTACGTTTATTAGTAGGAGAAAGAATTTCAATAGTCGTCACAACTTCCTCAGTTCCCACCTCTCGTACCTCTAAATAACCTTCTTTGATAATTTCAGGTGTAGGAATTTTGACCTTTACAGGTTGTGGACTTGGATCTGCAACCGCCACACTTTTGGTTTCTTGATTTTTTGTACTCTGAGAATATTGCACTATGACATCAGGAATCCCCACAAGCAAAGCATTTTCACCACTCGATTCATACATTCGCACTTCTACGGCAACGCGATATTTAGGACGCAGTTGGGGAGATAAAAATCTAGCAATTTCACTTATCAATAAGTGATGTACTCCTGGCCACACACCCGGATGTTCTAAATACGGGTTCATTCCTGGAAATGGAGAAGGCATACACAAAACCTCAAAATGAATTGCGAAATATGGAATACTACCTTACATCGTAGCTAAACACGTTTGAGTCAGCTTTTCCCAACTGCAAGTCCTATTTATTAGTGACACTAGAAAAATTTCACTAACAAGTGGTTAAGGCTGCACCACATTGATCTTCCCTTGCCAACCAACCTTTCACACCTTCATATTCTATCCGGGCCCAATCTCCTCGACAGCTTAACAAGGTGACATTGGCATTAGCCGGAACTCTGGCAATTTTTGGACTTTCGATATTGCTACTGCGGTAAAGTTCCACGCCGTTATTACCATACCCGCGAGTTGATATGCCTAACTTTGGTGCAAATACCCAACCAGTTCCTTGAAAACCATTACTCACGTTGGTAACCTGTACCCAATTGCCCACCGCAGCGACAACTTGCAATGTTTCGTTGATAATTATTTGACCCAGAATTTTATTTTTGGCACTTGCACCATTTCGCACATTTAGACCTTGGGGATCTGTATCGATGACGTAAGCCAGAATATCACAAGCTTCTAAAGAAGATTGGGCAAAAACTACTTGATTAATCACACCACTATGAATAAACACACTCAGACAACTCAGTGTGAAGCCCATTATTCGTGGAAAGGAAGGTTTTGTTATTGTTTTTTTCATAGCTTATCTGGTAGTTGGACACCAGCATTATTGCTGGTATCGGATTTCTACCGCATATCGTAACCGAACAAATTCGGATCAACCTCCCCTAAGTTTAAATCCGCTAAACCGTATTCTGCCCAACGTCTGTCTACCATGTTGGCTATATCTGGATCTGACTCTAAAGGCGCACCCCATTCGTGATCAGTTTCTGGTGGAATCTTCATGGTAGCATCTATGCCCATGCGTCCACCTAAACCAATTTTTTCACTAGCAAAATCCAAGGTATCAAAAGGTGTGTTGGGCAAAATAAACACATCTCTTGTCGGGTCAACTTTAGAACTAATGGCCCACACCACTTGACGCGGATCACGAATATTTATATTTTTATCCACAACAATTACAAATTTAGTGTATGTAAATTGTGGTAAAGCACTCCAAAACGCCAAAGCAGCCCGGCGAGCTTGTCCCGGATAGGCTTTATCAATGGAAATAATCGCCGCTTTGTAACTTAAAGCTTCCATTGGTAAGAAGAAATCGACAATTTCAGATACTTGTTGGCGCAGAATCGGAGTGTAAATGCGATTGAGTGCGATCGCCATCATCGCTTCTTCTTTGGGTGGACGACCGCTAAATGTTGTTAAGTAAATAGGATCTTTGCGATGGGTCATACATTGGAAACGCACCAATGGTGAATCTTCCACGCCGCCGTAATAACCCATGTGGTCACCAAAGGGCCCATCTGGTAAGACTTCCCCTGGTGTGATTGTCCCTTCTAAGACAAATTCGGAATCTGCGGGAACTTCCAAATCAACAGTTTTACACTTGGCTAACTGCACACCCGAACCACCATATAGCCCAGCAAACAACCATTCTGATAAATCTACAGGGATGGGGGTAGCGGCTGCCATGATAATTAAAGGATCTACACCCAGTGCGATCGCTACTTCTAATTTTTTACCCCGTTCCGCAGCTTTGCGTAAATGTCTCGCCCCACCCCGCACAGATAACCAGTGAACGGTCATGGTATTTTGAGATTGCAGTTGCAAGCGATACACACCCACATTGGGCGTACCTGTCTCACAATCCTTGGTAATTACCAATCCCAGGGTGATAATCTTGCCAGCATCATTTATATAAGGACGTATCAAGGGCAATTTATTTAAATCTAAATCACCACCTTGAATTACCACCTGCTGACAAGCCGGGAAAAAGTCTCGCCCTGGTTTCGCCTTCACCACATCAAACAGCACTTTGCCAAAGTCTATAGCCTGAGAAATCTTTTTGGGCGGTTTTGGTTGTTGCAGCATACTCAGCTTTTTCCCCAAAGTCTCCAACTCCTCTGGATGCTGCATATTCATCGCCCAGCAGATTCTTTCCACGGTTCCCATCAAATTTATCGCTACCGGGAACGATGCACCTTTGACGTTCTCAAACAACAACCCTGGCCCACCTTGTTGCAGCATCCGGTTGGAAATTTCCGCAATTTCTAACTCTGGGTCAACTAAAGCTGAAATTCTCTTTAATTGCCCTTTTTCTTCCAGAATTTTGATGAATCCTCTTAAGTCTCTTGCCATTGTGCTAATAACTTGGAATATTTAAGAAATGTAAAGCATTCTCTTATCTTATTCATTATTAGTCACAACTAGGCTGTCACAGCCTGCTTACCGTCCCTGAGAAAATTCCAGAAGCAGAAAAAATTTTCTTCCAACTCCCCGGATACTCATTTAACTTTAACGGTAAATTAACCCACTAGAGAGCTTTCCTTAACCCCAAGTAGCGACAACTCAGCTATTGTATTCAAGGATAGGCATTATTTGTGACAAATAAGCACTACCCTCATCAAACATGGCGAGAATATACGATATCTTCCTGGCAGGTGGTCTTGTAATGTGATCCCTGCTAGTTTTATTTTTTAACCAAAACGACCGCTGACGTAATCTGCTGTTTTTGACTGAGATGGATGATTAAAAATTACTTCAGTCTCATTAAACTCCACTAATTCACCTAAGTACATAAAACCCGTATAGTCAGACACGCGAGTTGCCTGCTGCATATTATGGGTGACAATCAAAATCGTTACTGTTTTTTTCAATTGAGTAATTAACTCTTCAATACTAGCCGTAGCTATAGGGTCTAGGGCAGATGTTGGTTCATCAAACAGTACAATCTCAGGGTCAGTCGCCAAAGCACGGGCAATACATAACCGTTGCTGTTGACCACCAGAAAGGTTAAAAGCTAAGTCATTGAGACGGTCTTTAACTTCATTCCACAAAGCTGCATTTTGCAAAGCTATTTCTACTTTTTCATCAATAATGCCGCGTCTAGATTCACCCCTGACCCTCAGACCATAAGCCACATTTTCATAAATTGACTTAGGAAAAGGATTGGGTCTTTGAAAGACCATACTAATCCGCATTCGTACTTCAATAGGGTCAACCTTATGACTGAGCAAATTAATGCCATCTGGTTCTAAAGCGATTTCCCCTCGATAGCGATTTCCTGGATACAGGTCATGCATCCGATTGAAACAACGTAACAAAGTAGTTTTGCCACATCCAGAAGGGCCAATCAATGCCGTCACTTGTTTATCTGCTACTGGCATACTAATGTCTTTCAGGGCATGGACTTTACCACCGTAGTAGAAATTGAGATAATTAACCGCTGCTTTTAGCGGTTTTTCTATAATTGAAGATGCTGTTTCTACCATTTGATTTTGTTGCGTAAACGATAGCGGATATAAATTGCCACAGCGTTCATGGCTAAAGTAATGAAAATTAGAACAATACCTGCGGCGGCGGCGTTCACTTGAAAGCTTGCTTGGGGACGAGATACCCAATCGAACATTTGAATTGGTAAAACTGTAAATGGAGCAAATAACCAAGCAAATGAAATGAAGGGATATTCACTATTTATCGGTGGGTCTGGCAAGAAAGCAATAAATGTCAACGCACCAATACTAATTAATGGAGCAGTTTCGCCAATAGCCCGCGCCAAAGCCACAATAATCCCAGTGAGAATTGTGCCTGTTGAATAAGGTAAAACATGATCCCAAATGACTTGCCATTTAGAAGCTCCGGCTGCGTGGGCGGCTTCTCTGATGCTGTTGGGAATGGCACGGAGAGCTTCACGAGTAGCAACAATCACTACTGGTAAAACTAAGAGCGCCAAAGTTAACCCAGCCGTAATTACACTTCTGCCCAGATTAAACCCATAGACAAAAACACCTAAAGCTAAAAGCCCATAGATAATTGAAGGAACACCCGCTAGGTTCGTAACATTAATTTCGATTAAATCAGATAACCAGTTTTTTCGGGCATATTCTTCTAGGTAAATTCCCGATGCTATGCCGATAGGAATTGCTGTTGATGCTGTAACTAGCATGACTAGAAGTGTACCTACCCAAGCAGAGAGAATACCCGCTTGTTCAGCTTTGCGACTGGGAAAGGAAGTCAAAAATTGCCAGGAAATACGCGGAAAACCGTCATTGAGTAAATCTAAAATTAATGCTGACAAGGTGATAATGCCAATCAGCATGGACAACAAGCCAATGATTCCGAAAATATATTCTGAGCGCTTGTTACGGTTAATAATTTGGCGAACTTTCTGGAGATTGAGAGTCATCATATCAATAAATTTCCCGGTAGCGCTTGCTGAGGAAATGACCAATGATGTTGAAAATTAAAGTCATCAGCACTAAAGTGAGTCCCACGGCAAAAATTGTCTCGTATTCAAGACTTCCGTGTGGTAAGTCGCCAAGACTTACCGATACTATGTAGGCGGTCATAGTTGCTGCCGGTTCCATTGGGTTAAGGGTAAAGTTTGGTTGTCCCCCCGCAGCAATAGCCACTACCATCGTTTCCCCAGCTGCACGGGAAATTCCTAAAATATAAGCTGCTGATATCCCAGAAATTGAGGCTGGTAATACGACTCGTAAAGCTGTCTGTAAGCGAGTAGCCCCAGTTGCATAAGAACCTTCCCGAAGATGTGCAGGTACAGCACGCATAGCATCTTCACTTAGAGAACTGACATAGGGAATAATCATAATTCCGATGACTAGCCCCGCACCCAACATATTAAAACCAGGCAAATCTGGGAGAAATGTTTGTAATAAGGGTGTAACAAATAACAATGCAAAATAACCATAAACTACTGTAGGAATGCCTGCTAATAGTTCTAAAGCCGGCTTGGTGATTTCCCGGACTATAGGTCGAGCAAATTCACTAAGGTAAATCGCAATAATTGTGCCTAGTGGCACAGCTACTGTTAAAGCAACTAATGTAGTTACTAAAGTTCCTGAAACTAGGGGCCAAATTCCGTAATTTTTGTCGTCAAATAAAGGTGTCCACTGAGTAGATGTAAGAAATTCCCACAAAGACACTTGCTGAAAAAATAATACAGACTCGTAAAGCAAGACACCGATAATGGCTACTGTAGTGGCGACAGAAGAAAGTGCTGCCAGAAACAAGATAGACTCAATTACCCGTTCCCGCAAATTCCGCATTAACTTGGAAGAAAATTGAGTTCGTTTTGCAATACTCATGTTAGATATGTGTTGCAGTAGAGCGGTTTTCGTCAGACATCGCTCTTTAATGGTGATAAATTTCAATATCCAAAGAGAAGTAAAATACCTCTCTTTGGTGTGTTGGCAAGATTCAACACCTAGTGACAAAATTAGTCTTTGGCTTGACGACCTAGCACGTCTGCAATTTTCAAACCGACAGATTCTTTACCACCAAACACAGTCCCAAATCTCTTCTTATCAACATAGCTCTGAGCGGTGTTATAAGCTGACCCTGGTAGAGCCACATATCTGACTTCTTTACTCAATTTAGCTGCGTTCTGTAAGTAAAATTTGACAAACTGGTTGACCTCTGGTTTGTCAATAGACTTGGAACTCACATAGATAAAAATGGGACGAGAAAGAGGATTATAAGTACCATTTTCAACTGTTGAGTCTGAAGGAGTTACACCATTAATTGATACGGCCTTCAGCTTATCTCTATTTTCTGCATAGTAAGCATAACCAAAGTAACCCAGAGCGTTTCTATCACGAACAACACCCTGCACTAATACGTTGTCATCTTCACTAGCAGTAAAATCACCGCGACTAGCCTTAGATTTACCAACAATCGCCTCAGTAAAGTAATCGAAGGTACCAGAGTCAGCACCAGGGCCAAACAACTTCAATGGTGCATTAGGGAATCCCTGACGAATTTGACTCCAGTTATTCACCTTTCCTTGTGCTGTGGGTTCCCACATTTTTTTCAATTCCGCAACGGTCAGGTTATTAACCCAGTTATTTTGTTTATTAACTACGACAGTTAAAGCATCATAAGCTACTGGTAATTCCAGGTAGCGAATACCCGCAGCTTTACATTCATCCATTTCTTTTTGTAAAATGGGACGAGAAGCACCGGAGATGTCAGTTTCTCCACGGCAGAATTTTTTAAAGCCACCACCAGTACCAGAAACCCCAACTGTTACTCGAATTTTACCTCTTTGAGCCTTCTGAAATTCTTCCGCTGCTGCTTCTGTTAGTGGGAATACTGTGCTGGAACCATCAACCTTGACAGTTTTGATGCTTTGGGAGTGAACTGCGGATATTGATACACCCAAAGTAGCGGTTACTAAAGAAACCACACCTAAAACTGCCCAGCTATGAAGCTTAAAATTCATTCTTTTCATCAAGAAACTCCTATTTTTTTGCACATGAAATTTGTGCCTCATTGCTTTAAAGGCACATTGGTTTTTTGGGATTAATAATTTAGTGAATGTAAAATATATTCACTGTTAAAAAAGTGACATGACAATTGGAGTTCAAGGTTAATTTTTGGTTAAACAGGGTTTAACCTTCTTCGGTAGAGTATTCACAATTTATTGGCACCAAATTTTCAGTAAAATTAAGATCATTTATCAGTAAATAATTTATACAAGCAGTCAATAGCTGTTTATTTGCTTTTTAATTCATATCCACCCACAAGATACAGCAAGCTCCTTGTGTTTTAGATTTCACAACTTTCTGATTTGAGTGATCAATGTTACTCCTGGATATAGACAACTCTTAAACAAAGGACAAGATGGACTGGCGCGGTGATTCCCCCTGTACTGAAAGTCTTACCCCTTGTGGATTTTAGAGTTTTAAGCTACTTCCTGTTTCTTTTGCTAGGGAACGCTTTGCAAATAGAACCGACTAAAACTAGTGTTGCTGGTGTGTGTATTCAATATATTTACATATCGACAATCTGGGCTAGTAATGTTTAGACTACGAAAGTAGCCATTCTGTGGTCTTGCTCTATCTAAAGGCATTCCGCAATTCTACTAGTATTTACAGACTGATGCTTGTAAGGCCATGATTCTCCTGATTGCAGTTCCAAGCCATGAGATAATGCATAACAATCGAAAGCAATAAATCGATTATTTTAGTTGAACTGAATTTAGGTGATTAAAAAATTGCTGTAATGTTATTTGCTGAATTTTAACTTGATGCAATCAATGTAGCAGATTTGATCTGACTTTAAAATGAGCGGTTTTCTTTTAGTTAACATATGCCATATAAGTGTTGGTTTTGATGTAAATATCTACTAGATACTGCTGGTTAGCTATCATTGAATCTAGCCTTACTTTACTCGGAATAATTACGAGTCCATATTGACTTCACAAATAACAAAACAGCATCACTTAGTTTCACTACTTTGTTTAGTCAGTATTTATTGCCCAATTTATTTAGCATGAATAAATTAATTCCAGCCATCAAAATCAAAAATCTTAGTTTTTATTACAATATCCAAAAGATACTAGAAGGGGTATCAATGGATATTTATCAGGGTAAAGTAACTGCGATTATCGGCCCTAGTGGTTGTGGAAAATCTACTTTTTTGAAATGCCTCAATCGCATGGTTGAATTAGAGGCTGAGGTGCGGGTTGAGGGTAGAGTGGAATTTTTTAATCAAAATATTTATGAGCGTCGGGTCAACTTAAATCGGCTACGTCGCCAAGTTAGTATGGTGTTCTCCAAGCCGAATCTTTTTCCTATGAGTGTTTACGATAATGTAGCTTATGGAGTGAAAATAGTCGGGTGGCGCCCGAAAGCAGAACTAGACGAAATTGTAGAATCTGCCATTAAAGATGCTGACCTCTGGGATGAAGTGAAAAATAAATTGCATAAATCAGCTTTAGATCTTTCTGGCGGTCAACAACAGCGACTTTGTATTGCTCGTGCTTTAGCCGTTAAACCACAAATTATCCTCATGGATGAGCCTTGTTTTGCCCTTGATACCATTGCCAGCATGAAAGTTGAAAGTTTGATTCAAAGTTTGCGTTTGCGATCAGAATTGACAATGGTAATTGTTAGCCACAATTTGCCACAAGTCACGCGCTTATCTGACTTTACAGCTTTTTTTCAAAACAACGAAAATCGCATTGGTGAAATGGTTGAATTTGGTGCTACTAAAAAAATATTTACCAACCCTCTAGATTCTCGTACTCGCGATTATATTTTTGCCCGTATTGCTTGATAGTTTCTTGATGAAAAATTCAGTTACTTCTTGACATATGTTACTTGGAAATCAATTATATATAAGCATCAGGTTTGATGTATAAAAAATCAAGTATTGTAGGGTGCGTTAAGCTACAGCTACATCAACTTACGTGTCTGTGCAAAGCGTAGGCCACACCAATAAAAATCAAATAGTAGCCCTATAGTATTTATTAGTCTTTACCTTGTTTGTGTTAACACTAAGTGTCTATTGTTACTTTAGGCATTTTTACGGTTAACATATGGTTTTTATCTAGATATAACATAGTATAAATTACCTGAAATAATGGGCTAAACTAGGTTATTTTAGATAAAATATGAAAAATGACGAAAAGTTGCTCAAGACTGATGATTCGGAAATAAAGCGGCTAAGTGTATCTATTGCTGATAAGATTGTATCGATTTTACAACACCATCCTGAATTAGTTACTGTCAAATACCAAAATATTAATTGGAGTCATCCTAAATATCAATCTGCACTAATTACTGAAATCAACAAAAAAATTAGTAATATAGTAGATTATCGAATCTTGTTACCAAAGATTAAAGAATTTTTGGAAATTTTGTTAGTTCCATTCTTTTTTACTTCCCCAGCCTTCCAAGAGTTAGAATCATTTATTCGTGAATTAAGTCGAGATCTGATTTTAAATAAACAAAATAACTTTAGTAATGTACAAGTATTAAAAAACGAACAAAAAACTTTTATTTCTTCAGGTATTGCTATTCTTTTACTAGATGCAGAAAATTTACGACTTAACACTACAGCAGAACAATTTTTAACTACAGTGTGTACCTATCCTCTGCAAGTCAAGATTGCCTTTGCTAATTGGTGTAGTATGGGTAAACGAGATGTAGAATTCCATCAGCGTGGTTATGAATTAATTCATGTTCCCGTTGGTAGAGATAATGCTGATGGTAAAATGATAGCTTTAGGTTCATCAGTTCATCAACGTTACGCTACAGCACTTCCAGCAGCTATGAGGTACATCCTCAAAACTGAAAGCTTTGCTAGGAGAGGGGCCGGGAGAAAACCGTATTGCATAATAGCGGGAACCGCTGTAATGTGCAAAAAGTGATAGTTTGTTCGTCTGATCAAGTTATGACAAATTTATGCAATCATCTACAACAATATGGTTTGATAATATATCAAGTATATAAACAAGAAGAAGTTTTAAAAGTATTTAATAGCTCAAACGGAAAAGAAATAGCAATTCCTAATTATTTAGATATTCCTCCAGTAAATAAATTTATTCAACAAATCAAACAATTAATTAAAATCGAGCAAGACAATCAGCAGATTTATTGGGTAAAGTTTTCTAATATCTCTCAAGCTTTTCAAAATAAATATCATTTAAGTATTAAGCAAGTAATTAATCAACACTTTCCTGATAAAAAACCTAAAGATGTTTTTTTGGCGTATGCCAATGATTTTGCTGTTCATCAAGTAGATAGTACATCTGAATTATATATAACTGTATTTTCCCAGCATCCAGTATTAGAAAAATCTTTAGATAATCATATATCTACTATTAATTCTTCAGGGGATTTAGAACAAGCACTGAAAGTCATTCTTCAGGAATTAACTCCTAAATCTCCAAAAAGTTTTATTGATATTGGAACGTTAGGTAGTGCATTTAGTCAGCGTTATCATCAACCAATCACTGAAAAAATCAAAGCTTTACATTTATCTGGCAATTTTATTAAATTTTTGCAGTCGTGTAATTCTTTTAACCTTCAGCAAACAGACAAAAGATGGCAAGTAGCTCTAAGATAAGATAGTAGCCTATGCATACTGGTATATGATTAATGAGTAAAGACTTGATAATCTAGCAAAAAAGACAAAAATCACGGACATATAAGCTGTTGTGCTGGATTCTCAGGATTTATGAAGATTGATCACGTTCATTTCTATGTAGATGATGCCAGAGTCTGGCGGGATTGGTTTGTAAACCACTTGGGGTTTACAGCAGTAGATAGTAATATTAATACAATTCACACTTGTACAGAAGTTGTGAATAATGGTGGTGTCTGCTTTTTTCTGTCTTCAGCCTTATTACCCACAAGTCCGGTGGCTGAGTTTCTGCGCCAACACCCACCGGGAGTTGCAGATGTCGCTTTTGTGATTGAAGATGTGGAAGCAGCGATCGCACTAGCTCAAATACATGGTGCAGAAGTCATCCAACCTATCCAGGAACAGCAAAAAGGTAATGTTTCCCTCAAGTGTGGCAAAATTACGGCTTGGGGTGGGTTGACTCATACGTTGATTGAAAAACCCCAAGTAAATGATGAAGATTTTATTACTTCTCAACTTGGTATTTTCACTGCCATAGATCACATAGTACTCAATGTGGCAGTAGGGGAATTAGAGTCTGCTGTTGCTTGGTATGAAAAAATTTTAGATTTTCAACCCCAACAAAGTTTCAAAATTCAAACAGATCGCTCTGCCTTATATAGCCAAGTGATGGTTTCCCGTAACGGTAGTGTCCAGTTACCGATTAATGAACCAGCTTCACGCAACTCCCAAATTCAGGAGTTTCTGAATGTCAATCGGGGTTCGGGAATTCAACACATCGCCTTGCGGACAACAAATCTGATCAGCGCGATCGCTCAATTTCGTGCGCGTGGACTGTCTTTACTCTCAGTACCCCAAACCTACTACTCGCAACTCAAACAACGAATGCAACTTCCTTTATCAGAACGAGAATTTGAGGCGATCGCCCAACAGGAAATCTTGGTGGATTGGCAAGAAAATGCCCAAAAAGCATTGTTACTACAGATTTTTACCCAACCGATTTTTGGACAGCCGACCTTTTTCTTTGAGTTTATAGAGCGCCGTTATCAAGCTCAAGGTTTTGGGGAAGGCAATTTTCGCGCCTTATTTGAGGCCATCGAAAGTGAACAAATCAAACGCGGGACGCTTTTGTAAAGGGGAATCTTGCCATTAGTATCAAGTTAAATGTGGCATAACTTCATGCTATGTCCCCATAACAAACATAACTGAAATGTATTGAATTATTAACCTTAATAAGGGGATAATTGCAATATAAATTAATATTTTCCCGCCGATGCTAAGACTTATTACTGACTTCGACGGCCCCATTATTGATGTTTCCGAACGTTATTACCGTGTTTATCAAGTTTGTTTGCAGAAAACCCGCTATCCAACACAATCTGTGCAGCAACTAACTAAAGCAGAATTTTGGCAGCTAAAGCGATCGCGCGTACCGGAAACACAAATTGCCTTAAACTCTGGGTTGAATGAAACTCAAGCCCAGGAATTTTCCCAGTTGCGGCGTCAAACGGTGCATACACAACCTTATTTCCAATATGACAGCCTGATCCCAGGTGCCATAGACGCACTATTGAAGGTTCAAGAAGCGGGAATCGATTTAGTAGTCATGACAATGCGTCGGCAAAGGGAATTAGATTATGCCTTTAAACAATACAACTTGGACAGATTCTTCCCAGCAAATCGCTGCTATTGCCTTAGTAATGACTACGTAAAAACTCGCGATATCGAAGACAAGCCCTTGTTGATGAAACGGGCATTAGCTGAACTTCCCTCCGCTGCTGAAACTTGGATGGTTGGGGATACGGAAGCGGATATCACGGCGGCGAAAAAACACAGTGTTAAAGTAATGGCTGTGGAGTCGGGGATACGCGATCGCGCTCAACTAGAAATGTACCACCCTGACCTAATTTTTGCAAATTTGAGTTCATCTGTAGAGCATATTCTCAAAGCCTACCTACTCAACCTTGCATAATGGGAGCTTTTATTAATTTAATGGGTAATAGACGGCTAAGACAAAATTATCTATTACCCATCACTAGTACAGCACGGCGTAAATAGACATACCATTTTAAATCGTCAAACAGCTTGCTTAATCACGCCTCCGGTGTTTACAACTTGCTCATGGGGGAGATCCCCTTGGCGCTAGCCTCTCCCTTTGGGAGAAGACCCCACTGGTTCACTTTTGATTTTTAATTTCCGCGCAGCGGTACTAGTCCCAGAGACTCATCAAATTAACGCAAAAAACTGCTAATTAGCCATAACAGCATAAATGTCAACACTGTAGACAACTGTTCCGCACTCAGTTGCACTAGATTTATTTGCGGTAATAGCCAGCTAGCAATCAGCCCGCCGACAATTAAACCTACTGTTAAACCAACCAGCGTTAACAACACTGCTCTACCAAACTTGCCTTCTTTACGTTTAATAAAGTAAATACTGAGTCCTACACCTACTACTAATGCTAACTGCAAAACTTGATCACCCGCTGCCTGGGAAAATACACTGATGGTACTTAAGCCCAAATACCAGGCTCCAGGTAACAGAATATCTGTAGGTGTTGGCTGATCGAGCATTCGTTGCAGCCATGCAGGAGACTGCTCATGAGGAGTTGGACTTTCTTTTGGAGCCAATTGCACTCGCAGTTCCGGGAACCTGATTCGCTCAGGAACCTTGATTTTACCTTCCTGGCGCATCCTTAGGCGATCCATTAAAATCGCATCGTAAGCTACTTCAATTAGCTCTAGACTTTTGGCATCGCCTTCACACTGCTCCAATAGGCGATTGCGAGCGTCCTGAATTTCATCGAAGCTAGCATCTTCTGATACCCCAAGTTTCTCGTAGGGATTTTGATCGCTCATGGGAGTTTATACTTTCTTTAGCCTTGGTCAGTGGCAGTCTTTTACTTTAGGAAAAACAATTTTAGGTTTTATCTGGATCGAAACCAACGTATCGACATGTTGTCATGCCCTACCAGGATAGTAGCATGGGTTAGTTGGATTGATTTGGGAATTTTGACTATACCAACTTTAACATATTGCCATAACTCCGTGTATACCCTCATGTCTTTGGTCTGTGAGGGCTTTACTCTAGAATTTGAACTGAAAATACCTAAAACGCATTTTTCATGAAAAAACTAACTTTTCGGTTTTATATTGTGAAAATTTAGCGGTTGCTGAGGAACTTTTTAGCAATCAGCCACACAATTACCTAGTGGTATCGATCCACATATCGACAGATAGATTTAAAATTAAAAAGTTTTAAATCACCACTCACCACTAATATTGGGGTAGGAAAGTCTCTTAGGTTACCGAACTGCTGTGACTAATATGGAAAATATCTGCCTAGTTGACACTAAATTTACTAATTACAATACCTGTACTTAAGTACCTATGTGACTAGCAGAATCTTCTTAATTTTTATTGTCCAGAAACCTGATTACACTATTATTTGTGGATCATCAGGAAATTCATTCCTCACCCTTGTAGATTCTTACATAACTCCCAAAGTGGAAACAGCGTTTTTACGCAATCTTCTTCCCTGTTAATCTTATAAATTTTTGTGAAAAGTGATGGTCATGGCTCCCGCCAAGATTCTTGTAGTTGATGACGACCCTGCGGTCCGCAATTTAATTCAACGGTTTTTAATTAGGCAGACCTATCAAGTAGAGGCGGCTGAGGATGGTAAATCAGCATTAGCCCTATTTGAGCAATTTAACCCAGATTTGGTGATTTTAGATGTCAATCTACCAGATGTCATTGGGTTTAACCTCTGCCAAGAAATGCAAAGTCGTAATGGTGTTTTCGTGCTGATGTTAACTAGCCGTGCAGATGAAGCCGATAAAATTCGTGGCTTCTCTAAAGGTGCTGATGACTATCTTACTAAGCCATTTGGACTGGGAGAGTTAGAAGTTAGAGTAGCAGCCATCTTGAGGCGTCAGCGAGTTGTGACGACTGCTGAACAAAAACGTTTGGTATTTGAAAAGTTAATGATTGATCCGGTGCGACGCGAGGTAGCACTCAACAACCAAGCAATACCCTTAACTGCTCTGGAATTTGATCTGTTGCATTTCCTCGCCAGCCATCCTGGTAGAGTCTGGCGGCGTGCAGAACTGATTCAAGAAGTCTGGGATTACGAATATGTTGGTGACCAGCGGGTTGTCGATGTACATATCGGTCAAATTCGTAAGAAAATTGAAGTCGATGCGAGTCAACCAGCACTAATTCAGACTGTACGGGGTGTAGGGTATAAATTTGAATGTCCCTCTCAACAGTCGGAAGCTCACTCTTGAGTTAATAGTCACTAATTTAGAGTTGTTCACACTTAACTCCTGACTCTTAACTCTTGAGTCAGCAACTCAATGACAAATATTTTTGTGTAGTGAATTTTTTAGCTTGACCAGGTTTACTCCCAGATACACAGGCAAATTACTGGTTTAAGTTCTTTTTGAGCAAGAAGATTTACTGAGTCTTATTTTCTATTGCCTCTCATCCCCTTGCTCACAAGGTATCCCCATCGATTAAAGTTTGGGGCACGGTAACCGTGCCCATGCTCAGGCATGAGCCAGAATGTTGTTTACTAGCACTTGTGTCATGGCTGGTAAATTAGTTGTTTCTGGCCAGTTGGTGCAGGGCATTGATATTTAGCTGTGGTGAAACAAAGTTTCCAAATATACACGAGCAGCGCGGCGATCGCTATCTCCATTTTGCAGTAAAAACAGCGATAATGCAGCCGTCAGTACTCGGTTTTGATCCCAATCAGGATGTGTTTCTAAGTAAGTCTTGAGGGATTCATGTAGTGTTTCGGGAATTTCTGTGAAAATACTAACTGTTGCGTTCATAAGTTCTTCCTTCTCTGAGGTCAATCAAGAGGGACAAGTTGCTTGTGGTGATGTGGAATTTGCCTTACATAATCCTGTGTCTACCCGACAATCTACACCAACGTTTCAGGTACTTTTTGGTGTCAATGGTGGAACGGACTACAAAACAAGCCAGCCGAATCATTGTGCGCCAAGAGGGGGTGGGTTTGTCAATGCTGCGAAATGTTAAATCCGCTGGTATAAAAAATAAATGTTGACGTAAGAATAGGGGTTGAGACAAGGTTTTTGTTACTCAACTTAATAAAAACTCAGTCCTTTAATACTCATACTACTGAGAATCAAATATCCCCAGTAAAACGGCAAGTGCCTATTAGTTCGTCCAACATCTGTGGAAAACTATCAAAATACCTGTGGAAACTCTGTGGAATCGTAGAGGAAAAGACTGACTAATGATAAGAATTACAAAAACATTTTTTTTGGAGACTGAGAGATGAGGGGAATAGAGAGATGTGGGATAACTTATCCCCTTGTCCCCTTGTCCCCTGCTAATTCTGCTATCGCCGACGTTCTTGCAACTTACGATATACTGATTTCACATCTACTTGATGGTAAGCTAAAGCCACCAGGGTATGGTAAAGCAAATCCGCAACTTCCCCTGCAATAGCGTCGGCATCATCATCCTTGAATGCCATCACCACTTCAGCGCTTTCTTCACCAATTTTCTTTAAAATTTTGTTATCGCCACCTGCCAAAAGTTTGCAAGTGTAAGAATTTTCATGAGGATGATCACGGCGATCGCAGATCACCTGAAATAATTGTGACAATGTATCCCCTGGTGGTGGAGCGATCGCTCCTTCTATTTGATGAAAACAGCTGCGTTCACCAGTATGACAAGCAATATCTCCTATCTGCTCTACACCAATCAGCAGCGCATCACTATCACAGTCATAACGGATACTGTGTATTTTTTGTATATGGCCAGAAGTCGCTCCCTTATGCCACAATTCCTGGCGAGAACGACTCCAAAAGCAAGTTTCTCCAGTAGCTAAAGTCTTTGTTAATGACTCCTGATTCATCCATGCCATCATTAAGACAGTGCCATCCAAATAATCTTGGACAATTGCTGGCACTAGACCCCGTTCATCGTAGCGAATTTTATCAACAGGAATAGAGTGAAGTAGTGAATGCGGATCAGTAGAAAACATACCAGCTAATTTGTTCTCATTAAACATGATTTATGGATTCACGATACCATTCTCAATAGGTTAGCTGACATGCTGTTTTGGATTCAACCTGATGATTTAGTCTTACACAAATGCCCTCCTATCTGTCGCCGATTGCATCTTGACAGCACTCAACGCGACTTTGTGAGCTTTAGATGCTTCACCATACCAATGAATGGCTGAGTTAAAAGCTGCCCGGTAAAGGTCTTGGTAAGCCTCAGATAATTTAGTACGAATCTCTAAAGGCAAGTCTTCGTTCGACTTGTATAACATATTGTTATTTTTTTTGTTCAAATAATTCTATAGGATAGAATTTCTGAACAGTTTTTCACCCTATCCTAAGATAGAAGTTTTGACCTGATGAGGAAATGAGGAAGCGATGGGACGCAAATAGTAGCTGGTAGTATTCAGTATGTGAATACCTGCCTCATAAAATTTACAAGAAAAACCACTCACTGTACCTGATAAGGTCAGTGTAGGAGGATATCACTTCTTAGGAGAGAACTTTGGTAAATACCACTATTAAAACCACAAAATCACAAGAAATCTTTGCCGCAGCCCAAAATTTGATGCCAGGAGGAGTTAGTTCTCCAGTTCGTGCATTCAAGTCCGTAGGTGGACAACCCATAGTTTTTGAGCGTGTTAAAGACGCATACATTTGGGATGTAGATGGCAACCAATACATTGATTATGTTGGCACTTGGGGCCCAGCTATTTGTGGTCATGCCCATCCCGAAGTCATCGCGGCACTCCATGAAGCCTTGGAAAAAGGTACTAGCTTCGGTGCGCCTTCAGTACTAGAAAATATTCTGGCTGAAATGGTAATTGATGCTGTTCCCAGTATCGAAATGGTCAGATTTGTCAATTCCGGTACAGAAGCTTGTATGGCAGTGTTGCGATTAATGCGAGCGTTCACCAACCGGGAGAAAATCATCAAGTTTGAAGGCTGCTACCACGGTCATGCCGATACGTTTTTAGTGAAGGCAGGTTCTGGTGTCGCCACACTTGGGTTACCTGATTCACCAGGAGTGCCTAAATCAGCAACAAGCGGTACTCTCACGGCTCCTTACAATGACTTGGAAGCTGTGAAAGCTTTGTTTGAACAAAATCGTGATGAGATTGCTGGTGTAATTCTAGAGCCAGTTGTGGGCAATGCTGGATTTATTACTCCCGATGCTGGGTTCTTGGAAGGTCTACGCGAACTAACCCACGAACATGGTGCATTACTGGTTTTTGATGAGGTAATGACAGGATTTCGTATTGCCTACGGTGGCGCTCAAGAAAAATTTGGCGTTACACCCGACCTCACTACTTTAGGTAAAGTCATCGGTGGTGGCTTACCAGTTGGAGCCTATGGCGGTCGTCGGGAGATTATGTCAATGATTGCTCCCGCAGGCCCTGTCTATCAAGCTGGAACTCTTTCTGGTAATCCTTTAGCCATGACTGCTGGGATTAAGACCCTGGAATTGTTGCAAAGACCTGGTACTTATGAGTATCTTGACCAAATTACTCAGAAGCTAGCAGATGGATTGGTGCAAATTGCCCAAGAAACTGGTCATGGCGTTTGCGGTGGACACATTAGCGCTATGTTTGGCCTATTCTTTACCGCTGGGCCAGTTCATAACTACGAAGATGCCAAAAAGTCTGATATGGCTAAATTCGGACGATTCCATCGTGGTATGTTAGAGCGCGGCGTTTATTTAGCGCCTTCTCAGTTTGAGGCTGGTTTTACTTCTTTGGCTCACACAGAAACAGATATTGAGCAAACTTTAGCCGTTGCACGGGATGTACTGTCTAATTTGTAACTTCTCAGAGATATCCCTGGAATAAGTAGCTTGACATACTCCCCCGAATTGACTTCGGGGGATTCTAGACGTAAACGGCAGTCAAATAAACTGGGGTAGCATGGGTAGGATGGGTTGAATATGGGGACTTCCTCGAAGCGTTAAAGGTGATTTGCAGGGTATCCATCCTATCACCAAGTAAAACATCTACCTTTTAGTTAAAAAAATATGCTTACTCAAGATACAAAACAACGTAATTGGCAACCCATTATTAAAGCATTTGAAGCTGTAGTTGGTAAAAATGGTGTCGTACAGCGTCGTGAGGAACTCATCACTTATGAATGCGATGGTTTAACTAGCTATCGCCAACGCCCTGCTGTGGTAGTTTTACCCAGAACGACAGAACAAATTGCCGCATTGGTTAAGATATGCAACAAATATGCTGTAACTTTCATCGCCCGTGGTTCTGGTACTGGCCTATCTGGTGGGGCGTTACCATCGGTAGATTCAGTTCTTATCGTCACTTCATTAATGCGGCAAATCCTGAGTGTTGATTTAGATAATCAGCGCATTGTTGTCCAGCCAGGTGTAATTAATAGTTGGGTAACGCAAACCGTAAGTGGCGCGGGATTCTATTATGCACCAGATCCTTCCAGCCAAATTATCTGTTCAATTGGGGGTAACGTTGCCGAAAACTCTGGTGGGGTGCATTGTCTTAAGTATGGTGTCACTACTAACCATGTGTTGGGATTAAAAATTGTCACACCCACAGGAGAAATTCTGGATTTAGGCGGACAAGTACCGGAAATGCCTGGTTATGATTTAACAGGTGTATTTGTCGGTTCTGAAGGTACTTTGGGTATTGCCACAGAAATAACCTTACGAATTTTGAAAAGTGCTGAATCAATTTGTGTTTTATTAGCGGATTTTACTAGTGTTGAAGCTGCTGGAGCTAGTGTTTCTGATATTATCAGCGCGGGAATTATTCCCGGTGGTATGGAAATGATGGACAATATCAGCATCAATGCAGTAGAAGATGTTGTAGCAACCAATTGTTATCCCCGCGACGCTACCGCTATTTTATTAGTAGAAATTGACGGTTTAGATGTAGAAGTTGAGGTAAATAAACAACGGGTAGCTGAAATTTGTCAGAAAAATGGCGCCCGTAATGTAACTTCTGCCAGTGACCCAGAAACCAGATTAAAACTTTGGAAAGGACGTAAAGCTGCTTTTGCAGCTGCTGGTCATTTAAGTCCAGACTATTATGTCCAAGATGGTGTAATTCCTCGGACGCAATTGCCTTATGTTCTTCAAGAAATTGAGGCATTAAGTGAAAAATTTGGCTATAAAATTGCCAATGTATTTCATGCAGGAGATGGTAATTTACATCCACTAATTTTATTTGATAATTCTATACCAGGAGCATTAGAAAAAGTAGAAGAAGTTGGTGGAGAAATTCTCAAGCTTTGCGTCAAAGTCGGTGGTAGCATTTCCGGTGAACATGGCATTGGTGCAGACAAAAAATGCTATATGCCAGATATGTTTAGCGATACTGATTTAGAAACTATGCAATGGGTAAGGCAAGTCTTTAATCCTCAAGGTTTGGCAAATCCCGATAAGATATTTCCTACACCCCGCACTTGTGGTGAAGCAGCAAATACAAGCATGAAGCAGTTTGCCGGTGTGGAAAAATTTTAACTCTACTAGTAGTCTATAACCAATGACCGATGACTAATGACTAGCAAATACCGCATACTCTGGGCTGTTTTGCTTTTGGGTACAGGATTATTAGTAACTCTAGTACTTTCTTTGTCTCAAGGAGCGGTACATTTAACTTTCGGAGAATTTTGGCAGGCAATTCTTCATCAAGGCGACCCTATCAGGCAAACAATTCTGTGGGATTTGCGGATTCCGCGCATTGTCGCAGCGCTTATTGTCGGTGCAGCATTGGGAATGTCAGGTGCTTTATTACAAGGAATGTTACGTAATAGTCTGGCTGACCCATTTATTTTAGGTATTTCTGCTGGTGCTGGACTGATTGTGATTTTGATGATCAGTTTACAAGTTTTTCCGATTGCCATTCCTTTAGCTGCATGGATAGGCGCAATTTTAACTTCGGCTATTGTAATTTTGTTGGGTCGTGCTGGGTCAGGAATTTCTATTGAAAGACTAATTTTAGGGGGAGTAGCGGTGAGTTCTTTATTAGGCTCAGTGCAAACTACCTTACTTTTATTAGCGGAAGACGGTCAAATTCAAATTGCCCTCAGTTGGTTGGTTGGTAGCCTAAATGGACGCGGTTGGCGAGAAATTTCCACGGCTGGCCCCTATATTATCGTGGCGTTAATTGGGGGATGCTTGTTGGCGCGGTCTGTCAACGTGCTGGCATTGGGAGATGATTTAGCTGTAGGTTTAGGAGTATCATTAACGCGATCGCGCTTATTAATTGGTGGTGTGGCCACTTTATTAGCCGCAGGCGCAGTTAGCATCTGTGGTTTAATTGGGTTTGTTGGTTTGGTTGTACCTCATGGTGTCCGTCTCATCGTTGGTACAGACCACCGTTTTGTGTTACCACTTTCAGCATTAGCTGGTGCTTGGCTACTCACCTTTGCAGATTTACTTTCTCGACTGGGAGCAGTAGAACTACCAGTAGGTGCTGTCACCGCCTTGTTGGGTTCACCTTTATTTATTTGGTTACTTTATCGGCGTTCGGCTGGATTGAATAAACTATAATTTTAATTCTTGACCATGCCCCTTGAACTACAAAATCTCACTGGTGGTTACACCGCCTTACCCATTGTTGAAGACATTAACTTATCTTTGCAAACAGGAGAATGGTTAAGTTTAGTCGGTGCTAATGGTTCTGGTAAATCTACAGTTTTAAAATTATTAAGTCGGATTCTATCACCACAGCAAGGAACCGTACTACTTGATGGTAAAGCTATTCATTCTCAGCCCCCCAATGTAGTGGCACAGAAATTAGCATTATTACCGCAACAACAAACAGTTCCTGTAGGTTTAACAGTACGACAATTAGTAAGTTTAGGACGCACCCCGCATCAACCTTGGTGGCAATGGGAATTAAACAATGAAGATAGACAAAAAGTTACAGCAGCAATTCAAAAAACCCAACTAGACAAATTAAGCGATCGCCTGGTTGAACAACTTTCTGGGGGAGAAAAACAACGCGCTTTTTTAGCATTAGCGCTGGCGCAAGAACCCAAAGTATTACTATTAGATGAACCCACCACTTATTTAGATATCAACTATCAATTACAACTCTTAGAATTACTCAAAAATCTCAATCAAAACCAGAATTTAACAATCGTCACAGTATTGCATGAATTAAATTTAGCCGCCAGATATAGCTCCCGCATTGCCTTATTAAAACAAGGTCATCTTTGGGAAGTAGGCACACCTAAAACAGTTCTCACACCCAACTCCATCGCCCAAGTTTTTGGCGTAGAATCTGTAATCATTCATACACCAGTTGGCTTACAAGTTTGCGCTATCGCGGCTGTATAAAACTCTTAGTTTAAATCAGCTAAAACAAGTTCATTCTTCTCATTTTTACTCTCTGCGCCTCTGCTCCTTTGCGTGAAACAAATTCATAAATTCAATCAGCAACACCAAAGTTCTATATATGAAACAACTTAAATCTGAAAATTGGACACTTATCAAACACCGACTAACACCTTACTTATTTTTACTCCCAGCCCTAATTATCTTAGTATTAACAGTTTTTTGGCCAGCCATCCAAGCATTTTATCTCAGCTTTACCAGCTACGAAGACCTTTCTCAGCCAGCACAATGGATAGGATTTGGTAATTTCCTCCGCCTGTGGAAAGATGCAGTTTTTTGGAAAACCTTAGAAAACACCTTTCTTTATCTTATAGGTGTCGTCCCAATTTTAGTCATGGTTCCCTTAGGATTAGCAATTTTGGTAAATCAGAAACTGAGAGGCATGAATTGGTTTAGAGCCGCCTACTACACACCAGTAGTCATATCAATGGTAGTTGCGGGTATCGCTTGGAAATGGCTATATGCAGAAAATGGCTTACTCAATCAAGTTCTGACAACATTAGGTCTGTTCCCAGAAGGAATTCCCTGGTTAACTAGTCCAGAAAAATTGTTAGGAATTGTGCCGATTTCTCTAGCCAGTGTCATGGCGGTCACTGTGTGGAAAGGACTCGGCTATTACATGGTGATTTATTTAGCGGGGTTGCAATCAATTCCTGCTGATGTATATGAAGCCGCAGCTATCGATGGTTCAGATGGTATCCGTAAACACTGGGATATTACTGTACCTTTAATGAAACCCTATTTAGCATTAGTCGCAGTGATTTCCGCCATTTCTGCTACGAAAGTCTTTGAAGAAGTATACATCATGACTCAAGGCGGGCCACTCAATAGCTCTAAAACAATTGTTTATTATTTGTATGAGGAAGCCTTTAGTAACTTAGAAATTAGCTATGCCTGTACCATTGGTTTAGTCTTATTTTTAATAATTTTAGGCTTATCAGTGTTACGATTAGCTATCAATCAGCAGGATGGCGATAATATGACAGTCTAATCAATAAAAAATATAACTTCTTTTTTGTTCGGGAAGATTGCTGGCAAGTAAGACTAAATCTTTATATATGAGAGAATTTGCTGTGTAAGATCTTTTTTTTTGCCATCTAGAACCGTAATCAAAAAATATGGTGAATCTATCAGCAGTTATGGGAATTTTACCGCGATGAAAAATGCTACCAGTAGCCGCAAAAATCACAGTTCCTGCTGAACCAAGACATGATTTATAATTAACTGGTGAGATGACGCTTTTCATGGTTGGTTCTTGAATATAACCAGACGTGTAGTTTAGAGATTGAGATATTTTTTCAGTTAATATTTGGGGGATATATTGAAATGGACCTGTATCCTCATTTACATCATTTAAATAAATTATAATTTTTAGGATCTTTGTGTCTTCTTTATCTATATGCCATAACCGAGAATTTAGCTCTACTTGATTGGCAATATCTCTGCGAAAATAGACTCCATTATAGGCAACGGGTAAACCTAGATAATTTTCTACAATATTGAGTAGACGTTGTTCAATTCCCCAGGAGAAAATTGCTGGATATTCCTTAATTTGTTGGGAATTAGCGTGAACTACAAACTCGGTTTTATGCCCAGAAACACTAGGAGGTATTTTTGGTATCAACTTTTGTGCGGCTGCCAGTATATCTGGAGTATAGGGAATGCCTAATGCTTCTAAAGATGTAATTACAACGCCTTCATGTTTTATTTTCTCTACTAGAGACATATCAGTATAGGAAATAATAGGTAAATTGATGAGATGCTTTTTTACTGCTGTTTGATAGGCAACTTCTTGTCTATATTTTATCAAGGGTATGGCATCAAATTTTTTGGTAATTTTATTCCGCATTTTTTGCAGAAGTAGATACATATATATTTATCCTTGCGCTACTTGAATTTATAACTTAGGGGAGTTATTTGTATGAGGATGTTTTGTCTTAACCTTCCTCACGATACCCATCGCTAGTCTGATAAATCTCTTACTTAAGTTATAAATTTGTGGCAAAAATTTTAAATAACAACCATGAATAACAATTTATACATCATGAGAAATTCATATGCGCTATCAAACTGTGTTTTATCAAGCTCGGGAGGATGAGGACTAAAGTCCTCACTACAAACGTAAAAACATTTTATCAAAAAAGTAAAGGTTCAAAACCTCGCTCCTTGTGGGCGAAAAATTCCTTGTATCTGAAGGTAGGTAAAAACTCCACCCCTCGTGGGTGGCCTAGTTTAATTGCGAATTGCGAATTGCGTTCGTCGAAGACGTGCCGTAGGCTCTATTGCGAATTGCGAATTGGTTTTATTTTGAGATTAAATAGTTGTTTCAGAAGATCCTCCTTCCCAGGGTTTAGTCTCAATATCTGAATCGTCTAAATATGTATCGTATTCTGGGGCAGAATTAGTGTTTGGGAAGTTGAGCAATTTGTTAATCTCTTTAAGAGCTGCTGATGCCGACTGATATCTTTCTTTGACATCATCCATGACCATTTTATTGATAATATCTAATAGCGCATGGCTTACCATTGCCTTGTCGCTCCATTGCAATTCTCCATGAATATTTTTATCTAATTCATGGGGTGAGATACCAGTTAAGGCTTTAATGCCAATCATCCCGACAGCATAGATATCACTACTGTATTGGGGACGCCCAAAACATTGTTCGCTCGGTGCATAACCTTTGGTGCCAATGCCAATAGTAAAAGGTGTTTGTTCGTTATCTTCTAGTTGCGGTGTGGCGACTTCTTTGACAGCACCAAAGTCAATTAACACAAGTTTGTAATCTGAGTGTCGCCGGATGATATTGCTGGGTTTAATATCCCGGTGAATAACGCCATTTTCATGTATAAATGCAAGTATTTGTAATAATTCTTGAATAATTGTGATAACTGTAATTTCGTCAATAGCTCTACCTAAGCGCAATTCTTGATTCAGAGGATTACCAATTATATATTCTTGCACTAAATAAAATTCTTCATCTTCTTCAAAGTAAGCTAGCAGCTGGGGAATTTGCTTGTGCTGTCCTAATTTTTCTAGTGTTTGTGCCTCGGAATTAAATAAACGTCTGGCAAGTTCTAAGCTTTTGGCTTGAGTATGAGCTGGTTTGAGTTGTTTGACAACACATTGGGGGTTTCCGGGACGTTGGATATCTTCGGCAATATAGGTTTCGCTAAATCCACCAGAACCCAGAACTTTGACAATTTTATAGCGTCCGGCCAAAATTTTTCCTGCTAAGGCTAAATCCCGTTCCTGAAGTAAATCTTGCAAGTCATCTTGTTGGCTAATAATTTCTTGGACTACGGGAGACGTTTTATATCTTTGGAAAATAGTTACTAATTGGCGGGTTCTGATTTTTTCTCTGGCGACTTCGGTTCCTAGATAGGATAAACCACTAAAGGCGATCGCTACCATCGGTATAGCTGTGGGAAAAATTAGCTGACCATACACAAAGCTCAAATAGCTAATACTACCCCAAATTCCCGCCAAGCCCAGGCTCAAGATCAATCTATTAATGCCACGCTTACTTCTGGTAATGATGAATGCTGTACCACCCACTAGCACTAGTACAAATAAACTCCGCAGTGGTGGATTCTCAATTGCTTCGCCGATGGCTTTACCCGTCATCAAAGTGGCGATCGCATTGGCGTGAATTTCCACTCCTGACATCCGTTCTCGGCTACTGCTAGCAGCTACCGGATGATAATCATTGGCTAACTTGGCCGTAGCACCAATCACCACAATTTTATCTTGGAAAAATTTTCCCTTTTGTAAATAAGTATCCCAGTTGGCGGGGTCAAGTACATACCATAAGGGAATTGTCTCAAATGTACCATTGGTTCCCCAAAAGTTCAGGCGATCGCCTTTGGGTGGGGGATAATTGATTTTTGCTGTCTGCAACACAGCTTGATCAAAGTCAGGAACTCTCTGTGACAGGCTATTATCTGTTTCTAGCAACTGCGAAAACTCATTAGCCAAGCGGTGAACTTTGCCATCTACCTCCAAAGGAAAATTCACCGTCCCCATTGATACCCCACCTGTGTGAAATATTTCCTGAGGTAGTCGCAGCTGCATGAAGGTTCCTTGATGTGTCTCAAAATTTTCGTAGAGTGCAGCTAAGGTAACTTTACTACCATACTTTTCTAATGCTGCCTGGAGTTGGCCATCGTCTTCACTTCCGTAACCACTTGGTAAGTCAAAAACCACATCTAAAGCCACAGCACTCGCACCAGCATTCACCAATTTTTCAATAATTTGAGCATATGCAGCGCGCTGAAAGGGAAAAGACTTCAGTGGTTCCAAGTAGGCATACTGTTGCGGATTTGTTTTATAGTACTGTTCGGGAACTGAGATCGACTGATCGTCAATTGCCAAAATCACGATATTTTTTGGAGGTACTATCGGCCCCCGCAGTTGAAAAAATGTAGAAAGTGCCTGACTTTCCATCAATTGCACCCAATCTAAACCAGAAACAGTCAGCCATGCTGCACTCAATACAGAAACGCCAGTGAGCAAATGACCTAAACGAGCCATGAGCCGCGACTGACGTGATGCTACGCGAGTCACTTTGGTCGGGTTACTAGACGTTATATTGGCAGCAGAGACATTTTTTTTGGTTAAGGTAGATTTAGTTTCTTCTGCCATATCGTGTTAATAGTTGATTTACGTACTACTCTATTTATTTATTCAGGGACTCTTTAACTACAAATACGTTGAAATTAGACTTAAATGAGAATTTTATACTTTTGTAATGTATTTTCTATTTTTGACCAAGCTTGGTTGAATAAATTTCCCCTAAGTAGGCTGTTAACCTAGACATAGACACAGCCGCACTTATTGTCTGATTGAGATCAAATCCGTGATGATGCCATAAAATGGAGTCGGAAATTTTCCGCTTTAGCACTTATTGGCGGTGAGATTTCATTTTATCAAAGCAATGGGTGCGCCTCCTAGACTCGATACTATAGAGAGTTTCTTGTGATGAGACTGGTAACTCATTGTACAAGACTGGCACTTACCATCAAGCTTGTATTTTTGTTGACTCAGAAACTTATAGATGGTTATTATCAGATATTCTCATCCCAGACTATGCCTCACCTCTCTAGGAGTAAACTTAACCGTTATATAGCGAACCATGCTGTTAAGCAGTTAAATTTATTGGTAGATTTTGATCACGAAGTATCTCTTATAGTATTAAAGATGAAAAGATTCAAGTCCCGAAATCTTAAGTCTCATGTTTTAGCTAATTTCATGCTTTGCAAGAGGTAAGATAAAAGCTATACATAAAAATCTAGTCTAGGGATATTAGTAAATTTACCATTTGATAATTGCTATAATCTATTGTTCACTCTACATTCTTATCTATTTATTAGGTGTATTTTTCTATGGGTTCCCCAATGAATCGTCTGTCTATTTTTGTAGACGGAAACAATATGTTCTATGCTCAACAAAAAAATGGCTGGTTTTTTGACCCAAGACGAGTCTTAGATTATTTCAAACACGAGCAATCAGACACAACATTAATCAATGCCTTCTGGTACACTGGCTTAAAAGACCCACAAGATCAACGAGGATTCAGAGACGCTCTCATCAGTTTAGGATATACAGTACGCACTAAAATTCTTAAAGAATATTATGATGATTCTTCCGGTCGCTACTCCCAAAAAGCCAATTTAGATATTGAAATTGTCGTAGATATGTTTAATACAGTAGATCAATATGACCGAGTAGTTTTGTTTAGTGGTGATGGAGATTTTGAAAGAGCTATCGAACTATTACGCTCAAAAAATACGCACATTACAGTAGTATCGACCGAGGGAATGATAGCTAGAGAGTTACGTAATGCTACGGATAGATATATTGATTTAAACGATATCAGATATAGTATAGAAAAAATTGAAGGCCAATAAATTAAACAAATATTTACAAATCTTAAAAATACCAAAAAATAAGCTTCAAGATATTTTAAGCGCCCAGTAAAAATTAAACAACATAGCCAAAATGGAAAGCAAACCAGAGAGAATCATCATTTTTGATACGACACTCCGAGATGGAGAACAATGCCCAGGAGCGACACTAAATATAGATGAAAAGCTAGCGATCGCCAAGCAATTATCCCGGTTAGGCGTAGATGTAATTGAAGCAGGTTTTGCCTTTGCCAGTCCGGGAGATTTTGCAGCAATAAATAAAATTGCCCAAACAGTAGGCACAGAAGATGGCCCGATAATTTGTAGTTTAGCTAGAGCTAGACATGATGATATAAAAACTGCGGCAGCAGCCATTAAACCGGCAGCCCGTGGACGAATTCATACTTTTATTGCTACTTCGGATATTCATCTGCAATACAAACTGAAAAAAACCAAATCAGAAGTAATTGCCATTGCCGAAGAAATGGTAGCGTATGCCAAGAGTTTCACCGATGATGTGGAATTTTCACCAGAAGACGCAGGACGTTCTGACCCAGAATTCTTATACCAAGTTTTAGAACGAGCGATCGCAGCTGGCGCGACTACAGTTAATATTCCTGATACCGTAGGTTACACAACACCCACTGAATTTGGGGCAATAATTAAGGGCATTAAAGATCATGTCCCCAATATTGATCAAGCAATTATTTCAGTTCATGGTCACAACGATTTAGGTTTAGCTGTTGCCAACTTCTTAGAAGCAGTAAAAAATGGTGCCAGGCAATTAGAATGTACCATCAACGGTATAGGTGAAAGAGCCGGAAATGCTGCCTTAGAAGAACTAGTAATGGCATTGCACGTCCGCCGACAATATTTCAATCCCTTCTTAGGAAGACCAGCAGATTCTGAAGAACCACTAGCGAAAATCGACACTCGCCAAATTTATAAAACATCCCGCTTAGTTTCTAATTTGACGGGAATGTTAGTACAACCCAACAAAGCAATTGTGGGCGCCAATGCCTTCGCCCATGAATCGGGTATTCACCAAGATGGAGTTTTAAAAAATAAGCTCACCTACGAAATCATGGATGCCCAATTGATTGGTTTAACAGACAATCAAATCGTTTTGGGTAAACATTCTGGCAGAAATGCTTTCCGTACCCGCTTGGCAGAATTGGGCTTTGAACTCTCAGAAACCGAATTAAATAAAGCATTTGTGCGGTTCAAAGAAGTCGCTGACAAAAAGAAAGAAATTTCCGATTGGGATTTAGAGGCCATTGTTAACGATGAAATTCAACAAGCCCCTGACTTATTCCGAGTCGAGTTAGTGCAAATTTCCTGCGGTAGTAATGCTAAACCCACCGCTACAGTCACCCTCCGCACCCCAGACGGTGAAGAATTAACCGATGCAGCCATTGGTACTGGGCCAGTAGACGCAGTTTACAAAGCAATTAACCGTGTGGTAAATGTACCCAACCAATTGATTGAATTTTCCGTGCAGTCAGTCACCGCCGGAATTGATGCCATTGGGGAAGTAACTATTCGTTTAAAGTATGAATCTAGGGTGTATTCCGGTCATGCTGCCAATACAGACATCATAGTTGCATCTGCACAAGCTTACGTGAATGCACTGAATCGCCTCTATGCATCGTTGCAAACTAAAGAAAAGCAACAAGAAGTCACAGCGGAAAAAGTGTAACAGCATGGGAGTGGGGAGTGGGGAGTAGGGAGTAGTGAAGGAAAACTTTCTATTCTCTAGCCCCTAGGCTCTAGTCTCTAGTCTTTAGTCTCTCAAAGGTGTTTCAGTTTTAATGAACTTTGACAAATATCATGCTCTGGGTAATGACTACCTAGTCATCAATCCCCAGGATTTCTCATTACCGCTAACCCCGGAAAATATTAAAATTATTTGTCATCGGAATTTTGGGATTGGATCTGATGGCATTTTGTTAGGGCCGTTATCATCACAAACAGCACAGTTTGGATTACGCATCTTTAATCCAGATGGAAGTGAAGCAGAAAAGAGTGGTAATGGATTGCGGATTTTTTCCCGCTACCTCTGGGATAAAGGTCTTGTAAGCGAAGAGTCATTCTCAATTGAAACCTTAGGTGGAGTAGTGCTATCGACCATACAAGATGCTGGAAAAACAGTTCAAGTAGACATGGGACAGGTGAGTTTCTGGAGTAATGATATTCCAGTCGCAGGCGATCGCAGAGAAGTAATTGCAGAACCAATCAATGTTGGCAATGAAACTTTTTCATTTTGTGCAGCAACAATTGGCAATCCACACTGTGTGATTCCTCTAGCTGAAATCAACCCTCATATTGCCAAACAATACGGACCAATGATAGAAGTTAATCCTTTGTTTCCTCATCGCACTAATGTGCAATTTATGAAAGTTGTGAACGCAAACACCATCCAAATTGAAATTTGGGAAAGAGGTGCTGGGTATACTTTAGCTTCCGGTAGTAGCAGCAGTGCCGCCGCGGCTGTTGCACATAAATTAGGTTTGTGTGATTCTTCAATTACTGTGCAAATGCCTGGGGGAGAAATTTTCATCCAAGTCAAAGATGATTTTAAAATCTCTATGACTGGTTCTGTGACCAAGGTTGCTGAGGGAGAATTATCAGCAGAGTTGTTTACAACCCTTGTTATGTAAAAATTTGGGCTAATCTATGAATACCTTCAGCTAATTGTTGTTCTGTCAGTTCACCATAACCGAAAATAAACTCACCTGTACTTTTCGGTTGAAGATACTGAGGTTTAGCAGACATAATCCCTACACCCATGTTTGCAGCACGCTGAATTATTTCTTCATCGCTGAGATGGCTATGCAATTTCACCATTAAATGAATCCCCGCTTTTTTTCCTAAAATAGTCACTTTTTCGCTAAAATGAAGATTTAAAGCCTGAAGAAGAACTTGACAACGCCGTTCATAGAGTGCGCGCATCTTTCTAATATGACGTTCTAAATGTCCTTCGGCGATAAAGTCTGTAAGTACCTGCTGTTCTAGTATGGGTAAATGGCGATCGCTTAACCATTTCGCACGACCAAATATAGCAACTAGACTTTTTGGCAATACTAAATAACCAATCCGCAATCCAGGAAACAGCACTTTTGAGAAAGTTCCAATGTATAACACTGAATCACTGCAATCTAACCCTTGCAAGGCAGGAATTGGTCTGTCACCATAGCGATATTCACTATCATAGTCATCTTCAATAATCAATCCTCCCGTTTGCTGCGCCCAAGCTAGTAGTTCTAATCGCCGAGGTAAAGATAAAATTGCACCTGTGGGGAACTGATGGGAAGGTGTGACATATACCAGGCGGATGGGTTTATGGGTAAAGTTAATTAGTTCTTTCACCATCAAGCCTGAGTCATCAACGTTAATGGGTAACAGTTCAGCACTTTGAGTCTGAAATATTAAACGTGCGCTCATATAGCCAGGATCTTCCAGCGCAATCACATCCCCTGGCTCAATTAACAGCCTGACAATTAAATCGAGTGCTTGCTGAGTTCCATTGACAATTAGCACTTGAGCCGCTTCGCACTTCACAGCACGGGAACGGGATAAATAACTAGCGATCGCCTCCCGTAAAGGCTTGTAACCTAAGGGTTCTATAGAATAATCTAGCCAACTCAAATCTTTGTAAAAGTAACGCGATAGTAATTTGCGCCACAGTTTCAGGGGGAATTGCTCTATGGCTGGTCGTCCGTAGCGAAAGTTAATTTGGGTATCAGGTTCAGCAAATCTCGGTACATCCTCTGTTTGAGATAAAACTTGACCATATCGATTTAACTTAACTGGTGGACGAGTAATTGTTTGGCTCGATTCTATCGGTGTGGAATGCAGCAAGTCATCGGGAAGTTGCGCGCAAACAAACGTCCCGGAACCCGAAACTGTTGTTAAATAACCCTCACTCAAAAGCTGTTCATAACTTTGAGTAACAGTAGTACGAGAAATACCTAAAGATTTGGCTAGCGATCGCGTTGACGGAATCCGAACTCCAGGCGACAACCTCCCGCTAAGAATGGCTTGACGCAGTTCTTGGTAAAGCTGCTGATGTAGAGGTAGAGAAGAATTACTATCAAGGGCGATCGCTAAATCCATAATTTCGCAATCAAAGTGGACTGGTATTAAATCACAAAAGTGGCTCTTGTTTAATACCACTAGGAAAACTACGCTGACATTAATTGACATCAACACCCCTAATGATGCTGACAGAACAACACATCACCATTAGAGAAACAACACCCCCAGAAGACTCACTGATTGCACAGCACTTTTATCAAATGTGGCGAGATAACGACGTTCTTGATGAAGTAATGAGTCCTAATTGGCTGGATATAACCCTTGAGTTTATCACCCAAGCTCGACAAGAGTTGTTTTATCAAGCTTTTGTGGCAGAAGTAAATAGCGTAATCGTGGGTTCTGCTAGTTGTCAATTATTTTCTGGTTTATACCCCAACGTATTCACCGCCGAGTATCGAAAACTGGGATATATCTGGGGTGTTTACGTAGAAACAGCTTACCGCAGACAAGGTATTGCCAAGCAATTAACTCAAAGTGCAATGTCTCATTTAAAAGCGATTGGTTGCACACGGGTAGTTCTCAATGCATCGCCATCAGGTAAACCCGTCTACTCTAGCCTGGGTTTTTTAGAAAGTAATGCCATGCAACTGGATTTAAGGGAGTGGGGAAAGGAATAGACGTTTCTGAATGCAACTTAACTTAATTTAGTGGAAATATCATCATGAGTGAAATTAATCAGGAAAATCTAACACCCACACAACGTAGTCAAATTAAGCGCGTACCTCAAAGGGGAAATTATGAGCGTGAGGTGATTTATCAAATTTTAGATGAAGGGTTAATTTGCCATGTAGGATTTGCCATAGACAATCAACCTTATGTCATTCCCACCGCTTATGGTCGAGTTGATGACCAATTATATATTCATGGTTCACCAGCTAGTCGGATGCTGCGATCGCTACAAACTGGTATCGAAGTTTGCCTAACTGTCACGTTACTAGATGGATTAGTACTAGCGCGATCTGCCTATCACCACTCAATGAATTACCGTTCAGTCGTCATATTTGGGACAGCAGCCCTAGTGAAAGATGCTGAAGAAAAACTAGCAGCCCTGCAAGCATTTACTGACCATGTGATACCAAAAAGATGGGAAGAAGTGCGTCCACCTAATCGCCAGGAGTTACAAGGAACTTTAGTACTTTCTCTACCGTTAACAGAAGCCTCAGCCAAAGTACGGACAGGCCCACCCCTAGATGATGAGGCCGATTACACTTTGCCAGTTTGGGCAGGTGTGGTGCCATTAAAATTAGTTGCTGGGGAAGCGATCGCAGATTCTCGGTCAATTGAGCAAATACCTACACAAGTACGAAACTATACTCGTTAATTATAGTTATCAAGAGAAAAGGGAATACTAAGACTAAGCATTAAATTATCCCTAGACTCTATGTCAATCAACTCCCAAACAGTTCGCGCTACCTTGCAAAAAATTTGGGGTTACAATGATTTCCGTCCACCACAAGGCGAAATTGTCAACAGTTTATTAACAAATAAAGATGCGTTGATTATTATGCCCACGGGTGGCGGAAAATCAATTTGTTTTCAACTGCCTGCACTGCTACAAACAGGTTTAACTTTAGTAGTTTCGCCCTTAGTAGCCCTAATGGAAAACCAAGTACAGGAGTTACTACAACATCAACAAAAAGCAGCACTTTTGCATAGTGAATTACCATCATTTCAACGTCGTGCCACACTCCAAGCTTTAGAAAAACAGCAACTGAAATTACTATATTTATCACCCGAAACTTTATTGAGTGCGCCAGTTTGGGAAAGGTTATGTCAGCCGCAATTACAAATTAATTCCCTAATATTAGATGAAGCTCATTGTTTAGTACAGTGGGGTGACACATTTCGTCCAGCTTACCGCAGATTAGGCGCAGTCAGACCTGCATTACTCAAATCAAAACCACCGGGAACAAAAATTAGCATCGCCGCTTTTACTGCTACTGCTGACCCATCTGCCCAAAAAATTATTCAAACAGTTTTACAATTACAAACACCAGAAATTTTCCGCTTAAATCCTTACCGTCCCAATTTACATCCCAGCGTTCGCATCGCCTGGACACCCAGAAGTAGAAAACAGCTATTATTAAAATTTATTCAAAAGCGCCCCCAACAAGCGGGATTAATTTATGTCCGTACTAGGCGAGATAGTGAAGAATTAGCTGCATGGTTAGCAGAGATGGGTTACGCCACAGCTAGTTATCACGCCGGATTAGGCGCAGCAGAACGCCGTACTGTGGAAGCTAATTGGTTAAGTGGAAAAATGCCCTTTGTGGTTTGTACCTGTGCCTTTGGCATGGGGATTAATAAGCCAGATTGCCGCTGGGTGGTTCATTTTCACGCACCACACCTCATGTCTGAATATGTCCAAGAAATTGGCCGCGCCGGCAGAGATGGTAAACCCGCCGAGGCATTAACTTTAGTGAGTGAACCCACCGGATGGTTAGATCCAGAAGATAAGCAAAGACAAAAATTCTTTGATGAACAAATGCGATCGCAACAACGCACAGCACAGCAATTAGTGAAAAAATTGCCCAAGCAAGGGGAAGTCAACAAAGTAATCCGACAATTTCCTGATGGTGCGACAGCACTGGCTTTACTCCACAGCAACGGTCAACTAAATTGGCTTGATCCTTTTCATTATGTAATTAATTCCGGTGGAAAAAATCAGCCAGCAACACAATCACAAGCTGCTAAACAAATGCAACAATATTTAACTACAAAAAAATGCCGTTGGCAGTTTCTATTAAATGCTTTTGGTTTTCAAAAAGAAGCTGCTAACTGGCATTGTGGACATTGTGATAATTGCACAAACTAGTATTTGCTCATCTATTTGAAAGTGGTCATCAATGGTGATTTTAGGACTTGATATTCACATTTCATGAATCTTTCTTTTACTTTATTGTGGAATGGTGTAGCATAAAACCATAACCTAGCTTAATAAACTTCTTAGATTTTTTAATATGACTTATGGAGTTGAAGCAAAATATTAGAGCAGTCATTCATGCAGGTGAACAGCACGGATATGTCGCCGAATGTATAGAAGTTTCCGTAGTAACTCAGGGAGAGACTCTAGATGCAGTTGTTCATAACCTTCGTGAAGCAGTGGCTTTGCATTTAGAAGACGAAGATCCAACTCAATTTGGCTTAGTAGAAAAACCTTCTCTACTGGTAACTTTTGAACTCCAACCAGCATATGCCTAGACTCAAAAGATTATCTGGTGCTGAGGTTGTTGAAATTTTGGGTGAGTTTGGCTTTGAAGTACACAGCCAAAAGGGTAGTCATATTAAGTTACGTCGTTCTGGCGTAGAACAAAAATAAACTTTAACAATACCATCACATAGGCAGTTAGATACAGGAACTTGCAAAGCTATTTTTAGACAAGCAAGTAAATATATTCCTGAAGAACAATTTTTTCCGTTCTTTTACGAGTAAAGTAAATAGCCAACTCTTGCAAATAAGCGATGTCTACGATGGGCTGTTTGATGATGCACTTTTGATGGTGAGGTTGCTGAGGGGATCGCACTTGTTGATTTACGTCGTGAGATTAGTTATTGAGGAAACGCTAATCTCAGTCAAGCGGATTAGCGTAGTTCATTCTATTGCCGAATTTTAGAAAATTGGTACGATGGCTGCCAACATTAAAACTGCTGTAAAAAGCGTAAATCGCTGTTATACAAGCGGCGAATATCATCAATTTGGTGTAATACCATAGCAAAGCGTTCTACACCAAAACCTGCGGCAAAACCAGTATAAACTTCTGGGTCATAACCTACAGATTTCATCACATTTGGATCAACCATGCCGCAGCCCATGACTTCTAACCAGCGTCCATTCCACTGCAAATCGACTTCAGCGGAGGGTTCGGTAAAGGGAAAATAACTAGCACGGAAACGTATTGGCAAATCACCAAATATTGCTTGTAAAAATACTTTAATTGTGCCTTTGAGGTCTGTAAATGTCAGTCCTTCATCAATGGCTAACAGTTCTATTTGATGGAAAACAGCCGAGTGAGTAGCATCTACATTATCTCGCCGATAAACTCGTCCTGGGGCGACAACTCGGATGGGTGGTTCCTCTTTTTCCATGTAGCGGATTTGCACCGATGAAGTATGAGTCCGCAGCAGATTACCATCTGGCAAGTAGAAGGTATCCTGCATATCACGGGCGGGGTGGTCAGGTGGAGTATTTAAAGCTTCAAAATTATAATAATCTGTTTCCATCTCTGGCCCTTCAGCTACGGTGTAGCCTAGACCCACAAATACATCTAGTGCGCGATCAATAATCCCATTGAGTGGATGGATACGACCTTGGGGGCGAAAAACTCCAGGCATAGTTACATCTAGAGTTTCTGCCTCTAGTTGCGCCTGAATTTTGGCTATTTCCAGGGTGGCGCGTTGCTGGTCTAGACTATTTTGTATGGACTCTTTGACTGTATTGGCGATCGCCCCGATTTTGGGTCTTTCCTCCGCACTCATTTGTCCCATACTTCGCAACAATGCCCCTAGTTGCCCTTTTTTACCCAGATAGCTAACTCTGAGTTCTTCCAGTTTTTCTAGGGTGTCGGCGGCGGCGATCGCTCGTTCTCCTTCTTGCCGCAGTGCTAAAAGTTGAGCCTCTAAATTGCTAGTCATTAGTTATTAGTCATGGGTCATGAGTCGTTGGTTATTAGTGTAAAGCTTTCGACTGATTACCAATAACCTGAATCAGAGGCCAAGGTCAAAACCCAGTCTCTGTTTACCAGTTTAGAGGCGATTGGGTGATATGAGAGTGTTTTTTTGCCTCATGCTTGTGACATCTGATATTGACAAATGACTGATAAAAAATCACAAATAACTAATGACTCTTAAATAGGACTTACGCAATCGTAACGGAAAAACCAGACTTTGAGATTGCTTCCTTACGTCGCAATGACGTAAATGCGTAGTCCTTGCGTAAGTCCTGTTAAAAAGGGAACAGAAAACAGGAAGTAATAGTGATACCCCTATCAAAACCCACCATTTATTTTTATAGGGGGAACAAACATTACATTATCCTCTCTAGCCCCTAGTCCCTAGCCCCTAGTCCCTTCTTCAATGACCATGAAATTACTCATTAGCAATGATGACGGAATTACGGCTTTGGGTATTCGTACCCTCGCCAATTATTTGGCAGAAGCCGGCCATGATGTAACTGTAGTTTGTCCAGATCGGGAGCGATCGGCAACTGGACATGGACTAACCATGCACCAACCGATTCGTGCGGAAGTGATTGAATCTGTATTTCATCCGGCTGTGAATGCTTGGGCTTGTGATGGTACTCCCTCTGACTGTGTAAAATTAGCACTTTGGGCTTTACTCGACTCTCCCCCTGATTTAGTACTATCTGGCATTAATCAAGGTGCAAATTTAGGCACGGAAATTCTTTATTCCGGCACTGTTTCTGCGGCTATGGAAGGATTAATTGAAGGTATTCCCAGCATAGCTTTTAGTCTTACCAGCCATACTTCCAAAGACTTTCAACCTGCTGCTCATTTTGCCAAAATTCTTGTAGATCAACTAGCAGTAAAACCCCTGCCAGATTTAATGTTGCTGAATGTGAATGTTCCGGCTGTGAAGTGGGAAGAAATTGCTGGCGTAACTCTGACTCGTCAAGGAGTGCGGCGTTACGTAGATGTTTTTGACAAACGAGTCGATCCTCGTGGCAAAATCTACTACTGGTTAACCGGTGAAGTATTAGAAGATGTGGAACCCCCAGCAGGTTTAAATCTGCCACAAAACGTGCCTATTGACGTGCATGTTACCCGCAAAAACTACATTAGTATCACGCCATTGCAGTACAACCTTACCTATGGAAATGGACTGGATAACTTAGCCCAGTGGGATTTTCCTTTTCCCTGAATCATTTGTGTAATTTCGTTAATCCATCAAAATAACGTGGCTAAATATTGGAAAATTGGGCAACTAAAAAACTTTTTACCCATTTTCTGATGTTGGGCTATTTACTAAAAATAAACCGTAAAGCATAGTTAAATGCATCACAGCAAAATTTAGGCTATAAAGTAGGAGCTATCTCGATATTCATTATCAAAATACACTGAAAAAATTTGGACAAATGCCTTGTAATATATAGCCTACGCTAATATAACCAATCTGAAATAAGGAATGCTGTTCTTCTCAGTAATAACCCTTGGGTAATATGTAGCAATAAAGTATAGACTGAACAAAACAAGTAACATTTGTATTTTTGATCGCCCGCTCAATCCAGCAAGCAATACCCATGTCCAGGATAGAGAACCAATTTACCGTGCAATTTTGGGGCGTTCGTGGGAGCATCCCCAGTCCAGGTACACACACAGTTCGTTATGGCGGTAATACCCCTTGCGTTGAGATGCAAGTTGGCGGTAGACGCTTAATTTTTGATGCTGGTACAGGACTGCATGTTTTGGGGCAATCTTTATTGCGCCATATGCCAATCGAAGGTCATATATTTTTCACCCACTCCCACTGGGATCATATGCAAGGATTTCCCTTCTTTGTCCCAGGGTTTGTCCAGGGTAATAAATTTCATATTTATGGGGCGATCGCTCCTGATGGTTCAACCATAGAACAACGTCTTAATGACCAGATGCTGCACCCAAATTTTCCTGTACCTTTACAGATTATGCAGGCAAATTTGCATTTTTACGACGTGAAACCAGGGCAAGAAATACATATCAACGACATTACCATAGAAACAGCAGCCCTCAATCATCCAGGTGAAGCTGTGGGATACCGAGTTAATTGGAGTGGTGGTGCGGCTGTTTACATCACTGATACTGAACACTTTCCTGACAGGTTGGATGAAAATGTGTTGTGGTTATCCCGGAATGCGGATATTTTAATTTACGATTCCACCTATACCGATGAAGAATATCATTCACCAAAATCACCGAAAATCGGCTGGGGACATTCAACTTGGCAAGAAGCTGTGAAAATAGCCAAAGCTGCTAATGTCAAAACGTTGGTGATTTACCATCATGATCCTGCCCACAACGATGATTTTTTGGATCATGTAGGAGAACAAGCGTGTGGGGAATTTCCCGGTGCCATCATGGCACGAGAAGGAATGATTCTTCCTGTCCCCACATCAGTTTCCTTATCAGAAAGTTTTCCTGTCAGCAAGTTTTCTCTATGACGTTGGCAATCAAAGCGATGGGAGATTTTAGATTAGATTGGTGATCAAGAGCTGTTAGCGCAAGAGCATACCTTACGATATGCCGCGATCACTGGAGGGCAAGCGGTGTGGTTTTTTAGCCAATTTAAAGACGCTCATAGACCCTTGGCTGGAGATTGGCACTAGGATTAAACCCCGCCACCTTCCCAGTACAATAGAGACTATTTCGGCAAGAAATCTCTTGTACTCCAGACTGTTGACCGTAAAGTAGCTGATGCCTGATGGCTAAATAAACCTAAAATCCCAGAATCCACGTGCTAAATTTGTCTAAAAATGGATGTTCTGTGTGGGTTGCTTCTTCGACCGAAGGGCTGCTGAAGCCGACTGCTGTTGCCCTTGGCAAATTTGATGGTGTGCATCTTGGTCATCACCGAGTTATTCAACCAATTTTGCCGCTAGCAAAAGGTGAAAAAACACAAGCAGATGGGGAGAATCTACAGGAACACTCACCCCAAAACCCCAGAAACACAACTCAAACACAAGAACGGACATACTCGACAGTTGTCACCTTTGATCCTCATCCACTGGAGT
Organism: Cyanocohniella sp. LLY; assembly: GCA_022241785.1. Lineage (GTDB taxonomy): Bacteria > Cyanobacteriota > Cyanobacteriia > Cyanobacteriales > Nostocaceae > Cyanocohniella. The sequence continues at coordinate 19,608 of JAKOMP010000013.1, read as the reverse complement.
TTTTCACTGGTCAACCTCGGGCTTTGCTCACACCACTGGATGAAAAAGTTCAACAATTGCGATCGCTTGGGGTAGAACAACTTGTACTGTTACCCTTTGATAAAGACTTATCGGCTTTGTCTCCCGCAGAATTTGTAGACAAGATTTTGGTGCAACAATTACAATGTCGGCGAATTAGTGTGGGGCAAGATTTTTGTTTCGGCAAACAGCGCCGTGGTACTGCGAAAGATTTGCAATTGCTAGCCGCTAGACATGATATCCCCGTCACCATTGTTTCCTTACAAACTTATACAGACAACACTCCAACTCAAGAAGCTCCCATCAGCACTTCATTGATCCGCCATTATTTGGAAAGTGGCGACATCAAAAACGCCAACTTACTTCTGGGGCGTTCTTACACCCTCACTGGTGTTGTCATTCAAGGTCAACAAATGGGCAGAACGATAGGTTTCCCTACAGCCAACCTGCAATTACCCCAAGACAAGTTTATCCCCCGTCAAGGTGTTTATGCTGTCCGTGTTACCATTGTGAGTCAAACACCAGATGCTACTATGCCAACTCAGATATGGGGTGTAATGAATATAGGTAAGCGCCCCACAGTAAACGGTAGTAATTTATCTGTAGAAGTACATCTATTTGATTGGTCTGATGATTTATATGGCAAAACACTGGCTGTGCAGTTAATAGAATTTTTGCGCCCAGAACAAAAATTTCCTTCTCTAGAAGCCCTGAAAACACAAATTCAACTTGACTGTACCGTTGCTAGAGAAGTTTTGAGTGCTAAATGCTGAATTTTCATGACTGAATGGGAACACTGGATATCAGGGAATGGAGAATAAAGCATAGGTGATTCTCCATTCCAATTTCTTGCCCAATTACCAATTCCTGATTCTGTAGTGCATGAGAGAAAAAATTGACGCTCTAACAAAAAATCTTGCTCGTACCATCGTCGGGAAAAACGAAGCAATCCGCTTAGTACTAGTCGCCCTGTTAGGTGGTGGTCATGCTCTACTAGAAGATGTCCCTGGAGTTGGCAAGACTCTTCTAGCTAAATCCTTAGCTCGCTCACTAGATGGCAAGTTCCAACGACTACAATGTACCCCCGATTTACTGCCGACTGATATAACTGGCACGAATATTTGGAACCCCAAAAGCGGCGAATTTACGTTTTTGTCTGGGCCAGTATTTACGAATGTGCTGCTAGCCGACGAAATCAACCGCGCCACACCCCGCACCCAGTCAGCTTTGCTAGAAGTGATGGAAGAACATCAAGTAACAGTTGATGGTATCTCTCGTCTAGTTCCCCAGCCTTTCTTTGTCATTGCTACCCAGAACCCCATAGAATATCAAGGCACTTTTCCCCTACCAGAAGCCCAAATGGATCGGTTCATGTTGTCCTTGAGTCTAGGCTATCCTGGGGCAAAAGAAGAACTAGAGATGCTGCAAAACCTCCAAAAAGGGGTCAAGGTTGATGATTTACAGCCTTGTATTACTTTGGCAGAAATAGCTCAATTGCGTAATATTTGTTCACAAGTAAGAGTAGATACTTCTTTGCAAGAGTACATCCTAGAATTGGTCAGAGCCACCCGCCAGGATGAAGAAATCACTTTGGGTGTCAGTCCACGGGGAACTTTGGCCTTACAAAAAGCTACTCAAGCCTTAGCTTTTCTTTTAGGGCGTGATTATGCCATTCCTGACGACGTGAAATTTCTTGTCCCTCACGTTCTCTGTCATCGCCTCATTCCCAGGGGAGGACGCAGTGCGAGAAATGTAGTTGAGAGATTATTAAGGTCGGTTCCTATTCCGTAAATTCTTGTTTTGCTGAGTTTTGAGCGTGTTAGGATCTCCTACAAAACAGGTAGAAAAGAGATGAAAGCGATCGAAATCACCGGGAAGATTGATACTGATGGCAATCTGATTCTAGATGAACCGATTCAAGGAACAACTTATCCTCATCAGGTGCGCGTAATTGTGTTGGTTCCAGAACAGGTAGAAGTCGAAGAAATTGACCCTGATGATACACCTTTAGAAGAGATTAAAGCCAGCTTGAAAAGAGCATTACAACAAGCTAAAGCAGGACAAAATCGACCAATTAGCGAAATGTGGGAGGGAATTGATGCAGAGTGATCACACAATTTCAATTTTAATTAAAATTATCATGGTATATCTACTATCGCTAAAATCAAGCTATTTTAGCAGAAGAATGTGTTTCAATTAAATTAATACCCCCAGCGATTAGGGATATTGGGAAGGTATTTGACCTGTTATAGATATTAAATATCTTTAAATAAAGAGAGTGTTTTAAGCACTCTCTCTGCATGTTTTACTTATTTTTATCTTTTTGGTTTAGCTTTTTTTGTACTCGTCCTCGCCGAGAGTTCTCATCCTCTTTCTTATAAATGTGGGTCAACATATAAGATGCATTCCCAAACATTGCAATATAGGCTTTATCGTGTACAGCTAAACAAAAAGTTGTCATAAGCATAAAAACAGCGATAACCGCAAAGCACTTTTCGGATAAACGTTCCATCAGATTTCTCCTTGGATACAGGTAACAAACCATTCGACCAAAAGTCGAATTATTTGAAAATATAGGAATCTTTGCGGTATAAAAAATATATCTTAATATATGCATTTATTGAAACAGTAAAAGTACTGTTTATAATCGTCCTTTGTTATGAATTACAGTTATAACAAGGCTTATAACTTAGGTAACACCACAACAACGGCATAAAGACAAATCAATCACTGTAGTCTATTGACATGAAAATTCCTGTAAAGTAGTAGGTCTGTGTAAGTTTTATGATTGGTTACAAGTACCACATCTAAGTATTTGGGAATGTGAGGATGTCAAATTTTGTGAAGCGTAAATCTGGCGATCGCCAACTCAAACGCCGTCCCTTAGGCTTAATTGTGGTGATTTTAGCTTGGAGTCTGACTATGGGCTGGCTGCTTTCCTTAGCAACTAGCGCTTACAGTGCCACACCTACATCAGACATTGGTACAGTTGATGTAGTCCCTGCACAATTTCAGTTAGGAAAGCAACTATATCTAGATAACTGTGCGACTTGCCACATCGCTTTGCCACCAGAAGTATTACCTACCCAAACCTGGAGAAATCTGTTACAAGACTCACAGCACTACGGAGTACAACTCACACCTTTAGTTGATCCACCCCGGATGCTAGTGTGGCGGTATCTCTCAACTTTTTCCCGTACACAGCTAAAAGACGAAGCCACTCCCTATCGCGTCAACAACTCTCGTTACTTCCAAGCTTTGCATCCCCATGTCAAGTTACCGCGCCCCGTGGAGATGAGCAGTTGTATAACTTGTCACCCCAGCGCCAGAGATTTCAATTTTCGCAGCCTGACTCCAGAGTGGGAAATGGAGTAGATGCGGGAGATGAGGAAGATAAAAACAAAGATGTTGGTACTCACCGAAAATCTTTCCCCCCTGCCCCCTGCCCCCTGCTTCTTTCCCCAGTCCCCTCAGTTGGAGGCAAAATGATACTATTAAAAGAGTTGCAAAATTAAACTATGAAATACCACCAATCAGTTTCCTAAATGATTGGATTGGATTGTTGTCGTTTTTGAGTTAATTCTTGCTTGAGAACCCATCCATCACATAAATGACTGGTTAGGTTAAATTCTTCTTATAATCAATATCAAAACTTTAATCCCATCCCCTTGATTTAGTTCCATAATCTGCCATGCTAAAACTCTTGTTGGGCGATCCCAACGCTCGTAAGCTTAAAAAATACCAACCTTACATTACTGAAGTTAACCTCTTAGAGGAAGACATTCAAGCCCTTTCTGATGAGGAGTTAAAAGGTAAAACAGCAGAATTTAAACAGCGGCTAGCTAAAGGCGAAACCCTGGATGATATTTTGCCGGAAGCCTTTGCGGTGGTCAGAGAAGCAGGACGGCGAGTCTTGGGGTTGCGGCATTTTGATGTTCAGCTGTTGGGCGGTGTGATTCTGCATTCCGGACAAATTGCGGAAATGAAAACCGGGGAGGGTAAAACCCTGGTTGCTACTTTACCGAGTTATTTAAATGCCCTCACTGGCAAAGGTGTACACGTAGTTACCGTTAACGATTACCTGGCTCGTCGGGACGCAGAATGGATGGGACAGGTGCATCGGTTTATGGGATTGAGTGTGGGGCTAATTCAGTCGAGCATGATTCCCAGTGAACGCCAGAAAAACTATGAGTGCGATATCACCTATGTCACCAACAGTGAGGTAGGTTTTGACTATCTGCGGGATAATATGGCGACATCAATGGCTGATGTGGTGCAACGCCCGTTTAATTATTGTGTGATTGACGAAGTAGACTCGATTTTAGTGGATGAGGCGCGGACACCGCTAATTATTTCTGGGCAGGTAGAAAGACCTACAGAAAAATACCTCCGAGCTGCCGAAATTGCTTTCACATTGCAAAAAGATGAGCATTACGAGGTAGATGAAAAAGCCCGGAATGTGCTGTTAACTGATGAAGGCTTTGCGGAATCGGAAAATCTTTTGGGAGTTACAGATTTATTTGACCCAGAAGATCCGTGGGCGCACTTCATGTTCAATGCCATTAAAGCCAAGGAACTATTCCTCAAGGACGTAAATTACATCGTCCGGAATGGGGAAGTGGTAATTGTGGATGAATTTACTGGGCGGGTGCTACCAGGAAGACGTTGGAGTGATGGACTGCACCAAGCAATTGAAGCTAAAGAACATGTAGATATTCAGCCGGAAACGCAAACCCTGGCAACAATTACTTATCAAAACCTGTTCTTGCTTTATCCCAAACTAGGCGGGATGACGGGAACGGCAAAGACCGAAGAACCAGAATTTGAAAAAATTTACAAATTAGAAGTTGCGGTAATTCCCACCAATAGAATCAGAAGACGCCAAGACTGGCCAGATATGGTGTTTAAAACCGAGCCTGGTAAATGGCGGGCGATCGCCGGAGAATGTGCAGAAATGCACCAACTCGGCAGACCAGTATTAGTCGGAACCACCAGTGTAGAAAAATCTGAATATCTCAGTCAGCTGCTGAAGCAGATGGAGATTCCCCACGAATTGCTAAACGCCAGACCGGAGAACGTGGAACGGGAAGCAGAAATCGTCGCCCAAGCAGGACGTAGAGGGGCTGTGACAATTGCCACCAACATGGCTGGTCGGGGTACAGATATCATCCTTGGTGGTAACTCCGAATACATGGCGCGTCTGAAGTTACGGGAATACTTCATGCCTCGTTTGGTGGTTCCAGACAATGAAGATGTATTTGGTGTGCAAAGAGCATCTGGTGTGCCTACAGGACACGGCGGGGGACAAGGTTTCGTTCCTGGTAAAAAAGTCAAAACTTGGAAAGCTTCCCCAGAAATTTTCCCCACTGAGTTGACCAAAGAAAGCGAACAGCTATTGAAAGCGGCGGTGGAAGTGGCTGTGAGAGAGTATGGCGAACGTAGTTTACCGGAACTGGAAGCAGAAGATAAGATAGCTGTGGCAGCCGAAAAAGCTCCCATAGATGACCCTGTAATTCAAAGATTGCGGGAAGCTTACAACCGGGTGAAGCAAGAATACGAAGAGTTTACCGAAACAGAACACAACGAAGTAATTGAACTGGGTGGTTTGCACGTAATTGGGACAGAACGCCACGAATCACGGCGGATTGATAACCAATTGCGCGGACGTGCTGGACGACAAGGTGACCCTGGTTCCACCAGATTTTTCCTCAGTTTAGAAGATAACTTACTGCGGATTTTTGGAGGCGATCGCGTCGCTGGGTTAATGAATGCCTTCCAAGTGGAGGAAGATATGCCCATTGAATCTGGCATGTTAACCCGCAGTTTGGAAGGCGCCCAGAAAAAAGTCGAAACCTACTACTACGACATCCGGAAACAGGTATTTGAGTACGACGAGGTAATGAACAACCAACGTCGCGCCATTTACGCCGAACGTCGTCGGGTGTTAGAAGGTCAAGACTTGAAAGAACAGGTAATCAAGTACGCCGAAAAAACGATGGATGAAATCGTTGATTTCTACATCAACCCAGACTTACCCTCGGAAGAGTGGGAATTGGAAAAGTTGGTAGAAAAAGTCAAAGAATTTGTCTATCTACTAGCGGATATGCAAGCTAGTCAATTAGAAGATATGTCTGTGAGCGAAATTAAGGCGTTCCTCCATGAACAAGTGCGAATTGCCTACGATCTCAAAGAAGCACAGATTGACCAAATTCAACCAGGGCTAATGCGACAAGCTGAAAGATTCTTTATCTTGCAACGCATTGATACCCTATGGCGGGAACACTTACAACAAATGGATGCTTTACGTGAATCAGTAGGATTACGTGGTTATGGGCAAAAAGATCCGTTAATTGAATACAAGAGCGAGGGTTACGAACTCTTCTTGGATATGATGGTGAACATCCGCCGAGATGTCGTTTACTCATTGTTCATGTTCCAGCCCCAGCCGCAGCCAGTGGTGCAAGCATCATCAGAAATGGTTTAATTCCTAGCACGAAACTAAAATCAATCAAACCTAGAACTCGATGAATCTGTTAAATCATTCATCGAGTTTTTAGTAAAATAACCAGGACTTACGCAAGTGTCACAAAAAATAAAAATTTTTTGCTTGTAGTAAGGGCTACCCTACGGGAACGCTGCGCGAACAGCCCTTATCTTGAGGACTAAAGTCCTCACTACAAACTTAAAATAATATTCCAGTTGCGTAAGTCCTAATAACTTAAATCTTGATTTTGCTCAAAAATGCCATCATCTATAAAATTATTGAGTTATGTCTTGAATCGCCTTTAACTCATGTCATCATCCACTAATCTCGAAGAAGATAAATATAATCTAATTTTTCCAGAAGTACTGGCCAATCCATATCCTACTTACCGCCGTATTTTATTAGAAGAGCCTGTTTACTGGAGTGATTTTCTAGGTGGTTGGTATCTGATGCGCTATCAGGACGTTGCAGCTGCTATGCAAGACAAACGGATGTCGGCCAAGCGTCCGCCCATTAGTAAATTACCAGAATTAGAGCAACAGAATATATTTCCACTTCTGGAAACTTTATCAAAATGGATGCTGTTTTGCGATCCTCCAGAACACACACGTCTGCGTGGATTGTTTAACAAGGCATTCACCCCTAGTATTATTGGCAGCATGGCAGAGCGAATTCAGGCACTAGTAGACGAGCTAATCGATGGTGTCTATGAGCGGGGTAACATAGATATTCTTCATGATTTAGCTTACCCAATGCCTGCTATCGTCATTGCCCAAATGCTGGGGGCAAATTACGAAGACCGCGAACAGTTTAAGAAATGGTCATCAGATTTGGCAAGATTTTTTGGGATGTTTCGCATGAACACAGAAATTTTAACTAGTGCGAAAAACAGTGTTCGGGAAATGAAAGAATACTTCCGAATCATCCTTGAAGAACGTCGTTGTCAACCCCAAGATGATCTCATAAGTAGCCTCATCTTTGCACAAAAAAAAGAAAATTTGGTTGATGACGAAGAAATCATATCAAATTGTGTTTTCTTAACCTTTGCGGGTCATGAAACTACCACTAACTTGATTGCTAATGGCTTACTTGCTTTACTGGAAAATCCTAGTCAGATGCAATTATTAAAAGATAACCCTTCACTCATCACGACCGCTGTAGAAGAGTTTTTGCGCTACGATAGCCCAGTACAACGACAAGCCCGCATAGCAGTCACTGACCTGGAAATCGGGGGTAAACAAATTAGCCAAGGACAGCGCATATTTCTTGTGATTGGTGCAGCTAACCGTGACCCTGAGCAATTCTTAGATCCCGATAAATTAGATATTACACGCCCAGAAAACCCACACCTGGCATTTGGAAAAGGAACTCACTTTTGCCTTGGTGCATCTCTTGGCAGGCTTGAGGCGCAAATTTCCATAAAAACAGTTATAAAACGCTTAAGTAGTCTCCGACTCAATACAGATCAGATTGAATGGCATGAAAACCCGTCCTTGAGAGGGATGAAATCAATGCCTGTAGCATTCAATTCGTGAATGCTCCGCCAGTCAAACTAATGCAGGTTAGAGAAATAGTTAATTGATTCCTAAGTTTTTTTCTAGAGGATCGGTTTTGAGGTACGGTTATCTACAACAGAAATCCCCCCTAAGCTTGCTGCGTAACCAATATAAGACACGTTAAATTAAAGATGTAGCGAAAGATGAAGATTAAAATTCACTGACTTGTTACAGACTGGCATTATTGCAGCAAACATAAAAGTATTACCAGTTTTGTCAGCAATCATAAACAATATCACTTTTTCAGTGCCTGTATTATGCGTAAAAAACTACAACAAACCATCAAACCCCTTTTCAAAATTTTCTTTGTCTTCAGCTTAGTGTTAACTTTAGCGTTAAGTCATGCTGATGGCGCGTTAGCGGCCCGTAGTGGTGGTCGCATTGGTGGCGGTGGCGGTTTTAGAGCGCCTTCTAGCCGTACCTACACACCTCGTGGTGGTGGTGGATATTATCCCGGTGGCGGTGGATATTATCCCGGTGGTGGTGGCTTTGGCTTTCCGTTCTTGATTCCCTTCTGGGGTATTGGCGGAGGATTTGGTGGCTTATTTTCCATCTTAATTTTCTTTGCGATCGCCAACTTCCTAATGCAAACCTTCCGTCGTGTTAACAATGGCGAAGGAGAAGAAGTAGGCTATGGCAGCAACCCTGGTGTGTCTGTAACTCGTTTGCAAGTAGGTTTATTAGCCCAAGCCCGTGATTTGCAACCCGAACTCAACAAAATAGCTGAAACTGCTGACACTAACTCTCCAGAAGGCAGAGCCGAAGTTTTACAAGAAGTTAGTCTAGCTTTGCTTCGCCATCCAGAATATTGGGTATATGCAGGTGGTGGCACACAACAAGCCAAATTGAATTCAGCTGAATCTCAGTTTAATCGTTTGTCTTTAGCAGAACGCAGCAAATTTAGCGAAGAAACTTTGTCTAATGTTAACAACCAGCTAAAAGCAGCCCTCAGCAAAGATGCGTTACCTGGGTCCGGAGAAATAGACAATCCAACTAATCTGATTAATCAAGGCCCCGGAGAATACATTATTGTCACTCTGTTAGCAGCGACATTGGGTAAATTTGAAATTCCCCAAATCAACAGCACTGATGACTTGCGTCAAGCCTTACGACAAATTGGTGCTATGTCCGGTGAACAACTTTTAGCAATTGAAGTGCTTTGGACTCCCCAAGCAGAAGGTGATACTTTAACCTCTGATGATGTGTTGGCAGAATATGCTGACTTAAAGCTGGTTTAAAGTTCAAAGACAATCCCATTAATGGCGATCAAAGGCAGTCGCTACAACGGAACGCCACGTGCATCAAGTCGGTAAAGCCGCCCCAAGCAGTGGATGGGGAAACCCAAGCCAGTTTAGTCGGGAAACACACTCACTCAACTGGCTCCGCCACGCACTGCCTCATTAAATTGCCGAAAATTGCCGCTAAACTATGCATCATGCTTCTATAAGAACTGCGAATATTCATCAGGCGATCGCCTTTTATGAACAGTTAGGGTTTACAGTGTGTGAACGCTTCACTACAGGCTATACCCTGGCTTGCTGGATGGAAGGATTGAGCGGCAGAATTGAATTAATCCAAATTCCCGAACCAAAACCAGCCCCAGATGCTTTTGCAGATGAGCATTATGTGGGGTACTATCATCTGTCTTTTGATTTAACTGACATCACATCAGACTTGCCTGGTTGGTTGACAAGTTTACAAGCACAGATGGCATCAGTGGCCGATTTACCACCCTTAAAGATACTTTTAGAACCAACTCAACAGCAAATAGGCGATCGCATCTGGGAGGTCGCTTTCATTGCTGATACTGATGGGTTACCCCTAGAATTTATTCGCTGTTTGGCTAAACTCGGTTAGTTGTTACTCGTAGACAATGAGCAAAAAGTGGTACTAACCGAGATAGTTTTTGAGCTTAACTACACTAGCTCTTCGATATTTCGTTGTGCCTCTACAGGTGTTTCACTAAAGACTGTTAAATAAAACCATCCTGCCACAATAGCACCAAAGATAGGAGCTACCCAAAATAGCCATAATTGGGAAAAAAGTTGTGCCCCAGCAAATATAGCAACTCCAGTACTACGAGCAGGATTGACTGCTGTATTGGTTACAGGAATGCTAATCAGGTGAATCAATGTGAGTGCCAAACCAATTGCTAGTGGCGCAAATCCTTTGGGAGCGCGACGATCTGTAACACCGAGAATAATCAGCAAAAACATGAAAGTCATGATAACTTCGGTGACCAGACACGCCAACAGATTGTAACCACCTGGAGAATGAACGCCAAACCCATTGGTTGCGAGTGGATTAGAGCCTGTTAAGGTAAATCCCTCTCTTCCGCTAGCAATGAGATAAATAACGCCTCCAGCGACAATGGCTCCAAGTACTTGAGAGGCTATATAAGGTAGTAAGTCTGAACTAGGAAAGCGCCTACCTGCCCAAAGCCCAAAAGAAATAGCAGGGTTGAAATGACCACCAGAAATATGACCGAGTGCATAAACCCCGGTGAGTACAGTCAATCCAAATGCCAAAGATACGCCTACTAATCCAATACCCAAGGGAAAAGAAGTATTAACACTGATTTTGGCACTTTCGGTTGTGTAAGCTGCGGCTAAAACAGCACTACCACATCCGCCCAATACCAGCCAAAATGTGCCAATAAATTCCGCCAAGCTACGTTTGATAAGAGACATTAAAAAACTCCTTAGGCGATTTCAAATTTTACACATCAGCAAAAAAGAAACTCTGCTAACTGCGATTAAGTTGAAGTTCAATTAGACTAGACAAGCCTTATGTGAAAATTCCTTTAGATTCCCTACAGTCCAAAATTTGTACTACAGGTGAATTTAGTACATTTTCATCAACAAAATGCATTTATTTGACTAACTTCCTGGAGGACGTTTACACGTTTCTTAGTTAGTTAGTAAATATTTGTTTATTCTATTTAGTCAGGATTATACATGAAGTCATCAGAAAGATGCATCTTTAAAAAAAATATTTATTATTACTCAATTAAGGTGATGTACAACCTGCAAAATACGAAAATAATCCACTGTAATTAACCAATGAAGTATGATTTCTCTCTTGTACTAAGGTAAAGCAAAATTATTTTTGAGGATTTTATGACAATTCGCTTTTGCTATATAGACAATTCGTTTGGCTCTTTTACGGTGTAGTAGCGATATGACACCATAACTTGTTTATATTCCTCTCAATAAAATAAAAAATGTAAATGATTATCATTTATTTTCATAAATCTATACTTAACTACATTTTTATTTCTTCCAAATTATGTCAAACTACTGTTGAATTTTTTTGGTACTTTTATCTTTTTTTACCTACCCAACTCAGATTGCTATATCAAAAGCCATAAGTTGCACACCGAGTGAATAATGGTGAATAGGTAAGGCGTTTTTTAGCAATTTGCCACCATAATTTTCATTAAGGCTATTGATAACAATGAAGGCGTTATTTACAGAAAATTCAGAAAATTTATACCTTCTTTTAGCAGCTAGGCTGCAACTAGTGAGAAAAATTACTGTATTGTGTTTGTTGCTATGCCTGGGTTTAATCATTGCTAATCCGGCGATCGCGGCAAATTTAGCAGAAGATTTACTGAAACAACCTGCTACAGAAATTAAAATTAGTTTAGGTAATTCTGCCAACGAACTCAAGTTTGAACCTGATCATTTGGAATTTGTCCCAGGTAAACGTTATTTACTGCGCCTGACTAATCCCAGCCAATTGAAGCATTATTTCACCGCCAAAGATTTTGCTGATGGTATCTGGACACAAAAAGTCCAAGCCGGCAAAGTAGAAGTCAAAGGTGCCATTCACGAACTAGAACTCAAGCCAGGTGCAGAAGCAGAATGGGTGTTTGTGCCGATGAAACAAGGAAATTACAACTTACACTGTTCTATACCTGGTCATACGAAAGCCGGAATGAAGGGTGAAATTGCGATCGCAAACTAAGGAAACTTCCTAGCCTCTAGCCTCTAGTCCTCCACAGACAAAGGATGGGGCAAAAATAAGTTAACGTAAATATAAGAAAAAATACTGCGACTATAGCAGTAATGCGCCAGTAATTATTAATTCCCCATGAACATTCTCAGTAATTTGCTTGCTCAAAAAACTCAGCCGAAACCTGCAAAAAAACAGCGCCGAGGGATTGAAATTAAATCGCCGCGAGAAATTGAAATTATGCGGCAGTCAGCAAAAATTGTGGCTACTGTTCTCAAAGAAATTTCTGAGATGGTTAAGCCCGGAATGACCACCGCTGACTTGGATGCTTATGCCGAAAAACGTATCCGCGAAATGGATGCTACACCAAGTTTTAAGGGATATCACGGTTTTACAGGTTCTATTTGTGCCAGTATTAATAATGAAGTAGTGCATGGTATCCCAAATCCTAAGAAAGTAATTCGGACTGGGGATGTCTTAAAAGTAGATACGGGTGCTTTTTATCAAGGTTTTCACGGTGATTCCTGCATTACTATTGCCGTGGGTGAAGTGACTCCAGATGCAGCTAAACTAATTCGCGTAGCGGAAGAGTCTCTTTTTAAAGGGATTGAACAAGTCAAAGCAGGTGCTTACCTACTTGACCTCGCAGGGGCAATAGAAGACCATGTGAAAGCTAATGGTTTTAGTGTAGTAGAAGAATTTACCGGACATGGTGTTGGTCGGAATCTACACGAAGAACCTTCAGTTTTCAACTTTCGTACGCGCGAAATGCCAAATGTCAAACTGCGTGCGGGGATGACTTTAGCAATTGAACCAATTTTAAATGCAGGTTCTAAGCACACAAAAATATTATCTGACCGATGGACAGCGGTAACTGTAGATAATTCGCTATCAGCACAGTTTGAGCATACAGTTTTGGTGACGGAAACTGGTTACGAAATTTTGACAGACCGCACGAAAGTTTAATTATGAAATGGGAAACTCCCGCTATTGTCATTTTAGTGGGAGTAGTTCATTAATCGAATGCACTAGAGAAGTTTTATGACTCAAGCCATACCCCAGCCTAAACTAGTAACCTACGCAGAGTTTTTGGAGTGGAAGCCTGAAGGTAAACGCTATGAACTATATGATGGGGTAATTGTTGAGATGCCACAGCCATCAGGTGAACATGAAGATATCGGAGGATTTTTAACACTAGAAGTATCTACGGAGATTAAACGGCTAAATCTTCCCTATACTATCCCTAAACAAGCATTGGTCAAACCACCTGAAAGCGAGTCAGCTTATTTACCAGATGTTTTGATATTGAACCGTGCGAACTTGGCAAATGAACCTTTATGGAAAAAACAATCCACTATTATTCAATGTGCATCTGTGCCGTTGGTGATTGAAGTAGTAAGTACTAACTGGCGAGATGACTACTACAAAAAGTTAGCCGACTACGAAGAAATGGGGATTCCGGAATATTGGGTAGTAGACTACCTAGCTTTAGGGGGACGGAAATTTATCGGTAACCCTAAACAACCCACTATTTCTGTTTACCAACTGGTTGAAGGTGAGTATCAAGTTAGCCAGTTTAGAGGTGGTGATAAAATTGAATCGTTAGCATTCCCAGGTTTAAATTTAACGGCGGAACAAATTTTGCAAGTGGATAGTAATTAGTATTTATTAGTTTACTTAATAGCTGCATAATTACTTTTATAAATAGGCATAATTTCTTGAGCTTGTTGATATACAGATGTACTCTGAGGAATACTTTCTAATAATTTGATGGCTGCTTGCCATTTATTTTTTGCTTGCTGTAAAGCTAAAACAGATTGAGGCGAGTTTTTCACAAAGAAAGTAGCTTCTGTGTCTAACTTTTGAGCTTCTCTTAATTTTTCTCCGGCTTTTTTTTCATTTAATGCTCTTTCATTGATAGCAATCCGGTTTAAACGATAACGCACTAATCTATCTGCTGCGGGAGGATAAACTGATGTTCCTTCGGGAATACTTGCTAATAAGTCTATTGCTTGTTGCCATTTGCTTTCTGCTTGCTGCCAAACTTCTAGGGGTAGTGGGGGATTTTGTACTAAAGCAGAGGCTTCTAATCCTAGATTGAGTGCAGAATTAAAATTGGTAGATGCAATAGTTTCTTGATTAGAACTCTCAACTGTTTTTTGCATATATGGTATTTGGTTTTTAATCATCCAACTACCAAAACTTAAAATGACTAAACTTGAGGCGATAAGAAAAGTTGAATGGAATTTTTTTTGTGAAGCAATCTTGGGTACTACATTTGGTTGATGATTAATAACTGGTTTTTGCTCAGGTTCTTGGGCAATATTTTTCAGTGATTGTTCCGCTTGCTTTGTTAAAGCATTAATTTTGATAATTAAATTATCAATTTCTTGCTGTAATAATTCACAGTCATTTAAAATATCTGTTAATTCATGAAATTTACCATCACTAGAGATAATCAATTCTTGGTCATCATCTAACCATTCTAATGTAAAGCCAGAATTACCCCAAAAAGATGAAATACCTATGAATATATTTAATAAACTACGGCTATTTTTAATAGTAGTGATGACATGAATTATTCTTTGCTGTACGTCTAAGATTTCTTGATGAACATGGCTAATCTGTTGAATTTGCTTCTGTAATATTTTAGGATTGGTAAAAGCTAAGTTAATTTTGAGGCTTTCATGAATATTTTGAATTTGTGTAGGTAAGCTTAAATGATTAATATCCGCATTTAGTTGACTTACTAACTGAGTATCACTTAAAATGTCTGCGGAAATTACCTGAATAAAATCACCCCATTCAATCCAGCCATCAATTTTGGCTTGTAAGTCACTAATTGATATTTCTTTTTCTGGCTTGCCAAATTTTGCTGTAATATATCTTGTCGTGGCATTAATCTTTGTCTCTCCTAAATCAACATTAGGAAAAAACAAAGTAACTACTGTACCCAAACGTGGAAGTGTCGCAACAGAATTATTTTTACTTTTTATGAGGTTGAGTTCTTGAGCAATAATTTGTTGAATATTCTGTAATTCATCTTGAATATTATTTACTAAAACAACTTGTTGCATGATTTCATGAGAATTACCAAGATTCAGCTTGAGGCTAGAAACGAGTTTTGGCACTTCATGAAGATTTTTGTCTAGATCAGCCATAAATATCCCGTGGGGATTTGTTAAAAGTTTATGTGAAACAATTAAAATGACTATGCAGCGAGTTGATAACTTCAGTAAAAGTTTAAATCTCGCCTATTAAAGCTCAACTTCCTAATTGATTGACAATTTTCAGGATCTACTAAGGTTCATAATGCCCGAAAATTTCAATAAAGTAACAACTACCGTTTAAAAATTTCAGCAGCAGACACAATCACCATCAACTAACCTATGGATAAAATTGATTTAGCTTTTACCCCCGCATTAGAGTTGGCGCGCCTAATTCGCCATCGAGAAGTGTCGCCGCTAGAGTTGGTGGAATTATATTTAGAACGAATTCAATTGCTGAATCCCCAATTGGGAAGTTATTTTACGGTAACAGCAGACTTAGCGATCGCAGATGCTAAAGCCAAAACCGAAACACTATCCACTACCTCAGAATTACCGCCATTTTTTGGTGTACCGATTTCCATTAAAGACCTCAATGCTGTCGCAGGTGTCCCCTGTACCTACGGTAATCCAGCATTATTACAAAATATCCCTAACTATGACGATGGGGTAGTCACCCGAATTAAACAAGCCGGATTTATTATTTTAGGTAAAACCGCCACTTCAGAAATTGGTTCCTTTCCTTACTCTGAACCTACGGGATTTCCCCCAGCCAGAAATCCTTGGAATTTGGAATATACCCCAGGTGGTTCTAGTGGTGGTGCAGCATCATCTGTAGCCGCAGGATTATGTGCGATCGCTCAAGGTTCTGATGGTGGTGGTTCAGTACGGGGGCCTGCGGCTTGCTGTGGTTTAGTTGGGATCAAACCCTCCAGAGGTAGAGTCACTCATGCACCAGTAGGCGATCGCGTGGCGGGGATTGCGACTAATGGGCCCATCGGACGGACTGTAGCAGATGCTGCGGCTTTATTAGATGTTATGTCTGGCTACGTTACAGGTGATCCTTACTGGTTACCCAATCCAGAAACATCATTTCTCGCCGCTATTCAAGAAAAACTCGGTAATTTGCGAATTGCCTTTAGTACAAATATTCCTCCCTTAGGAGAAGCTGATGCTAATTGTCAGCAAGGTGTACTACAAACAGTCAAATTATTAGAACAATTTGGGCATACAGTTGAAGAAAAATGCCCAGATTTTAGTGGGTTAGTAGAACCATTTCAAGTCGTTTGGCAAGCTGGAGTAGCAGCATCAGGCATTCCGGCGGAAGCATTACAGCCAGTAAATCGTTTCTTGTTGGCACGTACAGGTTCCGTGGGAGAGTATTTACAAGCAATTTCCCAAATGCAAATAGTAGCTAGGCAAATTGTGGCATTTTTCGATACCGTAGATGTGCTGGTATTGCCAGTTTATCTGCATTCACCCATCCGTATCGGAGAATGGGCCAATTTAAGTCCAGAAGAGACATTCGCTAACATTATGCGTTGGGTGGCACCTTGTCCTGGTGCTAACGCTACTGGACAACCTGCGATCGCCCTTCCTGTAGGCTTTGATAGCAATGGTTTACCCATAAGTGTGCAGCTAATTGGCAAACCCGCCGCCGAAGCCACGTTAATCAGTCTCGCAGCCCAAATCGAAGCAGCTAATCCTTGGATTCAACATCGGCCAGCGTTGTAGTACGCAGGGAGTTGGGAGTTGGGAGTGGGATTTTTGATGCAACCATCTTTAGAACAGCTGTCACAAATTATTGTGTTTGCAGGTTTAGAAACAGCAGACAAGGTAAAATTGCAACCTTACGCCCAGGTGCAAAAATACAGTAAAGGTGAGATTGTCCTGCATGAAGGCGATCGCCTACCAGCAAAGTTATATGCTGTTGTTAGTGGCTCCATTCAAGTGACCAAAATAGCCACCACGGGGAAAGAAACCATTTTACGGGGACTAACTGCTGGGGAAATTTTCGCTGCGCCTGCACTTTTAGGTAATGGCATTTCACCTGCAACCGTGACTGCTGAATTTGATTGTGAAATTCTCACTATCCAACGTGATGCTTTACTGCAAGCAATTCAAAATCAACCAGAAATTGCTTTACGGATGTTGATGGTTTTTAACACTCGGATTCAGCAATTACATGAAACAGTACACGGATTAGTTTCGGAAAGAGCAATTGTGCGCCTAGCTAGATTAATCCAATATTTTGCTACCACATCAGGAACCGAAATTAGTGCCCAAGGGAAGATTTTAAAAGTTAAATTATCTTACTATCGCATGGCTCGGAGTATTGGCATTACTTACGAAGAATGTGTGCGGTTAATTAAAAGTTTAAAGTCAGTAGTCGTCTATAGTCGGGGGGGTAAAATTATGATATTGGATAGTGACAAACTAGAGGTGATCGCTTCGGGAAACCTCGATTTATCATAGGACTCATTAAGAACCTCTCCCCAACCCCTCTCCGACGCAGAGAGAGGGCTTAAATATGCTT
This sequence comes from Cyanocohniella sp. LLY, assembly GCA_022241785.1. Lineage (GTDB taxonomy): Bacteria > Cyanobacteriota > Cyanobacteriia > Cyanobacteriales > Nostocaceae > Cyanocohniella. The sequence continues at coordinate 2,010 of JAKOMP010000013.1, read as the reverse complement.
AATTACCAGGGAGTTTCAATAATCGTCAATTTGATGATACTGCCTCTTCTGCGACTGCTTCACTTGTCTGTGAACCGGGAAAAAATACCTTGGTAATCCAGTACGTGACAACGTGAGATAGTAACCCTAGAGGGCCAGCAAACAAACACAGGGCAATAGAATGAATTGTCCAGATACCTGTTTTTTGTCCTTCCCAATATATCCAACGACCAACGAATAAATCCATTACAAGAAAATGAATCCAACCTGTGGCCGCAGCTGTTTCATCTGCAAAAAATCTGGCAATATCTGCTAATTGAGGATTAGATAAAGCTTGGGCATTTTCTGGCGTAATACTGCTGACAAATAAATACAAATATGCGCCAGCCAAGATCACAAAAGGCAAATAGGATTCCATTACCCGCCGTGTCACTTTCCAATTAGGCAGAAAAATCATTAATAACCAAAAGGGCACAACAAAAATGTTGGCAATGTTAAATAGTTGAGTAATTGTCATAGATTTGGAGAGAAAAAACAAATTATAAAGCTACTAGTTGTAATTCGATTTCTGAGGATTTCAAATCACGGCCAATGAAAACTAAGCTAGTTTTTCTGGCTTCTTGTGGTTGCCAAGGACGATCATAAAATTTATCAAATCGGGTACCTACACCTTGCATCACTAAACGCATAGGTTTATTTGGAACGGCTACAAAGCCTTTAATGCGGTAAATTTCTTGTTGATTCGCCAATATTTGCAATGTTTGTTGCAGTTTTTCTGGGTCAAAGGCGCGGTCTAAAACTACATGAGTTGAAGTAATTTCTTCGTCGTGTTCGTGGTCTTCTTCAGTATCATGATGACTGGGGCGACTATCTAAATCGTCTTCAACTGCGGCTTGAAATCCTAATAAAATAGATGCATCAAGTTTACCGCGATCGCTCTCCACAATCTTCACTACTCTGGGTAACTCTTGTTTAATCAATTCCTCGACTTGCGTTTTTGTTGCTGCATCTACTAAATCAGTTTTATTCAATACCACCAAGTCTGCACAGGCAAGTTGGTCTTCAAATAGTTCTTGCAATGGTGTTTCATGTTCTAGGCTATCATCTGCCTGCCGTTGTGCGGCGATCGCCTCTGGATCGCTGGCGAATGTTCCCTCGGCTACGGCTGCACAATCTACTACGGTAATCACCGCATCTACCGTGGCGGCGGCGCGAATTTCTTGCCAGCGAAAAGCTTTCACTAGGGGTTTGGGTAAAGCCAACCCAGAAGTTTCAATCAAAATGCAGTCAATACTATCCCGACGCTTGATTAACTCTTGCATGGTGGGATAAAACTCTTCCTGTACGGTGCAACATAAGCAGCCGTTGGTTAATTCAAAGATGTTACTTGTCTCATCGCCATCTTCGGGGCAAATCTGACAGGATTTCAATAACTCCCCATCTATACCGAGTTCGCCAAATTCGTTGACTAAAACAGCAATCCTTCGTCCTTGGTTGTTTTGTAGCAAGTGGCGAATTAAGCTGGTTTTACCACTGCCTAAGAAGCCTGTAATTACTGTGACAGGAATTTTTGTAGCCATAATTTTACCCGATTTTCTCAGTATAAAAAGTTTTAATACTCTCAACTTTCCATACTGAGATTCAGCTATTTTTTAAGTTTGACCCAGTTATTCTAAACTGAAATCTTACCTAAAAAAATGATTCATGAAACTTTTTTGGTATCCTTGGTATCTTAAAATTACAAAAAATCAAGGTGGCTTGTGAACAAAATTTTCACAATTCAGATATTGCGGTTCTTCGGTTACTTTTATGGTGATTATGAAAATTAACTGAATTATAAGGGCTATGATTTAAAGACAATAATGCCTACGATTTAGATTTGGCAAGTATTTAAGAGATATTAAGCATTATGTAAAAATACCAAAATTATAATTTATATTATAAAATTGTTAGTTTTCAGGTATTTACGATGAAGTTTCCTGTAGAGCAAATCTTGAATCTCCCCGATATGAAAGTGTTAGATTTTCAAGA
>JAKOMP010000194.1 GCA_022241785.1 Cyanocohniella sp. LLY | reverse complement strand
TATTCTCCAGATTTTAATCCCATTGAACATTGGTGGTCACAGCTTAAAGCTTTTATCAAAACTTTTTCTCCAAAAACTACTCAAATGGTGGATGTATTGATTGCAGTTGCTTTAAACCTCATCAATCCTATGCATCTGCGAAATTGGTTTGCTAACTGCTGCTACTGTACTTCATGATTTAGGAAAGTGCTGTAGTTGTGGCTTGTTTACCTTGTGGTGAGCATTTAATACTGAATTTAATCGGTTGATCCCAATATTCTAAAACTTGGTCGTCATATTCATAAAATTGAGTAATAGCTGGTAATTCAACAGTATGAGACTCAAATTGAATCGTTCTACCCATCTTTGAGCTAGCATAGAAACCATGAACGTTTCTTCCTCCTCCTTTGACTTTACGAGCTGGTGGGGAAGTCCTAATTTGGTTAACCAAATCTCTTTGTTGTTGGGAGAGTTGCAAACTATTACACCATGCTTGAAACTCGACATCGTAGAGCATGGTTATCTCCTCTAAAATTAGTACATTTTTACTTATAAAAACACCATAACAGGTTCAGACTATTTCGGCAATGTCAAACTTTAAAATTGCTATTTCGGCAAACTCAGACTTTAAAAACTGGTTATCTTAAGATATTCTTGGAACCAAGATACTAGGATTTTAGAGAATGTGGTGGCAAAATCAAACTTTAAAGTACGGCAAAACCAAGCTTTAAATGACACACTAGCTGTAATTGAAGCTAAAGATAATAATCACGGTGTCAGCGCCGGAATGCAGCAAGCGATCGCAACTGGTGAATTGATTGATGTACCATTCATCTTTAGCTCGAATGGCGACGCTTTTATGATGTGCGATCGCACAATTAGCGAAGGACAGCGAGAGCAAGAAATCCCCCTTAACCAGTTCCCGACACCGCAGGAACTTTGGCAAAAATACTGTGATTGGAAGGGAATTAACTCCGACATTCAGCCGATTGTTGCTCAAGATTACTATCCCAGTCCTGATAAAAAACAGCCACGCTATTATCAACAGATTGCCATTAATCGAACAATTGAAGCGATCGCTAAAGGACAAAACCGCATTTTGTTAGTGATGGCGACGGTTACAGGTAAGACTTTCACGGATTTTCAGATTATTTGGCGGTTGTGGAAGTCGGGGGCGAAAAAGCGTATCCTGTTCTTGGCAGACCGCAACATTTTGGTTGATCAAACTAGAGTCAATGATTTTAAACCCTTTGGCTCAAAAATGACCAAAATTAAGCAGCGACAGATAGATACATCTTACGAAATTTATCTATGCCTGTATCAGGCGGTAACGGGAAATGAAGAGGCGAAAAACATTTATCGGCAATTTTCACCAGGTTTTTTTGACTTAATTATTATAGATGAGTGCCATCGGGGAAGCGCATCTGAGGATTCTGCATGGCGAGAGATTTTGGAATATTTTAGCAGTGCAACGCAGATTGGCTTGACAGCTACCCCAAGGGAAACAGAAGAAGTTTCTAATATCAATTATTTTGGTGAGTCAGTTTTTACCTATTCGCTCAAACAAGGGATTGAAGATGGTTTTTTAGCTCCCTACAAAGTAATTCGTATTGACTTTGATCAAGACTTGAGTGGATGGAAACCGAAGCCAGGACAAAGGGATAAATATGGTAAAGAAATTCCCGACCAAGTATTTAATCAGCGAGATTTTGATAGAACTCTGGTTTTAGAGAAGCGTACCGAGTTAGTTGCACGGATTATTTCTGATTATCTCAAATCAAGCGATCGCTTTGCCAAAACGATTATTTTTTGTGAGACGACTGACCACGCAGAACGGATGCGGGTGGCATTGGTGAACGAAAATACTGATTTGATGGCGGAGAATAGCCGCTACGTTATGCGAATTACTGGGGATGATACTCAGGGTAAGGCAGAATTAGATAATTTCATCGACCCGGAAAGTAAATATCCCACGATTGTTACTACCTCTGAGTTACTGACGACTGGTGTTGATGCTAAAACCTGTAAATTGATTGTTTTAGACCAGCGCATCCTGTCAATGACCAAGTTTAAGCAAATTATTGGTCGCGGAACTCGCATTGATGAAGACTATGGCAAAATGTTCTTCACAATTATGGACTTTAAAAAAGCGACAGAGTTATTTGCTGACCCTGATTTTGATGGCGATCCTGTACAAATTTATCAGCCTAAGCCAGCTGATCCCATTGTTCCGCCTGATGCTGGAGACGATGAGGTAGTTATAGATGATGGCGAAATTAGCCGCAAGCAAACGCGGGATAGGTATGTAATTGCAGATGAAGAGGTGTCTATTGCTTTTATTCGAGAGCAATACCACGGCAAAGACGGTAAGTTAATTACGGAATCGATTAAAGACTATACTCGCAAAACAGTTAGTCAGGAGTATGCCTCGTTAGATGCTTTCTTAAAGAAATGGAACTCTTTGGACTTTGGACAAAAAGAAGTTGGTTCGCGAGTAATACTCGCGAACCAAAAAACTAGTCATCAGAAATTACCCCAGTTATTTTTCAAACTGAGTCAAACTGAGTTAAACGCCTAAAGCCTAAGAAAATTTACGCGGCTTTTTGTTTATCAGGTGTTGATTTTGACTGCTTCTTGACAACAGGATGCTTGGTTCGTTGCGTTTGAGCCTGACAATTAACCACATGGGTTTCCAGACAGAATTACCAGTATTATCAGTTACATGAACCCTAATAAGGGTGAAGGGATGACGGTACATTTTTTGGTGCTTGGTTCCCCTCATCAACATTTGATGCCAAGCGAGTATGGTGATGTTTAAAAGACGACCCTTACAGGTTGTCTGCTGAATTTGTGTTCTCTCGTCGGGAGAGTGCCAAGTTTCAACATCAGCTAAATTAAACCGTTCACCGTATTTTTTTGGACAACCACGTTTTTTCTTTGACTCGTCAACGGGTGGAGATTGGTAGAAAATTCGATTACTACGAACTCTGGCTATCACTACCACATTTTTGTGTTTAGATTGGTCAAACACAAATGAACGCTGACTATAGGCGCTATCTGCTACTAAGACGCACAATTTTCCCTGCCAGGGCAGTGATGAATCACATATCACTTCGGAAATTTGTTCATTACCCACATCAACACCAGTTTTATCAAGTGATACCCTTTCTCCTGATATTGGTATTGACCAAGGGGCTGCAAAAGCAGTTTCTTTCTCTGGTAAAATAGAAAGTATCGAATAAGAATGACCAATATTAATAGGTTTGTTACCCTTGATAGTGTTTGGCTGGTAAATATACCCACGTTCAGCTAATGTCCTCGCGTAAGGACGCGGATGTGGTGTTGTATCTATTGCAAATAAGTAAAAAGGGCGTTGTTGTGGTTTGTCAATCAACTCAGACACCACCCTAATTAATTTATTGGGTTCTTCTTGTTCTTTTTTTTCTTTTTCTTCTTGTTCTTCAACTTCATTGTTTTTCTCCTGAATATTTGTATTAAATGATTTTTGAATTGCTTTATAAATAGAGTTATAGCTTCTGGGAAACAACGGATCTTATTGATAGCTCCGCAATTGAATTGGCTCCCGTATTACCCGCAAGCGCATCCAATAAATCCATACAGGCATCGCTACATGTTTCAAAACAGTTGTAAATTTTTTGTCTAAAATCCTGAAATCGCGTTATTAATTTATTGTTATTAAATTTCGGCATACTCATCAGTATTTACCAATCATAGTTTGTAGTTTATACTACTAYGCCTTGGGGATCTGGTGGCTATGCTTTTTTTTCTGCTGGTAACTATAAACAAGATTAATTATTCGTTTGTTCGCGTGAGATAAACGCGAACAATTTATTTTTGTCCAAAGTCCAAT
>JAKOMP010000193.1 GCA_022241785.1 Cyanocohniella sp. LLY | reverse complement strand
TGAATGTCATTGCGAACGCAACGAAGTGGAGTGTTCGCGTAGCGTGCCGGAGGCTCTAGCAATCGCATGGTTTTATTCTTAGTGCGAGACTTTGCGATTGCTGAGTCGCAAAGCGACACGCTACGCGAACGTCGTTCCTCCTCGCAATGACATTTATTCTCTAGGTGCTAAATAAAAACTGGGATGCACCCAACCAGAAGTTTCTCCTACCATAGCCAATTGGCTGACTAAAGTTGCTCCAGTTGTCATATTTTCCGCAGGGGTTCCCGGTCAAGAAGCGCATGGGCATATCAATTTACGTCCCCGTGATTATTGGCACAGCTTATTTACTCAAGCTAATTTTATAGCCGCTGACCGCATACGGGAAAAGTTACGCCTGCATCCTAGTGTGGCACATTGGTATCGGCTCAATATTTTGGATTATGTTCATATTGACCATCCACAAATTCCCCAATCAGATGAAGTTATTCGTCGCTTAATTGCATCGGAATCTGCGGCAACTACAGCTTATTATGAACAACGTTCTAAACTTTATGCGCTCCAGGAACAGGGGTTAACTGTGTTGGATGATTAAAGGGGGTCAGGAAAGATATGTCCGTAGGGCTTGATAAACAGGACTAAAGTCCTGACTACAAGCCTTTACTTATTCTGCCAAATTAGTTCTAAACGCTCTTGGGCTGTTTTTAGAGCTTTTTCTGGAGACTCACCTAGCAAGGTGGCTTCAATAGCTCGACCAAGACTATCAGATAGACTACTATAACCAGCTAGAATTGGCCGCCCACGGGCTGCGGGCATTTGTTCTAGAAACACTTTTAACACGGGTTTTTGATTAATGAATTGCTGAAAAGCTTCACTTTGGGTAGATTTAATATTTACTGGTAGAAAACCCGTCCCAATACTCCATTCTGTTTGGAATTCTTCACTTAAAACAAACTCTAAAAACTTGAATGCGGCTTGTTCTCTCTCTGGCGTAGTTTTCATTACATACAAATTACCATCGCCAATGGCTGTAGCTTGTTCCACACTAGCAGGCATAGGAAAGACTTGATAATCCACATCAGACTTCATGATATAAGTCCAAGGGCCAGTAATCTGCATAGCAACACGACCGGCAATAAAGTCGTCTTCTTCATAACCCCGTTCAGGTGCAGACAATTTTACCGAACCATCGTTAATTAAATCTTGCCAAAATTGCAAAGCTGTCACCGCAGCATCAGTAGTCAAAGTTGGTCGATTATCAGTAATTATTTCTCCTCCAGCACTCCATAAAAAGGGTAACCAACTAAATACAGTCCATTCACCTTTACCTAATGGCAATAACATTCCATGCTGTTCGGGTTGACCATCGCCATCTTTGTCTATAGTCAATTTTTTCGCAGCGTCTCTTAATTCGTTCCAAGTTTTTGGTGTTTGTGCAATTCCCGCTGCTTGGAACAAATCAGGTCGGTAAAAAATGCCAATATTACTGGTGTAAAGTGGAACTGACCAAAGGTGATTATCTAATGTTAATGCTTCCAATAAATTGGGGATAACTTCCGATTTGACGGGTGATTTTTCCAGCAATTTTTCTAAAGGTCGAATCGCATCTAGTTCGACAAACTGACCTGTAATTTGCGGGTAAAAAGTCAAAATATCTGGAGGTACCTTCCCCACAACTGCGGCAAGAATTTTCGGTAATTGTTGGTCTAGTCCACCTGCAAAGATAGATTCTACTTGGATATCAGGATGAGTCTGATTAAATTTATCTACTAGTTTTTGAAACACATCCCGATTAGCTGGGGGATTAATTCCTTGCCATAATGTTAGACGAATTACTCCATCATCTTTTTGTGCTGAAGCCTGACAACCCGATAAAAATATAAGACACGAGCTTAGAACAATTCCTAAAAATAATAGCTTCCAAGTAGAAGCAATTAATTGACGCCAAGAACTGCTGATTGGGTGTAGTAAAGGGATACTTTTCATACCAACTGGTTAGCTAGATGAAGAAATTTTTTCTAAAACGCTTTTAGTTATACTAGTTTCGGCTCTGGTATAAATATAAGTTTGCGGTTCACTGATTTTTTGGGTGTGAAAGATTTTTTCTGCCCGTTCCCAAAAGTCGGTATCTTCTCCATAAGGGATATCATTAAATCCCTTTAATTCAAAAAATACTTTCCTTTTCCCAAAAAAGGTGGGGCCTAAAACGCATTCTCGTAAATTAATTGTTTTTCCAGGTTGAAAATAATCTGCTACCCAAATTTCTTCTGTAGAGTAAAATCCCCCTTGGATTAAGTCAATTTCGGGATTAGCTTGCATATATTCTAGTCGGGAATCTAGATGATTAGGTTTGTAAGCATCGTCACTGTCAATAAATGTGATGTAGTTACCAAATGATGCCTGAATCCCCGCATTTTTAGAGTATCCTAATTTCCGATTTTGATGTCTCAAATAACGAATATTATGGGATTCTTGCAGATATGGATTGACAATTTCAAAGGTATTATCTTGACTACCGTCATCTACTACAATTAATTCCCAATTGGCAAAAGTTTGAGCAATAACACTATTAATACAGTTATTTAGATGTTCTGCACGGTTATAAGTACAGAGGATAACTGATATTTCTGGTTTTACATCAAAGTTGATACAACTCATAAATCGTGATTAGTTGTGCGTTAAGTTTATTTTTCAGCCATAATACAAGTGGCAACGGGATAATCTGGATGAAAAGCGTCTAGTTCTTCAGTAGTTAGTTCTTCTACAGCAATTCCATGATAACTAGCGATGACACTTATAGGATTACCATAGACGTATAATTTTTGTTGGGAAAATTTTCTAAATATTGAGGTAAAAGCATCAGGTAAAGGTCGCCAATAATCCATCGGGGTAGCATGAAGTCTGATAGCGCTTGGTACCATAGCAAAACATTTACCACCAGGTTTTAACCAAGTGTGAATATTTTCTACTGCTATCCAAGGGGCATAACAATGTTCTAATACATTAAAAATGATGATTGAATCGAAAGATTCTGGCTCGATGACTGATGATTCGTGAACATCGCCCACTATATCAATACCAGGGCCTGCTTCTAAGTTGAGAATTTGATATGAATTGCCGGAATTAACTTGATAGAAATCTTTATCTTTTGGTGTTCCGCCAATTTCTAAAACATTACCGACAATTTGTGGACGAATTTCGGCAATAAATTTGCTGAGGTAGTATCTATCAACAGGAGTTCCCCTAGTTAATCCAAATGCCTGACAAATTGGTACGGTTTTTTTCAAATCGCCCCAATCTATAGAACCAGTCGCAGGTGAAAGTAAACCTATATTTTCTAATTTTTCTACTATGTGGCGGAAGTCTTCTAAATTTTGAATTGCGTTTAGGTCATCCTTTAATTCACATTGAGAAAATAATTGTAGTAAAACTTGGTAATTTTCTCGACTTAAGTCACCAAGTTCAAATTGCATCTCCTTTTCAATAAAACTCCGAAATCCTTTACCAAAAATTGTGAGGCTACCATCTGCTAAATATACTATAGCATCTGCCATTAATTGTTCATATTTGTTTAGTTCATTAATATATTCATAAGTTGTTAATTTAATTTTTTGAAATATTTCGTAGGCGGTTTCTAAAGAATGTTCATGTACAAAAATTTCTAGAAGAATTAACCATGACTTGACTGGAATCATTTCTGCTGTGCGCTGACTCCACGCAAAAATGGCATATAACTTGGCATCTTCTATTTTCAAAAAAGCATTGGGAACATATTGTTTAGCCATGCAATTAATTATCGGAATTTGCTAGGAGTTCAGATTGACTCAGGTATTATAAGCTATTTCCGGGTTTGTAACGTATTATGACAATAATTATGGTTCTTCAGTAGCTGTTATGCCAAACTATTAGTTATAGCCTCCAGAGAAATATTAAAAGCGTATCTTTTTTTATCTAAAGCTCTTATAAATATTGACATTTAAAGAGTATTTATTGTTAGCTGTAAATACAAACTGATTATTTTTATATAAATTTACAATTATGGCTAGCAGAAAAGATATTAAAATTTTAACAGAGCTTCTTGATTTAGACAATATAAAAGTTATA
>JAKOMP010000192.1 GCA_022241785.1 Cyanocohniella sp. LLY | reverse complement strand
CCCAGGATGAATGCGATGTGAGATAACTTTTATATTGTCTAAATCAAGAAGCTCTGTTAAAATTTTAATATCTTTTCTGCTAGCCATAATTGTAAATTTATATAAAAATAATCAGTTTGTATTTACAGCTAACAATAAATACTCTTTAAATGTCAATATTTATAAGAGCTTTAGATAAAAAAAGATACGCTTTTAATATTTCTCTGGAGGCTATAACTAATAGTTTGGCATAACAGCTACTGAAGAACCAGAATTCTTAAGGATTGTTCGACGACATAGTAGTTTTTATATTGGTCTTTATGGCCACAATTGGGTCAATTTCATGGAAAATTCTTATGAGTTAGTCACCGAATTATTRAGATTAAATCCTAATAAACGTAAGTACTACCAACAAGGAGAGAGGGCTATGAGGCTTATTTTATCTGCATCCTAGCCCTTTTTGTAGCCCCGCAAGCCTCTCCCCTCTCTTCCCACACTCAAAAAGCCAGTTATATCAGGGCTTTGCGATTAACTTAGTGCCATTCGGTTCTGAGTTCTCAAGGTATGCATATAGATAAGGTAGACAAATTGCCAGGAGATATACTCCGTCAAGTTAAAGTTTCAAAAACAGATACAGGCGTTAAAAAGCAGTATATATTGATCAGGGAAAACAATGGTGAAATAATCAGCGATATAACTGTTGATCTTTTAATTCTTGATAGCAATAAAACAAAACAATTGATGGAGCAGTCTGGATTTAAACAGATTGGCATAGAAGGGAATAAAAAACTTATCAAAAACTTTTTACTATCAAAATTTCATATTTACCAGAAATGTTAACAAATAATTCAAGACTGCCTATAATTTGTGGTTGTGCAGATATCTTATCATTCATAAACAAACTGCCAGCAGCATAAGGGACTTCCAAGCAATAAAATCACTATTTAAAATTAGCGACAGTATCATAAAGTGTTGCATGTATAGTGGCAGAATCACCACAGGATACGTTGAGCCTTGGCTTTCATGTATTGATACAGCAAATGCCAGAGTAATTTCATTCAGGTCAGTCCAAAGACTATTTTCGTGTAGAGGTTATTATCAGAAAGTTAGCCATGTTTAAAATACCACGCGGACTGCGTTATGCTTTGAGAATTATAGTTTGTTTTATTTGGATTTTTTCAACGTTTTGCTTCTTATTATTAACTCGCATACGATTGCTGCTTGTTTGGTTTGTTGTTCTGCCTGACTGGTTGGCTAGAATTGCTATACCCTTTGTGGTTAGTCCAGGGTTTATAATTGTAAGTTGCATTCTCGCCGGGTTGAGCAGTTTACTACTTTGGCATCGATTACCTAATAAATGGGCAAGTATCTTTGCAATTCTTATCCCGTTATTACTCTTGGTTGGAACTRTTCTATATGGTGACATCGATACCCAAGGAACACAACGATACGTTACTAATGCGGCTCAACACGGCGATGTGAGAAGTACTCGTGAACASATGTTAATTCGGAATGGATTGGGTGGATCGCTTAATGAATTAAAGGCGTTGATTTATRTGGGKGTAAATGTAAATGCGCGCGATCCAAAAGGGCATTCTGCGCTTTACTGGGCTGTATGGGYTAAAGGACAGCCAGAAAAAAYCAAATTACTGCTTCAAGCAGGGGCTAAACCTGATGGAATGGCACTGGTAAATGCTGCCTCTTGGGGAAGTTTAGAGGCTATCAAGCTAATGTTTGAAGCRACCCCTGATGATGGTCAAGCTYTGGTAGCAGAGGTAGGCAGTCAAGCCCTGGAGGCAAATAAGACTCAAACCAACGCAAGTGCAGAGGAGCGGGTACAAATTGCTCGGATGCTGATAGCACGAGGAGCGAAGTCGAATGAYCAAAAGTAAGYAATCAGACAAAACTAATTACATAATATCAGCAGTGTGAGCGTCCTTATATACCTCTGCTGATCATTCGTAGTCCGCCCAGCCAGGGTGTGGAACGAAAAACTGCTCAACAAAATGTATTTATCTATTTTTATACCAATTTTTAATTAACTCTTAGGAGAGCATTAACTCTAATTATTTAAAAGCTCGAATTGTGCTAAAAAATGGAATGCTCTTACCCTGCTCTAGTTATCCATTTTAGATGTTCGATGAATTGGAAACTTCCTTTTTCGATAACTGTTTCAAGCTTTCTCGGTCTAAATCTTGAGGCAGGTTTTGGTTCATATTTGTGGTATTCCCCCTCAAGTGTCCCCCTTGTCAATACTCTGCCACCTGAATCCTTACGCTTATTTTTTATTTTGCTAGTTAATTTTTAAAATAATTAATTTGAAAAAATAATAAAACACACCTAATCACATCGGAATAATTGTGGTTTAGTTTAATTTATATCTGCCCTTTTTATATAAATTAATTTGCTAAAATCAGGAAGTAAGGTTAAAACTTCAAAATAGTAGATGTCCTAGTTTATAACTAATTTAATCGCATGGTAATACCAACTTTATTTGATCTGGTACATTGTCCACCCACAAGCTAAAACTAGCTAATTATATAGTACTGAGGGCAGATGACCACAGGGTATATGCTGCATATAGTGCATTATATGGGCGAATAATGTGCATTTTCATCTAAAAACAGTTTAACCCTGAAGAAGGATGATTAGTTCACAATATAACTTGTCTAAATTTTATGATTTAGGCTGATATTGCTGTGTAATAAATTAGTTTGAAGACGACATCGCAATCATTCTGTCATTTTGACATTTTGTGACTCCTGCTGATAATTTTTCAACAGAAAAACCAGAAAAAGTATCCATCTCCAACTAAAATGAAAAGTATTATCAACTGGTGTAAAACCTTATTTATTGGTACAGGACTGTGTTTACTTTCCGTACCTGCTACCTATGCAGTTGCTTCGACACAACCACTACGGTTATTATCGGCCACAACAACTTACAATCAAACCAGTGCTTGGGGAGCAACGTATTATTTGACTCTCACACTACCAGCATCCGCAACTGAATCGGTATCACAAATTGCACTTTCTCAAATACAAGGTTTAGATACGGTGCGTTTTAATTCTCAAGCAAGTTTTGCTTTGAGAAAAACAGGCGATCGCACTGAATCTGCACAAAAGTCAGGAATTACCCTGACAAACAGTAAAAGTCAACCCAGAACTATCATTGTCAATTTTGAGCAACCACTCGCACCAGGTGAAACTATCAAACTGGGCTTGAAACCTGTTCGCAATCCCATTTATGACGGTGTATACCAATTTCAGGTACAGACTGCATCCACTAGTCAACAGATAAACAATCGTGTCATTGGAACGGCTCGTCTACATTTCTACAATGGTGTTAACAATGAAGAGTAATTGAGAATATGAGTTTTTTGAGCCCCAGTTTGGGGCTTTTTTTTTGGGTAATTTGCAAAAGCTTGCAATCTATATCGGTAGATGTAATAATCTATCACTAAGTCTATCAACTACGGTTAATCTACCAAAATTAAGTATTTCAAAACTGAGCAAGTCAAAACTATTATGTTGATTCTGACTTGTGTTAATTTTTGATGCTGACAAATCATTCAAATTTAAAAATGAGGTGTTGAATATTATCCCCAAATAAAAATGTACTAATCTATTCATACAAATATGTAATTCTAATGATAAAAATTAGGGTTAATCTGGATTTATGGATTAATTTTTTATGGGCATCATCTCAATTTTTAATTTGAATATTCTCATATTTTGCATTCATTTATTGACTAGTGAGAGATGAAATATGACTGTAGCTACAACTGTTGTCGAACAAAATACAATTCGTCGTCGCGGTACAGGTTTAAAAGCTTATAATCCTGAAAAAGCTTTTTCAGGATATACGCTGTTTACGCCATTAACAGGTAATGGAGAATGGTAATACGGTTCTTCGGTTACTTTTATGGTGATTATGAAAATTAACTGAATTATAAGGGCTATGATTTAAAGACAATAATGCCTACGATTTAGATTTGGCAAGTATTTAAGAGATATTAAGYATTATGTAAAAATACCAAAATTATAATTTATATTATAAAATTGTTAGTTTTCAGGTATTTACGATGAAGTTTCCTGTAGAGCAAATCTTGAATCTCCC
>JAKOMP010000012.1 GCA_022241785.1 Cyanocohniella sp. LLY | reverse complement strand
TCGCACTAAGAATAAAACCATGCGATTGCTAGAGCCTCCGGCACGCTACGCGAACACTCCACTTCGTTGCGTTCGCAATGACATTCAAAAAAGTGGGATGCTCCCTTATTAATCTACTTTGTCTTGATCTTCCTTTTAGTAGTAAAATGGCGATGTTAAGTTTTATATCCAACATTAAAGGATATGAAACTTATACGTATAAAACCTGTAATTTCCTAAGCTGCTGTAACAGCTTTAAAATGGAAAACAGTTAAAGAGAGGATTTCACAAAATGGCATTTACACAGCCCCCCTTACCTTTCGACTTTAATGCTCTAGAGTCTCATGGCATGAAAGGCGAAACCTTTGAGTATCATTACGGCAAGCATCACAAATCTTATGTAGATAACCTGAACAAGCTGACTGATGGTACGGAACTTGCTGATAAATCTCTAGAAGAGGTCATCCAAACTACCTTTAAAGACTCCTCTAAAGTGGGCATCTTCAACAATGCTGCCCAAGTTTGGAACCATACCTTCTTCTGGAATTCCCTCACACCCTCAGGCGGCGGCGCACCCAGCGGTGACTTAGCAGCCAAGATTGATAAAGACTTTGGTAGCTTCGATAAATTTAAAGAAGAGTTCTCTAACGCTGCTGCAACTCAGTTCGGTAGTGGATGGGCTTGGCTAATTGATGATGGTGGGACGCTGAAGGTAATGAAGACACCGAATGCGGAAAACCCTTTAGCTCATGGTAAAAAAGCACTCCTAACCTTGGATGTTTGGGAACACGCTTATTACATAGACTACAGAAATGCTCGTCCAGCATTCATCAAAAATTTCTTAGATCAGTTGGTGAATTGGGAATTTGCGGCGGCAAATCTTGCTAAAGCCTAATTAACTTGCAGTTTTGTACTGGTTGTTGTACTGACTTTTGCCAGATATGCAAAGCAGAGACAATCAGTTAATTTCTGAATATTGCCTAGCAGTCACGACTTGGCTCGTGGCTGTTTTTGATCTGTTAAGCAAATGGTGCTGGGCTGAACTGTCTAATGTATTGTAAAAAGTAGTGAACTAAAACAAACATATGGATAGTAAAGAACTAGCTCAATACTTGGAATCCACAAATAGCATCACTAAACCTTGGCTATTGGTGCAACTGAGACTCAAGAAGTTGCAAGAACGTCAAGCTAATATTTCCGAAGATACATATGCCAATGAATTAGCAGATATACACCAAGATTTAATGAATTTGGGTGAATGGTGGCGTGGCATTGAAGAGGAAGTATTTTAATGTAGACTCACAACAAACCACCTCCAAGATGATAGCCTAAGTTGGTAACGGATTGATAACGGTGCAGTCAGGAATGGATTATCGGGATGCCGGGGTGGATGTTGAGGCTGGTAGAGCTTTTGTAGATCAAATTCGCAATTTGGTTCACAGCACCTTTAGACCGGAAGTAATTGGCGGATTGGGTGGTTTTGGTGGTTGTTTCCAACTACCAGGGGGTTTTAAAGAGCCAGTGTTGGTTTCTGGGACTGATGGTGTAGGCACAAAGTTAAAAATTGCTCAAATTCTCAATTGTCATGACACCGTTGGTATTGATTTAGTAGCAATGTGCGTGAATGATGTGTTGACATCAGGCGCAGAACCGTTGTTTTTTTTAGATTATGTAGCCACAGGTAAGTTAGAAAAAGAGCAACTCACTCAAGTGGTAGCTGGTATAGCTGCTGGGTGTAGGTTAGCTGGTTGTGCCTTATTGGGCGGAGAAACCGCAGAAATGCCCGGTTTTTACCAAGTTGGTGAATATGACTTAGCTGGGTTTTGTGTGGGAATTGTGGAAAAAAGCCAAATGCTGGATAGTTCCCAAGTCCAAGTGGGGGATGTAGCGATCGCCCTGCCTAGTACAGGTGTACACAGTAATGGCTTGAGTTTAGTCCGCAAGATTGTCAGTGATGGTGGTTTTAATTGGGATGACAAACCAGAATTATTAGGTGGTGAAACCATCGGCGCAGCTTTCCTCAAACCCACGCAAATTTATGTCAAACCTGTTTTAGCAGCTCGTCAAGCTGGTTTAGAAATTCACGGTATGGCCCATATTACAGGTGGCGGCTTACCAGAAAATTTACCCAGATGTTTGGGTAAAGGTCAAGGGATTAAAATTAACCCCAGTTGGCAGATTCCTCCTATATTTCAGTGGCTAGCACAAGCTGGTTCAGTTAGTGCTGAGGCTATGTATCATACTTTCAATATGGGAATTGGATTTGTGCTATTAGTACCACCCCATCAAGTAGAACCCACCATTAGTTTTTTGCGATCGCAGGATATTTCAGCTTTGACTATTGGTGAAGTGATAACTAGTTCGGGGACACTAGAAGGCTTGCCATCATCAATGTAAATTGGGATTATTTTTATCCCCACGATGATGAGCAGCTTGTAATAATAAAGACTCAGCAAAAGCGATGGCATCAGTAGCTGATTTCCCACCAGCTAATTGTGCTAGTTCATCCCGGCGATGAGTTAAATTATCCAAGTTAGTCACACGCACTACTGTACGTTGTTCGGCGTTACCATTGTGAGCTTTTTTACCTTTACCTTGGGTAATAGTTTGCTTATCTACACGGAAATGCCGATCAGCCATGGCCGCCACCAAAGGTTGGTGGGTGACACACAATACTTGATTATTTTGACTTAATTGGTGTAACTTTTCGGCGATCGCTTGAGCGACTCTGCCAGACACACCAACGTCAATTTCATCAAATACCATTGTTTCCGCCGCATCTATTTGGTTAAAACAAGCTTTCAGCGCTAGCAAAAACCGACTCATTTCCCCACCAGAAGCGATAGCCATTAAAGGTTGTAGTGGTTCCCCAGGATTGGGGCTAAACATAAATGTAATTTTGTCAGATCCCGTAACTGTGGGGGCAGTAGGCGCGATTTCCACTTGAAACTGTACCTTTTCCATCGCTAAAGGCTTGAGTTCAAAAAGCAATCGGGATTCTAAATTAGCAGCAGTTTGCCGCCGCAGTTGAGTTAATTTGCCACAAGCTTGAGTCAGCTTGGCTAAACTCGCCTGTACTTGCTGTTCTAGACTTTCAATAGATTGTTCGCTATCGTTGAGTTCGCTTAATTCACCTTGGATACGTTCGTAGTAGGCGATGGCTTCTGTAAGAGTGGGTCCATACTTGCGACAAATTTGTTTTAATTCTTGAATACGGGTTTCGACTTCCTCCAACCTTTGGGGATCAGCTTCTAAACTTTCGCCATAAGCATTAATTTGTCTACCCACTTCCATCATGGCAGTTTGAGCATCCCGCACCAAATCCAACAAAGGTTGCAGTTGGGCATCGTATTCCACCATGTCAGTTAATGTTGCTTCGCTGTCACCCAGTAAATCTGCTGCGGCTGGGGTTTCGCTATCATTTTGATACAAAGCTTCATAAACCTTGTAACTCATCTGTTGCAATTCAACTACATGATTTAAGCGTTCTCGTTCTTGGATCAGTTGTTCTAATTCTTGAGGATTTTCAATATTGGCTGCTGTCAACTCCTGCACTTGATAAGTGAGTAAATCGAGTTGTTGCAGGCGTTCTCGTTCTGATGTCCGGCGTTTTTCTAAAATCAGATGCGCTTGTTGGTAAGTATTAAAAGCCGTCCCAATTAGTTGACGCTGCTGCAATAAGGCATCACCACCGTACACATCCAACCACTCCCTAACTTGGGCAGGTTGTCCCACTTGTACAGTTTGACCTTGGGCGGTGATTTCCACCAAGCGATCGCGCATTCCTCCCATGATCTGCCGATTTACCAACACCCCATTTACCCGCGATCTACTCCGGACATTACTCGCAGTAGCGGTAATTTCTCGACTGACAATTACACAATTATCATCAATTAAATCAATTTCCTGTTCACTCAACCAAGCAGTTAAGGGTGGATTAGAAGTAAAAGTGGCTTCCACCATTGACCGATTTGTCCCCGTGCGAATCACTCGACTAGAGACTTTACCGCCCAAGGCCGCGTCAATGGCATCCAAAATAATCGATTTTCCCGCGCCAGTTTCCCCGGTTAAAACATTGAGTCCAGCGCCGAATTCCAGTTCTAATTGGTCAATTAGGGCAAAATTTTCGATTCGTAGGCAAAGCAACATTCAGCGAAATTCTCCGTGAGGGCAGTTGCCGAGACTTTTAAGTTACAAAACACTTCAGAATAATCTTTTAGCTACCAGCAATACCCACTACTAGTGAAGTACTCCGGCTTACTTTGCTGAAGCCAGAGCTTCAGTAAAACAACCATCATCGTTTCGCGTCTCATTCGCTATTGCCACGTTGGGTATATCACAGAGATATTCGGGACTAAACCCGATCATGGTCTTACACAGCGTCTCTCGGTTTACACCGTTTATCTTCTCAAGGAAGAACCCGCGCAGCCGTCCGCCTCCCGCAGACAGTTTGATTACTTTTCCGTACACCTTTGTATGGCTGATTTTTTACCGCAGAACGTAATCATGCGAACCAGTGACCAAGGTTTTTCCCCCTTTCTCTCGCTCTTAGACTTGGTAAGCGTATTACCGCTACTGTGACCGTTTGTTATGAGTCGAGTGGGTGGGTCAACAACCATTTATATTAGACTAGTAGGCCCATTTCAGTGTAGCAAAACTATGGATTACCTTGATATAAGGTGAATAATTCTTTTGATTGGTGGGTGTAGCTAAAATTTATTTCCATTTATCCCCTTTTGAGGGATGCTGGTTTGTAACCCTATTGTTACAATACTTAACATGCTCAATCTGACTGGTGGCTATTTTCATGATTGTTAAGACACTTCCCCCTAATTCCCAACCAACCGAGGGCGAAACGCTTGTGACTGAAGTAGTGCCAGAAAATGGCAACCCAGCCTTGGTTGTGCGTTCACCAAAACTGCTAATTGCTCAAAAGTCCGAGCCTGAGATAACAATACGCTATAATCCCGAAGAAATAAGAGAGCATTATGGTCGTAGACCCTGGCAAGTTTTGCGGCGCATTATTGCCGTATTGAAGCCGACACTTTCCCTTATTTTTGGGTTGTGGTGGGATAGCCGCCGGGGAATTAACGTTAAAGCAGACCGTCGTCGAGCCGTGCAACTGCGGGACTTATTAACAAAATTAGGGCCCGCCTACATCAAAATTGGCCAGGCTTTATCCACCAGACCAGATTTAGTTCCTCCTACTTATTTAGAAGAGTTAACTAGGTTACAAGATCAATTACCGCCGTTTCCCAACGAAATTGCTTACCAATTCATTGAAGAAGAATTAGGCGCACCACCATCAGAGATTTACGCTGAACTCTCGCATCAGCCAATTGCCGCTGCTTCTTTAGGACAAGTCTATAAAGGTAAACTCAAAACTGGTGAAGAAGTTGCCATTAAAGTTCAACGTCCGGACTTAAGAGAACGCATTACCATTGATTTGTATATTTTGCGGCAAATCGCCGGTTGGGTACAAAACCAAGTTAAACGGATACGCAGTGACTTAGTTGGTATTCTCGATGAATTAGGCGATCGCATCTTTGAAGAGATGGATTATATTCATGAGGGAGAAAATGCCGAACGCTTCTTCGAGTTATATGGTCATATAAAAGACATTTATGTACCGAAAATTTACTGGGAGTATACCAATCGTCGCGTCTTGACGATGGAGTGGATTAACGGTACTAAATTAACGCAAACAGTAGAAATTAATGCCCAAGGTATCGATGCTCGCTATCTCATTGAAGTAGGTGTCCAATGTTCCTTGCGCCAGTTATTAGAACACGGATTTTTCCATGCTGATCCCCACCCAGGTAATTTGCTAGCCACACCAGATGGCAAATTGGCCTATCTCGACTTTGGGATGATGAGTGAGATTCAGCCACCCCAGCGCTATGGTTTAATTGAAGCGATCGTCCACGTCGTCAACCGTGACTTTGAAGGTTTAGCCAACGACTACGTAAAGCTAGATTTCTTATCACCAGAAACCGACTTAACACCAATTATTCCCGCTTTTGCCAGAGTCTTTGCTGATGCTCAAGGAGCCAGTGTAGCTGATTTGAACATCAAAAGTATCACCGATGAATTATCAGCTTTGATGTATGAATATCCTTTCCGGGTACCACCTTACTATGCTTTAATTATTCGCTCCTTGGTGACCCTAGAAGGTATTGCAATTTATATAGATCCCAACTTCAAAGTTCTTAGTGAAGCTTATCCTTACGTTGCTAAACGTCTATTAACCGATCCTTCAACGCAATTAAGAACATCTCTGCAAAACTTATTATTTAAAGAGGGTAAATTCCGTTGGAATCGGTTAGAAAACTTGTTACGCAATGCCAAGAAAAATCAAGACTATGACTTTAATCTAGTTTTGGATCAGGGTTTAGAGTTTCTTTCTTCTGAACGTGGAGCTTTTATTCGCGACAAGCTAGTAGATGAATTTGTTAATGGCTTGAATGCTTTAGGCAAAAATGTCTTACACAACTTCACTTACGTCCTCAGAGAAAGAATAGGTTTAACAGCAGTCAACGAAACTCCAAAAGCGACAGTTGAGCAACAACAAACCTTAGAGCATATTAAACGCATTTTAAACATTCTCCAAGAAACGCGTGGTTTTGATCCAGTGCAGATGGCTTCTCAGCTGGCCCAATTATTAGTAAATCCAGGCGTACAGCGTTTAGGACAGCAAGTTACCAATCGCCTAACCCAAAAAGTCATAGCACGTCTGATTCGTGAGTTGTTAGCAGCCGAAGAAGTTCAAAACACCGATGGCCGTCAGTTGGCAAGACCTGCAAGGGTTTCTTTACCTGTACGGATGTAGGGAGACAAGGGGACACTTCTCTTCGAGACGCTGCGCGAACGACAAGCTCAGTGCGGTGCAAGGGGACAAGGGGAGAAGAAGAAAAATACTTCCTTATGCCCCTTCTTTCTCATCTTTAAGATTCACCTTGAGATTCTCGTTGGCTCAAATTTCTTTCGCGTTTAATACTTTCTTCTAAAGCTTGAATTTGTTCCCGACGGGCTTCCAATTCTAGGGAACGTCGCGCCAAGTCTTGATTTTGTAAAGTTAAAGATTGTCGCCAACTTTCTGCTCTTTCTGCTTCTTGTTGTAAATCTTGAGGCGACATACCAGCGCTCAGGTAAGTTTGGACTAAATTGAGTACCCAATCACTAGCTTCTTCTAGCTTCTCAATATCACCACTCTCAGCAAGCTCCACTAAAACTAGCAATTTCTCGCTCATAGTGTTGCCTTTTCCTAACAAAATAAAAGCTTCTTCGGGGATGATTACCCAAAGATTGTCTGCTTCTTGACGTGCCAACAAACGTAACTGGTACTGGTCTAAAAATTCGTTTTTACGTGCTTGGGCTAGATATAGCATGACTTTATATTTTAGATTTTAAATTTCCCAAATATTTGTTCAGTTGAGTTTTTTGAGAAACTTGTCAAGAT
The DNA here is from genome assembly GCA_022241785.1 of Cyanocohniella sp. LLY. Taxonomy (GTDB): domain Bacteria; phylum Cyanobacteriota; class Cyanobacteriia; order Cyanobacteriales; family Nostocaceae; genus Cyanocohniella. The sequence continues at coordinate 89,677 of JAKOMP010000012.1, read as the reverse complement.
AATGGTTAAGTACAACTCAACCATTATCCATTGGAGTTACGCCAAAGTACGCAAGCGATCGCGTAAAATTTCTGCTTGTTTGGTAGCCTCGGCTAAAGCATCCCTAGCACCCTGTACCACATCGGCTGGGGCTTTATCTACAAATTTGGCATTGCTTAACCTTGCACTCAAAGAGTTGGCTTCAGTTTCGGCTTTGTTGAGGCTTTTTTCCAGCTTGGCCCGCAAGGTGGCAATATCTACTACATCGCCACTTAAGGGAATTACCACTTGGACAGTACCCACAACCCCAGCGATAACATTTTCTCGCGTTTGTGGCTGTTGTAATTGTGTTTGTGGCTGTTCGTTATCTGTAGTTGTCTGGAATAACTTGGCCCAGAACTTACTTCTTACCTGGGGTTTAAATACATTTTGGGACACAAACCATGTTACATAACCCAAACCAACTATTTCAAAGAAAGTACCCACAATGGGAATGTCATTAATCGCATACCCCGCAGCTAAACCTATTCTGGCGAAGACTAACCCGACAATTATCCAGCCAATGGTTTTCAAACCCCGCTGAGGTTTTTTCTCAATCACTGTTTGGCTGATTTCTACTTTTGGAGATACTGCACCAACGCCAGTAATAGTTAAATTCTCCACCTTAGCCAAGTCTTGAATATAAGATTGTCCCGCCGAGAGGATTTGCTTTTCCTGGGGATTACCCGTTTCTAAATTCGCCGTAATTTTTGCCCCTGGCTTAATATCTGCTTCAGCGCGTAAATTACGAATTGTACGGATAGTGCCAATTAACAGTTCAAACTGTGCTTCCAATGTGGGATTAATTAGGTTATGATCCGCTTCTGGATAAGGTTGTAAAGATAAACTTTGCTGAGAATCGGCTGGCTGTTGGGTGAGAGTTTGCCAAATTTCCTCAGTGATATGGGGCATAAAAGGATGCAGTAATTTTAAAATCCCTTCCAGCACGGAGGCGAGAATTTGTTGAGCAACCTTGCGAGATGCGGGGTCAGCATCTGTTTGCAACCGGGATTTTACCAGTTCAATATACCAGTCGCAAAAATCACCCCAAATAAACTCATACAGACCCTTAGCTGCTTCCCCTAAACCGTAATTATCTATGTAATTTGTAGTTTGGTTAATAACTTGATGATACCGAGAAAGAATCCAGCGGTCGCTAAGTTCTGTGGCAATTGGTTGACCTAGTTGTGCCGGAGTTTGTCCTTCCAAATTCATCATCACAAACCGGGCTGCATTCCACAACTTGTTGGTAAAATTGCGGGAAGCTTCCACTGATGGAGACTCATCCTTTTTGCGATCGTATTCTAAGCGGATATTTTGACCAGCACCGGCTACTTCTTTAACTAAGGTATAACGCAGGGCATCAGTACCATATTTGTCGATTAATAATAATGGGTCAATACCATTACCTTTGGTCTTCGACATTTTTTGACCATTTTCATCCAGCACCAACCCGTGGATGTAAACATCTTTAAAAGGCATGGTGCCAGTAAAATGTCCTGCCATCATGGTCATTCTGGCAACCCAGAAAAAGATGATATCAAAGCCAGTAACCAAAGCACTGTTAGGGTAATAAGTTGCCAAATCTTGAGTTTGTTCTGGCCAACCCAAAGTCGAAAACGGCCACAACCCAGAAGAAAACCAAGTATCTAGTACATCTGGGTCTTGTTCTAGCTGGACATTTTCACCAAATTGTGATTTAGCTTTTGACCAAGCTTCATCGGCTGATTTAGCGACCACAAACGGCGTGTTATCAGTAATTTGACCATTTGTTTCACTGACTGCATACCAAGCCGGGATTTGGTGACCCCACCATAATTGGCGAGAAATACACCAATCTTTCAACTTAACTAACCAATCACGATAAACCTTAGTCCAGCGTTGGGGGACAAACTCTGGTGAATTTTGATTATCGAGAAATTCTAAAGTTTGATCAGCCATCGGGCGAATTTTGACAAACCACTGAGTAGACAGTAGTGGCTCAACGGGTACTTTACCGCGATCGCTATAAGGAACGGTATGCTTATAATTTTCCACCCTCACCAACACATTATCAGCCTCTAAGCGAGACACCACATTTTTTCTCGCCACAAAGCGGTCTTGTCCTTGGAACTCTCCCGCATTTTCGTTGAGAGTGCCGTCTTTGTTCATAATATTGATCATCGGCAGATTGTGACGTTTACCCATTTCAAAGTCATTGGGGTCATGGGCGGGAGTCACTTTTACACAACCAGTTCCGAAGGTAGGATCGACATACTCATCACCAATAATGGGAATTTCCCGATGCATAATTGGCAGAGTCAGAGTTTTGCCAATCAAGTGCTGATATCGTTCATCATTGGGGTTAACAGCCACAGCCGTATCACCCAACATAGTTTCTGGTCGAGTCGTCGCCACTTCGACAAAACCAGAATTATCGCTGAGGGGATAACGGAAATGCCAAAGATTACCATCAACTTCTTGATTATCCACCTCCACGTCAGACACCGCCGACTGAGAAGCTGGACACCAATTAACTAAATATTCGCCACGATAAATTAAGCCTGATTCGTAAAGACTCACAAAGGCTTCTAAAACAGCTTTTGATAAACCTTCATCTAAAGTAAAGCGTTCCCGTGTCCAGTCAACCGAGACACCCAAGCGTTTTAACTGGTTAACGATTGTACCTTCAGAATCAGCTTTCCACTGCCAAGCGCGTTCTAGAAATTGTTCGCGTCCTAATTCGTAGCGAGTTTTACCCTCTTTCTTAAGTTGCTTTTCCAGCATCGAGTGGACGGCGATACTGGCGTGGTCTGTTCCGGGTAACCATAAGGTGTTGCGTCCTTTCATCCGGTGGTAGCGGATGAGGGTATCTATTAAGGCACCTTCAAAGGCGTGGCCCATGTGTAAACTACCGGTGACGTTGGGAGGAGGAATAACGATACAGTAGGGTTCGCCGGGGTGGTTGGGGTCAGCTTTGTAGATTTGGTTTTCTTGCCAGAATTTTTGCCACTTGGCTTCGGTGGAGAAGGGTTCGTAGAGGCTAGGAAGATTGGAAATTGTTGCGGTCATGCTGGGAAAATTAACTGTGGAAGGACTTTAATAAATTTTGCCATAGGGTTAGAGAGGGATTGATGGAAACGAACCACAGAGGCACAGAGGACACGGAGGGAAGAGATTTGAGAGAGGAGATGAATCAGCTAACGGAAGAGGTTATTGGGGCGGCCATTGAGGTGCATCGGATTTTGGGGCCAGGGTTTTTGGAGGAGGTGTATCAGGAGGCGTTAATTATAGAATTTTTCAGGCGTGGAATGCCTCATGAGTGTGAGAAGTGGGTAACAGTAAATTACAAAGGACATGAAGTAGGTAAAGGTAGATTAGATTTTTTGATTGCCAACTATCTCATTGTGGAATTAAAAGCTGTTCAGAACTTAGCACCTATTCACGAAGCACAAGTCCTCTCCTACCTTAAAATAACTAACTACCCCTTAGCACTTCTCATCAACTTTAATGTCTCTCTCCTAAAAGACGGCATCAAACGTATTATCCTCTCTTCTTAACTCCTCTCTTCTTAACTCCTCTCTGTGCCCTCTGCGTCTCTGTGGTTCGTAAAAATGAAATACCCAGAAATGAACCTGCTTATGGTGCCGCTTTACTAGCCTGGCAACAAGTCCAATTATCCTAAAAACTCTGCGTTACGCCACTTGCTTTCTGCCGGGGGAACCCATCCACCGCAGTGGCTCCTCTGTGCATCTGTGGTATGCGCTGCGCGCACGCTACGCGAACGTTATTTCAATACTAATAAAGGGGATAGATGACAAGCACCTACCCCCAAATAGCTGCCCAGATAACTAACCTGGAACCTGATAATCTGGTATCTAATGAATCTAGTATCAACCGAGATATATTTATCTGTCACCGGGATAGATACGGATATAGATGATATTTATAAACAAAATGTAAAGAGAAGAAAGCGACTAGCGGGAATACTATTCTTTTACAAAAATATTTCTCCCCTATCTTCCTATCCCCCGCATCGCCAACAGTGCTGAACCATAAGCAGCTTCTGTATTTTCAGACGCAACCACAGGTACTTGTAAATACCGTTGACGAATAGCAGTCCAAGTAAAATTCGCTGCACCACCGCCAGCAGTATAAACGCGAGTTAATTTATCTGCGCCCAATTGCTGTAATAATTCATACCCTTGCCCTTCTATCCGGGCAATACTTTCTAACAACCCATGTAAAAATTCCACTGGGTTATCTGGACGCGGTTCTAATCTTGGGGGTAAATGAGGATCATTAATGGGAAAGCGATCGCCTGCCGTCAACAATGGATAATAATCTAATTGACTAACTTTTGTACTATCAATCTCGTTACTAAATTTTTCTAACTCCGCATCACTAAAAAACTGCTTTAGCACCGCACCCCCAGTATTAGAAGCACCCCCAGTTAACCACAAATTACCTAAGCGATGGCTGTAAATACCATATCGTGCATCTTCAACGCGAGTTTGACTCAATAATTTTACGGCTAATGTTGAACCTAAAGATGTCACAGCTTCCCCTGGGGATTTGGCCCCACTAGCCAAAAAAGCCGCAATACTGTCTGTCGTTCCCGTACATACTAAGCAATCATCAGGCAAATTAAACTGAGTGGCAATTTCTGGACGTAATTCTCTAACGGGAGTACCAGGAGGTAAAACTTTGGGTAGCTGAATGGGTATATTGAGTTGTTCCAGCCATTGGGGATATCTTAGCTGTTCCACGTCATAACCTAGCTTTAAAGCGTTGTGATAATCGCTAATCCCCAAATACCCATGCAGGAGAAATCCCAACCAATCGGCTTGATGCAAAAAATATCTCGCCTGACTAAAAGTCGGTTGTTGCATCATCCACAGCAATTTAGTCAGGCTGGAAGTAGCACTCAATACATTATGATGCGGCGGGGCAATATTCCTCAATTGCTCTCCCACCAATGATCCCCGCGCATCGTTGTAAAGTAAAGGTGTATCGACAGGCTTACCAGCTGCATCTACCAGCAAGACTGTAGACGAAGTACCATTAATAGCGATCGCCTTCATTCCTAGCTTCAATTCATCAGGGATTTGTCCCAGCAGTGTCCATAAAGCCTTCTCCCAAGCCGCTGTTAAGTCCAAAACTGCCTTTGTTTCCCAGGGATACCTCATTTCTGCTTGAATGTCAGCTTCATCGTTAATTACCACGCCCCTGGCGCCAGAAGTGCCGAAGTCGATCCCCAAATAAAAGTTCATATTTTTATAAATTTTTTTACTGAAGAATAACTAATGACCACTGGTTAATCACTGCTTTTGTTGCATCTTGTAACAAGATATTCCACAAACTCGGCAAAACAGTGAAAAGTAGTAAACGAACTGATCAATATTGAATTGAGTTTAGGAGGTATCCGACCATGCCTATATCAGACACCCAAGTGTACATTGCTCTGGCTGTGGCGCTGATTCCAGGAATTCTGGCTTGGCGTTTAGCAACAGAACTTTACAAATAACGCCACGTCCTGACATGGAAAGTGGGGCGTACTAAACATCGCCCTGCTCTCAAGCAACAATCAGGCTTATCCTGGTTGTTGTTTGCAAAATAAAAAAATCCAGCGCAACCAATAGTCAGAAATTAAGTTGGCGCCTGCATATTTCATGAATTTATGTATATCTAGTAACTATTTATTTCTTAAATTTACGGAGTTTATTGATGATAAATTCTGGTGTAAATATCACTATGATAATTAGCTAGAACGTAGTAGCAGCAAGCCATAAGTCATATATATTTCTACAAAAGCCAGCAATTTCAATACAACTAACTATGGCGATTCAAAAGACTTTTTGATTACAATGGGTCACATTGTAATCTCCCAAAAGAGGGAAATTTTTGGGGAGCTATTCATCGCTATAACCACAACCTGGAATTGACATAATCCCCTAAAAGACTAATAATCTGGCAAACCAGGTGCAGTTTCCAGATAGCACGGCATGATTGATTGCCCATTCCCAAATAAGAAAACGCTTGCAGTATCGGAATTTTAAATTACGAATTACGCGCAGCATTACTAATGGCTAGATGCCAGAAACTCTTGAACACTAGATACTTACGTATGCTGTATTAATTTTGAACTTTCAGCACACGTGTAACAATTTCGGAAAAATGAAGTACCATGACAGCTAAATCAAGCTGTAGTCAACGCCAGTGCGCTTTCTATGATGTTGCCATTTAATCAGTAAGGTTCTTTTAGCATAATGAACGCGAGTCAACCGTCTAGACCCCCGCTACAACCTATACCAAAACGCCGGGTTATTCCTCGACCAAAACGGCATCTTCGTCAACGCTCTTACCAGGTGATGGCCCTGGAAACTACAGCAAAGATAGCGGTTAACTTGGCGATTTCAGCAGCAGCAGTATCTGCCCTCATCCAACTTGTGCCTTATTACTCGATGCAGCAAGACAGATTGCGAGAAGTCCGCACGGAAGTCAAACTGATGGAAGAACGTGTCGATAGTTTGCAAAAGGAATTTAACCGTAACTTTGATCCCCATCAAGCTAATAGTATTAGGCAACAGCAGGCGTATCGATTTGACCCTAACCAACTTCCAGTCGTGTTCGTGAATGGAGATGGCAAGGAAGTGGAAGTATTAGAGTTATTACCGTAAGCGAAATATGAAGTTGAAGATTTTGCAACTGAGACGCTGAGGCTAGAGTAGTAGACTCTATCAACATAACAAGCGTTGTATATATCGGTAATATTATTTACTAGTACTCCAAAAAATACATAGAGTAACCCTACTCTGCGAGCAACCGCTTTGCGTTTATGGGTAATGCCTCCGGCAAGTCTTTGACGGTAAGCACGGCTATGACTATAAAGGCTTTACACCAGTTACCTAGATCAGGTCAACCCTCCCGCAGTGCTGGTTCACCATTCTCAAGCAATGAAAAGCCTATTATTTAAGACTTTGACTTCCGCGCAGCGGTACTAGTCATCAGCGATACTTGAATTCACAATTAAGAATTTAAACAAATCATTTTGAATTTTTAATTGTGAATTCGTAAGAGCAGAAAGTAAAACCTGAAATACCAAGGGATCATCTACCAATCAAAGTTCCTCAGGATTCAGCAGATTGTTTAGCCAATTTTCCAGTTGTAAACGTAATCGACAACCAGACATATCCCTTTTGTGATTTAGTGAAGGCAATTGAGTAAGGGCGCGACGATAATCAGCGATCGCACAATTCCAATCCCCCCAAAGATGGTAAGTTCTGCCCCGTTGCGCCCAAATATGACCTTCTAGTTGACCAAACAGCAGTGCTACCTCAAAAGTCTCAATGGCTTCTTCGTATTGTTCTAAGTCACGTAAGGTAATGCCACGGTTAATCCGTGCGCGGACATAACTAGGATTTAAATCAATCGCCTGTTCGTAGTCGGCCAGTGCTGCGGCTAATTCTCCACAAGCCGCATAGTAATTTGCCCGATTGTTGTAAGCGCTAGCTAATTTGGGATTCAATTGCAGGGCTGTGTTGTAATCACACAAAGCTTTTGGCAATGCACCACCTTGAAAATAAATTAATCCCCGATTGTTGTAATCAACGGCATTGTACGGATGGCGATCAATCAATTCGGTGAGTAAGGCGATCGCCTCAGTATAATCTCCTTGTTGAGCTGAATTTAAAGCGCAAGAGCGTAAGTAGCTGTCCCCTAAAGCAGATCCACCGCTACCATTAGTCTCATGCCTTTGAGCGTCAATTGTACTCTTAGACACAAATTTGTAACGGTTATTTTGCTGGTTATCAGAAGCTAAAAATGAGTAATTAGTCATATTTTATTGCCTGAGCTACCTGCTCTTTGAAATCAATTTACAGTTTTCCTAGTGGTGGTAGTTTTGCCCCTGTGTCACTTATTGATGTGTCTATTAATACTTAATACCAAGTACCAACGCTGAATTTAAGCTCATACATCCAACAAGGGAAAGACTCTACCTCCCTCAAACAATTAATGCTTAAACCTAGTAATTAATACTTCACCCATAAGTTGAATTCCAGAAATAGCAAATATCAATCTTTAAGACGAGTCAAGTAGTGAGAGCAACAAATTGGTAGAATGCCAACAAGCCGTTTCTAGAGAGATAGAGAAGAAGACACAGGGGCATAGTGATGCCAGAATGTGTGTGAGTAGCCCTTTGAGATTGCTGTGGCTACTGCTGTGCCAGTGTCGAGGTTTCTTTAGTCTCTAGTACAATTCGGTAGAATTTTTCAATGTTGAGAAAATTTTTTTATGACGACAGCAATTTCTTATCAAGATGCACCTGATCTAACTGCTGATGATTATATAGTTATAGGTCTATCAACTTGCTTCATTAAGGAAGACGGAGAAGTTTATCAAGTTGAAGTTGTCGAACCAATTCCCTCTGCGGCTTTAGAAGCGCTGTTCAAAGGTATTCCCACTTCATATAAGCTAGCTTATGCAACAACGTTGGGTGCTGTACTCAATGGCGATACACCAATGCTCCCAGATGGGTTTCCCTCTTCGGCGCAGTTGGGAGAAGAATTTGTTTCCCGCGTGTTTGCTGCTGCTCGTACTTACAAGCGTCGTGAAATTGCAAAATCCCTAATTCCCCTCGGTACAACCCACACTGATTTTCAGTATTCAACTGAACGTAAGCGAGTGCTAAATGCTGCCAGAGTTGTCAATAAAGAAGACAACGTGAAACAGCATTCCCACACTCACAAAGTCCTTTAGTTTTAAATAAATAGTAAGTAATTATGCTGAAACTTTATGGTGGCGCTCGTAGTCGAGCGTCAATTGTCCAATGGTATTTAGAAGAATTGGCCGTTCCTTACGAATTTGTGATGCTGGATATGCAAGCTGGTGAACACCGCCAGCCCGAATACCTGAAAATTAATCCTATGGGTAAGGTACCAGCAATCGTGGATGGGGATTTCCAGCTTTGGGAATCAGGGGCAATTTTACTGTATCTTGCTGACAAGTATGGCAAAACCCAACTTTCACCAGAACAGAGGGGTATATTTTCCCAGTGGGCGTTGTTTGGCAATGCTACCCTCGGCCCTGGGATTTTTGTAGAAGCCAATCGAGAGCGAGAAATGCCTCGCTTGTTAACTCCCCTTCAGGAAATTCTGGAGCAACAACCTTTTTTACTAGGTAATGAGTTCACTGTGGCTGATGTAGCAGTAGGTTCTATTTTGGCTTACATTCCCATCATGCTCAAGCTAGACCTGAGTGCCTACCCCGCCGTGTTGGACTATATCAAGCGCATGTCTGAGCGTCCAGCTTTTCAAAAAAGCATTGGCGGCCGTTAAAAAATAATGTAGGGTGGAAAAATCCACTCTACAGGCTGTTTAACGATAATTAGTAAATTGCAAAGCCACAGGAAAGTCTTCTTGTTTTACCCGCTGCATCACATCTTGTAAGTCATCTTTAGCTTTAGCAGAAACCCGTACAGCATCACCTTGAATCGAGGCTTGTACTTTTTTAAATTCGTCACGAATCAATTTGGAAATTTGTTTAGCAATTTCCTGACTGATGCCTTTTTTGAGTGTGATTTCTTGACGGACACGGTTACCGCTAGCTGATTCAACTTTGCCAAACTCAAAAATTTTCTGAGAGAGGTTACGCTTGGCGGCTTTTTCTCGGAGAATGTTGTGAATAGAATCTAAGGTAAACTCGCTGTCAGTGTTAACGGTAATACTTTGTTCACTCAACTCAACAGTACTTTGAGTATCTTTGAGGTCATAGCGACCTTTAATATCTCGGACAACTTGATCGACAGTATTCACCAATTCTTGTCGATCAAAGTCACTTACAATGTCAAAGGAATATGTGGAAGCCATAAACAATTTGGGATTTTAGATTTTAGATTTTAGATTGGGAACTAGAGACTAGAGACTAGAGACTAGAGACTAGAGACTAGAGACTAGAGACTAGAGACTAGAGACTAGAGACTAGAGACTAGTTATTTTCCCTACTCCCCACTCCCTACTCCCTAATTCCCTATTAACTAGTAGCTTGGATAATGCTCAAAATGATGAGAGTAGCAGATCCAAGAGAGCCAATGCCAAACATGAGTGATCGCAACAGGGGTATATTCAAAATATAAAAAACTGAGTATAGCAACCGGGCGACAACAAAGGCGATCGCGGCCACTGCTGCTGTAGAAGAAGTTACACCAGTTACGTATGCCATTAATGCTGCGGTGGCAAATAACATAAATGCTTCAAAGGAGTTTTGGTGCGCCCAGGTAGCTCGTTGAGCATAAGGGGGCAGTTTATCAAATTTGGCGCGAGGAGTAGCCAGCGCCTCATACCCAATTTGCAGGCGCCCATAGGCTACCAGCAAAAACGGTAGATAAATCAAAACGGCAGCAGCAGCTATGGAGTACAAAAAAATATTAGACACAGGTATTTGCAATAGCGTCATTGATTTAATCAATAGAACTAGTACCGCTGCGCGGAAGTCAAAAGTCAAAAAGCTTGTCAAACAGGCTGTCTGACGATTTCAAATGGTATGCCTATTTATGCCGTGCTGTACTAGTTAGTTATCCTTTAATAGGTAACAGGTAATTTGGCAAACCCAACTACCCATTACCAATTAGCGGTTCCCTATATCTATACATTACCTAGGCTAGAATTTCACTTCACTTTAGTCAAAGTAGAAAAGCGTCACCACTTTTCTTTGTTCTTCTGCATCTCCACAAGTTTGTAGTAGAGTGCGACTGTCGTGAAATGCAAAGCAAATCAGTTGCTGGCAGCGGGAGACAATCTCCTTATTACAAATATAGCTAGCTTCAGCTAGGGACAGATTATCATTACTGGGATTTTCTACCAGATGCATTACCTGTTCTAGTTGCTGGCGTGATTCATGGGGCTGGCGTTCCAAGCTTTGGGGTAGAATCACTGTCAATAAATTGGGGTCAGCCCGCATTGCTCCCTTAATGGCAGCGGAATTGGTACCTGTAGCCCCAGAAGTGATAACCCGATTGCCTGATAAAACCAGGGCGTAGGTCATCATTTCAATTAAATTCTGATGCGTAATTGGCACATGGCGAGAACCCAGCAAGGCGATTTTTTTAGAACCCGTTTGCTGAATTGTCGCCAGTTCCTGCGCTAATGTATCGAGGTTGATGATGTCTGTTGACTGGCTCAAAGATGGACGTAATCAGATGAAACAACCCAGCTATTCTACCAAACAGAGTGTAGGTGCGAAGCCAACTTGAGTTACATATTGCTACATTTTCTGAATTAGATAATTCAGTAGCTCGATTGCTTGGTCACACCAAGCTAAGTAATATGTTCCATAACTCATGCCTTTGAGAAGGGTGAGATATTGAAACTTCGCTGTTTTTGGCAGTTGTTGGGGATTTTTGAAACTTTCCATGAATGTGAGTAGTTGCTGGCAATTTCAAAATTGTTTGGCTACTTTTGATTAACCCCCGCAGGAGTTAAGCCTAGTTTCGATAACAAGCGATCAATGTCAAAATGCTCAGTCATCAACTGACGGATGCACTGAACCTTAATTGGTTCATGGACGCGCACTTGTCCAAAAGTACGGTCAACAATTTCTACAGTAGTGAGGGTATCTAAGTCAACCGACAAGATGGGAATTTCTAATTCTTCAGCCCGATTGAGAATAAATGCGGGTGGTGGTAGTTGTCCAGTGAGAATCAAGCATTGGGTAGAAGTTTCTAACGCAGCTTGTTGAATTTCTACGCGATCGCCTCCTGTAACTACTGCCATATTCCGGCGTTTACGGAAATACTTCACAGCCGAATTGACATTCATGGCGCCAATGGCCAGACTCTCCACCATTAAATCTAGGCGATCGCTACGACAGAGAACTTCGGCGTTTAACTGGTTTACTAGTTCGCCGACGCTGACACTACGTAGCAAGTCATTTTTCGGCAATGTTGCCAACACAGGAATGTCTTGCTGTTCTAAAAACGGGCATAAGATATGATCTACTATTTCTAATTTGTCAGTGGGGATATCGTTGATGACAACTCCCACCAGGCGATCGCCTACACGTTGTTTAGCAGATAATAATGCCTCAACAGAAAGTACCGAATCATAACGGTTGATCAGCAACACAGATGCGTCTAAGGCTTCAGCTACCTGCAACAAAGACAAATCAAACAGATAACCTTGTGTCAAATCACCAGGCCCCTCTAGCAACACTAAATCTCCTCGAGAAATTTGTGAATATTGCTGTACTAGAGATTGTCTATAATCTGTTTTGTCTTCGCCACGCAAGCGTTTTTGCACATTGACTTCATTTAAAGCCAACATAGTAGGCGCAACACGGTTTGTTGGCAGGTTGAGACTATGAGCAATAAATTGGACATCTTCCTCAACTACGCTGCCGCTAGATGCACTAAAACAAGTGCCTAATGGTTTGCCGTAGGCAATATCTAGTCCTTTTTGCTGTAGCTGATGAGACAAACCCAAAACAGTTGCAGATTTACCACTATAAGTCTCAGTTGAACCAATCAGCAGACATTTAGCAGATTTCGGCACACATGCACTCCTAATTGCAAAAGGAAGTAGAACCAAGCTAGGTGTTTCCTAATTTTAGTTGTTTCCGGCGGCAGCCTCGAGTTCTTACAAGGTGAGATTTCCGAGAATGTACCTTTTTTTAGTATATTTTATTTATGATAACTACATATTTATACTTAAAAAATTAATTGTATTTTGGTATCTACTTAGTTTTATATTGAGCCTAAAATTTGTCAAATATTCTGTCTCTAAAACTCCTGAATCCATTAATTGGCATACAAAAATGATATTTTATTACAGGTCGATTGCATTGCTAGCGTTAAGAGTAATCACGCAGAAATTAGCCATACAAATATGTAAAAATAGAGCTATAGGAGTTATTACTGCCCTCATTAATAGTATTGATGGCTAAAAATAACTCCATTTCCTAGCTTTATTGGCATTAAAGTTCTAAATATGCTGTTTTTGAACTTCTTACAGCTTTATTCCTCTATACGCAACACCTTACGATAGAAAGCTTGTGAAAAATCAGTCAAGCGATAGCGTTTATAGTTTTCCATGAGTTCAATTAAAAAACTCATAAATTCAAAACTTGCCATCATCACTTCATAGCTGAGTTCGGCATTACCTTCAAACTGAATCCGGCAACGGGTTAAATCTGAAGGCAGGGTAGCAACATTCCACGAGGCGACAAAGGCAATACTTTCACTAGCTTCGATTTTGCGATGTCCTTCTAAAACACCTTTTTGATAGAGACTAATGGCATAAGGTAAAAAATTGCGCTTTGCACCCTGAATGTAAGGTAAGTACACGCTTGCTTGTTGTTGATTGGCAGGCTGGATTTGCTCAATAGACATTGTTAAATATTCCTCAAGTTATGCACCAACTGGGGATATTAGTGGATGTGAATATTATTCCCAAAAAAGATCTAGAGTTCACTCGAGGGGTGGTCAAAGACCCTAACGGTCTGATTGTTTCCTTTATTCTCAAGAAGGTGGGGGTGCTGGGGAAGAAAAAAAATCATAAAAACTAATACAATGTCCGAAAATGATAGTGTCTATAGAAGTTACTGCTAAGAAATATTAAAATTTCGGTTACAATAGGGCTGCATTGACTTTTATCGAAGCTAAAGCAATAACAGGAAAAATACCTGCTGTGAAGCGGAGAATAGTGTTATTGCTATTGATGGCAACAACCAGCTGTCATAACCTCGCACTTGCGATTATTTGATTCAGTGACTTGACAAACTTAATTGTGAGTCATTGTTGGCGGTAACTACAAGTGTATGCAGGTTGTCTGTATGTTTGATTGTTACCTGATATTTAGCTTCTGCAAGGTGTATAACAATACTGGTTTTTAAATCAACTAAACTATGCCAGCGAATTCCTGGCCCGAAAACGATTATTACGACGAGCTTGACCCACTCAACTCCCTGTTATCCGACCAATCGGCCGATGGTGAGGACTCAGTGGTAGAGGCAGATTCTATGCCTTTGCCATCCCGGTTTCAAGGACGTAGACGCAAAGCCGCTCTGGTTTTAAGTGTAGTTTGGAGCGGTACTATTGCCCTGCATTTAGCTTCTTGGGGTTCAATATTCATCCTCGGACTGACAACTCTCCTGGGATTTCACGCTTTAGTGATTGTGTTTGCTAGACCTCGGCGCTATCACAAAGAAATACAGGGAGATTTACCCTCTGTATCTATATTGGTAGCAGCGAAAAACGAAGATGCCGTTATTGGTAAATTAGTCAAAAATCTTTGTAATCTGGAATATCCAGATGGCAAGTATGAAGTTTGGATAATTGACGATAACAGCACCGATGACACACCCCAAGTCTTAGCAGAACTAGCACAGGAATATGACCAACTCAATGTCTTCAGGCGTTCCCCACAAGCTATTGGTGGTAAATCAGGAGCGTTGAATCAGGTTTTGCCATTGACTAATGGTGAAATTGTCGCCGTGTTTGATGCAGATGCTCAGGTTGTACCAGATTTACTACTACAGGTAGCACCTTTATTCCAACGAGAAAAGGTGGGGGCGGTGCAGGTACGAAAAGCCATTGCCAACGCCAAAGAGAATTTCTGGACTAAGGGACAGATGGCAGAAATGGCTCTGGATACCTGGTTTCAGCAACAACGTATTGCCATTGGTGGCGTTGGTGAACTGCGGGGTAATGGTCAATTTGTCCGGCGTACAGCCTTAGAAAGTTGTGGCGGGTGGAATGAAGAAACCATTACTGATGATTTGGATATGACTTTCCGCCTACATCTAGACAACTGGGATATTGAGTGTACATTCTACCCAGCTGTGCAGGAAGAAGGTGTGACAAATGCGATCGCACTTTGGCATCAGCGCAATCGTTGGGCAGAAGGTGGTTATCAGCGTTATTTGGATTACTGGGATCTCATATTCAAAAACCGCATGGGTGTACGGAAAACCTGGGATCTGCTGATGTTCATGATGACTATGTACATTCTTCCTACAGCAGCAATTCCCGATATATTAATGGCAGTAGCTCGTCATCGGTTACCAATTTTAGGCCCCGTAACCAGTTTATCGGTGAGCATGTCTGTTGTGGGGATGTTTGCTGGGCTGAAGCGTATTCGTCAAGATAAGGAATTTAAGATTCCTACAACCTTTCTGTTACTGCTACAAACCTTACGTGGCACTTTATATATGTTGCACTGGCTAGTAGTCATGAGTAGTACTACTGCTCGGATGTCTTTTAGACCAAAACGTCTGAAATGGGTGAAAACAGTGCATTCAGGTAACGGAGAATAGTTTTTTTTAAAATTGAACACTTAACATCCAAGATTTAGAGTAATTTCTGAATTTTGGATTTTTTTATAGGGGCTAGAGGCTAGATCCACATTCCCAACCACATCAATCATCGTCGATTTCTGATTCATCTACCCATTCAGAGGTAGTCATGGATTCAGGTGTATCGACTCCATCGTCTGTAAACCGAACTATTTGTCCATCAAAAAATTGTGCTAGACGCTGGGCGGCGATCGCTACTTCATCAGTTTCCCAATTCAACTGGTTTGTGGGAATTGTGGGTGACGGTAAAGTTTGCACTTTACTAGTATTTGTCGCTGTTGATTCGGTTCTTGCTGGTGCTGGTGGTGCTGGGGTTGGTGTGATGTTCTTGTTCTGATTGTTGTAGCTAGGTAGTGGCGGTGGCGATTGTTGAACAGTGGAAGGGTTATTGGCTGGAGGTTCCTTTTTAGCCACAGTGGAGTTAGCAACTGTTCCTTCTTCTAAAGTTACTTTGATTTCACGTTGGAAAGCCTGTTGGAATGCTGTCGTAATAGTAGGCAGGTCTGATTGAACTTTTTTATACCATTTGGCTTTGACACCTACACGCGCCACCGCACTATCAAATTCAACTAAATAGCACATTTGCCGCAGTAACTCTCGCCGGGAAATTGGCTCAAGATGGGCCAATACTTTTTGCCAATCTTGATTTAAATCAGATTGTTCTGGCTGTGGTTCTGGGGTTACAGGGGTAGGTGTGGTAGGTGTGGGAGATGTTGGAGATGTGGTAGGTGTGGTAGGTGTGGTAGGTGTGGTAGATGTGGGAGATGTTGGAGATGTTGGAGGTGTGGTAGGTGTGGTAGGTGTGGTAGGTGTGGGAGATGTTGGAGATGTTGGAGGTGTGGTAGGTGTGGTAGGCGGGGAGGTAGGGGACGTTGGTGCTACTTCTGGGGTTGGGGGACGTTGGAGAGATGGGGGTGTAATTGTCGGTGTCTTGACTCTTGGGGAAATGCTTGTGGCTACTTGCGGAATATTGGCACTTGGTAATAAACCTAATAAGGTCACTTCTAACCACAAACGCGGTTGGGTGGTATTCTTTATTTGGACTTCGGCTGTACGTAGGTGTTGCTGTCCTACCAGAATTGTACTGATGTCGAATTTTTGGGCGAACTCAACTAGTGCTGTCCAGGTTTGTTGGGTACAAGTAACTAAATCTTGGCGGTTGGGTGCTGTTTTGGCTATGAGTAAATCGCGGTAGAAAGCAGCGAAGTTTTGCAGGATAATTAGTGGTTCTCTACCACGGTCTAAAATGTTACGGCTACAATCTAAAACTGTTTCTGGGTGATCTTGGGCGATCGCCATTAACAACGCTAGTAAGTCTCGTTCACTCACTGAACCCACTAAATCCCAAACTTTTTCTGGGGTGACTTCACCCGCAGACAGGGCTAATTGATCGAGGAGACTTTCTGCATCCCGCAAGCCACCCTGGGCCATTTGAGCGACTACGGTGACAGCATCAGGAGAAATATTAATATTTTCTTGGGAGGCGATCGCACTTAAATGCTTGGTCATCGCCTCTAACTGAATCCGTCTAAAATCAAACCTTTGGCAGCGAGAAATAATTGTTGGTAATACTCGCTGGGGGTCGGTTGTGGCTAAGACAAACACTACGTGTTTAGGTGGTTCCTCCAGTGTTTTTAGTAACGCATTGAATGCCGCCGTACTGAGCATATGGCATTCATCGACTACATAAACTTTGTAGCGACACTGTACAGGGGCAAACTGGGCTTTTTCAATCAACTCACGGATATTATCAACACCAGTATTGCTGGCAGCATCGATTTCTATAACATCGAGAGAGTAGCCTTTGGTAATACCTTGACAAACATCACACACGCCGCAGGGTTCACCCGTGGGCTTGTCACTTTTGAGACAATTGAGAGATTTAGCAAGAATACGGGCGCTAGAAGTTTTACCCGTACCTCTGGGGCCAGTAAACAAATAAGCCGGAGCAATTTTAGCTGTACGGATCGCGTTGGTGAGGGTGGTAGCGATCGCTTCTTGTCCCACCAGTTCAGCAAAACTCTTTGGGCGATACTTATGGTGCAGGGGTTGGTAAGACATGGAGAAATAGACTTCAATGCCTTTGGGCGTTGGTGGGTAGCACCCAGATGAGTTTGGGATTCACCTATTTTAACAATTCGCGTCCTTGTCCCCCACTAAGACTGTGCGTTGTTGTACCCTACAGAAAAGCAGAAATTTCCGGGCTATACATTTTTTTGAATGTAAGTAGCCACATGGTACAGTGCGATTGCAATAATCTTCGGTGTGACATTCTCCTCACCTTTAAACCCTTGCGCGGTGTAGTGAGAGCCTTCTTGTCGAATTTAGGTAAACAATACTCAATGGTGCAGCAAATGTTCAGGCGGTTATTTCAGTGGTTCAAAAGCTTTTTTCAAACCTTGTTTGGAGGTAAACACACTCCCGCCAAGGTAGCGGAGAACTCGCCCAAAGAACCAGCACCACCCCTAAGCGATACGGATTTAGAATTTCTCTTCAACCAACTTCTGGAAGGCGTGCATCAGATGCGAGGTCAAGAGTGGGCGCAAAAGTGGTTACAACGCATCGAGAATCGTGTCTCCACTGAACAATGGGTAGGATGGTTGCGGCGTTTTGGTGACAGACTGTTAGCCTCACCGTCACCTAACAATGAATTAGCAGCACGCTTAGTACAACTAGGTGATTTGGGTGTTGGAGAAGTGGGAAATGTTGCCTATGATCTGGGGATGCAACTATTGTCCCGCAATCAAGGCGAACCAATATGGGAATATGACGGGCCCGATGCAGTTACAACATCTTCACCGTCTCCAACTAGCACCCCAGTCCCACAAGCCCCAGCAGAACAAGAAGTAAGTCAAAGTGAAAATCTCCCGACTGAGCCAGAAGCCCAAACTGTCACCTTAGAACAATTGTTTATCATGTTGCAGCAGGATGAAAACTTACGCCAACAAATTGGCCAACAGTTGGGAATTGAAACAGACGATCCACAACTGATTATCGAGGAATTAGTTAGTCAATACTATACTCCCAATCAATCGACCACAGATCCAACCTGAAGAAGGGAGAGGCAAAGAAGTTTTTTCCCATTCCCCTAGTCCCTGATCAAAAAGAAAGCTAAAAAGGCTCTTGGAGATTGTACGGGGTCTGCTCCCGCTACCCTTTCTCCATCGCCTCCCCACTCCCAACCTGCTTTAATTCGACTAATTCTACACCGAAGACTTCTGCAAAGGACTGGGCTACATGAATACGTACTTCTTGACAGGTAATACCGGGAATCCATTGGGCTAAACTGCCTACAGGTTTATCAGCAATGCCGCAGGGGATTATGTGTGCAAAGCCTGACATATCGGGACAAACATTTAAGGCAAACCCGTGCATGGTAATCCAACGGCTAACTTTAATGCCAATGGCGGCGACTTTTTGCCCTTCTAACCACACACCAGTAAAACCGGGGAGGCGATCGCCTGACAACCCATAAATAGCTAACACTCGAATTAATACTTCTTCTAATTGCCGTAGATACCAATGCAGGTCTTGACGATAATGTCGCAAATTTAATATGGGATACCCTACCAGTTGACCAGGGCAATGATAGGTGACTTCGCCACCACGTTCAACTCGGTGGACATCAAATTGACTATTTTCTTGGTCAAACTTAAGAAACTCTGGGTTACTGCCTTGTCCTAAAGTGTAGACAGGCGGATGCTCTAGCAAGATTAATACATCATCTAAAGTAGGGTCATGAATGCGTTCCTGCAAGAGCGATCGCTGCCATAGGTGAGCATCTATGTATGGCATCAATCCTGCGTTAAATAACAAACAACGTCTCTGATGTGTTTTCGTACTACGGATCATGCCAAAAATCAACTGGGTTATTGACTAAATATATTTCAACTTCCAGGAATTTAGTCAACAAATGTCAAGCTATGCAAAGGATTTTAAAGGAACATCAAGGGAACCTGCATTAGAAAATACAAAGTGCTAGTTTGAATATATAACCTCAATGGTGTTAGGAGGGATTGCTGCAACACGCATCACGCCAACAAATAAGAACGAATAGAAACGAATGCACTGGCTGATGACTCTAATAAATTGTTTGCATCTCGAACCAGATAAAACCGTCAACTTAGAGAAAGCTCACAAACAGTACATTACAATTGTTCACAATTTGTTTTGGCGGTATTGATAGATTACCGCAACTTCTTTTCATACAAAACAAATTCACATCAAATTCAAATATTGAGTGGGAGAGTTTACATGAAGCTTGTCATCCACGGCAAAAATATTGAAATCACCGATGCGATTCGGGAATACGTACATCAAAAGATTGAAAAAGCAGTTAGTCACTTTCAGAACATTACAAATGAAGTGGATGTGCATCTTAGCGTTGCCCGGAATCCCCGCATAAACCCTAGACAAGCGGCTGAAGTCACTATTTTTGCAAATGGTAGCGTCATCCGTGCCGAGGAAAGCAGTGAAAACTTATACGCCAGCATTGATTTAGTGGCAGATAAAATTGCTCGTCAATTGCGTAAATATAAAGAAAGACGGCAAGATAAGAAAACTCATGCCCTACCAACTAATACTGTAGTAGTTCCCGAACCAGTCGCAGCAGATTTAATAGGCGATCGCACCCCTGAATTACCCAACGAGGTTGTCCGCACAAAATATTTTTCCATGCCACCGATGACAGTTGACGAAGCCTTAGAACAGCTGCAACTAGTGGGACACGACTTTTATATGTTCCACAACTCGGAAACTGGCGAGATTAATGTCATTTACGAACGTAACCACGGCGGTTATGGTGTGATTCAACCCCGTCACAGTAACGGTAAGAATGGTCATGCAGTCCACACGAATCATTTCGTGATGGAAGATTCTTACTTGCGTAAGTGAGGGAGTGGGGAGTAGGGAGTGGGGAGTAGGGAGTAGGGGAAGCAAAGACAAATCAATTCAAAATTAAACTTTTTTGACTTTTGACTTTTGACTTTTGACTTCCCCAAAGGGGTGTGTCCCTACTTCACAGCTAACTGCTGTAAGGTCTTCAGCGCCTCTTCTACATGACCTTTAAAGTTCAACATGGAATCAAATACGTATTGCACAACGCCCTGTTGATCAATCACGTAAGTTACGCGGCCAGGAATTAAACCAAAAGCTGTGGTTGCACCGTATTGCTTCCGCACTTGGTTGTCTTTGTCACTTAGCAGGGTAAAAGGTAAGTTGTGCTTGGCGGCAAATTTTTGGTGAGAGTCGCTAGAGTCACCACTGACACCAATTACTTCTGCACCAGCGGTTTTAAATACTTCGTATTGATCCCGAAAGGCACAGGATTCGGCTGTACATCCCGGTGTGTCATCTTTGGGATAAAAGTATAACACAACAGCTTGCTTACCCCGAAAATCTCTAAGGCTGATTGTGGCACCGTTTTGGGCTGGTAAAGTGAAATCAGGAGCAGTATCCCCAACTTTAACTGGCATATTATTTTACCGATTTTGTTAAGAGTCTATCTCAGCTAATTCTAACCAGCGTTCGGTTGCCATATCAATCGCTTGCTTCAGGGTTTCTACTTGATCGTAAAGGTTTTGGACTTGGGTGTAATTCCCAGGCTTGACATTTACCAAGGCTTTTTCGGTTTCGGCTTTCTCTGATTCCAACTTGGCAATTTTCCCTTCTAACTCCTCAAATTCGCGCTTTTCCCAGTTTGATAGTCGGCGGCGTTTTTTGTTGTCGCTGTCTGAAGTTGTCGGTGCAGGTTTGATATCTGCTTGTGGTTTTTCCGGGGTATTGGCAGCTTGTTGTTGTTTTTCTGCTTCTTCTTCCGCTTTTTTGTAATCTAAATAAACTGAGTAATTTCCTGGATATTGTCGCACATTACCGCCTGCTTCCAAGGCAAAAATTGTGTCTACGGTGCGATCTAAGAAGTAGCGATCGTGAGATACTGCAATCACACATCCAGAAAAGTCTTCTAAATAATCTTCTAGTACTGCTAATGTCTGTACATCTAAATCATTAGTTGGTTCATCTAATATCAAAACATTGGGCGCACCAATAAGAATCCGTAGTAAAAATAAACGCCGTTTTTCGCCCCCAGAAAGCTTATGGATGGGTGCATATTGCTGGTTTCCGGGAAATAGAAACCGTTCCAACATTTGGGAAGCAGAAATTTGTGTACCATCAGAGATTTTGACAAATTCACCTTCTTCTTTGATGTAGTCAATCACGCGCTGATTTTCATCTAAAGCTGTCAGTAACTCTTCGGAATGCTGGTCAAAATAGCCAATGTGAATGGTAGTTCCGATTTCCACACTACCGGAATCTGGCTGCACACGTCCGGTAATCATATCCATTAAAGTAGATTTCCCCGTGCCGTTACCGCCAATAATCCCAATGCGGTCTTCTGGACTAAATTCGTAGGTGAAATCATTAATTAAAGTGCGTCCATCGTAGCCTTTAGATACATTCTTTAATTCAATAACTTTTTTACCAATACGACGACCAACTGTAGAAATATCAACTTTACCCTGAACCTGTTTAAACTCAGTTTCTCGCAAAGCGTGAACACGGTCTATTCTGGCTTTTTGTTTGGTACTTCTGGCTTTTGGTCCCCGGCTTAACCATTCCAATTCCCGGCGTAATACACCTTGATGTTTGCGTTGGCTACTAATAGCTGATTCTTCAGCTAAAGCTTTCTTTTCGAGGTAGTAAGAATAATTACCTGAATAGGTAAAAATATCGCCCCGATCTATTTCTATAATCCGGTTTGTCACCTTATCAAGAAAGTAGCGATCGTGGGTTATCAGCAACAGTGCGCCCCGAAAGCGATTTAAATAACTTTGTAACCATTCCACCGAAAGCGCATCTAGATGGTTGGTAGGCTCATCCATCAGTAACACATCTGGTTCTGATAGCAAAGCTGTTGCTAAGGCGATGCGTTTGCGATAGCCTCCCGACAAAGTACCGATGACAGCATCAAAGTCAGAAATTCCTAACTTAGTTAAGATAATTTTGGCGTTGGTTTCTAGTTCCCAAGCACCGTTGGCTTCCATGCGCTGCATTACCTCAGAAAGGCGCGACATTAATTGACTATCTTCTGGATAGTGAGCCAGTTTATCAGATAGTTCTTCATACTCACGCACCAAAGCCATGTGTCCGCCACTATCAGCGAAAATTTGTTCTAAAACTGTGTGATTTTCATCTAAGTCTGGTTGTTGGGGTAAATAAATTATTTTGGAACCAGAAGCAAAAGTAATTTGCCCACTATCAATTGGTTCTAGTCCAGCAATCATTTTTAATAAGGTTGATTTACCTGAACCGTTAGTACCAATTAAACCAACTTTGTCAGTAGCATCTAAGCTGAAACTAGCATCGTTTAATATTTCCTTGATGCCAAAATCTTTTTTAACTGATTGTAATGTAATAATACTCATAAAAATTAGTCATTAGTTTCTGTAGAACATTAAGTCTAACAGACAAGGGAGGGTTGCAAATTTGGCAAAAATATACGTAACCCATACAAAAACCTTTTTTAACTTTCTTCCCTTTGTGTCCTTTGTGTACTTTGCGGTTTATTTCTTTTACCCTCTGGGGAAAGTCGCAATCCCATAATATTTTGTTCTGCGGCTGTGTATTCAGATTTTAAAATAAACTAACCGCAAAGGACGCTAGTACACAAAGAAAAGAGATTAATAGACAGAAGAAAGACAAGGCAATCTAGAACCAAGTTAAGCAAATAAATCGAGGGGTAAATGTCCATACATTTCGTTTATTCCCCCTTCATTATATGATTGACAAGAAATTAAAACTCCCCGATGATGTCCTGCATAGGAATCGAGATAGCATAAGCCATTTTTGCCATTTAATTTAATATAAACTGGCCCTTCCGGGGTGGCTAAATTACTAGGAACTTCGTAGCCAAAAGCATGAGAGTAAGTTCTCATTGCCAGTATTCCTTCTTCTGCGGTATCAGCGCAAATTCCTAATATTTGGTAATCAGAAATACTCGTTACCAACACTAAAGCCCGACAGACTAACGCTTTTTCCGAGGGTTTGAGAATGGGAGCGATATCTAAGCAATTGAATTTATTCAGGATTTTTTTGGCTTCGGAGATTGTGAGATTCTGATGATTAGGAGTTGACATAGATTCGTTTGTTGTCTTCTGAGTTTTGTTGGTGTGCTTGAGGTGGGTATAGCCCACCCCATTTGCATTATTTACCTAAGCTATGGTTGATTGGGAACATTCCCTAGGTTGAAAATGAATGGCACACTGCCTTTGGCTTCGCCACCCATAACGAGGACATTTGGCATTTGAGAACCACCATTTCTCCAAGCTTCAATTGCTTCTTTTTGCAGAACTAACTGCCCACCTTGGGCTTTAAGAGTCTCTGCTAATAGTCTTTGAGCTTCTGCTCTACCTTTGGCACGATTAACATCTGCTTGCGCTTGTTGTTCGGCTTCCCGCGCTATGTAAACCGCTCTTTGTGCGCGCTGTTCGGCTATTTGTTTTTCTTCTACAGCTCTGGCAAACTCTGGAGAGAAATTTAAATCAACTACGCTAGTATCTAGCACAATTATCCCATATTTAGCCAAGCGATCGCTCAAAGCCAAATCAAAGTCTTCTTTTAATTCACTCCTTTTAGTAATTGCTTCTTCTACTGTTCTTCTAGCCGCCGCAATTTTGAATGCTTCCTGTGTCTGAGGAGCGATGATTTTCGAGACAATATTTGCTAGAGTTCCCTGTTTCCTTCTCACCTCAACTACCCTTGTGGGATCAAGGCGAAAGTTAATGGCAAATCTTGCAGATAAATTTTGCAAGTCCTTAGTAGAACTTTCGGCTGGGACTTCAAATTTTTGTACTGTTAAATCATACACATCAACTACCGAGACAAGAGGTGGTTTAATGTGAATACCTTCTAGTAGCGCACCATCTCTAGCTTTACCTAAGATGCTGATGACTCCTGCTTGTCCTGGGTTGAGAATCACAAAGGAATTTAGTCCGACGAGGACAATGAGTGCTAACACAATTCCGAAAACTGTGGTTTGCCAATTCCCCAATTGTTGACTTTTCAAGGTTCTATCTCCTTATGCATCTTTTGGCAACTCCTGTTCTATGGTGACACGTCCCCGGTGAAAAGAGGCAGGGGAGCAGGGGGCAGGGGGGAAGAGGCAGGGGAGAAGAGGCAAGGGGAGAGAATTAGCGTTTTAACAGCCAAGGTGTTGGGTTGTTAATAATAGTTACTAGAATGCTTAAAATGCGATTGTAGGCTCCATAAATTTCTCTACTGTTTCCACATCTAAATAATTACATTTACAGCACTTCCAGCAGCTATGAGGTACATCCTCAAAACTGAAAGCTTTGCTAGGATAGGGGCCGGGAGAAAACCGTATTGCATAATAGCGGGAACCGCTGTAACCGCGAACTTAAGCCAAGTTTGCGTTTCTGCTGCCTCGGACTCGGAATCACTTAGTTTAGCGACAAAAGCTGCTTCATAA
Organism: Cyanocohniella sp. LLY; assembly: GCA_022241785.1. Lineage (GTDB taxonomy): Bacteria > Cyanobacteriota > Cyanobacteriia > Cyanobacteriales > Nostocaceae > Cyanocohniella. Next base: position 64,845 of record JAKOMP010000012.1, on the reverse strand, counting down.
CGACACTTTCTCCATGCTTCTGCAAGATTTGCACAAACAGAACGAGATGAACGACGAATTTGATCTATCAATGAATACTTCTCTTCTACAGGAAACTTCTTTGATAATTCAAAAATTTTCATGGCAACATCAAATGCCATTTTGTAAACTTCCAAGTCTTCATGACTTTTAATTGGTTCTTTTTCCATGTTCCCTGCTACTTTTTTTACCTATATTACCCCCGCTCCCTTGCTTCTTATCCCCCCCTGCTCCCTGCTCCCTGCCCCCCTGCCTCTTAATTGTGGTAACATCGAGTTCACGCAACTGTAAATCACTGTGGCTAGAGCAATTAAATCTCATCAAATTTTGACAAAGCGTAGACATTCAGTGCATCCGCTTCAGCGACTGCTTGACTACGGGAATGAGTATCGTCGGCAAATTTGGCTGGCTATTGGTTGTTCTGTTTTAAATAAACTTTTTGACCTAGCACCACCGGCATTAATTGGGATTGCAGTGGATGTTGTAGTTCAGCAGCAGGATTCTATCATTGCCCAGTTTGGGATTCAAGATATCTTGGGACAATTTTTGATTCTGTCTCTACTCACTGTCGTCACTTGGATACTAGAATCATTTTTTGAGTATCGATATAAGCTATTGTGGCGCAACTTAGGGCAGAAGATTCAGCATAATTTACGTCTGGATGCATATAAACACCTGCAAGAATTGGAATTAGCTTATTTTGAAGAACGCAGCACTGGTGGTTTAATGTCTATCCTCAGTGATGATGTTAACCAATTAGAGCGTTTTTTGGATGTGGGAGCAAATGACATCATTCAAGTAGCCACAACCGTTGTCATTATTGGTGGGGCATTTTTTGTATTGGCTCCTAGTATAGCTTGGATGGCAATTTTGCCCATGCCATTTATTCTTTGGGGTTCGGTAGCTTTTCAGAACTTATTAGCACCACGTTACGCTGATGTGCGGGAAAAGGTAGGTTTACTCAATGGACGTTTATCCAATAATTTGAGTGGTATTACTACGATTAAGAGTTTCACGGCTGAGGAATATGAAGCCGGACGTTTAGAAATAGAAAGTATAGCTTATAGACAAAGTAACTCCAAAGCGATCGCTCTGTCTGCTGCTTTTATTCCGTTGATTCGGATGTTGATTTTAATTAGTTTTACAGCCTTGTTACTGTTTGGTGGGATGGAAGCAGTAGCTGGGAGAATGTCTGTAGGTGCTTACAGTGTATTAATCTTTTTAGTCCAGCGTTTACTTTGGCCTTTAACTAGGTTAGGCGATACCTTTGATTTATATCAACGGGCAATGGCTTCTACTAATCGCGTGATGGATTTGTTGGATACTCCTTTGGCGATTCATCCGGGAAATGTCAATTTACCTGTGGATACGGTGCGCGGTGAGGTGGAATTTCATCATGTGAATTTTGCTTACAAAGATAGATTACCAATAATTAAAAATCTGTCTTTGCGAGTCCCCGCAGGAAAAACCATTGCTATTGTGGGTTCGACGGGTTCGGGGAAAAGTACTTTAGTGAAACTGCTATTGCGGTTATATGAGGTGAAATCTGGGAAAATTACCCTAGATGGCATTGAATTACAGAATTTAAACTTGCGGGACTTGCGGCGCTGTATTGGCTTGGTGAGTCAAGATGTATTTTTATTTCATGGTACGGTAGCCGAGAATATTGCTTATGGCAGCTTTGATGCTACAGAATCAGAGATAATTACAGCTGCTAAGGTGGCTGAAGCCCATGACTTTATTATGCAACTGCCCCAAGGTTATGAGACAATTGTTGGGGAGCGTGGTCAGAAATTATCTGGTGGACAACGACAAAGAATTGCCATCGCTCGTGCAGTACTCAAAGATCCGCCAATTTTGGTTTTAGATGAGGCTACCTCGGCGGTGGACAATGAAACCGAAGCGGCTATCCAGCGATCGCTTGAACGGATTACAGTAGATAGAACTACCATTGCGATCGCTCATCGTCTTTCTACTATTCGCAATGCTGACTGTATTTATGTGATGGAACACGGCAAATTAATCGAATCAGGAACCCATGAACAACTGCTAGAGAAGAACGGTGTATATGCAAGTCTCTGGCGCGTACAAAGTGGTTTAAGATAATCAATTACGAATTACGAATTACGAATTATTTATGATTTTTGGTAGTAGTCAGTCGGAAACTGGGGATAGCAAGTGGCGTCGTCAGTTAGATAAGTTTGTTAAGGAAAATCAGCGGGATTTGGCGGCGCTATTTTGGGGTTTGTGGTTAGCAAATGGTAACAGTCAGGGTACTGTGGGGATTGATTTGCAGCCAAGGCCGCATTTTGTTTATTGTCCTCAAGGGGCGATAGAAAATTTAAACGATAAGGTGGAAAATCGGCTTCAGGAAATTTTGGGAATTGTGGATAATCATCAACCTGAAGTGGAAGTGGTGATGATTGGTATTGGGAAGGGTGAAATTAAGTTGATTCAGTTTGCACCGGAACCACCGCCGCCTGTTTGTTTTGAGGAGGTGGGAAAGGATGTTGATGCGTTGTTGGATTTGTTGGAGGAAAAGATGAGTGGTGTGGTTTTTTTTAACGCCGAGTGACGCTGAGGGAATTAATTTTCAATACACAGTGATATCAGCCCACCATTTTTGTGATTGTTGACGGATTGACTGTATTTCTTCAGCAGACATTTTATCTAAGTTTTTTAAAATAAAACTCATCCGCCCTTGAGTCTGTAGTTTATCACGATGTTTGTCGAGAAAGTTCCAATAAAAGAAATTAAACGGACAAGCATTTTCCCCAATTCGTTCTTTATGGTTATAAACGCAACTTTTACAATAGTCACTCATCTTATTGATGTAATTGGCAGATGCAGCATAAGGTTTTGATGCTAATCTTCCCCCATCTGCGAATAAACCCATACCAATAACATTTGTTTGCATCACCCAATCATAAGCATCAATAAATACAGCGTGAAACCAATTTTCTACTGCTTGGGGTGAAATTCCCGCAATGAGAGCAAAGTTACTGAGTATCATTAATCGCTGGATATGATGAGCGTATCCTGTGCGTTGCACTTGAGTAATAATTTGGTGTAAACAATTCATTTTAGTTTCACCAGTCCAAAATAATTCTGGTAATGGTTGGGTGTAATCAAACCAATTTTCATCAGGGTAATCTGCATCTACAAAATGGTAAATTCCCCGCATATATTCACGCCAACCTAAAACCTGACGAATAAAACCTTCTACACTATTTAAGGGAATTTGCTGCTTTTGATAAGCTTGTTCGGCTGCTTGAATAACTTCTAATGGTTGGAGTAACCCCAGATTTAAGTAAGGAGAAATTAAGGCGTGCCACATGGTTTCTTCTCCTGTTATCATGGCATCTTGGTAAGTGCCAAAATTAGATAATCTATGTTGAATAAACCAATTTAAAACTTGTAGGGCTTGGGGGCGATTTACTCCCCAACGAAACGGTTCTAAATCTCCATAAGTGGGAATAGTAAGTGATTTAACTTTGGTGATGACATCCTGAGTAATCTCATCAGGTTCAAACCACTGTGTAAGCGGTGTATTTAAATTACCTTTGGGTGGTTGGCGATTTTCTTTATCTAAGTTCCAAGTACCGCCAATTGGTTGATTTTCCTCCATCAAAATCTGAAAACGCCGTCTACCTTCTCGATAGAAATCTTCCATTAATAAGCGCTTACGATTTTTAGCCCAATGATTAAATTCTTCTGTACTCCACAAAAAATGATTGTTAGGAACTAGGGTAATTTTACAAGACAAATCTAAACTTTGAATGAATTGGGTAAATGGGCGGTCATTTGGTGTCATCACCCGCAATTCTGTAATGTGATTGTCTTGAATCCATGCTTTCAAGGGTGTGATGAAATCATCGGCTATTTTGTAGGTAACAGCATATGCTTGATGAAGTAATTCTTCAGCAAAATGTCGCATTCCTGACCATACTAAAACTAATTTTTGCTGGTGATAAGGACGTACTTGAATATGTTGTAGGGATTCAATAAAAATTACAGGTACATTCTCTTGATGAGAACAACTTTGTAATGCAGCTTGTTGTTCCCAAAGCTGGTCACCTAATACCCAAATACCAATATTCATAAGTCATTAGGAATGTGGATTTAATAAAATACAGAACCTCACCCCCAACCCCTCTCCTTGGTAAGGAGAAGGGAGACTTTGACGCAAGTCAAAGGCGGGGTGAGGTAAAAAACGAGACTTGCATGTTATTTAATTCATGTTCCTTAGTACAATAATTTATGTTTAAAAATTAAACTTTTAGGTTTTTTGATTATCTGACTTAAATTTACCAGCAATAAAACTCCGCTGATTTAGGTGTTTTGTTTTGCGCTTGGTGACTCGCTCTCGCCACATCCGAAAACTAGATTCTTTCATTTCTCGTCGCATGAGTTTAATTACGTCTTTTTCGGATAAGCCAAATTGAATTTCAATAGCCTCAAAAGGTGTTCTATCTTCCCAGGCCATTTCTATTATGCGATCTATGGTTGTAGAATCTAGTTCGGGTAGCTTCATGTGTTTACTGGTGTGAGTTCAATTAAGTTTTGGATATTCAAAAAAACAAAATTTAACATGAGTCTTTAAAGCCTCTCTCCTTTTAGGGGAGAGGTTTGGAGAGGGGTTTTTAAAATCCGTCTAACTCACATAAAATCTAAGCTAGATTGATCTCTTGTAAAAGCCAAAATCCAGCAAAAGATTCGGTTTGTGGATCAGATTGTACACCGATAAAATGCACTCCATTAGCTTTTTGTTTGGCTTTTTCAAAACCTTCAGCTTCTGCTAAAAGTTGGGGATTTGTGATATTAGCCAAAATCCAACTTTCAGTAGCACCAGTTTCTAAAACTAATCTTCCTTGTTGCTTGGGATCAAACTTCAAGAAAGCCAACTCCAAGCCGGACATCCAACCGGCTATGGGTAATGCTCTCGGTGAGAAAATTAATACCCCAGGAATCCGGGTTTCTGGCGATAGATTAGCCAATTCTAGGGGAAAAGCTTCACCAAAACCAATTTCCCACTCTGGCATTTCCGCAAAATCCGCAGCTTGTAAGCTGACAAATGCCCATTGTTTGCCTTCTAAAGCATCGGGTAACCTTTGAGGTAAAGGACTTTCCAAACGTACTGAAGGATTAGTCCCTTTTTGATAACCTTCTTCTTGGGGATAAACTTCCTCCATGCGCTGTTTCAGCCATTGATTGAGAGCTAAAGTACGACGGCTAGCCTGGGCGGGAATACCCACATCCTGACAAGCTTTAGTAATCATATTGTTCATTTGGCGACGGAAAAAGCGGATTTTGATAGGTGGTTCTCCGGCTTTGTCAATGGCTTCTTGCAATGCTGTCCGTAACCAACCCGAATTTACCTGCGTACTAGAACAATATTGTGCGTAACGAAATAAAGAATCGGGCTGTGTACTGATATCCCCAGGACTTTCGCAAACTAAAACTTCCCAAACTTTTTTCTGATTGGCGTCCAAAATAGGACGAGAGTAAAAATCGATTTCCCAAATACTACCCATGTTTTGCCGTGGAATTGTGGCGACTTCATATTTTTCTGATATTTATCATCATAAGAGGGAATGGCAAGATGAGGAGATTGAAGAAGCAGGGGGGAAACTTCCTCGCGCCTATTTTCCAGTTAGCGATCGCAAATATGAACAATGTAGGTGAAAATATGGATATAATTCACAACGGCTGATAAATAACTAAATATGAGCTACTGCCTCAATCCCAGTTGTGATAACCCCCACAATGCTGATGGTACAGAATTATGCCAGAGTTGTGGGACAAGAATAATACCACTACTGCGAAACCGCTATCGCATTATCCAGCCACTTGGCGGTGGGGGCTTTGGCAGAACTTTTTTGGCAGAAGATGAAGATAAGCTGAAAGAACATTGTGTTGTTAAGCAGTTAGCACCGCGAGTTTCAGGTACTACCGCTTTACATAAGGCTACTGAATTGTTTCACGAAGAAGCGCGGCGTTTGCAACAGTTAGGAGAACATCCCCAGATTCCTACTTTGTATGCTTATTTTCAGCAGGATCATTATTTATACTTAGTACAACAGTTAATCCCCGGACAAACTTTACGCCAGGAGTTGAAACAGCAGGGAACTTTCAGTGAGGAGCAAATTTGGCAAATTCTCAGGGAATTATTACCAGTTCTCAAGTTTATTCATGAGTATCAAGTCATCCACCGCGATTTAAAACCCGACAATATAATTCGTCGCTGTTCTCAAGATACTAATTCTTTTTCTGCCAGTAATTTAGTCTTGATTGATTTTGGAGTTGCCAAGCAAGTAACGGCAACTTCTATGGAACATACAGGTACTAGTATCGGTTCCTATGGCTATGCACCAATGGAACAGATGAAAAATGGTTTGGCATATCCAGCTAGTGATTTATTTAGTTTAGGTGCAACTTGCTTTTATCTGTTAACGGCTATTCATCCATATCATTTGTATATGGAACAGGGTTATAGCTGGGTGTCAGGTTGGCGGCAAAATTTGCAGTCTCCTGTATCAACAAAATTGCAACAGGTTTTAGATAAGCTGTTACAAAAAGATTTGGCACATCGTTACCAGTCAGCCGATGAAGTGCTACAAGATATACCAACACAGCGAAAACAGGCAGTAAGTCCCATACAGCCTTTACCGTTGAAGATTCACTTGCAATCATCAGTTTTTCCTAAGACTGTAATTCAACCGCAAATTGGATTGCGCCATCAACGCCTCATTGCTGGTGCTGGTGTGATTTTGCTGTTGGGTTTTGGGGGATTTCTGTACAATTGGCAAAATTTATCTTTGATTGGACATTTCGCTGATGTTAATTCCCTAGCCTTCCAACCTCAGCTACAAAATGCTGCTTCTGGGAAGACAATTTTTGCTAGTGGTAGTGATGACACCACTATTAAACTTTGGCATTTGGAAAAAAAACAGAAAATCCGCACTTTTGAAGGACATTCAGATTGGGTTTATGCTGTTAATATCAGCCAGGATGGGAAAACTCTTGTCAGTGGTAGTAAAGATAACACCATCAAAGTGTGGAATCTGCATACAGGAGAAAAAATTCGCACCCTAAAAGGACATAAAAGTTATGTTCATTCAGTCGCCGTTAGCCCGGATAATCAAATTTTGGTAAGTGGTGGTTATGACTCGCTGATTAAAGTGTGGAATCTCAATACTGGAGAAGAAATCCGCACTATCAGGGGTCATTTAGGAGAAGTTTTATTTGTAGCTATTCATCCCGATAATCAAACTTTTATCAGTGGTAGTACTGACGATACCATTAAAATTTGGAATTTAAACACAGGAGAAAAAATATTTAATTTGACAGGACATTCAGCTGATGTCAACGCCTTAGCTATTAGTCCAGACGGTAATTTAATGGTTAGTGCCAGCGATGATAAAACTATTAAACTATGGAATTTCAATACTGGTAAAGAAATACGCACCTTTGTGGGACATGAAGCTGATGTCAATGCGATCGCCTTTAGCCCGGATGGTGTATCTATAGCTACTGGGAGTGATGACAAAACAGTGAAAGTATGGAACCTCAGCACAGGACAAGTGATACATAATTTCCAAGAGCATACAGCCGAAGTTTTTGCTGTGGCTTTTAGTCCAGATGGCAAAACCCTCATTAGCGGGAGTAAAGATCAGAGTATTAAGATATGGCAACTACCATAGATTTTTGCAGCTTTTCTACTCTGCTGACAGAGGAACGGTAGAATAGGCCTTATTTTCGTAGCCTCAAAAGAAGAACTATGACAATGCATTCTACTCTCCAACGTGCATTTACCAACCGCAGCGTTTTGAAAGTGATCAGTGGTTTGAATAATTTTGATCGCGATCGCGTTGCTGCCATAATTAAAGCTGCTGAACTCGGTGGTGCGACTTTTGTCGATATTGCAGCTGATCCTGCATTAGTTGAGTTAGCAAAAAACTTGATTAATTTACCAGTTTGTGTATCAGCAGTAGAACCAGAAAAATTCGTTCAAGCTGTAGCTGCTGGTGCAGATTTAATTGAAATTGGCAACTTTGATAGTTTTTACGCCCAAGGACGCAGATTTGAAGCAGAGGAAGTTTTAGCACTAACTCACCAAACCCGCGCCCTGTTGCCAGAAATCACCTTATCTGTCACCGTTCCCCACATCCTGGAACTAGATCAACAAGTCCAACTTGCAGAAGAACTAGTCAAAGCCGGCGCTGATATTATTCAAACCGAAGGCGGTACCAGCAGCCAGCCAGCACACCCCGGAACCTTGGGATTAATTGAAAAAGCCGCCCCCACTTTGGCAGCCGCTTATGAAATTTCCCGTGTGGTATCAGTACCCGTACTGTGTGCTTCCGGCATTTCTAACGTTACCGCACCTCTAGCGATCGCCTCCGGTGCCGCAGGCGTTGGTGTAGGTTCCGCCATTAACCAACTCAATAGCGAAGTAGCCATGATTGCTGCTGTGCGCGGCTTAGTTGAAGCCATAGCTAATCAGGCGATAAGCTTGACGGCATAGCTCTTACCGTTTAGTTAGGGAGTGGGGAGTAACGAAGAAATTTCCCCCCTGCCCCCTGCCCCCTGCACCCTGCACCCTGCACCCCTGCCTCTTTTCCCCTGCCTCTTTTCCCCTGCCCCCGTACCCTTCGGGAAGCTACGCTAACGGCTGATCACGGCGAAGCCTGCACCCTGCCTCTTTTCCCCCTACTCCCTACTCCCTACTCCCTACTCCCTACTCTTTAACTTAAACAATCTTTCAACGCATAAATCACCTGGTCTTGCTGTTCCTGTGTCAATTCTGGGAACATGGGCAAAGATAGCACCTCTTGACAAGCTAACTCTGTCACAGGTAATTGTCCTGGCTGATAACCTAGATGTTGATACACGGGCTGTAAATGTAAGGGGTGGGGATAATAAACCATTGAACTTACTCCCCGTTCTTGTAATTGACTACGCACCGAGTCTCGATAGGTAGCTGTAGAACCATTTCGCCCTTCAGTGGAGATGCGAATAGTGTATTGATTCCAGACACCAACACCACCAGGTAATTCTTGGGGTGTCACAATGCCGGGAACTTGACTGAGAAATTTTTGGTAGTAAGCTGCGATCGCCTGCCTTTTCTGATTCCAAGTATCGAGGTGTCGGAGTTTAATTTGCAGAATTGTCGCTTGAATGGCATCTAAGCGGCTATTTACACCAACTTCCTCGTAATAATACTGCTTTGTTTGTCCATGTTCCTTGAGTACCCGCAGCTTGGTAGCCAATTCAGGATCATTAGTAGTAATGGCTCCACCATCGCCGCAACCACCTAAGTTCTTGGTAGGGTAGAAACTAAAGCAACCAATATGTCCAATACTGCCGACTTTTTGATTATTCCAACTGGCACCTGTAGATTGAGCGCAATCTTCAATAACTGCTAAATTGTGAGACTGAGCGATGGCCATCAGTGCTGTCATATCCACAGGTTGCCCAAATAAATGCACTGGGATAATGGCTTTAGTTTGAGGAGTAATCGCCGCAGTCACCTGCTGTAAATCAAGATTAAAAGTAGTAGTGTCTATATCAACAAAAATTGGCTTGGCACCTACAGCACTAATTACTTCAGCTGTCGCCACAAAGGTAAAGGGTGTAGTAATTATTTCATCACCTGCACTAATTTCTAGAGCGCGTAATGCTAAGTAGAGTGCATCAGTGCCAGAGTTGCAAGCTATACAACGACTTACTTGATGATAGGCTGCAAATTGTTGCTCAAAGCCTTCAACAATGGGGCCGCCAATGTAACGCCCAGAAGCCAAAACCTCTAGAACAGCTGCACTCACTTCTGCTTCAATAGTGCTGTATTGTTGTTTAATATCAAAGGCAGGGATAGAATTTACGCTTTGGATCATGAGTTTTCATTAATTTGAAGATACAAAGGATGCACTTCGACGGCCAATTTTTGCTGATTGAGATGTTTATCAAAAAGCCTTGGAAAGACTGTCGCCCCGGATACGCATCAAAGCGGGATATTACTGAATTTATTTTATGGTTAAGGATACCATTGGTTGGTAAAAAAGGTGATACATATCAACCAAGATCCAACACCTGGAATTAAAGTTCCAAGTATATCGGCTTAGGAGGGAGAAAACCCATGACGGATTTGATCAGGCTCGATTTGGTGGATTTAGGACTGGCTGTCGGATTGATGGCTATCGCCATTGGTTTATCTGCCTGGGAAAAACTCGGACTAGAGTTAAACTTAGCCATTGTGACCGGCAGAACTATCCTCCAACTACTCGTATTAGGATACGTTTTAGATTTCATTTTTGCTTTAGACAACCCTTGGGCAGTTTTGGCGATTTTAGCAGTAATTTTGACAATTACGGCGATTGTCGCACGAAACCGCATCAGCCAAAAAATTCCCTCTGTTTTGCCTTTGGTTTGGGGAGCAATTTTAATCAGTACCGCCTTGACAGTGCTTTACACCAACTTCTTAATTATTCAACCAGATAAATGGTACGAACCGCGATACATAATTCCCTTAGCAGGAATCATTTTAGGTAACGCCATGAATGCCGCCGCCATCTCAGGGGAACGCTTGGTTAGCACTATGAACGCTCAACCTTTGGAAATAGAAACTCACCTCAGCTTAGGTGCAACTCCCCAGCAAGCAGTCAGCCAGTACCGCAAAGAAGCCATTAGAGCCGCGTTTCTGCCCACTCTCAATCAAATGATGCTCATAGGTATGGTAGCCATCCCCGGCATCACCACCGGACAGTTACTAGCAGGAATTAGACCTCTAGATGCCGTCTCCTACGAAATTTTAATTATTTTCATGGTGGCGATCGCTAATTTATTGACCACAATTTTAGTCACCAAAGGCTTATTTCATCAGTTCTTTAATTCTGCCGATCAGTTGGTGAGGTGAGGACCTAACTTTTCACGGTATCTGGAAAACCTCTCTCTAAATCTCTCTCCTGCGAGGAGAGAGACTTTGACTTCTCCCCATTCCCTCGTAGGGAAGGGGGGTGGGGGGTTAGGTTTTGCGTTACCTTTTCCACATGACGTGAAAAGTCAGGGTGAGGACACCGCTTTGAAAAACTCAGCCAAAACCTATAAATCTAGACAAACCAGACATAATGACATACGTAAGCGGAAGGGTGGAATTATTTATGAATTTTTGACAGACTCAAATTTATATTACAAAACGTACTAACATGTATATCATTTTCGTTATTCACGAAGACCCTTGCACAAAAAATTAACAGGAAAAAATAAAGTATGGCAAATAATACCATAATTATTCCCTTTAAACTTTCTGACGGCAAAATAGTTGAAGTAGAAGTTACGCCTATAGGAGAACAACCTGTTTCGGCTGAAACCAGAGTCTTTCAACAAGCGACCGGAATTATTAAATCCATTGCTGAAGATGTCGCAGGTACATTAAAAGATATTAGCGAGACAGTTAAACCAGATAAATTTAGCGTCAAACTAGGTTTACAAATAGGAGTTGAATCAGGAGAACTAACCGCTTTAATTGTTAAAGGTACAGGCACAGCTAACCTGGAAATTACGATGGAATGGGGTAAATAAGAGTTAATTTCCTCACGTCTAGTATGATCTTTTCATCAAGATGCTGTGTGAGGGCAATTAATGACTAAAGAATATGATTTACAACGCTGTACGGTGCGGTTGAACTTTGCCAGTAGTCAGGGAACAGGTTTTTTTGTTGCACCGAATTGGATTCTCACCTGCGCCCATGTAGTTCAATCGGCCAAAGATAACCCTGTTGAGGTATTCTGGAAGACAGAAAACCAGAATTACACAGCTACAGTTACGCAATTATACGAAGCTCCTATTGATTTAGCTTTGCTGAAATTACAGGGAAATTGTTTGTCTCATCCCTGTGTTGAATTGGATAGTACAGAACCCAATACCAACGATAATTGCTATACTTTCGGTTATCCCAAAAGTAGGGGAAATGATTATTCTCAGGGAGATTCAGCTAGCTTTAGATATGAAGGAATCAGTTGGAAAGAGGATATTAAGCTCTATAAGTTAAAGCAAGGGCAAGTTAACTCAGGCTTTAGTGGTTCGCCTTTACTAAATTTACAAACAGGAAAAGTTTGTGGCATTGTACATCTTTCTCGTGATGAAAGTAGCGATTTAGGGGGGCGGGCTGTTTCGGCTCAAGTTATTCAAGAAAAATTTCCAGATATTTTCAGACAGAATCAAGAATTTCATCAACAAAAGCCCAAAGGTCATAATCCTTTTGAATATGGTTCTCCCGTTCCTCCAGAACGTTTTTACGGACGGAAGAGAGAGATTTTAGAGATTAAAAATCGGATTGGTGCAATTAGCCCTCAATGTATCAATATAGTAGGATTGCGACGCAATGGAAAAAGCTCTCTACTGCAATATATCAAAAAAAGAATCACCGAATTTTGTGCTGATAAACAAAAGCCTTTAGTTATTGATTTGGATCTAAGCAGTAGGAATTTTCATACTCCAGAGGGGATTATTGAAGGATTAAGAAGAGGGATTCACAGACTAACGGGGAATTATCCTTGGTCAAAGGAAGATAATCAAGATGGCTTTGCAGTAGAAGATGGCTTACAGGATTTAGTAGATGAAGGGTATCGTTTAATTATTTTATTGGATGAATTTGAAGCCATTGCTAGTAAAAAAGAAAGATTAGAATTATTTCAGGATTGGGGAGAAGATTGGCGTTCTAAGGCTTCTGCTGGGTTATTAACAATGGTCATTGCCAGCAAACGCCCTCTTAATGAAGTTTACGAAACCTTGAGTTTGGGTTCTCCTTTCGCCAATATTTTCAGTACAACTATTTTAGGAGCGTTAGAGGAGGAAGCATGGCAAAGCATTATTTCTAAAGGATTTACGCCTAATTCTGGGTTATGGGAATGGGTAGATGAGTTAGCAGGAGGGTTGCCCTATTATGTGCAGATGGCAGGGGCGATGTTGTGGCAAAAGGAGAATCAAGAAAAAGCTAAAGAAGAGTTTAATTTTCAATCCCGTCCTCGTTTTCAGGAACTTTGGAAAGATTTAACCGAAGTTGAACGTTTAACATTACGTTATCAGTTGGGAGAAAGTAATTTACCTAGTCCTGATTTTGCAATTGTAGATAGCCTTCAGCGTCATGGGTTATTACGAAAGGATGGGCATTTATTCAGCAGTGTGTTTGCAGAATTTGTGAAAGGTCAAAAATAAAGCCAGAAGTCAAAGATTTAATCATTCAATTTAAAATAAAATGTTACTGTTTTTACGGGAAACGTGGGAATTATTTTGGTGGGCAATGTTTTGTCCTTCTAGGCTTCAGCAACGCATGAATGAATGGTTGCCTCAAGCAGAAAAAGATGGGCGCAGACCAGACACAGAATTTCACAATATTTTATTGTTCGGAAAATTACGATTTATTAGTCAGTATTTACTACTTTTATTCATTTTTAATATTCCTCTTATTTTAAGACTAATTACAAGCAATCAATTATTAGATTGGCTACAATTCCCTTGTGTAATTTTAATTGCCTATGGAATAGCTGTTTTATTTTTACCTTTAGGAATGGTTATCCCTTTTTTGTGGTTAATAGTTGTATTAAAAAATTCTGATGTTTTCGGAATGGAGATCATACTGGTGGTCGGAGTGGCGGTCATCGTAGCGGTCGGACTGGTGGTCATCGTAGCGCTCGGAGTGGCGGTCGGACTGGCGGGAGTCGTGGCGAGAGGACTGGCGGGAGTCGTGGTATCCGGACTGTTGTTCGTAGTGGGGGAAAATAAAAGTATTGATTTAGCCCTTCCTTGGTTTTTGATTTATGTAGGGTTAATAGGCTTTGCTCTTGCACCAGCAAAAAACATCTGGCTTTTTGTCAATCTAATAGCTGCTATTTCTGCCCAAAATTTAGGACGGCTTTCAGCATTAGTTATCCCTGTAACCTTAGTCAGCTATTACCGATTTCTTGACTGTCTTTTATTTGTGCCTTGGAGTTTTTTTTTATCAATTATTAATCGTCTCCGCCCTCAACCATTGCAGTTACTTTATAGCTTACCTCCCTATACCAGCGAACTCATTTCGCTACCTTTACCTAATCATGAGCAGCTTTTCATATCTGCTTTTCGTAGGAATCCTCAACAAGCTTTAAAAATCTTTCAATATACCCAAAGTTTTTCCTTACCAGGATTACAAATAACCCTGCAAAATGCCTTACCTCAAATTATTGCTGACCAACTCCATAAAATTAAAACTATTCCAGAGCTAATCTTTACTACCAACTCAGACCATCCCATCTTACCTTTCCTGATTTCCCCCTTCTATCACCTCGATGATGACAGCGACACTCCCACTCCAGACACCCCCTTACCAAAGGTTAAACCCGAACTTTCTATCCTGCTTCCTCGCTTGCAAACTATTGTTAGAGATATTCAATCTGCACTAGAAAACCAAAATATAGCCCTGCGAGAACGAGGATTAGAAAGGATTAATAATAATCTGGCTTTGTTAAAACTTCAATTACCATCACTTGGACTTAACAAAGAAGCCCTCAAACGCTGGACACCTGTACTGGAACATTGGGAAAGGGTTATTCAACTAGAACAAAATCAACAACGCCAACGCTCTCAAGGCGAACTAATCAACCCGTTCCAATATGGAAATCCGGTGCGTCTTCACCAAAAAGATTTGTTTAAAGGTCGTCAGCAATTCGCCGATGAAATTGTCCGTAAAATTTTAAACCGTGACCGACCAACCCTCGTTTTACATGGTCCTCGTCGCTGTGGCAAAACTTCCTTTTTGTATAACTTACCTCGTCTGCTTCCCAGTGATATCCTCCCCGTGTTTGTGGATATGCAAAGTTCTGCCATTACTAACAAAGAATCTGATTTTTGTTTTGGACTAGTCCGTGCAATTCATAAAGACTGCAAAAGTCAAGGCGTTAAATTACCAAATGTCCCCAAACGCAACGAATTTCAAGATAGTCCCTATACAACCTTAGAAGATTGGTTAGATGAAGCACTTGACGAAATCGGAGAACGGCGCATTCTTCTCAATCTTGATGAATTTGAAAAAATTGGTACTGCTATCGAAACAGGACAAATAACTTCACGTTTATTAGACCAATTACGCCACCTAATTCAACATTATGAACAACTTGGTTTTCTCTTTTCTGGCGTGCAAACTTTAGAAGAATTAGGACCGAATTGGAGCAGCTATTTTATCAGCGTTGTGCCGATAGAAATGCTTTATCTTGAACCTAATGAAGCTGAGGAATTACTGCTTAATCCAGATCCGGCTTTTAAACTGCGTTACGCTCCAGGTATTGTAGAAGAACTATTAAAGATTACTAATTGTCATCCTTATTGCTTGCAATTATTAGGCGCATCAATGGTAAATCAAGCTAACTTGAACCGTACTGATTTAATTACCCCTGAACTCTTGCAAGATTCTATTAATGAGGCATTTACTTCTGGGCAACCTTATTTTACAAATACTTGGACAGAATTTACTGGCACAAACCCAGAAGAAATAGCAATCGGTCAAGAATTATTATTACAAATTGCCAGGACAGATAATTTAAATTTTATTAATACCCCAATTGAAAAAAAGGTATTAACTCGCTTGTTGCGTTATCATATTCTACAACAAATCAATGGAAAATATGATTTTGAAGTTCCTCTCTTAAAACAATGGGTGAGAGAGAGAGCAGTAAGAAACTAATTATTTAAACTCAGGAATGACAGAGCTTTTATGTTTACAGTTCGCCACCAACTAAACTGAACTTTAAATTTTGCCAGACACTGATGAGATTGTTGTATAAATCGGAGAGCATGGATTTATACATCTTCTTTTTACCAAATATTATTCCGAAATAAATCCCATTGAATTGGAATGCTCTGGACAAAACCCCACTCCCCATGTCCTAAAATGAGAATTGACGTTTTCCAGTAGCTACAGTGTCAGAATCTCTGCCATTACGTGATCAATATCTCGCTTTAATTGATGAAATTGTCCAAGCCACTCTCCAGGGCAAAATTAGCTCTGTGGAAATGGTGTATCAAATGTTGCAGAAAAATATTACTTCGGGGACAGGAGAAGTCTTTGAATTAGTTTTGAGCGATCGCCTCACCACCATCCAAGCTCAAGTAGATAATGAAACCGATGAATTGAAGAAGTCTAAAGCCAGTCGGAGTTTGAGGGCAATTAAGACCATTCAAAGCCAATGGCAGCGATATTGGGAACAAAATAAAGCTACAGAAGCGATCGCCTCGGCAGTCAAAGAGATAACTACCGCTGCTACTGATGAACGTCTGGCGACTTTTTTACGGGTTATCGATCCCAATCAAAAACAGCCACCAAATTCGCAACAACTACAGCAGTTATCCAAAGCCTTACAACAATTTGCTCAGGTAGATTCGGACTTGCAGGAAATCACCCAAGGAATTACCCGTGGTTTAAATGCTCGGCAACGACTGCAAAACGACTTGGTAAGTTGGATGTATGAACAAAATCAGCAATTGGGATTTGGCGGTGTCCCTGGAGAAAGTGGCCCTTGGGCAACTTGGGCGAAACAAGTTAAAAGTGATATTCCCCAAGCATTTTTTCGCACCCTAGCAATGGAACAATCTGCCATTGAATTTGCCGAACGCCACAACAATCTTACCCTTGGTGACTGGGTAGAGATGGCGTTAATTTTGCAGTATTTACAACTAGGTTTAGTCAACTGGTTTGACCAACAAGCCTATAATATCCAAGCCGGTTCAAAGTTGTCGATTTCCACGTTCTTAACCTTTGCCGTAATTTGGAGTCAATTGGCAAGTGGTTTTCAGAATAGGGCTACATACAGTAATGCCTGTTCTCAAGTGATGCTGCAAATTCTCCGCAATTTTTCCCAGCGTTCATATTTTCCTCTCTATGGGGGAATTTTTGCTTCTTTCTCTGGTAGTTCTCTACGTGATGCCTTAGATTATTTAGATGAACCACTGCGACGAGTTGCCAGAACCCAGGAAAAAGCCAGAATTTTGACACTCCTTGGCTATTCACAGCGTGCTCTAGGACAATATCAGCGATCTATCCAATTTCATCAGCAAGCACTAGAAATTTCTAGAAATGCAGGCGATCGCCCCTGTGAAATTGCCAATCTTAACCACCTCAGCCGTACCTATGTACAAGAGAAAAATTATCCTGAAGCGATTAACTATAGTCAGCGGGCATTAATGCTAAGTCGGCAATCTGGAGAACGCACCGGAGAAGCCAACGCCCTGGTAAATCTGGGTTATAGCGAAGTGATGCAGGCACAACAACTCGAACAAATAGAACCAGAGATTTACGAAACAGCTATTAACTATTTGGAACAAGGTTTAAAGTTATCAGAACAGTTAAACGATATTCAAAGTAAAGCTTTATGTTTCAGTAGTTTAGGTATTGCTTATCTAGTTATAGGTCAAGCACCAGCCGCAATTCCCTATTTAGAAAATGCCTTTAAAACAGCCCAAGTTGCTGGCGACTTGTATCTTCAAGGACGTAATCTAGCTTATTTATCTGAAGCTTATTATCAACTACAAAACTCAGAAAAAGCTATTTATACTGGTGCCTTAGGCATGTATTTACTAGAACAAATTGCTTCTAATGAGTGGCGACAACCCGCAGGTTTACTCACAATTTTACAAGGACAAATAGGAGTAGAAGCTTTCCAAAGTCTATTACAGCAACACCGTCCTAAAATGATTGCCATTATTGGTGTAGATGGCTATGATTACATTCCCAAATTGTTAGCCAGATACAAAGAAAGTATGTAATTTAATATTATCTCAAAAATCTGGGGTTACAAAATTTGCTGCAATTCTTCCACAGTATTTGCTGTGATAATATCCCGTAAAATCAATTTTAATCGTTCTAATTCAGATATTTGGACAATTTGCGGCATCAATTCCAAGCCATCACTGCCAAATTTTGCGTCTAGGCTAGTTTCGATGCTAGAAATTATTCCTTGTCTTTGTCCACGTGCTTCACCTAGTGCTTCTCCCTCGCGTAATATTTCTTGATACCAAGGCGACTCGTGTAAAACAGCCATATCCCACCTCATTATTTCTTGAACTAACGCCGTCTCTAGTACAAACGTAGCAAAAAATGCTAAAACCGTCTCCAGTTGGTTTAATTGTTCATCCGCACGTAAAATCTGTAAGGCTTCTCGTATTGTAGATTCATCCTGTCCACCTTTGAGAATTGGTACAAAGGGAAGCAATGAAGGTAACGGTTGTTGAAAAGCTATATTGACATCTACTTCCCATAAATTAATTACTCGGTAGTCTTAACGTACTTGTAAACCCGCAACATTTGATGTGTATGTTGTGGGAATTTCTGCATTTGTAGACTTGAGAATATTGATTAATACGGGATAAGTTGGTAAATTATATTTCTCTTCTGCTAACCCTGCATAGGCACGCATCCGACGCGGCATTTTGGCACTGTAGCGCAACTGTAATTCATTGAGAACTAGAAATCCCTCGCCTTGAGGATTTTGGACGCGGATTAAAACGTCACTTTCTCGGCTAATCCACTGAAATTCTGTATTGATAATTTCACTGACAACAATATCAGGTAGCTGTGTTACCCATCTTACCCAGTTATCGGGTGCGAGACTAATTAACCTTTTGGTGCTGACATCTGCGGATTTTGCCATTGGGACAAGACAATATTTCAGTATCAAGTTTAACAAACCATCTTGTACACCTCAAGCGATCGCAAACTATAAATAATTGGTTATTTTTGTATAGCAACAGCCAGATAAATTAGGACGCTAAATGTAAAATATGTTCTGTTTACGAGCAAAATTCAATCATTACCCATCGCTCATCTAATTTCCACAGAATAACTTTAGGATTAGAAAGAAAATCTGTAAAAATTACCAAATGTTGATAATCCCTTCATAAAATTGTTTTATGTCAAGATTCATGAATGATTAAATGTCATCGCTTTGCTTGATTCCTAAAACGCGTAAAACTAAGCGATCGCCTCAATAACTAATAGCTTGCAATAGACCTCTTGCAATAAAAATATGACCCAGCTAAACAAGGCTGTTGTGCTAATTACTGGTGCATCTGGTGGTTTCGGACAGGAACTAACCCGACAGTTATTAGCAGCTGGTAGCCGACTAATTTTAACGGATGTAGATGACAAGTTACTGTATGAACAAATAGAAGTAATTCACCATGAAATCGGAATTGGCGAAGTACTTGCTTGCATGTCTGTAGATCTTTCTACCCGCGAGGGATGTGAAATTTTGTATCGTCAAGTAAAGGAACTCAATATCCCCATTGATATTATAATTAACAATGCTGGGATTGCACTTTATGGCCGCATGGACGAAATTCCTAGTGAAAAATGGGAGCGTCTGATGCAAATAAATTTACTCACCCCAATGCGATTAAGTGCGCTTTTCATTGCTGATATGATCGCCCGTAAAAAAGGTCACATTGTCAATATTTCTTCCGTTACGGGCTGGTATGCACCGAGTGGAATGGCTCATTATGCAACTAGCAAATTTGGTCTACGGGGATTCAGTGAAGGACTTTTCCAAGAAGTCAAAGACCACAATGTGAAGGTGACAGTTGTTTATCCTTCTTTTAGCCGCACTCCAATTCTTCAATCAGAACGTTTAGGAACTTTAGCAGAAGGTTTTCATGGCTTCCCAGAAAATTTAGCAACTGATCCTGCTAAGGTAATGAGTGCCACAATTCGAGGAATTATTCACAACGAACTACACGTATTTCCCGATGCAACAGCTAAAAATACGCATTTTCTCAAACGTTATTCGCCACAATTACTGACCTGGATTATTGATAAACTCTTCAAGAATTTAAAAAATAATCAAAGTAATGAACCCCAGATTTTAGGTACTGACAAATAAACATCAGCCAACCTAACGCAATAAACTTCTTTGTTCCTTATTTCTCTGTGTCTTCCGCCCTCTGGTGATTCCTTTTTCTATAACTGTCCCTGACCAGCAAATGTACGCCAAAGTATATTAGTAGTTACCAGAAATTAATATTTTATTTAACTCTTCAATATTAATGAGATGAACCACTAGTACCGCCAAGCGGAAGTCAACAGTCAACAGTCAAAAAGATTATTCTGTAGGCTTTTCATTGATTTCAACTGGTCTGCTTATTTACGCCGAATTGCACTAGTAGCACTGCGAGGCAGTCAAAATACTTATAAAATAGGGTGTTCTCTAATTTAAATTGGTGGCTGGATTTACGCCATATAGTACTAGTAATGCGATTATTTTGTTCCTGGCAACATACATTGCAAGATTTCGGAGTTGATCAAGTAGCAATTGAGCAAGCCTTTACTGATTTGGTAGAAGCTTATTCTAGAGGCGATCGCCACTACCACACACTCCAACATATTGAACACGTCCTCAGCACAATTGATATTTTGCAAGCCTACGCTCATGACCTAGTTGCTGTGAAACTTGCAGCGTGGTTTCATGATGTCGTATATGACAGCCAGGCAAAAGATAATGAAGAACAAAGCTCAGACTATGCTTGTAAGATGCTGAGTAATTTGGGTATTTCTATGAGTAATATTACTAATATTACTTGTCTCATTTTACATACTAAATATCACCAAGCCATTACTGATGACCATGATAGCCAAGTCTTACTCGATGCAGATTTGGCTATTTTGGCAACTAACCCAGCCCAGTACCGACAATACGCCCATGCTATTCGCCAAGAATATGCTTGGTTGTCAGAATTAGAATATATTACAGGTCGTAGACAAGTTTTAGAGCATTTTTTGCAGCGGCAGCGCATTTATCATACACCTTTGATGTTCGAGGTTGCCGAACAATCGGCTCGCGCCAATCTCCAGGCAGAAATTCAAACACTTGACCCCAGTCATAGGTAATAACACAGTACCAAACCTTATGGTAGTTTAAGGTTACACTCACACATTGCAATAGTTAACTTGTATCCTCATGACTGGAGAGTATAATCTTGGGAATAGAACTACGCAGTTTCGTCTTTCTCGACAGCCTGCAACCTCAACATGCAGCTTATATGGGAACAGTAGCCCAAGGTTTTTTGCCATTGCCAGGAGATACATCATTATGGATTGAAGTCTCTCCGGGTATTGAAATCAATCGCATTACAGATGTAGCGCTAAAATCTGCCTCTGTGCGCCCAGGAGTACAGGTAGTTGAACGACTCTACGGTCTACTAGAAATTCATTCTAGCTCCCAAGGAGAAACACGGGCTGCGGGTCAAGCAATTTTGGCGGCACTAGGAGTTAAAAAAGAGGAATGTCTCAAACCGCGTGTTGTTTCTAACCAAATTATCCGCAACATTGATGCCTACCAAACACAATTAATCAATCGCACGCGCCGAGGACAACTCCTACTAGCAGGACAAACCCTGTATGTTTTAGAAGTTCAGCCTGCTACTTACGCTGCACTAGCTGCCAATGAAGCCGAAAAAGCCGCAGCAATTAACATCCTAGAAGTGCAAGCTGTAGGCAGCTTTGGCCGACTGTACTTAGGTGGAGAAGAACAGGATATCCTCGCGGGTGCGGCGGGAGCATTAGCGGCGATAGAAAATGTCGCTGGTCGGGTACATCCCCAGAGTGCAAATGAGTAAAGGAGAGAAAATGGCAAATCTAGAGCATCTGACTTTACTCAAAGCAGGTGCAGTTACATGGGTAAAGTGGCGACAGCAAAATCCTCAAATAAAATTAGACCTAAGCACCGCCGACCTCAAAGGAGATAACCTCAGAGGTGCAGATCTCCAAGAAGTTAACTTGAACAAGGTAGATTTAAGTCATGCTTTATTAGTGCGGGCTAACCTTAAAAGTGCTGATTTGAGTGGTGCAAACCTTCATCAAGCCAAGCTCATAGAAGCTAACTTAAGCGCAGCAAACTTTAGTGTGGCTAACTTAAGCGGCGCTATATTGACTCAGGCCAATCTCAGTCATGCTAATTTGATTGGAGCTGACTTAAGCCAGGCAAATCTGCAAAGCGCTGTCATCTTTAATGCCAACTTAATTGGTACTGACTTAAGAGACGCTAACTTAAGAGATGCTGATTTGGGTACAGCACAGTTAATGAGGACTAACCTTTGTTTTGCCAACTTGATGGGAGCTAACTTAATTGCGGCTAACCTCAGTGAAGCCATTTTGCACGCAGCAGAACTGATGGGGACTTACCTTTATCAAACTAACCTATACAAAGCCAATCTCACCCAAGCTCACCTGAGTGGTACATATTTGTTGAGGGCTAACCTCAGTGAAGCTGACTTAAGAGGTGCAAATTTATCATGGGCTAACCTCTCAAGAGCAAATTTGGCAGGGGCCAATCTTCAAGGAGCTAATTTGAGGGGTGCTAATCTTCAGGATGCTAACCTCAGTGGCGTGAATTTTCAGGATACAATTATGCCAGACCTTTATAAGTGTGTTTAAGAACAGTTTCTAAAGGCTATTACAGCCTTGAGGTACTAGGAGTTTTCAAGTGAACCAAGTTTTACAGGATTTATCAGCACCCGGCTTAGTGACAGCGCTGGAAAATAATATGTTCGGCTTGTTCACGCACTATGGTCGTGCGTCCGGTCGAGAACTTTATTCTGAAGCTGATTTAATCCGGTTTTTCACGGGTATTTCTTTCCCGTTTTTTAACGGTGTCTGCCGTGCCCAACTCCACCCAGATCAACTGGATGATACGATTACCGCAACTCTTAATTATTTTACTTCGCGGCAGGTGCCAATGTTTTGGTGGACAGGCCCAGCAACTCAACCACCGGATTTAGGAAAATATTTAGAAGTTAAAGGATTAAATCTTGTTAGTCAATTATCTTTAATGGCCATTGATTTATCTACTGTACCAGAAGAGCAGTCTTCGCCAGCAGATTTAGCGATCGCCCAGGTTAATAATAGCGAAAGCCTGAAGGATTGGGTACAAGTTGCAATGGTTGGCTTTGAAATTCCTGAGACTGAATATCATGCCTTTTATGACTTAGAGCTAAGTTTAGGAATTGATTCCTCTAGATATATACGTTTTATTGGCTGGTGGAAAAATCTACCTGTAGTAACCTCAGCACTGTATCTAGATACACAAGTAGCGGGTATCTATGTTGTAGCCACAATTCCAGAAGCGCGAGGTCAAGGATTCGCCACAGCATTGGTGTTAACAGCACTACAGAAAGCCCTTACCCTTGGATACCATGTAGCAACATTGCAAGCTTCGCAAATGAGGCTAAATGTATATCACCGACTAGGATTTCAAGAATACTATAAAATGGGTCTCTATTTGTGGACAGGCAACTCGAACTAAAACATATTTACTCAATACGCTTGACTTCAAACCCCCGCAAACCTTCAGGTTGTTCATACTCAACTCCAACATCTTTGACTACCGCAGCAGGTGGGCCAGCGTGACACCAGCGAATCATTTCTTCGACGACCACTTGCGCCCCTTCAAAAACTGCCTCCACCTGGTTCTCCGGGAGATTCCGCACCCAACCTGTTAACCCCAACTGACTGGCTGTATCGACAGTAGCATAGCGATAACCCACCCCTTGCACTCGACCGGAAATGAATACATGGGCGCGGACTATCTTTGGCAATGGTGTAGGATTTTGCATTGACTGGTCTATGCTGTACGATTTCCAGTCTACCTGCTTTGTGGATGCATTATCGAGTTTTTCTCACGGATAAATTTTTCAGCAGGCGTAGATAGAGATAAAATCGTTTTTGTGTTTGGGAGTCTACGAATGTCACTCCAATATCTGCTCAAATACTCATTTTTGCACACGTTAATCGTCAATTTTTAGTTAATTATGTCTAACTTGCCACCACTCAACACAGATACCATTTGGGCAATTCTCAATGATCAAATTGATGATGCTACAGTCAACCAATTAGTATGGCATTATTTAGGCTATCGCTATGACTCTTCAAATGATACATGGGACAATAGCGAAGTTGCGGCAGAATGGCAAAATGAGTACCCACAACCACCTGATTTTATTGAAAATCGCCCACCAACAGTCAAATTAACTCGTTCTATTCCTCCAGCCAACAAACAAATTGCTAAAGAAAAGCTGGGTTTCAAGGGTTATAAAATTGGTGAATTTGGTCCGCGGCAAACTCGCAGAGCTACGGCAGCAAATTGGTTATTAAGTTATTGGCAAGATAACATTAATGAACATGATTAATTTCATTAGCAAATATTTCGATTAAATTGTATTATTTGTTGAGTGAATATTTGCTTTTATTAAATATAGAGCTAATCCGGACAACAAAATCCCACCCCAGATAGAGGAAGCTATTTACTAATTATCTCTTAGGACTGATTTGCAAATTGATTTTATGATTAGAAAATATTCATATCTACATTTTCTATTCCAAACAATTTTATGGCAAAGCCTATTGAGTTTAATTTATTTGCACCTTATAACAAAGGAGCTACCTTAAAAGGCAGTTTTTCAGATTGGCAAGAAATCCCAATGAAAAAGGGTGAAGATGGCTATTTTCGGACAACTGTGGAACTCGAAGATGGTGATTATCAATATAAATTCCGGGTACAATCAAACTCATGGTTTTTTGAACCAGAAGAGTGGGTTGATGTTACAGATCCTTATGCTACCGATATTGATGAATTGAGTGGTGAAGATAACGGTATTGTCCGGATTAAGGATGGAGCAAGAATCGTTGATACCTATGTTTGGAAACACGAAGATAAACCTTTACCTCCTGACCATGAATTAGTAATTTATGAATTGCATGTGGGAGATTTTTCGGGTGGAGAAGACGACCCATATGCCCGTGGTAAATATAAACATGTAATTGAAAAATTAGATTATTTGTGTGACTTAGGAATCAACGCCATTGAGTTGATGCCTATCAAAGAATATCCTGGGGACTATAGCTGGGGCTATAATCCGCGTCATTTCTTTGCCACTGAATCTAGTTACGGTTCTACTGCTGAATTAAAGCACCTCATTGACGAGTGTCACGGTAAAGGCATCCGTGTTATTATGGATGGCATTTATAACCACTCAGAAGCATCAAGTCCATTAACCCAGATTGACCATGATTATTGGTATCACCATTCTCCGCGCGATCCTGAAAATAACTGGGGACCTGAGTTTAATTACGAACACTATGACGAACAATTAGATATTTATCCAGCACGGAAAATTATCGGTGATACTATCCGTTTTTGGATTGAAGAATATCATGTAGATGGTATTCGCTATGATGCCGCTCGGCAAATTGGCAATTATGATTTCATGCACTGGATTGTGCCAGAAGCCAAAAAAACCGCTGGTACTAAACCTTTTTATAATATTGCCGAACATATACCAGAAACAACTGATATCACCAACGTAGATGGCCCGATGGATGGTTGTTGGCACGATAGCTTCCGTCATACCATTATGGCGCATATTTGTGGTGATACTTTTGATTTAGAAAGTCTCAAAGACGTCATCGATGCTAAACGTCAAGGTTTTATGGGTGCAACCAATGTGGTGAATTACCTAACTAACCATGACCATGAACGGACTATGGTAGAACTGGCTAATCGTGATATTTTTGATGAAGCAGGTTTTAATCGGGCTAAATTGGGCGCAGCTATTCTCATGACATCAGTTGGTGTGCCTTTAATTTGGATGGGTGAAGAATTTGGTGAATATAAACCTAAACAACCAGAATCATCTAAAATCGATTGGACGCTGCCAAGTAATGATTTAAATCGTAGCTTGTGTGATTACTATAAAGGACTAATTCATCTACGTAAAAATAGTCATGCCCTTTATACGGAAAATATTGAATTTATTCACGAAAATGTAGAAGCTAAGGTACTAGCTTATAGTCGTTGGAACAATGAAGGATCTCGTGTTGTGGTTGTGGCGAATTTCTCTGACAGCTTTTTAGCTGGTTATCACGTTCCTAATTTTCCTTGTGGTGGTACGTGGCATGAATGGACGGGTGATTATGATCTTGAAATAGGAGATGATGGCATCATTACAGATTTAGGGACATACGAAGCAAAGGTTTTTGTATGGCATTAATATAGCGGGTAATAGAGAGTAGGAAGGATGTCCTCAGATACTTAGCGGCTGTAATAAAATACACCAGCACCAACAGATCATTTTTATAAACAAGTCAAGGGGGAAGTCTTTTCCCCCTTTTTTCAGTCATTTTCAGGCAAAAATAGCAGATTGTCGGGGCAAAACCCCTGTAAGTTATGAAAAGAAAACAATGATAGATGGCACTTCTATTTGATTTTTGAAATACCTCTAGGTTGGCTTTGCCTACCAGAACCTAGATATGCTGGGCTTTACCCAGCTTATTGAATTTTTTACATATCACATTAAAGATTGCCATATCAGTATTTATTGACATACTCAAATATTAAGTAATCAGAAATTGATCAGACAAAAAACCTGGCTATTTTAAATTTATATAAGTTGATGTTGTACTTTTGATTTAAAATATGGATATCAATTTTTGCTCACAAGTATAGTAGCCACAACTACACGAAAATTTTTTATGCATAATAAATTATTTAACACTAACATTAAGAACTCTCACGTATTATTAACACCCAACGAAGTCAAAGCAAAATTACCTTTAACGAAATTAGCGGAACAAACTGTCTTGAAACATAGACAGGAAATAAAAAATATATTAGATTTTCAGGATCACCGAAAATTTGTAGTAGTTGGTCCTTGCTCGATTCATGATACACAAGCAGCTATTGAGTATTCCCAGAAATTGAAAGATTTGTCTGAACGAGTTAAAGATAAACTACTTCTCATTATGAGGGTATACTTTGAGAAACCCAGAACCACGGTAGGATGGAAAGGATTGATTAATGATCCAGATATGGATGATTCTTTTCATGTAGAAAAAGGATTGTTAACTGCACGGAGTCTCTTATTAAAGATAGCAGAATTAGATTTACCCGCTGGTACAGAAGCATTAGATCCTATCATCCCTCAATACATTAGTGAATTAATTACATGGTCTGCTATTGGCGCTCGAACTACTGAATCACAAACGCACCGTGAAATGGCCAGTGGACTTTCTATGCCTGTGGGGTTTAAAAATGGTACTGATGGGAATATTCAAGTTGCCTTAAATGCTCTGCAATCAGCGAAAAGCCCACATAATTTTCTAGGAATTAATCACAAGGGACAAGTGAGTGTATTTGAAACTAGGGGAAATCCCTATGGTCATGTTATCTTACGAGGCGGTAATCAACCCAACTTTGATGCTGCCAATGTCCAATTAGTAGAAGATAAATTAAAGGCGGCAAATTTATCACCCAGGATTGTTATCGACTGTAGTCACGGTAATACTAATAAAGACTACAAATTACAATCCAGTGTTTTGGAAAATGTGATTCAACAAGTAGTTGATGGTAATACTTCAATAGTCGGTGTGATGCTGGAATCTAATTTGTATGAAGGTAATCAACCTATGAATTGTAAGCGAGAAGAATTAAAGTATGGAGTTTCTGTAACTGATAAATGTATTAGTTGGGATGAAACAGAAAAAATTATTTTAGCTGCTTACGAAAAACTCAGGTAGGGAGATAGAGTTTCTCAGTGTGATACAGAAAAGCCCTGCGATCAGGCGGATGCTGCGCGAACAAACTAGGTAGAACATAAACTTTGGCAAAATTTTCTACATATTTCACTGGTAGAGTGATAAAATTTATCAACCGCAGATAGTGTAGTATTTTGTCACCATCTGGCAAGTTGTAGGTTGCTGTCATAGAAGTTTGTTTAGAATGACGGCTGCTGAATTTTTATATTTTATGAGTTTTTCTGTGATGAGAGTCCACACAAAGCGGTATATTCATCTAAGGCAGCGTCGGAAGTAAGCAGTGCCAAAAATCATTATTATTCTCAACGGTAAGGGAGGAGTCGGTAAAACGACTACCGCAGTCAATTTGGCTGCACAATTTGGGAAAAAGAGCAAGGTGATTCTCATTGATGCAGATATTCAAGGTTCTGCCAGTTGGTGGGCAGGGCGTAATCAGAATGGCATGGATTTTGATCTATCCCAAGAAAGTAATCCGCAACTGTTAGGTGATTTAAGAAAGATAACAGGTTACGATTTAGTAGTGGTGGATACGCCCCCGGCGTTGCACTCTGAAGCATTAGTGACAGTAGTAGCGATCGCAGATTATCTAGTTTTGCCTACACCACCATCTGCTATGGATTTAGCGGTTCTTGTTGAGACAGTCAAGACATCCGTTAGACCTGTGGGAGTTCCCCATCGGGTACTACTAACTAAAGTTGATGCTAGAAGTGTGGGTGAAGCCAGAGAAGCACAAGAAACTCTATTGCGGATGGGAATTCCGGTTTGTAAAGCCTTCATCCGTACTTATAAAGCTCATGAAAGGGCTGCACTGGAGGGTGTAGCGATTACTCAATGGCGAGGAAAGAATGCGCGGGAGGCGGAGTTAGATTACCGCCGTGTAGCTGATGAATTACTGCTTGATTGGAGAAAATAATGGTTAAGAAACGTCTTTCTGACTTAATACAAGAAGAAGCACAAAAATTGACACCGAATGAAAATGACTCTGTGATTGAAGTTACCGCTGAAGAAGTTACTGAACAAGAGACTCCAGCCGCAGCAGCATCACCAACGCAGACACCAGAACCAACTGCTGCTAAACGCACCATTCCTACTAAGGCTGATTTGGAAATTATTATCAAAGAGTTAAAAGAAACTTTAGAAAAAAAGCAAGACAAAGAAAAATCTCTCCAGCAGCAAATTGCAGATTTGCAATCAAGTGTGTCTGAACAAAAAGCCTCGACAGAAAAACTGACAAAAGAACTGCAAGAAGCTAAAAAAGCAGCAATACACCTTGCTGAAGCTAATTCTCAACTCATAGAAGAAAATAATTCTTTGAAACAAGAAAAAGAAAGAGAAAAAGAATTATTGCAACAAGAGAAAGAAAAGAATTTATTGCAACAAGAAAAAGTGCAACAAGAAAAAGAAAATAAATCCGCAATTCAAGTCAAAGAAAAATATGACCCAATGGGCTATAGGAAATCACATCGTGTACCAGAACATTTGTTAGAACGTCAGAAAGAAGAAGACGATTTTGCTGCTAATACTTGGTTATACGACTAGGTAATTCGGACTACGTGGTGATTATAGATTAATAGTTGCGCGGGTTTGTAGTAAGCACTTTAGTGCTGACAATATTAAGGACTAAAGTCCTGACTACGAACAAATTTCCGAAATTCTAAAATGTGGTGGGCGGTTATTTGTGGTTGTTCTAAATGTGGGACATGTCCAGAGTCTTGAATCCAGATGAGTTTACTATGGGGAATTGCCTTTTTAAACTTATTGGCATCTACTGTACCTAAAATCTGATCTGTATCACCCCACAAAATTAAAGTTGGTTGCACAATTTCTGCAAGCTGCTTCAGTTTAAAAGCACTGTACCCGCCACTTTTGGTGAAAGCAATCAAGGCTTGGCGCCAATTAGGCATTTCTAAATGTAATGCAGCACATAATTGAGAATCAAGCGATGCTAAAAGCTTATTTTTGTAAGCAGTGCGGGAAATGCGATCGCGTACTTGGGGATTACGCAAAAAATTAGCTGCAAAAGCATCCAATGGCGGAAACATCAATTTGCTTAATGGTGAGCCGCCTTTCAACCCAGCACTGTCTATTAAAACTAGTTTTTCTACTACTTCTGGGTAAGTCAGGGTGAAATCAATTGCTGCTGCACCCCCCATTGAAGCACCCACCAAAATTACAGGTTGGTTAATCAGGGTTTTCCAGAAATGATACAGATGAGTTTTAATGGCAATGGGGCTAAATTGTAAGCCAGCGATTCTGTCTGTAAACCCAAATCCCAACAAATCTACTGCCCAGGTTTCATTATCCTCTGCCAGCAGTGGCAAAAGGCGACGAAATTCTAACACTGAACCATCGAAACCGTGAATTAATAAAATAGGTGTACCACCATCACCTTGTTGTACATAGGTAGTGGTAATGAGTTGATTAATTAAAGGGGTAGCGATCTCTTGGCTTTGAATGCTTTGAGCCAAGGCGATGGAGGCTGGTTCTGTCAGTTGCCCAACTGTGGTAGGTAAAAAACTAGGAAACATAATTTTTAGTTTACAGTAAGGGGCTGACAGAAAATTTTGCCAAATGTCAAAATTGGTACGAAAGCCTCGTACAATTGATATCACTTCATTTTTCGACTCAGGAGCTAATGCCATGCCAATGGCGGTTGGCGTAATTGAAACCTTAGGCTTTCCTGCTGTGCTAGCAGCAGCGGATGCAATGGTAAAATCTGCCGCAGTCACAATTGTGTATTATGGTCAAGCTGAAAGCGCTCGGATGTTAGTCGCTGTTCGGGGACATGTTGCTGAAGTTAAAACAGCAGTAGCAGCAGGAATAGCCGCCGGAGAACAAGCTCATGGCGGTCAAGTAATCACCCACTACATTGTTCCTAATCCCCCAGAAAATGTGGAGACCATTCTACCAATCCACTTCACCGAAGAATCTGAACCATTCCGTATGTTCTAGGCAAATTCGTCATTAAACTACGTAGCAAAGCTGCGTATAATTTATCGATTGCGCCACATACGTTTTTCATACAGGAGATTATTAATGTCATTACAGGCCGTTGGAGCACTTGAAACTAAAGGTTTTCCTGCTGTACTAGCAGCAGCAGACGCTATGGTTAAAGCTGGTCGAGTCACCCTTGTTGGTTATATCAGAGTGGGTAGCGCTCGTTTTACAATCAATATTCGCGGAGATGTTTCGGAGGTAAAAACTGCTATGGCTGCTGGCATTGAAGCCGCAGAAAATGTTCATGGCGGTACTTTAGAATCCTGGGTAATTATTGCTCGTCCCCATGAAAACGTCGAAGCTGTTCTGCCCATAGGTTACACAGAACAGGTACAACAGTATCGCGATTCTGTGAACAATCCCATTGTGCGCTCATCTAACAGGTAATCACGTTAAGTTGATCAATAGACAATAAAAAAAGCAGGCCACTTACAAGAGGGAACCACTGCGGTGGGTGAATTTCCCGACTGGCGCTGACTAGCGTCAGGTGATGTTAGGGTTGCCACCTCCCCTGTAATCCCAAAATTTTTGTCCGAAGTACGGCTTAAAACCTTACTTCGGGGTCAAAAGTTGAAAGATCCAGTGTTAATCAATTATGAAACTTGTGATTAGCAAAGTGCGATTAACTCCGTTACTGCGCTCCGCGCAATCATTTATGGCACCTCACAACAATAATTATTGTATGTATTTTTACATATATCAAGTCTAATTATTTACTCATAGGCATCATAAGTAAATCTCACGTGTCTGAAAATATACGATTTTCAATACTTAGACAAGCTTAGTTATATTAATAACTATATTAGAAAATAATACTATGGCAAAAAATTTGTATAATATCCACTAAAGAAGTTAATTAATCAGGCAATTAAAGACCTGAGACTTATCTAGATTTAGCAGTGTAAATACTTACAGGATAACCTCATCATCTCCCTTGTTTCTCCCCGATTATTGCGTAATTTAGCAAGTATCGAATATCTAAATAGCAATTCTTCATGGCACCCTGCCTACAGAAAACTAAGCCTTAACGTAGCTAGGTAGTAGGTTTGAGATCATCAAGAAAGTCAGACTCCATCTTGGTTCCCCTGCTTGTATCTTTAGTACATTCTTATTGCAAATTGGCATAGCTGAGTTTAGTCGCTGTAGCAATTAAACTCAGTAATAACAAGATTTAGAAATCTTTCCATATATTTTGCATAAAGTTTGTAACTCGCAACGTAATAACAATAGAACAGTTGAGATGTCTTCTTAGAAAAGACAGACTCATGGGTAACTGCCAACATATAGATTAAGGGCGATAAATGGGGGTTGTGATGCAAACTTTAAAACAGGGTTTCAAGGAGCGCAATCTCACTATGACAACGGAGGCAGAAAAATTAGCGCAGTATTGGGGCAATCGTCTAGCTACGGATTGTCCAGATGAAAGTATAGCCACCAGAGAAAGTATTGTACTCTGGCTTTTAGGCAGTGACTTCACACGGTTCGACTTGCTCAACCCGAAGGAACTCGATATTGCCAAACAAGCAATGGAATATCGCTGGAAAATTTTACATCAACGCTACTTGGGCACTGGGCGAGAACGTGCTTATCGCAACCTGCTTATGCGCTTGGGAAGTCTAGTTACATTACGTAATAAAATTCAAACATGGGTTTCTTTAAGTCGCGATCGCCAGCGCGGTGTGATGGATGTCTTGCAAGAAGTTGTACAAGAATTATTGCAAAGCGATAAGTACATGCAGCAGCAAATGGCTTGTATCGCCGAGTTTACAACCGATAAACGGCTGCGAGACATTTTGTTATTTGCCAGTATAGAAGAGTATTCGATGCGACCAATACGCAATCAACCACTACTCGTCTATAGATTTGTCAACTACTTACGTCGCACCCAACGTGGTGGCTTAACCCAAGTACCCACTAATGACTTAATCAGGCTAGTTTCCGAAGAAATCCTCACGGATGACAGTGATCATCGCGTGAACTTAGCTGATAATCAAGCGATCGCCGAATATCAGGAAACACAACAATTAGAAGAACAACAAGTACTGCGGCAGATAGTACAACAGGAATTTGCCGATTATTTACAAGAGAATCTCGGCACCGAGGCGGTAGAATGGCTGCGACTGTATCTCCAAGGTAAATCTCAAGAAGAGATCGCCAACAAATTTCACAAGCCCATCAAAGAAGTTTATCGACTGCGAGAAAAAATTAGCTACCATGCAGTGCGTGTTTTTGCCCTTAAAAATCAACCCGAACTCGTGGATTCCTGGCTGGCAACTTCTCTACAAGAAAATAATTTGGGGCTAACTCAAAATCAGTGGCAGCAACTTCATGAAAAATTAACTCCTCTGGGGCAGCAGATCCTCGATTTACGAAAAGCTGGCAACTCAATAGAAGCAATAGCCCTACAGTTAAAGCTCAAAACTCATCAAGTGATGGGCGAATGGACTAAAGTCTATCTGGCAGCCCAATCTTTAAGAACTCAGGAATAGTTGAATTATTCCTGAGTTTTAGGGCTAAATGCCTCTACGCACATGAAACTAGTACATAACCATACACACTACTCAGTTCTTTTGACGTTAGAGTTGGGATTTATACATAATTTTATTAGTAATTAATTTAACTTCATTCAATCAACAAAGTATCTTTATTTACTGTCTGTTATATTTATAGGAACATAAAATATCCGAAAAAACTCAGTAATTAAACTTATGTTGTCTTCAGAGGGCAAACCAACGGATACAAAAGCACATGAGCAGCAATTGTTACATGGCACTTCCAAAAATTGGGAGCAAAGACGCGAGCAAGTGTTCCAGCTGATTGATAATCTCTTGTCCTTTGAAGTTTGCCTATATCACCAAATCGTGCCTTTTGGATTGGCAGACAACAAGCTGCTACTGGGTATGGTTGATCCCCAAGATAGCAGGGCGTTAGATTACCTGCATCCGATTTTGTCTCATCTTAATTGCACAATAGCGCCTGAAGAACTTGCCTATGAGACTCACCGCAATATCTTGTCAGCCTACCTGAATTATAAAAATACATCTGGCACTGATACCAAACCGATGAATTCCCAGGGAAACACCTCCGAGAAAACCGCAACTCCACAATTTTTTAAGCATGATCCGAATTTCCCTAGCTTATCTCCAAGTTCCCATATGTCTCCAGCTGTAGATAAGAAGCAAACCGAAGAAACTTCTGCGGCAGAATTGCTGAGTAAATTAACTGTGTTGCAAGTAGAAGCTCCAGAATTATTCACTCCTGTGGAAGTGCTAGCAACACTAGCACCCAAAAAATTACTCAAAGAATTGCTAGGACGAGTTTTGGGTGGGGGTATTGGCCGCTTGTATTTTGAAAGACAACCCTACCAAGGAAGAATAATTTGGAGTGATAACGGAGTATTGCAGTCAGTCTTAGAAAATCTTCCTCTCTCTGTATTTCAGGGAGTACTGAATGAGTTGAAGCGATTTGCTTCTCTACCTGTAAGTCAAATTGCAGAACCCAAACAAGTAGAAAAAGAATGCTTGTATCAACAAAATCGCTTGTTGTTGCGCCTGCGGGTAATGCCAGGAATGTACGGTGAAGAGGCGACACTACAGGTTTTACGAGGAGCGGCTTTAAAATTCTATCAACAACAACAGTTGTCTCGTCTCAGTCGTGACGCCTTGGGAATTTCTCAACAACTCAGCTTGAAGTTGCAAGAACTGCACCAAAGACTACTGCTCAATCCTAGCCCCAAGTCAGAGCAATTAGAGGCTGTGGAGGCTTTAAATAAGCTAGTCAAAAATTTAGACAAACAGATCAAAATACTTACAGACACTGGTGAGATCCCCAAACACAACTAGAAACAATTGTGTCAGTGAAAGCGCTGATTGCGATCGCATACACAATTGTTATGTTGTAATGAAATCTTAGGCTAGTTGTTCACGGAGATTTTACGTTTCATTTATCATAATAAATACCGTATTAATACTTAATTTGCGGGTGCGAAATTTTCATATTAGCCAATTTAATTTTCCACAGTTGAACTCATTTATTGTAGAGATTACATGCAAACTGAGGTTTTTAGTCAACTTTTCCCTTTACTAAGTACAGCCAGTCCACAGACTTTGGAATGGTTACTTAATGTAGCAATTGAACATGAATATCCCGTGGGGCGCGCTGTGTTGATGGAAGACGCCTGGGGTAACGCAGTTTACTTCATAGTTTCCGGCTGGGTGAAAGTAAGACGCACATCCGGAGATGATTCTGTAGCCCTAGCAATTTTAGGCCGAGGGGATTTTTTTGGAGAAATGGCGATTTTAGATGAATCTCCCCGTTCCACCGATGTGATTGCTCTGTCGCCAGTGCAGTTGTTGAGCATTTCTAGAGAGCGTTTCATTCAAATATTATTTAAAGACCCACAATTACATCACCGGATGTTGCAGCTAATGGTAAGACGATTGCGGCAAATTAACCAGCGCTTGCAAATTCGCTCTTCGCCGCCAGCTGTCAAACTTGCTCATACTCTAGTGAGTTTGGGGGAAAGCTACGGACAGGAATCAGCCAAAGGTAAAGAAATTCTCAATATTGCTTTTAAAGATTTAGCAGAAGTGACAGAAATCGGTGTAGACGACACCACCAAAATCATGGACAAACTACATGAAAAAGGTTGGATATCAATTGACAGCGCTAATAATATTATTGATCTCATCAACTTCAAACAGTTGATTAATTTAGCGGGCAAGGTCTAAGCTCGGGTTGAATCGTTAGTGTCAATCAGATCAGACATATGACTCAAAATAGCTCTCCAGGCTCATGTCAATTATTGGTCTTGTGTAGGTTGTCAGCTAGCTTAGGTAGATACAGCACTTTCCAGTAACGTGAAGTACAATAATGTAAAATAGATAAACTATTATTATGAAACCATATTCCGTCGATCTCAGAGAAAAAGTAGTCAATGCTTATCATTCAGGAAATATTTCAGTTAGAAAGTTAGCTGTAAACTTTGGTGTTGGTAAAGCTTTTGTGCAAAAAATGTTGAAACAGTATCAAGAGCAAGGACATGTTAATCCTGGTAAGCAAGGGACAAGAAAAAAAGCAGTACTAGCAGAATCGGCGACGCAACTTGTGGCATTGGTAGAAAAATATCCAGATGCAACTCTTTCGGAATATTGTGAATATTGGCTCTTAACTCAGGGACAATTAGTAAGTACTAGTATGATGTGTAGAGAATTGCAAAAATTAAATCTAACTCGGAAAAAAAAACGATTAGGAGCAGTCAAGCAGCTACCGATAGAGTCCAGTTACTCAGATGTGAATACAGAGAAAAAGTCAGAGATATAGAGCCGAAAAATCTGGTATTTTTGGATGAAATGGGCTTGTTACTTGGGTTAATGCGTAATCATGCTCGCAGCGAAAAAGGAAGTAGAGTCTATGATTTAAAACCATTTTATCGAGGTAACAAAGTCACTGTTATCGGTGCCATTAGTATGGATAAAGTATTGGCTGTAATGACACTAGATGATTCCATGGATAGTAATGCTTTTCGTGTATTTATCGAAAAGTTGTTAGTACCTCAATTATGGGCAGGTGCAGTTGTCATCATGGACAATCTCTTTGCCCATAAGATCAATGAAATTACACCCATAATTGAATCTGTTGGTGCCAGTGTCATCAATCTATCTCCTTATTCTCCAGATTTTAATCCCATTGAACATTGGTGGTCACAGCTTAAAGCTTTTATCAAAACTTTTTCTCCAAAAACTACTCAAATGGTGGATGTATTGATTGCAGTTGCTTTAAACCTCATCAATCCTATGCATCTGCGAAATTGGTTTGCTAACTGCTGCTACTGTACTTCATGATTTAGGAAAGTGCTGTATACTTGGTTTATCTTTATCATAAGTAAATGCCTGAAAACGAATATCCATAGTATTTTCTTTGTTTTTACCAAATTCTCCATGATAGTCATAATCTAGAAGACGGCGATGTTTAATCGTATTCACAAAAGCAGCAACATATTTAAACTCACATGAATTTTCCAGATTTTCTAGAGCAGTCTGCACCTTGATTATCTCTCTTTTTTTCAGTTCCTGAGTAACTGTTTTTACGCGGACGTTCGCTTCATGTAATGTAGATTGCAAAAGCACTATATTAATAATTTGACATAAAATATCTGTTATGGAATGTAAATTTTGTAATGCAGCTTCTAGATAAGTTTCAGCCTCTAGTTGAGCTTTTCTAAAAGCTTCAACTGATTCTGGGTCACTATTGTCAATTCCTTGGTAATGATTCCAAAACAATTCCAAGGTCTCCCGTGATTTATCTGTCAACAATAAAGCCTTACTATACTTCCAAAATAAAGCTTTGCAATAAGCACTTGAATCTGGCAAGCCCTTGGAATCACAGATTTTTTGAAAATTTTCTAAGTCCCAGCCCATATATTAATAAAACAAATAAAAATAGTTATTCTTAATAATAACGTATACTTACAGTTAACATCGAAGGAATCAAAGCGCGATCGCATCTCCGAAATAGGATGTGTTTTATACAATGCACCTGAGCAATTATGAGTGTCTTCAGAAGGCGATCGCCACACGCGTAAATTTGATAAAAGTGCGATCGCGGTTGATATATATACGGGTATCAGTTGTAACTTGTGTTAACACTTACAATCTACTCATCGTCCACATCTGCAAATACAGCACTTCCAGCAGCTATGAGGTACATCCTCAAAACTGAAAGCTTTGCTGGGAGAGGGTCCGGGAGAAAAACTGTATTGCATAATAGCGGGAACCGCTGTATAGATTCTAAGTCCCGATAACCACTAACTACTCGCACAATCACAACACGGTCTTCAAAAACTCGATAAAAAATAATGTAGCCATCCAATGGTATACCTCTCAGTCTGGGGTCAAACTTGGTGTAACTTCGCCCTAGATTTGGAAATTGAGCTATATTTTGGCACTTCTTATTAAATTCTCGAATAAATCTTTCGCCAGCGTTGATATTACGAACTAAAAAATAATCCAAAATTTCATCTAAATCTTGGCTGGCTTCCTTGGAAATCAAGTATTCCATCATTCTTGAGCCTCACGCGCTTTGCGTAATTTCTCCTCCAATTGTGCTATTACCACTTCACCATCTACTACGTCTCCACGTTCGATAGAAGCCAGCCCAGCCTCTAGTTTTTTCTTAGTTTCTTCCTCCCATTCCTGATAACCCTTCTCCCATTCCTCCAGCAGTTTCAATGCTTTAACAATCACCTCTTCAGCATTTTCATATTTACCTGTAGCAATTCGAGTTTGTATAAATTGCTCGTATTCCGCTTTCAGTTGGATATTCACAATTTTTACCTCTAGTTAATTAAAAATGTTACCTAGCCATACTTTCTGTTGCTAGTAAATCTCACAAGCCTAATAGCTATTATCTATGAATTTTTAGCAGTTTATCAAGGCTAATGCTTATGTAACTAAATACTACAGACATAAGTTACAACTTAGTGTTTACATGGTGCGATCGCTCTTCCCAAACTCCTGATTAGACCAGCTATTTTACTCAAACACAACACCACGATAAATTTCCCCAAGTGGTAATTCTACCCCAACTGAATCTAAGGAAATAGATTGCTCTAAGCTGTTAAAATCACCGAGTAACCAACCTTGGTCTTTTTTACTGTAGCGTTCTACAAAAGGTTCATCTTGCTCAACTAATAGATATTCGCTAAAACTCAAAATTGAACGATACATCCGAAATTTACTTTTTCGCTCGTAATCTGCGGTGGAAGGGGATAAAACTTCTACAATCAAAATAGGATTCAATACTTCATCTAAGCGATGATCATTCAGTTGTGGTTCACCCTCAAAAACCATCACGTCTGGATATACTCCGCGCTGATGTTCAGGAATCCATAGCCGCAAATCACTATTAATTGGCTCAAATTGAGTATCACCTAGCAGAAATTTGAGAAATGCGAAAATATTTCCACTGATCCGACTGTACTTGAGCGGTCCTCCAGGCAGAGGTACAATTTCTCCATCTCGATACTCGTTGCGTCCTTCGGTTTTTTCTTCGAGCGCACGGTATTCATCTAAACTGTAGCGGCGTTTGATGGTAGAAACCATAGGTTTTAGCCGATTACATTAGCTGTAGGACAACATAACTATTTTGTCACAGATGTCAATATTTTACTATGGAAAATCCAACTGAGCGATTGCGCGTTCGCGTAGCGTGTCTGAAAGACTCAGCGCAGCGCCGGAGGCGATCGCACACCCTATCGGCAAATTGCTAGGATTGGATAAATCAAGCTTGCCTACTATTCACTTTAGGCGATCGCCATCATATACAGAATTTAACTTTGATATTTCTAAATACTTAAAATCTTAACCCGGAAGTGTCAAATATATGTGAGTTGAAAAAATGAGGATACAAAGCGAAGAACTGGCAATGATCTTGATAATCATGGGAATTTAACACTATCAAAAGCCCAAGACATGTCTTGATTTTTCTAGTACTTCTTTGGGACGAAATGGTTTAGTAAGATATAGGTCAGCACCAACATCAATTCCTTTTTGTTTATCAAATTCTTGTCCTTTAGCTGTCAACATCACAATGTAGATATCAGTCATTTGCAAGTCTTTTTTAACAACTTGACAAACTTCTAAACCACTCATTTTAGGCATCATCACATCAAGGAAAACTAAATTTGGTTTTTCAATTTTAATAGTTTCGAGTGCTTCTTGTCCGTTTCTGGCTGTGAGCAGTTCAACGCCCTCGTCTTCTAAAGTTTCTAAGGCTTGTTCCATTAAAATTACGATGTTGGGTTCATCGTCAACAATCAGAACTTTCTGAGTCATATATAGTAATCCTTTCTATTTGATTTACAAACTACTCGTAGAGGCAGGGAGGAGAGAAAAAGGGAAGTATTTTTTTTCTTATCCCCTTCTCCCCTTCAAGTCCCCAAGCAATCAACGATCTGAAAGCATGATGAAGAATACATTCTCCAACTCCTTTTCAAACCGTAGGGTTTTTACCAGTTCGGTTTCTTGGGAGAAGATAGAATCGATGATAATCATGTCAGGTTTGGCTGAGAGGGCTTTATGGATACATTCTTGGGGATTAGAGGCTTCAATTACGTTATATCCCTGAGTTTGTAATACATCAGAAATAACTTTTAAAGTTGAGGCGTTTTTATCAACAACTAAGACCTTTTTACTAGAAGTTCCTTGGGAAAGTAGTAAGCCGATTTCGTTAATCAGTTTCTCTGAGTCGATAGGCTTGGTGAGATAGCGATCAATACCAATATGATAGCCTCTTTCTTTATTTTCAATAATTGACAGAATAATGATAGGAATATCGGCTGTCAAAGGATCATTTTTGAGGACGGCTGCCACGTCAAAACCGCTGATTTGAGGCATCATCACATCTAAAAGAATTAAATCAGGACGGGCTATTTTAATCTGTTGAATTGCATTCATGCCATTTTTAGCTTCTCGAACATTGTAGCCTTCATTTTCCAGTTGTTGACGCAGCAGTTCGCGAATGTTGATATCATCATCAACAATCAAGATAGTTTTGCGGTTTTGGTCTGGTACAGCGTTTGTGGTGATGACGTGTTCTTTTAGTTGTTTGACTAGGGCATCCAGATTTAGTTTGCTGCTGGTATGGTCACTTTTGTAAGTGGGGACAATGAATGAAAATGTACTGCCTTGACCAGTTTCACTTTCTACCCAAATTCTCCCGCTGTGATGATCGATGATTTGTTTGCAGATGGGCAGCCCTAAACCTGTGCCTTTGGGTTTGTCGGTGAGGGTATCACCAACTTGGCGGAATTTCTCAAATACTTTTGGCTGGTCTTCGGGTGCAATGCCCACACCTGTATCGATGACGCTGACGCAAATACCGTCATTTTCTTGTTTAACACGGCAGGTAACAGAACCGTATTCGGTAAATTTCACAGCATTGGAAATCAGGTTGATGAGGACTTGTAATAGACGGTTGCGATCGCCTACTATTTGCGGTAAATTCTCTTCAATCTCAGTAATTAGACTTAAGCCATTAGTTTCAAATAATCCTGCTGTAGCAGTGGTTGCCCAATCCAATAACTCACCCGGATCGATGGGTTGCATCTGCCATTCCACCTTACCAGCTTCCATTTTGGCAATATCTAACACATCGTTAATTAAAGATGTCAGTCGTTCCGCTTCCGAGACAATAATGTTGAGATTGTCACCTACGCGCTTGATGGTTTTTTGCAACTTGCGGTCTTCTACAGGTAACATCGGGAAGATATCGGTTTGCAACTTTTCTTGAATAATGGACGCAAAACCGAGAACCGAAGTCAGTGGTGTCCGCAACTCATGGGAAACTGTGGAGATAAAATCGGTTTTCATCTGGTCAATTTCCTTTTCTGCTGTCACATCTCGAACCAATAACGCCGCACCAAAGCACACAGCAGGTTCGTTAACTAAGGTCTGCTTAAAGATGGCAGTTGCTACTGCCTGACCAACATGTTCTTGGGCCAATCTAATTTCGGCAGTAAATACCTCTTGGGGATGGGACTGAGTTTGTTCAATCAGTTTTGCTAAACCAGATATAGGGACTTCTTGGTAGTGTCCATTGAGGGCAGTTGCTGTCAATCCGTGCATGGCTAAAAAAGCAGGATTGAAGTGGGTAATTTGTCCGGTGGTGTCCACTACCAACAAACCATCCGCTAAGTTATCTAAAATGGCATTTAACCCTTGGGCTTCTGCGAGGGTATTTTGTAATGCGGCTGTGCGTTCTACAACTCTGGCTTCCAGTTCTTGATTTAATTGGCGTAAAGCAATTTCTGCTTGTTTGCGGGCAGTAATATCAGTATTAATTTCCAGTATGGCGCAGGGCTGGCGGTCGAAATCCCGTTGTAATGTCCAACGGCTTTGCACTGTGATTAGTTTGCCATTACAGGTGCCGTGTTGCACTTCGCCTTCCCAATTGCCTTGCTGTAATAACTCTGTCATTACTTCTGCTTTGGGTTTGGGAAAGGTTTTTTGGATAAATTGATGAATACATTGGTCTTTGACTTGCTCACGGGTCAAACTGTAAAGACTTTCTGCACCTTGATTCCAGTAAGAAATTTTGTCCGCCATGTCACGCACAATAATGGCATCACTAGAATGATTTAACATATCCAATAACCGTTGATTTTCGGCTTCTGCCAACTTGCGATCGTGAATGTCGGTACAAGTGCCAATCCATTCCCGAATGCTGCCATCTTCGTCCAATACGGGAGCGCCACAAACCGAGAAATAGCGATAGGTACCATCCTTACCCCGAATACGATATTCAGTTTGGTAGATATCTCGGTTTACCACTGCTGCATTCCAAGCAGTTTGGGAGTGGGCCTGGTCATCGGGGTGAACAGCATTTAACCACCCCCAACCATCAACTTCTGCGTCAGTCTGACCTGTATAAGCTACCCAAGTTAGCATTTCATTCCCAATCCCCAGTCCTTCTGGTGTTGTTGCCCACACAATTTGGGAGGTGGCTGTGACTAAGGAGCGATATCGCTCCTGAAGACGTTGATTTTCAGCCTCTGCCAGTTTGCGATCGTGAATATCTGTACAAGTACCAATCCATTCGCGGACGCTGCCATCTTCTTTGACTACAGGAGCGCCACAAACCCAAAAGTAACGATAATAGCCATCTTTCCCCCGCAGACGGTATTCAGTTTGGTAGATAGTTTGGTTCTCCACTGCTGCATTCCAAGCAGCTTGGGAGTGGGCTCGGTC
This sequence comes from Cyanocohniella sp. LLY, assembly GCA_022241785.1. GTDB lineage: Bacteria > Cyanobacteriota > Cyanobacteriia > Cyanobacteriales > Nostocaceae > Cyanocohniella. The sequence continues at coordinate 22,476 of JAKOMP010000012.1, read as the reverse complement.
ATCGGGGTGAACCGCATTTAACCAGCCCCAACCATCAACTTCTGCTGCTGTTTGACCTGTATAAGCTACCCAAGTTAGCATTTCATTCCCAATCCCCAGTCCTTCTGGTGTTGTTGCCCACACAATTTGGGATATGGCAGTGACTAAAGAGCAATATCGTTCCTGAAGACATTGATTTTCAGCCTCTGCTAGCTTGCGATCGTGAATATCTGTACAAGTACCAATCCACTCGCGGACACTACCATCTTCTTCGATAACAGGAGCGCCCCAAACCCAAAAGTAGCGATAGTTGCCATCTTTGCCCCGAATGCGGTATTCAATTTGATATTGGCTAAGGTTGGCTACAGCAATACCCCAAGCTTCTCCGGTATAACCACGATCATCAGGATGAACGGCATCAATCCAACCTCCGTTTTCAGCTTCAGCTAGGCTTTGACCTGTGTAAGCAATCCAGTCTTTTAGTTCAAAGCAAATTCCTTCTGGTGTGCTAACCCAAATAATCTGTGTATTAGTTGTCACCAAAGAGCGGTATCGTGCTTCGCTCTGTTTCAAGATTTTTGCAGTTTTTTGGTGTTCCTGTTGGGCTGTTTTCAGGTCGCTAATGTCTTCTACACTCGACCAAATCAGTTTTTGCCCATCCTTTTCAATCATCTGTCCCCAGACTCTGGCTGGAACCAAGTGTCCGTCTTTGTGGATGTATTCTTTTTCGTAAGGCCCGGAGCTACCAGTTTGTTCTAGATTTTCTAGTATGGCTTGCCCGGTAGTGATGTGGTTCTCAGAAGTAATTTGCCAGTAGTTAAGGTTGAGAGTTTCCGGGACAGTACGCCCCAAAATGTCAGCAAAGGCGGGATTGATATCAATTAGTGTCCCATCTATTTGGCAAAGTACAAGACCAATGGGACATTGTTCTAAAAGATGACGGCTAGATTCTTCAAGTTGGCTAGGCATGATTGAGGTTTCCTTCGTGGTGGATGTAAGTGGGACTGTTAACAAGAGAATGCTTTCAGTAAAATTTATTGGCTAGGATGAGGACAACAAAACCAGGACAACAAGGTGGCGTAAAGCTTTAAGGAAATGGGGTGACGTTGGAACATTTGGTAAATTTGTTCAGGTGATGTTGTGTCCACATCTGGATTTTGCTGCGAAAGTTGCCGAATCAGTTGAACGTGACGGAGTAGTAGTTCAGTTGGTTTGAATATTGGAGTGGTTGATGAGATAAAGCCGTCAGCATCGGTTGTGGAAGTCGGCATAGCAATTGCACTTTTGCTGAGAGAACTCATGCTACTGTGTGATTCAACCGCCTCACCAACTGCACAATCCACTGGAATCTGAATCCAAAATTCTGTTCCTTCATTTGGTTGCGAACGGCATTTGAGAATTCCCCGGTGTTCTTCGACAATAATTTGATAGCTGATGGCCATGCCTAATCCAGTTCCTTTACCAATGTCTTTGGTGGTGAAAAATGGATCGTAAATGCGGCGAATTACTTCATCTTTCATACCTGGGCCGTTGTCAGCGATGCGAATCACAATCCATTGGTTGTCTAGTTTTTGGGTACGAATGGTGATTTGGGGAGTGGGGTGGGCTAGGGCATTATTGCCCATTGCTTCTTCTAAAGCATCAATGGCATTTGCCAGGATGTTCATAAACACCTGATTTAACTTGCCGGGGTAGCATTCAATTAAGGGAAGTTGGGCGTAGTGTTTAACGATTTCAATTTCTGTATGGTTATTAGCAGCTTTGAGGCGATGACGTAGAATCATTAGTGTCCCGTCAATACCATCGTGGATGTTGACAGCTTTCAATTGCGCTTCGTCATGGCGGGAGAAGTTTTTCAGGGATTTGACAATTTCTGTAATGCGATCTGTGCCTATTTTCATGGAATCTAGCAGTTTGGGAAGATCCTGCATGATAAATTCCACATCGATATTTTCGATTTCTGATGCCAAATTTAGGGGAGTTACGGGTAAGAATTTTTGATATTCTTGCAGCAGATGCAACAAGTCCTGGGCGTATTCCGAAACATACCTCAAGTTGCCGCAAATAAAGTTAACTGGGTTATTGATTTCATGAGCAACTCCGGCTATCAGTTGCCCTAAACTTGACATTTTTTCGCTTTGGATTAGCTGGGTTTGTGCTAGTTGCAAATCTTGCAGCGCCTGCTGAAGTTTTTCTGTCTGGGCCTTGGCTTGGGCTGTTGCTTGGGTGCTTTGTTCGTACAGCAAAGCTTTTTCCATCGCTATGGCAGTTTGTGAGGCAAAGATACTCACAAATTTGAGGTGTTCAGCTTTGTAGGCGTCGGTTTTAGTTGTGCCAATAGCGATCGCGCCGATGACTCGTTCTTTGGATCGCATGGGTACGCAAATCAAAGCATTGACTTTTTCCTGTCCTTGCGATCGCACATCGGCTGGCACATCGTTGATCAGTTCTGCCCGACCGGATTGTATAATGTTGTCAATAATTCCCTTGCTTAATTGGGGTTGACTGTGATCGAACAATAGTCCATATTCGGCTATGACTTCAAACACAGGTGTATCCCCAGTAAAAAGTAAAATCATTCCCGCAGAAGATTCAATTAATTGACTCATTTCTTGGAGTACCATCTGGGCAACCTGTCGCTTATTCAAGCTTGTCGTCAGTTGCGTTGAGATATCTTCAAACAAATCAATTTCTTGGTATCGCTCCAATAATTCTTTTGCTAGTTCTTTTTTCTCGGCTTCTTGTTTTACTAACAAGGAAAGCAACATTGCCACTAAGCTGACTTTTTCTTCTCCTATGACCCAACCAATAATTTCTCCTGACACCTCAATTGGATATCGCTTGTTGGCAGTTTGCTTCCCAATGGTTATAAGTTGTGTTCCGTCCACTAGTTCAACATCAATGGCAATGTTCAGTTGATAGACTAACTCTTGCAGGATAGGGGGTAACTCTTTTTTATGAAAAATTTTTTTGAGGTTAACCAAAGACATAAAAAACCTTATCTAAAAATGGGTTAAAAATTTCAAAATAAAAAAAACAAAAAACGGGAAATTATTATGTGTTGTTTTGATATTTTGCGGAAACGAAAACTGCGCCCGTGGGAGGTTGATATCTTGCATTAAGCCGTGGGAATGAGAAATACAGAAAGTTAAATTTAGCTTTCCCAGAAAAATTAGCACTATAACATTGCAAAAAATCGACTTCACTAGTAATCGATATTGCACTCATCTGTAAGTAACAAAACGTATTAAGTCTTTGAAAAAATACATTTAATAGAGTAAGAAAGAGCAAGCAAGAGAAAATCGATTGACGTAGCGCAGAACTGACCATCAGGCTAGCTAGCCTCATAGCAATTTTTTGGTACCATTGACAAAGTGGGCGATCGCCTACAACACAATTTAAGCGATGTCTACCACAAGTTCGCCTACGCAATTTTCAGCAGACTAGTAAAAATACTATGGCAAAGCGTAAAAAAAGCAATCTCCAGTGGATTAAAGAAACGCTTGAACTAAAGCCTGACCATCGCTGGGAATCTCCATCAGGCTACAAGATTTTTGTAGCCAATCGCGGGGCTGTTCGCTTCAATGTTCCCCATAATTGGTTTTTTGAGCCACAAGAAAAATCTTTCAAGTTCCGCGATCAAAAACCGCCCAAAGATGATTGCTGCTTGGAAGTATCTTTCAATCCTCTACCACCCCGTGACTGGAGCCTCTTTCCGCTAAAATCCACTTTGAAGAAAATTATGGATGAAGACGAGCGCAACGTCATTGCCAGGGGAGAGATTATGAGCGTCAAGCGCCAAACGGCTAAAATTGTCTGGACAGAGATTAAGTTTATTGATACTCAAGAAGAACCACGGGAAGCGTTTTCGCGGACTTGCGTGGGTTTGGGGTCAAATGTTCAATGCTTGATTACCTTTGATTATTGGGCAGATCAAGCAGAACAACTTACACCGGTTTGGGATGAGGTGATGCGTAGTCTCACACTAGGGTTGTATATCCGTGACCCCATGACTGGTGTGGCTTTCCCCGACTGAACTCTGATATCTGACGTTGCTAATTTTACCCAAAATTTTTAGCGTTGGCATGTCAGCGCCAGATATTTATAGGTTATCTCCAAATACCTTTTTTTGTAATTCTCACAAACAGACTAAAGCTTTTTCGTGAGGATAAAAATGTAATCGCTGTGAAACATAATGTACAATCAGTAAATATATTTCATGACAAACCTTGAGCATTTTTAGAGAATAAAATTCCTTTTTAAGTGTCCGTATCTTTGCAATTAATCTGCACCACACAATTTCTGCCTTGTGCTTTTGCCTGGTAGAGTCCCTGGTCAGCAGCAGCAATTAAGGTTTCAGGAGATGATTGGCTTTGGGGAATGGTGGTTGCAACCCCAAGACTGAGGGTGATAAATTGACTAACCTGAGAACTGGGATGAGGCAACAATAATGCATTCATATTAGTTTGAATATTTCTAGCAACAGCGATCGCACCTTCAGCATTAGTATTTGGTAAAATCACAGCAAATTCTTCCCCACCATATCGAGCCACTAAATCAGTAGGACGTTTCACAGTCTGAGAAATCACTGTCGCCACATTTCGTAGTGCATCATCTCCTGCTAAATGCCCATGTGTATCGTTGTAAAGTTTAAAATAATCAACATCACATAAAATCACAGATAGAAAGGCTTGCTCTCGCGCTAATCTTTGCCATTCCAGATTCAGAGTATCATCAAAGCAACGCCGATTTGCCACTAGAGTTAAACCATCAGAAGCTGCAAGGCGTTGTAATTCTTGATTTGCTTGTTGTAATTGATGGTAAAGTTCTGATTGTTGAATTGCGATCGCCGCTTGACTCGCTAACTGGCTAAACAAGTTAACTTCCGATTGCTGCCATTGTCTAGGATGACTGCATTGGTGAGCAATCAATAGTCCCCACAAACGTTCTTGCTGCAAGATAGGAACAACCAAGTTAGCCCGAATTTGCAACCTCCGCAGCAGTTCAACGTGACAAGGCGATAAATTTGCAGTTTCAATGTTCTCTATTGCTCTAGTATTACCTTGCTGGTAGTAATCTGCACGAGTGGATTGAAAGCAGGTATCCATCACATGAAATCCCAAAATAGAGATGCACGCTGTGACTACCGATTCGACAGCCACCATCCCACTCCAATCTGGCTCAAACTGATAGATAACTACTCGGTCTACAGCAAACAGTTGTCGCACCTCATCTGCTGTGGTTTGCAAGATATAATCTAATTCCAACGATTGGCGGATACGCTGAGTTACCGCAGCCACAATGCGCTCGGCTTCGCTTTGATGTTGAACTTGTTGTTGAACTGGTTCACTAGAAAACGAAACTTGATCAAAGTTAAGAGTAGCAATAACAGGTACAGCACTAGGTTTAGCAATCAAATAACCTTGAGCATATGTAGCCCCTCTTTCTCGCAACCAGTTTAGTTCTTGAATGCACTCAATACCTTCTGCAACAGTCTGGATTTTTAACTTTTGAGCAATTTCTAAAATCTTTTCGGTAATGGAAGCTTTGTACAAATCTTGATGCACATCTCGAATTAATTCCATGTCCAATTTAATAAAGTCTGGGCGTAACTGATGCAGCAAATTAAGGCTAGAATAGCCAGAACCAAAATCATCAAGAGCAACTAAGAACCCACTATCCCGGTAGTATTGCAGTACTGCTTTAAGGTGAGCCAAATCTTGGGGATTATCTGACTCCATAACTTCAAAGACTATTCTTTCATGGGAAATACCTGCGCGATCTATGGCTTCAACTGTACTACGTAAGCAAAAAGCCGGGTCATAAAGTGCCGTTGGTGCAAAATTAATGAAGATATGCCCCTGTAATTGATGGCTGCTTACTTGAGTGATAGTACTAAGACGGGCAATTTGGTCAAGTTGGGGTAAAAGTCCGGACTCAGTAGCTAACTCAAATAGGGGGACTGGTGGTACTAAATTTCCTTGTTCATCCAGTCCCCGCAAAAGCGATTCATAGCCATATATCTGCGATGTATCTTTAATTGAGACAATTGGTTGGAAGTAACTGGTGAATCGTTCCTTGTTCAGCATTTCCACCAGCCAATCTGACTGGCTTAACTTAATGAAGCGGTGTAATGAGGTAATATCACTAAAATCCTGAAGTTGAGGCTGGATAGCGCCGCGAAGAAAAAGGACTTGCGTTTCTCTTAATTCTCTCGGTGCTAGGAGTCGAGCTAGGTTACGAGCAATTTCTGGGGCCTGTCCAGATCTACAATCCAAACTGAGACCAGGACGATCTGGCATCAGTTCATACTTGAGGGCAAACTGCTGCAAATAGGAAGTGACCTTTTTCAAAGTATGGGGAATGGGAAACCAGAGAAAAAGCTTGCCAGCTTCTTTAGCACGGCAACGTTTCACATGGCGACAAGCACAAGACTTAGAATTAGGAGGTGTTCGATCCATAGATAACCATGTTGCTCAACCCAGTTGATCTATTATTCCCATAAGTTTAAACATAAAAGATCAATTAAACTGCCCGCCCATGAAGTTTAGATGAACTCTCAAAATCTGGTGCTGCACTAGGAGACAACCAATGCTTGGATTTTTTAAGGGCGATCGCACACTCTATGCTTCATGTTCTATCAAGCGATCGCTCTCATTTTCATTTAATTATTATATGCATCAAAGTTGTGAATAATATCTGAAAAAAAAGCATACGCAGCAGGTCAAGGTACAGTAGCTCTTGTGGGACTTTTTGGTACAGCGAGTACTGGAGCAGCAATTGGTGGACTTAGTGGTGCTGCTGCTTGGAATGCTACTCTTGCATGGCTAGGTGGTGGTTCCTTAGCAGCCGGTGGTGGTGGTATGGCGTTAGGGACTCTTGTCTTAGGTGGAATTGCAGTAGGGCCCGCCTTAATGATTGGTGGTTTTGTTTTAGGCGGACAAGGCGAAAAAGCTTTGACTGAGGCGCGTAATTACGAAGCGAAAGCAAATACTGAAATCGCAAAACTTGATGCATTTGAGAATTTTCTTGGACAAGTACAACGGCGAATCACAGAGCTAAAAGATATTGTACAAACCTTAAATAATAAAGCGATTGAGGGTTTGATAGAGCTTGAGTCAAAACCTTTTGTGCGTGAGCGAGATGCAGTAAAATTTCAACAAGTCGCACTTTTAATTAAGGCATTAGCCGAAATTATGAAAACTCCAGTTCTAGATACTGAGGGCAATCTAAATCAAAATACAGCAGGGTTAAAGGCAAAGTACCGTTCCATTTAAAGAATATATGGTAAGTAAAAAGTCACCGATTAATTTTGTCTAGGGCGTTGAAGCATTCTCTAGTCCTATCCAATGTTTAAATGATATTGTTCAGGTATGGACTGAATACTTACAAATAGCTGAAGAAGAGAAAACTAACCGCCGTCAAATCGATGCTTGGGAAAAAACTACTCTTGCTGAAATTAATGTAAAACGTGATTTATTAATTGGTTATCTTGAACATTCTTTTGATGAGCGTGCTAAAAACTTTCATTCACTTTTTCAGGTAGTTGATCAAGCAGTATCTTCCGGTAATAATCAACAGCTTGGCTTGGCACTAAATGCAATTGTAGAATTGGCAAAATCCAGTCCCTTCAAAAACCTTGCTGATTTGTCTACTGTGAAAGCAGCACTCGATGATCCAGATCATGTATGGGAGTTCTAGCGTGACAGGGTTTTAAAGCAAATTTGCGATCGCCTAGTTTATTGTCAAGCGATCGCTACAACGGTCTACTTCTTGTCCATATCACAGATCATCTCCTGCAAAGCTTTAGTACAATTCTAAACAATGCAGACTTGGATTATTCAAGACCTTTTGAATTACTTCCACCCCAGAACGAAGTAGAGATTCAACTTGTTTTGTTGGTGCATTTCCGCAACGTAGCCATACAACTTTAGGCGGAGAACCTAACAAGCGGCTTCTTTCGGCAAAGTCTACATCTTGAGTGACGATGCAAAAATCATTGATTTTAGCAAATTCCCATATTGCGGTATCAGTCTTCACTTCCAGCCCATGAAACTGAACGTGACTGGAATCAGGAAAAACGTCCGCTAATTGAGTTACTAGCTTGCGACTCAAATTTTGATCAAAAAGCAGCTTCAAACACCACCTACCGTCCGCTTAGAGTCTTGTAGAGAGGCAACTAAACGATGTTCACGGTCAGCAGCAAACTCTAGACTTGCCCTAATGTCTTCTTCTGTTAATTCAGGGAAGTCGTCTAATATATCCTCATGAGACATACCAGCTGCCAACCACCCTAGAACATCGTACACGGTAATTCGCATCCGTCTAATACAAGGTTTACCACCTCGCTTGTCCGGCTCAATTGTAATAATATCGTGATAGCTCATGGTAATTATAAACTGCATAGCATCTTTCTAAGTCTAGAACAGCTTCACATCGCGGTGCAAAGAAGTAGACTGTTGTTGCGATGTCTACGACGATGCTCCCCCTACCCACTATCTCGTAAATTAGTTCTGTTAACGCGTAATCATTGGGATTTGAGCAAATACCCGGATTGTTAATTGAGGTACTAACAGTTTAATGCGATCGCATCTCCCATCGAATATTCGCCTAGTTTGTTACGGAAAATTCCTGTATATTATTCTATGTAGACTATTAAGCTGGTTTGAAGCTGTTAGTTTAGACAATATTTCGAGGTCATTAGGTAGATAGTACTGATTTCGCTGAGGGCTTAAACATTATGACTGAGGTTCTAGCTGCACTTCTTGGAACCATTGTAGGAGGATTTATATCTTGGATTGCAAATGTCTATCAAAATAAATCGCAAGCAACTTTTGCCTTTCATCGTGAGTTTAACAGTGATATCATTCACAAATCAAGGATTCTAGCCGATCAGCTTATTAGGAAAAACCCTAATGATATGTTATATGAAATATATGAGAAATATCCTGAAGAATCATTTCATGTATGGCAAGTAATCAATTTTTATAAACGCTTATGGGTTGCAATAAAGTATGGTCAAGTTAAAAATGAGTTAATTCCGGAGTTATTTGGTGAAACTTTCATTTGGTGGTACTTGATATGCTTTGAGAAGCAATATATTCCTGCCTACGATTACTCTCAAGCTCGAGATCAGATTCTTGATCTAAAGAAGTGGATTGATACGCATTCAGAAAAATCTGCACTGCATGAGTGGGCAGAACTTGCTTTGAAAGAGTATGGACAGAGAACTTCCAAAAACAGCATTAAGTAAAGGCATTCGGTGTTAGCGCAGTATAACAATTCGCTTGGAGCGGACTGCCGAAAGGTCTATTGTAAAGGCTGTTTGCAGCAGTTCAAGCGCCCCGTTAAAGCAAATTTAGGTTTGAGATACCCCAGATGAATTATTCTTGCTTTTGCTAATCACACCCCCATTCCTCAATCATCATATTGTTAAGTGAAAGCGATCGCCTGTTTTAATCTAAAAAATATCATTTAACAAAGTATTTCAATTTACAGTTTTAATTTAAATAAAATTCAGCAAAACCCAAAAACCAGTTCCCATAAGAGTTATATTGCATCAAGACGCAAAAATATATTGTTCCTAGATATTCTAAAACTCGCATTTAGGCTAGAAATAGACTCTTTTTTTCTCCCACAGCTAAAAAAGCAGACACCTCTTACCTTTCAAACCCCATAATCAAGCTCGGAGTAATCCCAAGAGTGCATTTGACGGAAAGGTAGACCCATTTTTTGGAAGACGTACTTCTCTTTCACACCAGAAGCTACAAGGTCAGGCTTGAGGGCTTTGATAAACTCCTCGAATTCGTAAGCGGTAACATCGTCATAAACAATGGTGCCGTTTTCGATGTAGTGAGTGGTACGTTTGTAGTCGTCATTATGAGCGAACTCATAACCAGTACCAATCATCTTCATGCCCAAGTCTAGGAAAGCTGGGACAACGTGACGAGGACGTAGACCACCAACCATCATAGCGACAGTCTTACCCTCTAAACGGGGGCGATACTTGGTAACGATCGCATCCATTGTCGGCTGATACTTGGCAATTACCTTCTCAGCGTTTGCTTGGATTTTTTCGTCAAACTTAGAAGCAATTTCCCGTAGGGATTCAGCAATCTTGGTAGGACCGAAGAAGTTGTATTCCAACCAGGGAATACCATATTTTTCTTCCATGTGACGACTGATGTAGTTCATCGACCGGTAACAGTGGATGAGGTTCATCTTCACGTTGGGGGTCATCAACATTTCGTTGATAGTACCATCACCAGACCACTGAGCAACTACACGCAAACCAATTTCTTCTAGAAGGATACGGCTCGCCCAAGCATCACCACCAATGTTGTAGTCGCCAATGATTGCTACATCATAAGGAGTAGAATCAAACTTCAGTGAACCATCAGCTTTAGCTTTATCAGCTCTGGGGAATACCCAGTCACGAATCATGTCGTTAGCGATGTGGTGACCCAAAGATTGGGAAACACCCCGGAAACCTTCGCAACGAACTGGAACAACTGGCTTATCAATTTCTTTTGCAGCCTTGCGAGCTACAGCTTCGATGTCATCACCAATTAGACCGATGGGACATTCAGATTGAATGGATACACCACGGTTCAGAGGGAAGAGGCCATCCAATTCTTGGATCAGTTTCAGTAGTTTCTTGTCACCACCAAAAACGATGTCTCTTTCTTGGAAATCAGAGGTGAAGTCCATAGTACCAAAGGTATCAATACCTGTAGTACCACTGTAGTAGTTACGACGACCAGACCAAGACCAGTAACCGCAACCAACAGGCCCGTGACTGATGTGGATCATGTCCTTAATAGGACCCCAAACCACACCCTTGGAACCTGCATAAGCACAACCACGAGAGGTCATTACACCAGGAAGGGATTTGACGTTAGATTTAACGCCGCAATCGCTCTTACCTTCTTCAAATACGTTTAAGTGCTTTTCGCGTTTTTTCTTAGCTTTATCTGGGTAAGCGTCTAGAACTTCTTTAATGAGTTCTTTTCTTTCTTCAACAATCTTGTTGTTTTCTGGAGGTGTCATTTTAGCCTCTCTAATTCGTAAGGATCTGGGAATAGGGGACTGAGAGTCCCCTCTAGGATTAGGGGGAGATCATTGGTGAAGGTCAAAGGTCAAATATAAAATTCTTCCTTTTTCCTTGTGCTACGTACAGTATTACTATTTAGCAGCAGTCTTACCAATCAACATTGCAGCATTTTCTTCGCTTTCGAGGATACCGAATTCAATCAACAATTCTTCTAGTTCTTCCATTTCGATAGGTGTAGGAATGGAAAGATTTTTGTTGTTGATGATCTTGGTAGCTAATGTGCGATATTCGTTAGCTTGGTTGCTGTCGGGTGCGTATTCGTTAACAGTCATCCGGCGCAACTCAGCGTGTTGAACGATGTTGTCCCGGGGTACGAAGTGAATCATTTGGGTGTTCAACCGTTTTGCCAAGGTTTCGATTAATTCGATTTCCCGGTCAGTGTTACGGCTGTTACAAATCAAACCACCCAAACGCACGCCACCAGTGTGAGCATATTTCAGAACACCACGAGCAATGTTGTTAGCAGCGTACATCGCCATCATTTCACCTGATGTCACGATGTAGATTTCTTGTGCTTTACCTTCACGGATAGGCATAGCAAAACCACCACATACAACGTCACCTAGTACGTCGTAAGATACAAAGTCTAGGTCTTGGTAAGCACCGTTTTCTTCTAGGAAGTTGATGGCGGTGATAATACCACGACCAGCGCAACCTACACCGGGTTCTGGACCACCAGATTCTACGCAACGAACGTTACGGAAACCGGTGAGCATTACTTCTTCGATTTCGATATCTTCTACTGCACCACGTTCAGCAGCGAGGTGAAGAACGGTGGTTTGAGCCTTACTGTGCAGCATCAAACGGGTGGAGTCAGCTTTAGGGTCACAACCAACGATCAGAATGCGTTGACCCATTTCTGCCATAGCTGCCAGGGTGTTTTGGGAAGTGGTAGATTTACCGATACCGCCCTTACCGTAGAAAGCTATCTGTCTAATCTTTTCTTCAGTCATGATTGTTTATCTCCAGAGATTGGTTGGTTAGTGGGTCTTTTGTGTTGACGTTCACGCCTGTTGAGCTACAGCAGTGAGCGCATGTAGAGAGAGCATCGTTGGTGGCGCTCGCTCCACAACAAAATCGATGGGTGTTGGAGTCATAATGATTCGGGTTAAGTTTATGTTTGTGAGTTTGTTTATTTTTCTCCTTTGCCACTTGTCAAGCAAATGACAAAGGAATTACACACTTTACAAATATGGGGAGAAAATAAAGGAGGACTTGAGATAGTTATCCGTCAATCAATGCAGAAGTCCTTATTTGTTGAGAATTGCGCCCTTTAAGCTGGAAACGCGAGTTAAGGCAGCGCTGGTGTCTTCTGCTGACACTCCACTTGCAGCCATTGCGGCATTCAAATGCTTGACAATAGCGTCGAAGTGTTGGTCATTGAGATTCATCCCTGTGTGTGTTTTGTCCATAGAACGACCACCGTATTGCTTTGGCCCTTCAAACATGAGAGAGAAGAAAGCAACTTGATGAGCGCGTTGTTTGGCCATATCTGTGTTAGCGAAAAAGGGTTTGAGACTGTTGTCTGCCATGATGCTTTTGTGTAGCTCATCAACCACTTTTTCAATAGTCGGTTGTCCACCAATTTTGTCGTACAATGTACTCATATCCTGTTCCTTTGAAGCGAGTTGGATCATGAAATGTGCAATTAGGTGTTTACTTTCACCTATGTACTTTAAGACTGAAGCATTGATGGCGCGAAGATTTGACTCAAATCCTATTTCCTGTTCCTGGTGAATGAATCACAGGGTCTATTTGTGTGGTGCGTAAATCTGCAAGTTATGGCTCGACTGCTTCGACTACAAGGTTTTTGCTGACTCGATCCTGTAATCTGGCTTCGATGGCAATCTTGAGGGTGGCTGTACTGCTGGAACAAGAACCACAAGCGCCTTGGAGTAAAACCTTGACTCTATCGCCATCTACGTCGTAAAGTTCTACATCTCCGCCGTCAGCGATCAATACGGGTCTGACTTCTTCATCTAAGACTTTTTGAATCAATGCAATCTTTTGGACGTTGGTGAGAGGTTTGGTTGATCGCGGCTGAGAATTAGCAATATCTGTAGTAACTCCGACGCTGTGGTTGTTAAGAGCAGGTGCGGCGGCTTGTTCCTTTACACTTCTTATAATATCATCAATATTTGCTAAACAGGAACCGCATCCGCCGCCAGCTTTTACATAATTTGTTACCTGTTCCGCATCCGTGAGGTTATTTTCGACAATCACACGACGAATTTTGGATTCGGTGATCCCAAAGCAGCTACAAATTAATGCGCCTTCATCATCGTCATCATGGGTAGCCAGAGGAATGCCACGATAGTTATAGATAGCAGCTTCTAGCGCTTCTTGTCCCATGACAGAGCAGTGCATTTTAGCTTCAGGTAATCCGCCGAGGTAGTCAGCAATTTCTTTATTGGAGACTTTCAAGGCTTCATCTAAAGTTAAACCCTTGACCATTTCGGTTAACGCACTAGAAGAAGCGATCGCACTGGTACAGCCAAAGGTTTGAAAGCGAGCATCCAAAATCTTGTCAGATTCTACTTCAACTTTCAAATGCAGTCTTAAAGCATCACCACAAGCAATACTACCAATTTCTCCCATTGCCAGCTTTACACCAGGTTCGTCGGTTTCTTCAATAGCTCCCTGGTTCTTGGGATTGTAAAACAAGTCTAATACTTTATCTGTGTAGTCCCACATATTAGGTTCCGAGTGCTGAGTTCTAAGTTCTTTTGGCGAAGTGGGGGAGTGGAGAGTAGTGAGTGGGGAGTGGTGATACCAATTCGCAATTCGCAATATTTCCTTCGGAAACGCTACGCGAACGCAATTCGCAATTAAAAAACTGATATGCAGCAAAGCTTTCAGAGTTTACATCTGTATCAGATTTTTTGTGAAATGGTATGAGTGGTGAATATTTTTTTCCCTATTCCCTACTCCCTATTCCCTACTCCCTAACTATGAGCTAGTGCTTGTTCTTGTTCTTGCAACCAACCCGCATCATCGTTTTTGAAGGGGGACATGGCGCGTAAACGTTCGACAATATCGGGCATTACCTCTATAACTTTGTCAATTTCAGCTTCTGTTGTGTAGCGAGAAAGACTGAAACGAATGGAGCCGTGTAAGGTGGTGTAGGGTAAACCCATGGCCCGCAAAACGTGAGAAGGTTCTAAAGACCCGGAGGTACAAGCGGAACCAGATGAAGCACAGATGCCGTATTTGTTCAATGAAAGCAGAATTGCTTCACCTTCAATGTATTTGAAACCAATATTGGTGGTGTTTGGTAATCTCTGCGTTGGGTCGCCATTAACTTCGCAGTTGGGGATTTTTGCGAGTAAGGTTTGCTCTAGGCGATCGCGCAATTTTCTTTCTCTTGTGGTAGCCTCTTCTAAATGCAAGAGTTCCAATTCTGACGCTTTCCCCAAAGCAATTATACTGGAAACATTCTCTGTTCCTGCCCGACGACCACGTTCTTGGTGTCCCCCAAGTAACAAGGGACGGAACCGCACACCGCGCCGCACATACAAAGCACCAATTCCTTTGGGAGCATGGATTTTGTGACCAGATAAGGTCAACATATCAATGGTGCTGTTCTTCATGTTTATGGGTATTTTGCCCACAGCTTGCACTGCATCCACATGAAAGAGAGCGCCATATTCTTTGACTCGTAAGCCAATTTGCTCAATGGGGAAAATTGTGCCTGTTTCGTTGTTGGCATACATAATCGTCACCAAGGCGGTGTTACCTGTCAAAGAAGCCTCTAATTCATTGAGATCTAACTGTCCCTGACTATTCACCGAAAGGTAGGTAACTTTGTAACCTTGGGTTTCCAGTTGTTTGCAGACATTCAATACAGCTGGGTGTTCAACTTGGGTGGTGATGATATGTCGCTTTTCTGGTTGTGCCAACAGGGCGGCGCGAATGGCCGCATTATCTCCCTCTGTACCGCAACTAGTGTAGACAATTTCCGATTCATCTGCACCGATGAGGGCTGCTAATTGTTGTCTGGCTATTTTTACAGCTTTGCCAACTTGTCCACCAAAGGTGTGCATACTTGAAGGATTACCGTAGTAGTCCCGCAAATAAGGCAACATCAAGTCTATTACTTCTGGGTCTACCTTAGTTGTGGCATTATTGTCTAAATAAATTACGCTCATCCTGATAAACCTACAACTTCGCTCTGATGCTGAGATATTTGTTCTGAGAATCTTTGGGAGTAATAGTCAAACCAGCGCTCCCAGTAATCTTTTTTGTTAGTTAATTTAGCCAAAGAGCGGTTGTAGTTAGCAAACCAGCCTTCCCAATAATCGTTGAGCTGCTTAACGCAACCATTGCAGGTGGGACAACCAGCTTTACACTGAGGTACAGAGTAAACACTACCAACGCAGTTTGTGCAAAGTTCAGGGTCAATCCAATGATTACCGTCAATTACTTTAACTGCACCAGTAGGACAAGCAGACAGACAGAGATTGCAGGAAATACATTGGCTAGTGATGGTGTAAGCCATGATTATTCTCCTTGTTGAAATGGGGGAGTGGGGAATAGTAAGTGGTGAGTGGGGGGGAGATGAGGGAGATGAGGGATAAAGATTTTGGCACAAGTTCAAAGTTTTATTTCCTGTACCCTACTCCCCACTCCCTATTCCCTACTTCCTACTCTTGATTCCCTAACTCCTGGACATATTGCTCGTAAAATTCCAAAGCAACCTTTTCAATCACGTCGTAAGCTTCAACAGTCTGGATACCCGCTGCTTGCAGTTTTTCTTGAGGACAGTTACCAATCTTGGAGACTAAAACTGCTTTACAATCTGCGATCGCTTCCATAATATGCTCGAAAGTGGCTTCTTCACTAAATCCACCTTGGCAATATTGGTCAATTTTGCGATGACTGATAAAGCGAACTTCATTACCATCTACTTCGTAAATCTGGAATTCCTTCGCATGACCGAAGTGTTGGTTAACTAATCCACCACCTTTAGTAGCGACTGCTACGAGGATTTTGGGATTGCTGGCAAATTTCTTGCCGTTACGTGCCTTATCTTTGGCTATTTGTAGTTCTTCTTTAAACTTTTCAATCCCTTCGTGAACCAGGGTGCGTTGCTCAAGGTCATATTCTGGGGACATTTCCAAGAATTTGTCTTTGGTAAATTCCTGGCTGCGGTCTTCTCCTAATAATCCTACAGCATCAGCTCGGCATTGACGGCAGTGGCGCATCATTTTCATGTTGCCGGCGCAATTGTCTTGCACTGACTTCACTTCTTTGGCTGTGGGGCCACGTTGACCTGTTAAACCAAAGTGTGTACCGTGTTCCGGTGCAGAAATCAATGGCATGATGTTGTGCAGGAAGGCACCATTTTCACGAATCATTTTATTGACTTCGATTAGGTGCTGGTCATTGATTCCGGGAATCATTACGGAGTTGACTTTGCACAAAATATCGGCTTCTCTGAGTGCTTGTAAGCCTTCCATCTGCTTTTCTAGCAGAATTTTAGCACCTTCAACGCCTCTATAACGTTTGCGCTTGTAGTGAACCCAAGAATAAATCTGAGCGCCGATTTCTGGGTCGATGGTATTTAGGGTGATAGTAACGTGATCTATATTTAGTTGTTTGATGCGATCAATGTATTCGGGTAGCATTAAGCCGTTAGTTGAGAGGCAAAGCTTGATATCTGGTGCTTTGTCTGCAATCAACTCAAAAGTACGGAAAGTTTTTTCAGGATTCGCCAATGGATCACCAGGTCCCGCAATTCCCACGACGGTCATTTGGGGAATTTTGCCTGCAATCACCAAAGCTTTGTGTGCTGCTTCTTCTGGTGTCAGCAATTCGCTAACTACTCCAGGACGACTTTCGTTGGCGCAGTCGTATTTACGATTGCAATAGTTGCATTGAATGTTACAAGCTGGTGCAACTGCAACGTGCATTCTGGCGTAGTGGTGATGGGCATCTTCGCTATAGCAAGGATGTTTGGCAATCCGTTCTTGGAGTTTTTCATCCATTTCTACGGTGGTGCTGCTGTCGCATCCGCAATCACCTGATTTTGCTTGGGTAACTGCTAGTTCCTGATTGTTGGAGGAGGTGAGGAGTCCTGAAGACGGTAGTGTCATTAAATTTCGCAAGGGTCGGTGGACTGGATGCCACAGTGGGAGATGCCGTTGCTACTGTCTGTACCCAGGAAGTGAAGTCGCGTCTTTTACTCAGTTATCAGTTATCAGTTAACAGTTATTAGTTTGTTTACTGTTGACTGAGATATAGCTGGTGTGTGTCAACGTTTAGGTTTTGGCTGGGATTAGTTTGTAAGTTCAGCCGCGACTTCTATTCACAGAGGCATGGTGCTATCTCATCCCTCCACTCACTCTTCGCTTTTGCTTTCGCTTGGGGCGTTGAGTGATTGGCGATATAAGATTTATAGCAGTTGTGAATAATAGGGTCGACGTGTTGATCTAGGATAGAATTTATTGGATTTATTACGCTTATACTCAAATTTGTAAACCCTAACTGTGTGGGCTTTACAAGCATTAAAAATTTATTTTTCGGGTAGGGGTTCTAGTATTTTTTAATTGGGGTACGAGTATTTATGAACAGGGGTTCAGGATTTCTTTGTACTCAGCCGAAATCCAGTCTCAGTCAGGGTTTTAGTTTAGTTCACAGGGGTTTTAGGTAACATCAATATGTACTCAAACCCGCCTTAAATCCCCTTTAAAACGACAAATACTCAGGGAATTAAGGAGTGAAAACTGGAGCAGATTTATATTGCACTACTCCAGATACGTGCGAAATTCGATTCTGTATCTAACATATCATTTTTTTGGCAGGAAAAATGCAGTTTATCTTTTTTTAATTTTTGCAGAGAATTAAGTGTAATAAACCGCTTGAACAGCATCAAACCAGGCTTTTCATTAATATCTATCATACACCTATTGAGAATTTATGGCTACAAGCGAGGAATGAGAACTATTGCTTAATGGATTTGTTTGTTAGCTGCTAGACCTGCGGTAAGCTACGCTAACGCATAAGGCTTTTGCAGAGTCAGAATTGAGAGATTCAGCAAATTGTATTCTGTATCTAACATATCATTTTTTTGGCGGTTAAAATGCATTTTATATTTATTTTATTTTTTTAGCTAATATTAATTTTGCGAACTTAGACAACATATATAAATCCATAATCTATAACGCGTAGCATTGCTGCTATTTAGTCGTCATACTTTGTTACACACCTAGAAAAATTAATATATCTCTAGGTAGAAGTAAAAAATCTACCCAAACATTTAATATGCCCATGAGTCGGCAACTGGTTATTTATTTTACAAACAACAGTCACACAATAGAAGAAGAAAAGGAGTAAGAAATGACAAAAGTTTTCTTAGCTTTAAAACAGGTGTTAGGTACAGGTATTTTAGTTGTTCTTGCTATAGTTTTTATCAGTATATCTAGTGTATTTATAGGACAGCAGCCCAGCTATGCCACTACACAGGCAGAGTTAAAGCTGATACCCCCAGAATACAAACCTACTGCGGAAGAAAAAATTAATCGTGCTTATGAATATGATCCAGGTGTGGGTATTCAAGAAGAAGATCGGCAAAAAGCTTATGAACAAGCCATCAAGGATTCAAAAAACCTGAATACTTTAGAAAAGGCTTACGAAAGAAACTTGAAAGCAGAACAAGGACAAAACCAAGAAGGTATTATTGAAAAAGCATCAGATATTATTGACCAGGTAACAGGCAAATAAAATTTATTACCCGTAGAGATACCTGATTTAATTTTTGGTATCTCTTAATTTATCTATACAATAAAAACAATAAAAACGAACCGCCCGCACGCAGCGATACCCGTAAGGGCTGTAGACGCAAAGAGCGCGGAGGAAGAATTGGGATTAAATTCGGATACTTCTGTCACAAGATACTTGTTACACACCTTCTAATTTAAGGTAATAATATCAACTAAGTTTGGACTAAAGGTAGTAGGAAGGGTGTATGAAAGCGGTAGTTCTTCGTCGGTATGGGTCAGCTGAAGTGTTGCAGTATGAAGATGTGACACAACCGCAAATTCAGCCAGACCAAGTGCTAGTAAAAGTTCATGCGAGTAGTGTGAATCCCATTGACTGGAAAACCCGCAAGGGTATGTTGAGTTTGCTCACAGGTAATAATTTTCCCCTGATTTTGGGGTTTGATGTGGCGGGTGAAGTGGTAGCAGTTGGTTCGCAGGTGACACGCTTCCAGCCAGGAGATGCTGTTTATGGTAGTACTAGCTTCCCTGGTGGTGCTTATGCTGAATTTGCGGCTGTTCCAGAAAATCTGATTACTCCTAAGCCAGCGAATTTAAGTTATGAGGAAGCTGCTACTGTACCTTTAGCGGCGTTGACTTCCCTCCAAGCTTTGCGGGATTTAGGAGATATCACATCAGGTCAAACTGTGCTAGTTAATGGCGCTGCGGGTGGGGTAGGTATGTTTGCAGTGCAAATTGCTAAAGCTTTAGGGACAGAGGTAACGGGGGTTTGTAGTAGCAAAAACTTGGAATTTGTGAAATCTTTGGGTGCCGATAGAGTGATTGATTATACCCAGCAAGATTTTACAGCAGATAATGTGCAATACGATATTATCTTTGATGCAGTTGCCAAGCGATCGCTCTCTAGCTGCAAACGAGTTCTTAAACCCCACGGAATATATATCTCCACCTTACCCACGCCAGAAGTCTTGGTGCAGATTGTGTTAACGGCTTTTCTTCCTGGTCAGAAAGCTAAATTTGTGTTGGAGAAACCCAACGCGCCAGACTTGGTTTATCTCAAAGAATTGATAGAGGCGGGAAAAATGCGAACCGTAATTGACCGGAGTTTTCCCTTAGCTGAACTCGCGGCTGCTCATACTTATAGTGAGAGTGAACGTGCTGTGGGTAAAATTGCGATCGCAATTCATTGAGTAAAGATCTTAAAATCGGCGTTATGCGGTGGGTTATATGACCTCATCACCCAGAATCTTCAAGGTTTTTGGGTATTTTTTCATGAAAAATTCAACTTTTGCCCAATATACTGATGGCAATGCATATTTCCGTTCACGTACACATATATACATTTGAGCCTGTAAAATAAACTGCTTTTCATACTCCAGGAGAAAATCATCATGTATCCCAAGATTACGTCTGTGGCTAATATAGTTGGTGCTACTGTTATCACGCTGGGGTTTCTGGGAACTGGTCATTCAGCCTTTGCTTGTCTGCACAACCCAGCTAATCTGGAATTAGCAAGCTGCAAACCAATTAAGATTAGCCAGTTATTAACTCCTTTCACAGATATTGAAGGTGTTCATGGCGAAACAGAAATCCAGCAATTAGCAGAACTAGGAGTTATCGAAACCGCTTCTGGAGAGTTTCAACCATTAGCACCCATGACTCGTGGTGAATTTATTACTTGGTTGGTGAAAACTTACAATGAATTGCATCGAGATCCTATTCGCCTACCTCAAGGTGGTACACCAAGTTTTCCCGATGTACCAGTTTCTCATTCCTACTTTACCTATATTCAAGCAGCTCATGATGCTGGGTATTTAGCAGGTTTTGAAGATGGTAACTTAAGACCTGATGCAGCTTTGACCAGAGAACAGATGATTGTTCTCAAAACAAGTTTAGATGCTAATGTTGCCCCTAGCTCGCGATCGCCTGAATCATTGCGTAATTTTATTGGTCGCACCAGAGGGTTCACCGACGCTAATCAAATCAGCGAACGTTATCTCCTGAAGATTGCATTTGATTTAGGAAATGGTGCTAGTAATTTTAATTTTGCCCATGTTTATGGTAAGACACAAGTTTTTGCTCCCCAAAAACCAGTCACAAGAGCTGAAGCTGCAATTGTGTTGTCTCGTTTCCGTAAGGGTGGAACGGTAGAGAGAGCGCTGCAAATTAGAAATAGAAGTCGATAAAAAGATATATTTTAATCCTAGCGATCGCTTGTTGATTTACATTGGTATTGGAGAGCGATCGCTTTAATATTGATGCAGCCAAATCTGAATTTCATTAACCAACCAAGCGCATTCTTCTTCATTTAAACGCCAATTTAAACGCACACGATTTCTATCTGTACGGATAATCACTTGCCAATCATTAACCCGTGTACCATAGCGTCCACTAGATAGACTTTCGCTTTGTTGACATACATAAATAGAGCGAATATTGGCAATCAACTCAGAGCCTGAATCAAACAGGCCAAACCAGCGACTTTTAAAGACAAAACGTTTATTTTTGGCATCAAAACGAATATAGCCACCATACCTGTCTTGTTTTAGTAAATTAACTGCGTTCTCTAATTTTTCTTGTCTGAGTAAATTAACTTCTCTATTTATAGAATTGTCTAGTATTTTTCCCATAAAAATTAGCCAACATAACACACTTAACACTGTAATTCCGAAGCCTCCTACTATAGTAGGTAATCCCACAAAGAGAACCAAAAACCCGATTATTAATGTTATCCAAGCCTTGTTTTCTCCTGGTTGCTTATATCTATAAATTTCTAATTCTTCTGGAGATTTTTTAGTAACTACCAGAAAAGGTCTAACACGATGTATAACTGGATTATTTTTAGAGAACAAAGTTTGACTAGAACTAGACTTTAATCCTTGGTTAATGACTGCAAGAGCCTCATGAGCAGTAGAAAATCTTTGTTCTAAAGCTGGTTCAGTTAGTTTTTGAATCCAATTGACAAAATTATCGCTGACACTGGCGTGATTGGCAAACTGAATTCGCAAATTATTCTGAGGTAATTCAGCAGGAGCTACACCTGTGAGTAAATGAATTAAAGTAGCTCCCAAACCATAAAGATCGGAGGCGGGTACAGCGCGTCCCCAAAACTGTTCCATGGGAGTATAGCCAATAGTACCCACTACAGTGAAGGTTAATCCAGTGACAGCCATGCGGTCTTGTACTGCACCAAAATCTACAAGATATATTTGTTTATTTTCCCCCTGAATTAAGTTACTGGGTTTAATATCTCGATGGAGAACCGCAGGATTCAATTGGTGGAGATAAATCAAAATTTGCAAAATATCTCTGGCAATTTTTTTGAGTTCCTGCTCACTAAATTTTGTGCCTTTTGCCAGCAAATCTTGTAAAGTAAAGCCAGGAATATAATCTTGTACCAAACCCCACCAACTCAAACTTGAAGGGAGCATCTCATTTTTTGAAGTAGCTCAAACCGATAATAATCCATTGAGGTAGGCACAACGATGAGCAAGGACTTGAGGCACATTTTCGCGCTTCCATTGCGCTCCAGAAATCTTAGTTCGACGGTCAACTTGTTTAACGGCAGATTCAACCGACCCAGAACCAATTGAACAAATTTCCTCAGCTTGATGGTATTCGTAATTGATAATGCGCTGGCGATGTTTATCGAGATAATGGATAATG
>JAKOMP010000191.1 GCA_022241785.1 Cyanocohniella sp. LLY | reverse complement strand
TCTCCGGATACCGAGTCCGGTCGGCGTGGGCAGATAGGGAGTCATGCCTGAGTCTAGCAGATGGGACTTTCACCCATATCAGACCGAGAGTTCAACCTTTCCTATTGCTAGGTTAAGTTGGTGAGGTTATTTACGGACTGAATACCGTGATTCATTCACAACGAATCGCACAAGAGTTTGTGAGGAGTTTCTGAGAAGTTCGTGAGGGTTTTTGAAACTCTTGTTGTGACTGGGTTTTCTCTGAAATACACGCCAAATTTTTGGCATCTATTTCTAAAATGCCAGTATCTATTTCTGAATTTTCAGCATTTGATTCTTGTTTTTCAGAATCTGGTTGTTGATTTGCAGAATCTATTTGCTCCCAAAAATTCTTCATCCTGCTACCGTGCAAATTCCGAATCATCCAGCCCACTGTCTCACGTCCGTCCTGTATGGACTTGTCTGGCTTAAAAATAAACAACCCACTTTCGGAGAGAATTTTCTTTGCACAGATAAAAGTGCTGTAACCCAGTCCAGTAGAAAGGGGCATCCATCTTGAACCATAGGGGTCGGCTGTCCAACATTCCTGCCACAATTGACTAACGGAGGACTTCTGTTGCGAAGCCCAAAACATATCTTCTATCGGAATAATCACATGAAGTCTTTTGTATGGGGATTGGGGTTTATCTTTGGTAGGTTTTTTAGAATTACGGGTAATGGTTGCAGTCATTTTATTATCTCCTGTTCATGTTGACCTTTTTTGAATTGGAGCGTAAAGCCTGCGGCATAGCTCCGCTTAACGCGCAGCGTCTCGCAGAGAAGCGACTTGACGCAAGAAAATTTCACCTTGCACTCGCGCAGGGTTGAGGTTATTTGAATACTCATGAGTTCGTGTCTAAAAAATCACAAGACGATTACAGCAATCGCAACTCCTCTTTGAAATAGCGGTCAGTCTTTTTGGGTTTTTCTTTCCAATGATCCCAAGCCACCCAGACAGCATCTCCCAAATCCTCAATAACTTCACCTCTGGCGTTATACAAAGCACAGTAGACATCAGCATGGGCAACAATAGAACCCAGCTTAATCAATTCGCAATTAGAAGAACCGGACTCGGCAGGGGTTTCTTGAAGAACCAATGGTTCCGTAATTTGAGAGAATTCAGCTTTCTCAAGGGCAGTGATTAAGTCCGTCTCTTGTGGAGTTAGCTCTGCCAGATAGTCTTGTTTGATAACTTCGTACTCTTGAGCGACTTCTAAATAGTCCCACCAGCTACACCCAGGCTTAGACAACATCCGCCGAATCTCACTCAGAGCTTGGGGCAGCAATTGCAATTGTTCGGCACGAAATGCAATCGCCTGGGGTGTCGGTTCACTTCCTAAAATCAGAGCCGCAGCTTCCAGAGCTTGGGTATTATTCATGGCACTGGCAAGATTGCTCAAAGCCATACCCATCAGCCGTAAGCATTCAGTGGCATTCTCTTTGGGTGGTTCCTGGGCCAAAGATCGCAGGTCAATACTGCTTGTTTGAGTTTTTCTGGTTCCTTGACCAAACGCATTAGAGGACGGGCTTGGCGTTCATTTTTGATGTGTTCGCCCAACTCGCCGGATGCGTCAATGACTTTTTTGGCTGCTAAAAGTTGGTTTATCCGTCGATAGCCACCCCAAGCAGATAGTTCACGCTGGCAGTATTCTTGAAAAGTTTTGTACCCTGCTTTGAGATACATCTGCTGTTCCCGCATCTGGAGAATTTCGTTTACCGCTTGCCACTCGAATCGGTCAATGGCGGTGAAGGTTTCTTTGATGCTGCTGTTGAGAACATCATAGGAGGAGTCTAATGTTTTTTCACGATCTAGTGTCAGCATGATGATTGCCCACTATGGTAAATGCACAAAAACAATGAAGGACGCAATTTAACCAAAGTGAGTATCTAGCTGAATCTTTCGATTTCATCAAAAGTATGTCAGCATTATAATTAGCTCACTTTCTGGTCAACGGATTGAGTAGGCGATCGCATTGCTTTGGTCGGCGGCGATCGCTTTATATAGTTACTTCCACTTCGATATCACTACTGGCTATCTCTACTGAAATAACTAGGTGTAAAATTCCATTATTTCCCGTGGGAGAATATAACTTAATAATTTGCATCTTTGTGGCCTCCAATTTTTGACTAACCTAAAAAATTCGTAGGGATGCTAACAGATAAATTTAGTCAAAAACCAGGAGAAACCCAGGATATTCATGCGGCATTGTCTTGCAATAATAGCTGCGTTTGGTATTTCGACCGAGTTTTATCTTCCAATAAACCGCATTGCTCTTCGGGATCGTTAGTAACAGTTCCCATAGAAACTTTGTCTCCATTTTCAAGCTTCTCACTTTTTGGAACCCACTCTAGTAACTCACCAGGTTGAACCTCATAAGCATCACATATTTTACTAAGAACCGTGGATGAAGGGAGTTGATTGGGATTGTTGTACAAGTCATAGGCTGTTCTTTGTGCTATTCCTACCTCTTTCCTAAATTGGTAAGCTGTTATGCCTCTTTCGTGGAGAAATTCCTTAATTTTGTTTTTCACGGACACTTCCTCAACTCCTATGTAGCTAATACTATCATATAGGTAATACTGCTAACTAATTAGCATTAATTATGCCAATAGTTAGAAACCATAACTAAATGATATTACTAAAATATTGCATATAGTATTACCTAGTTAGTAATATAGAAGCATAAACAAAAAGCGGTAAGCATAACCATGTTGTCAGGCTTATCCCTTTTTCACAGAACCTTGACAGCACAATCCAGAGTGACCGCTTGATGAGTAACCGAGGCACTGGCGCAACCAGAGAAGGCGATGGGTACACAGCCGGGAAATGGATTGGCACTGAATCAGAATTACCAAGCAGGACGACTGGCATCTGAAGCTGTATTTGTCGCCTGGCTATTGTGCCTCTTGCTGGGTAATGCTCAAATGCCACTGGGTTTGAGCAATAAATATGGCTACGCCAAATTAGAGTGAGTGCGTTGTGGGTAAACCACAACGTATTCGTCAAAAAACAAAGGCGATCGCTTGCCGTGGAAAGTTCGCGATCGCCTTTTACCTTATTAACAAAGGAACATTCATTATGACTTATGTAACCGATACACAGCAAGCACTTTTTGGTTCTTTCGTTGACGAACAAGCATTAGCACAAGCCGAACTGGAAACTCACATAGAAGCCCAGGCGCAGGTTATAGCACCAGAAGAACTGACCCCGGTTGAAATCAGCTTTTACGATCACGAGATATATGCAGGTCAAAAGCTCATAGCTGTAATCACATACCAAGAAGATTTAACGCAACCTTGGCTTGTGATGGTGAACGATGAAGAAATCCACCGAGCAAACACTTGGGCAAAAGCGTGGAGGTATATCTGCACTCATCACAAGGATGGGACATTACCTGTGCAGCAAGAAACCCCAGCAGCTACCACTGGAAACGAAATCATGTGCCAAATTGCTCAAGAGTGTGAAAAATTTGGCTTTGAATTGCTTGATGACGGTATTTATCACCACGACGTGAAACTTGGCGAAGTCAGTTACACCAACGGACAATGGTGGGTTGTACGAGCATCAGAGGAATATCAGGGGAGAATACCGTGTGACTCGGTGTTTGATGCGGTGTTGTCATTATTGATAGATGAAGCTGTATCTTGCGAGAAACTGATGGACAAGCCGTTTGAGCAATTGACGACTGAAGAATGGCGGATGCTGCTGGAGTACGAGCCAGTGCTAGAGAGTTGGGAGTTGGTGGCGGCGTAAAACAAATAGGTGGGCTATGTTGCCCACCCAAGCAGACAAACGTTATTCTTGCTCATTGGTTGTCTCATGCTGTAACTGTTGCACCACTTCCACCGATAATCCGGTGATTCGTGCGATCGCGTCAATAGTCATGCCCTCAGCTAGTAAGTTGATAGCAATTTGACGGGCTTTTTCATCGCTTCCTTCGGTCTTAATAGACTGATAAATGACTGATTCGCGCATAATGTCTTTCCTGAGTAAACGCCCAATTACTTCTTGTTCTAATACTAACCCAGCCAGAATTGCGGCAGCAGCAGAAATATTACTTTGAGTCCGTATTTCACTAATTTTATCAACAGAGTTCGCCACTTGTTGTAGTGTACCAGCCTGATTTTTGGTCGCACTTAATACAGCAAATGGCAGTAACCCTGGGGTGTTCAGGAATATTTCTGACGGTTGCTCCCACAGACGAATTACTGAAAATTCATGCCGCAAAGTTTCAGTAGTAAATGTAGTTTGATACACCTTATCCGACGTA
>JAKOMP010000011.1 GCA_022241785.1 Cyanocohniella sp. LLY | reverse complement strand
TAAATGTTCTACCAAACACCCTTATTATTTATTGCTCCTTATTGAGAATACATCTGATAAATTTTCCTATTCAAAATGTGTTTTTTAAGAGATAAATGTAATTTTTTACTCTTTTTTCATGAATTTACTTCCGTAATAACCGATTGTGACAGTCAAGGGTGCGGAATATGGGTTGTAGTTATCGGCAAGTAGGAGTTAGGGAAGTTCAACCTGATATTTCTTATTATATTGGTGACAATGCTGATGTTATTCCCTACGGTACTTCTATTATCAACCTCGATGTTTATCCACCACCTGATTTAGTGATTGAGGTGGCGAATACTTCATTGGCTGATGACCAAGGTGCAAAACGACTTTTGTACGAAGATTTAGGGGTGAAGGAATATTGAATTGTTGATGTTTTAAATGTTCAAGTTATTGCTTTTGCTATTGAGAATGGTGGTAGTCGCCGTATTAGTGAGTCTCAGGTTTTACCAGAATTGGCGTTTTCTCTACTTAATGAAGCTTTACGGCGGACTCGTCAAATGAATCATGGTCAAGTTGGTGCTTGGTTATTAACCCAATTTCAGAGCTAATACCAATTTGTAAATTTGAATTTCCAGGATTCAAGAGAATAATTACCTGAAGATTAAATTTAATCGCTGCTGGGTTCTGGTTAATGCTTCGGTTGGGGAACTTTGACCTAATAATACAGATTCTATTGCCCGGCCTAAACTATCGGAAATGCGATTATAACCCGGAAAGATGGGACGCGATCGCCCGTGTTGAGCTTGGTCTAAAAAGACTTGCAAGGATGGTTGCTTGTTGACAAATTCCTGATATTTGGGATTTTCGCGTGATTTCAAATTGATGGGTAAATAGCCTGTTCCCAAAGCTAGTTCTGTCTGAAATTCTTCACTCATGGTATATTCGGCAAAGGTGAAGGCGGCTTGTTCTCTTTGTGGTGTGGTTTTGAATAAAAACAGGTTTTCGCCACCAACACTGGTAGCTGGTTCTTGGGCTACGGGAATGGGAAATACGCCAAAATCAACGCCACTTTCGGTAAATTCGCCAAGACTCCACGGGCCAGTTACCTGCATGGCTACATTACCAGCAATTAAATCGCCTGTT
Organism: Cyanocohniella sp. LLY; assembly: GCA_022241785.1. Classification (GTDB taxonomy): domain Bacteria; phylum Cyanobacteriota; class Cyanobacteriia; order Cyanobacteriales; family Nostocaceae; genus Cyanocohniella. Next base: position 96,913 of record JAKOMP010000011.1, on the reverse strand, counting down.
TCATAACCCCGTTCTGGGCCAGATAACATGGCGGAACCATCGGTAATTAAATTACGCCAAAATTCCAACGCTGCGATCGCTCCTGGATTATCTTGTAACATGACGTTAGATGCGTCTTGTGCATCCCCGGTGACTAACTCGCCGCCGCTACTCCACATAAATGGTAACCAGGTGAAGACGGTAAATTCTCCTTTCCCTGAAGGTAAAAACATACCATATTGATCTGTGCGGCCATCGCCATCAAAATCACGAGTTAATTGTTTAGCAACTTGGCGAAATTCTACCCAAGTCCGCGGTAATTCTGTGATTCCGGCTTTCTCAAACAAACTGGGACGATAATACACACCCACGTTATTAGTCGCAAACGGTAATGACCAAATTTGCCCCTGGTATTCCATTGATTCAAACAAAGCTGGGTCAATTTCGGCTTTCACCGGAGATTTCTCTAGCTTGTCATTTAAAGGAATTAGGGCTTCTAATTCTACTAATTGACCAGCAATGGTGGGGTTGTACCATAGTAAATCTGGCGGCGCATTACCAACGACGGCTGCCAAAATTTTGGGTGTTTGCTGATCCTGTTGCCCAGCATACAAAGACTCTACTTGAATATTCGGGTGAGTTTGATTAAATTTATCTACTAGCTTTTGTAATACATCCCGATTTGCCGGTGGATTAACCCCTTGCCATAAAGTGATGTGAATTACATCTGCTTCTCTAGTTTGTATAAACTGACATCCACCCAAAGTCAGTATGCCCACTAGCAGAAATAGCAAGGAATTTTGCAGGTATTGCACGTTTTTTCTTTTTTTCTGGGAATTACGGGGTGCAGAAAAAAGCCGTGCATTACTTTTATTGAGTACATTGGCCAATTTTAGCGATTTGATAATCACACTTTTGGCACTTTTGATCAGACATCGCACAATTGGGGTAATTTTCACCGTTTCAGTTACATAATTCAACAAATGTGCCTTTGCATCTTGGCAAAAACTATGTATATCCTAAACTTTGAAGGGAGCATTCATCATTTGAGATTATGGCAGGACATAGTAAATGGGCAAATATTAAGCGCCAGAAGGCGGTAGTAGATGCCAAAAAGGGCAAGACATTCACGCAGTTATCTAGGGCAATTATTGTAGCTGCGAGAAGCGGTGTACCAGACCCGGCGGGAAATTTTCAGCTACGCACAGCCATTGATAAAGCCAAGGCGGCGGGTATACCTAATGATAATATTGAACGGGCGATCGCTAAAGGTACTGGCACTTTTGGCGCGGATGGTGCCAGTTTTGAGGCCATTCGTTACGAGGGTTATGGCCCTGGTGGTGTGGCAGTTTTAATTGAAGCTTTTACAGATAATCGTAATCGGACGGCTGCTGATTTGCGTGTTGCTTTTAGTAAAAATGGGGGCAATTTGGGTGAAACTGGCTGTGTTAGCTGGATGTTTGACCAAAAGGGTGTTTGTCTAGTGGCGGGTGTGGTGGACGAAGACCAGCTTTTGGAAGCGTCCCTAGAAGGTGGGGCGGAATTTTATGAAATGACTGAAGATGAGACGGCTGAGGTGTTTACTGAGGTGACAAATTTGGAAGTTCTCTCTCAGGCGTTGAAGGAACAAGGATTTCAGGTGAATGATGCGGAATTGCGTTGGCTTCCGAGTAATTATGTGGAAGTGACTGATACCGACCAGGCGCGATCGCTCCTCAAGTTAATTGATACTCTAGAGGGGTTGGATGATGTGCAAAATGTGACTGCTAATTTTGATATGGCAGAAAATTTGATGGATTTGATGGCGGTTTAAGAATTAGGAATAACGAACCGCAAAGGACGCAGAGGACGCAGAGAAAAAAAATTGAGTTCTTGTCAATCATTACGAATTACTGATATCCCGCAGCTTGCAAATAAAATAATTTGGCATAGCGACCTTCGGTTTGTAGCAATTCTTCGTGTGTGCCTTGTTCTGTGACTTGGCCGTTTTCGATGACTACGATTTTATCGGCCATTCGTACTGTGGAGAAGCGATGGGAAATTAAAAATACCATCTGATTTTTGGTCAGGGTGCGAAAATGATTGAATATATCAAACTCTGCTTGAGCATCCATTGCTGATGTTGGTTCATCTAAGACTAAAATATCTGCCTGTGTTCGCATAAAGGCGCGGGCTAGGGCGATTTTTTGCCATTGTCCCCCGGAAAGTTCTTGTCCTCTGTTGAACCAACGCCCCAGTTGTGTTTGGAAGTTTTGCGGCAGTTTTTCGATGAAGGGTTGCGCCATGCCTTTTTCGGCGGCTATTTGCCAACGATTTTTATCTTCTAAATGTTCTACGTCGCCAACACCGATATTCTCGCCGACGGTGAATTGGTAACGCACGAAGTTCTGAAAAATTACCCCAATGCGTTGTCGTAAGACATTTACATCCCATTCTTGCAAGTCTAAACCATCTAAATAAATTCGCCCGGAGTCTGGGGTGTAGAGTCGGGTGAGTAATTTAATTAAAGTCGTTTTACCAGAACCGTTTTCACCGACAATTGCGAGTTTTTCTCCTGGTTTTAAATGCAGTGAAATATCTGTTAATGCAGGTTGGGAACTTCCGGGATAAGTAAAGGATACGTTCTCAAAACGAATACCATCTTGAGGCTTGATACCTGTGGTAGCATCACCCCAAGTTTGTGGTACTTCTTCCTCTAAGAAATCGTAGAGATTTGATAAATATAAATTGTCTTCGTACATTCCCCCGATGGAAGTCAGGGCGTTAGAAAATGTAGACTGTCCTTGGCGAAACACTGTGAGATACATGGTCATATCTCCTAAGGAAATTCTTGCCATGACTGTTTCTACAACAATCCAAGCGTAGGCTAGGTAAAAAGCCACTGTACTCACTAAACTCAGCAGATATCCCCACAGTCCCCGTCGCAGCGTTAAGTCTCGGTCTTCGCCATAAAGTTGATGAAACAGGTTGCGGTAACGTCCTAATAAAGTATCTCCGAGTTGGTACAGTTTGATTTCTGTAGCAAAGTCTTCTCTGGCCAATAAATTTTCAATGTAGTGCTGTTGACGAGTTTCTGCGGCGCGCCAACTAAATAAACGAAAGGCTTGTCCAGCAAACTTGGTTTCGGCAATGAAGGCTGGCATGGCTGCTAAAATTAGCACTAGCACTGCCCAAGTTGAGAAATTCACTAATAATACGCCGTAGGTAATTAAAGACAGGGCGTTTTGTGCTAAACCAAAGGTGCGATTTACTAAAGAAAGGGGACGCACAGATGCTTCTCGCCGGGCGTTGGTTAATTTGTCATAAAATTCTGAATCTTCAAAGTGGCGTAAATCTAGTGTGAGGGCTTTTTCTAAAATCAGTACATTTACTTTCTGCCCAAGTAGCACTCGCAACAATGACTGACAAATAGAGATGCCTCGTTGACTCGCAGCCAAAAGAGCGATCGCAATGGCTTCTAATCCTACATATAATAAAGGGCGAGAGATATCACCATCACCCGCTTGAGCAGCCAAAACTACAGCATCGACAATTAACTTACCAAGGTAGGCGATCGCAGCTGGTAATAAACCTGCTATTAAAGTTAAAGTAGCCAGAATAAGGGTCAGGATGTGGCTAGTATTCCACACTAAGTTGATAGCCCGTCCACTGTAGCGAAAAACTGCTAGTGATTGGCGCAAGGTATTTCGTATCTTTTTCATACTTATTTATATAGCGTAGAAACACCTGTGATCACCAATTTCACCAATTTAGGGGTGTCAGTCCACTACAGTTAATGAACTTAGCCAACCGAAAACGCTATAACTTTTTAAAAGCTAAATGTTGTCCGCACTGTACCAACATAAATGGTGTCATTACCTTGATTATTTTCTGGACTAGTAATCACAAATAAACCAGGAGTAATGGCAATGTTATCGGTGACTTGAAAATGGTAAAAGGCTTCTAGATGTAGAGAACTATCTTGATCTGCAAGGTTCTCGCCGAAACTATTGTAAGTTACTTTAGGAGGCTGACCCACCACAAACCCAGCAAAACTATCGTCTTCTTGCGGATCTCTGATAGCTAACATTAATGCCCATGTAGAGATAACAGCGCTTGGGGTAGTTGGTAAATCTTCTGCTTGTGCTTGGATAAAACCAATTCGGCCTCCGAGGGTGATACTAGGGTTAATGTGCCAAGCGGCTTCTGCACCAAAGGAATTAGCAGCGATCGCCTTTGCTTGATTATTAAATGGATCACCAGTTAATTCACTACCAGTTCCCGTATTCAGATTATTGTAAGAATGGATATAGGTAAAGCTGAGTGCTGTGGTTTTGGTGGGTTCAAGGGTAAGTTGCGCGATCGCCCCATAAGGACTAGCAAAAATCCCCTTCTCTGGATTGTTGACATCGCTAGTGACATATCCTAAAGAAAAATTGAGATTGTCATTTAAATTATGAGAAATACCGATACCTGCACCACCACCTTGGCGGCGAATGGGGTTTTCTCTGCCAAATGTAGAAATTGAACCGTCTCCACTACCACTAAAGAGAGGATTGACGCTAGGAACAAAGTCTCCTAATCCTCCTCCCAAGGCGTACAAAGTCATGCGAGTTTGCTTGCCTAGAGGGAATCTATAATCTAGTTCATCTACTTCTATTTCATTATTATTATCACCGTCAAAACCCAGATTTGCCATTTGGGTTCCGGTAAAATCTTCTAATTCTGGTGTGTTGCGTGCTTGTAAACGTACTTGTAATTCATCTTTTCCCGTGAAACTACTTTTGAGGCTCAGACGTAGGCGATCGCTCAATACTAAATTTTCATTTACTGGTTTGGTTCTACTGTTAGCTTTGTTTCCCCCAGCAAATCCACTCACAGCAAAGATAATTTCACCTTCTAGTTCAACAGAAGGTGAAAATTGTTGTTTTTCCAACGTTGCAATTTTGGTTTCTAATAAATCTACTCGCTGATTCAGGGTGGCTAATTCTGCTGAAAATTCTGCTTGTAATCTTTGGATGGCAGTTAATGTTTCTTGATTGTGAATGTCAGACTCATCAATAGATTGATTGATACTCATTAAGCAAGTATTTAATTTATTGGCAAATTGATCTCTATTTAAAGTTTTATTTTCTATTCTGGCACAATCATATTGTCTCATTAATGCTTTTAAAGTTTGAAATTCCCAACTATCAACGTTAATATCTGACAATTGTGAAACTGCGGTAATTATATTTAATTTATTATCTGGTGTTGCCATAGCTTTAGTTATGCTACTCAGACAAAGTGAACTAATTACAGTAATCAAGCGAATTTTTCGCCAACAAGTTGAATTTATCAATGCTATCTCCTGAAAGTAAGTAATAAGTAGGGATTTATCGGGCTTACGCCCCGCTGCGCTAACACGCAAAGGCGCAATCGCCGTCAGGCTTTCGCGTAGCGTGCCGGAGGCATTCCCGTAGGGTAGGCGCAAAGAATAAGAGTTTAATTAATATGCAGTCGCTGTTCGCATAAGTGTAATAAAGCTTCGGTAAAAGGGCGACGTTCTGGAAATTGAGTACTAATATAAATGTGTCGAACTAAGGTAAGAGTAATGTATGTTTCAATTGCTTTCAGGTATTTATGACTTGTTAAGTGTATAAATCTTTCAATTAAAGCATTTTCATACTCGCGTAATGCTTCATAATTGCCAAAAGTACGAAGACTATATTCTTGAATATGAGCGATAAAATTACCAATATCCAGCGCTGGATTACCTTCACAATATAAATCTAGGTCAATCAGATACAATCGAGAATGATTGACAAGCACTTGATCTGGATAAAAATCTCGATGGATACCACAGGGTTTTAATTCTGGGGTATTTTCTCCTAAATGATGACTTGCTGCTAATATTCGCTCTAAACGTTTTTGCCATTCAGGATATTCTTGCATGACTAAATTAATGCGTTCATGTAAAATTCGCAATTCATCTGACATGGTATGAGAACGCCGAGGAAGAATATTAGTTTGGTGAAGTTTATGAGCAGCTTCCGCAACTTTATTGGCTAGTAAAATATTATTATTTGTTGTCAGCAATTGAGTAAAAGTAAGCGCACCTTCAACCTGTCGCTGTAACCACATTTGCCATTCGGGAATTATCCCCACAGGTTCCGGTACAGAAATTCCATCAGCACTATCATCTGCAAAACCCTGCTCCCACAAAGATTTTTGTAATTCATAACTATGAAAATCCGTCCTCTTCGCTCTTACCTTACCAATGAGCCGAATTATTTTCCCAGCATTATCAACTAACTCATATGCAATCAAACAACGCCTACCCGGTTTATGACGAATAACTTCCACTTTTTGCAGACAACAATTTTGAGCGATCACTAAACATCTAGTCAAACATTCTTGCACCTGAACTGGCTCAATTGCTGCCGACAAAAAAGGCATTTTAGGATCAGTCACACTGTTAAATGAATCGCTGATGAAAACAGTCATATTTATTTTTTGGCTTTGCTGAATTGATGGATACATTTACATCACGCAGAGACGCGGAGAAAATGAATAATATTTTTAGATTTCTAGAGGGGAATTTCATGTCGTGTACCATTTCATAAAATTACTCTCTGTGACTCTGCGCCTCTGCGTGAGAAAATTTATCTTCATTTCGCATTGCATTTTGCACTTGATACAAAGCTGCATAACGCCCATTTTCTTGCATCAACTCCACATGAGAACCCTGTTCTACCACTCGCCCATTTTCTAGATAAACAATAATATCTGCACGCGTGGCAAAATCAAGGTCATGAGTAATTAAAAAAGTCGTGCGATTTTCCGCTAACCTTTGCAACGCATCAATCACCGCCTTCTCATTCCCCTTATCTAACCCAGTCGTAGGTTCATCCAAAATCAAAATTGGTGCTTGACGAATAGCAGCACGAGCGATCGCAATCCGTTGTCTTTGTCCACCAGAAAGAGTTGCGCCTCTTTCCCCTACTAGAGTGTCATATCCTTGCGGTAAAGCTTGGATAAAATCATCAGCATTAGCTAAACGAGCGGCTTCTACAATTTCCACATCAGACACCCCAGCAATCCCGTAAGCAATATTTTCTCGAATAGTCGCCGCAAACAAAATACTATCTTGTAAAACCACACTAATCTGCGGGCGTAATGAGGCCAATGTATACTCTCGAATATCCCGCCCATCAATCATCACATGACCTTGCGAAGGGTCATAAAGTCGTAATAATAAACTGACTAATGTAGATTTCCCACCACCAGAAGTCCCCACAATCGCTACTTGCTGTCCCGGTTGAATGTTTAAATTGATATCTTGCAGTAAAACTTGTCCTGATTCATAGGTAAAGTGAACATTCTCAAAACGCACTGCACCTCGCAAAATCGGGGCGGGTATTGCATCTGGTGAATCACGGACATCAGGTTGCTGATTTAATACATCTAAAATGCGCTCACCAGAAGCCGCGGCTTTCGCCAGTCGTCCGGTGTACTTAGCAAAGTTTTGCACCGGCTTAAAAGCATTCTTGAGATAAGTAAGAAATACCAACACATCCCCAGGCGTTAAAGCATCTCGCAAAGCCAGCCAAGAACCGTACCATAAAACAATCGCTGTTCCTAAAGCAATGACAGCATCAACAGTGCGTTCCAAATGCGCCGCCAAGCGTTGAGTTTTGACACTTTCTTTAAGGCTGCGCTGATTTTGTTGAGCAAACACCCGCGCAAAAGCATCTTGTAACGAAAGCGCTTTCACCAATTTAATTGCAGCAATAGACTCCGCAGCCGTCGCCGCTACCATTCCTTCTTGTTTGCGTTGCTTTAATGAAGATGCGCGAATGCGTTTGCTTAGTCGCTGAGTAATTAACCAAAATAACGGTAGTGTAAATAGTGACAGCAGGGTTAAATTGGGATTCATCCAAAACATGACCCCAATCATCCCAAATAATGTGAGAATGCTCACTATCAAGGGTAATGCAGCCGTAATCATAATTTCTTGTAAACGACTAGCATCACTACTCACCCGCACAATCAAATCACCGCTACGCGCCTTGGTGTGATAACCCAACGATAAATCCTGCAAGTGACAGTATAAATGGTTACGGACTTTACCCATAACTCGGCTACCTACAGTAGCTAGTCCCACAGTACTCCAGTAAGCAGCAAAAGCGCGTAAACCAGTAAGAACTAGAACTGCAACGGCTGAAAATGTCAGCAGTGTCATTGGTTCTAGGGTAGCAATAGCAGGAATATTATTTAACTTATTACCTCGTATTAATACGTAATCAAAAACAAACTTCAGTGGCCAAGGTTCCAGTACCCGTAGTCCCACATCTGCAACCAAAGCGATCGCAGAAATGAAAATTAGTCCAGATTGAGGACGAATGTAAGGCCAAAAATAAGTTATAACTCCCCACAAACTAGGCTTTGACATTTATCGCCTCACCTCCAACCAATCCAGCTAGATGCAGAATCTTTTGGGCGATCGCATCCCAAGTATGATGTGTTAGCACCGTGTTGCGAGCAGCTTGTCCTAAACTATGACGCAGAGTAGGCGATCGCCATAATTGTTCTAAGGAATTAGCCAGTGCGATCGCATCACCAGGAGGACAAAGAATACCATTTACCCCTGAATCAATTAAATCTGCTAATTGCCCAATATTACTAACAACTACAGGCAAACCAGCCGCCATATATTCATACACTTTTAACGGAGAAAAATAAAAATCAGATTGTGCAGGATAAGGTGCAACAGCCACATCCATTCTTGTTAAGAATTGGGGAACAGTATCAGGATGCACCGCACCAGTAAATTGAGTATAAGCATCTAATTTTTTGGCTGCTAATTCCGCTTCTAGATTTTCTCTTTCCGGGCCATCACCCACAATCAAAAGTCGAGCATTGGGAACACGTTGATGCAGATAAGCAAAAGCCTCTGTAAGAATTGGTAATCCATGCCAAGGTTTTAATGAACCGACAAAGCCAACAGTAAAACTGTCTGATAAATTATCATTATCAACAACAGAAAACCGCTGCGGATTCACCCCATTAGGAATCACATAAACTTTAGATTCATCCACATAATTCATTAAATAACTTTTCACTTCCTCAGATACAGTAAGAATCACCGTAGCCGCCGAAAAAACCCGATTAGCCACATCTTCAGCACCATGAACATCAATCAAACCTCGATGCTTCGCCTGTTCTAAAATCAAAGGTGAATTTACCTCCAACAAACCAGGAATACCCATAGCTTGAGCAAACTCCATAGCGCTATAACTCCAAAGAGAATAACGCTCATAAATGCAGTCAAAACAGCCAAACCTCTCCAAATCCCGATACAAATCAGGATTAATCGCCAAAGCCGCTTGCTCCCGTAAAGCCTTTTCCTGCTTAGGAATAGCAGGAAGTTTACAAACCCCAACATTAACCAAATCCGCAGGTAAATCGCCCCCCAACCGAGTAGCAAACAAATCCACCTCACACCCCTGTCCTTGCAACCCCCGGATCACCTCCTGCACATGAATCGAGCAACCCTTTTGCCCAAAAACAGGAATCCCCGGATCAGCACAGATATATGCAACTCTCACCCTTCACACCTCCTCTGCGACTCTGCGCCTCTGCGTGCAAAATAAACCCCTCAAACCCCCCGCATTCCGCTCAATATCAAACTCCGACTCAATCAAACTCCTAGCACGAAGCGCCAAATCAACCCGCAAAGTCGAATCATATAAAAGTTGCTGAAGAGCGTTGGCGAAGCCCGCCGCAGGCATCGCCAACTTCTCAGCATCATATTGAGGCACAATAAAACCAGTCTCCCCATCACGTACCAACTCTGGAATCCCCGTCACATCAGTACTGACACAAGGCGTTCCCAAAGCCATTGCTTCCAACAAAACCGTAGGTAAACCATCCCGATTCCCGTCTTTACCAATCACATAAGGCGCTGCAAACACAGCCGCTTGTTGCATCAATTGAAACACCTCATTTTGAGGCCGTGGCCCCACAATTTCCACAGTAGATTGCAATTTTAAATCTTGAATTTGCCGTCTCAATGCAGTTTCTAAAGTCCCCGTACCCACAATTTGACATCGAAAATCATAATTTTTTTCCTGCAAAATGGCGCAAGCATCTATTAATACAGATAACCCCTTCTTCTCAATCAACCGCCCCACAGAAATAATCACAGGAGGACGATTAGCAGGAGAAGAATATTTTAATTGTCGTAAATCTAAACCGTTGTAAATGCGCTTGACATGCTTGGCTGCTACACCATAAGTTTTTTGCAAATACTTGAGGTTATAGTCACTCACAGTCACCACAGTAGCCGCATCTTCTAACTTGCGTTGCATATCTGCAAATTCCACACTTTCATGAAAGATATCTTTAGCATGAGCAGTGAAAGTATAAGGAATACCTGTAAAGTGAGATGCTAACCGAGCCACACTAGTAGCCACAGTACCAAAGTGAGCGTGTAAATGAGTAATACCTTTAAGTTGTGCTTCCCGTGCTAACCATGCAGCTTGGTAGACAGTGCTAGCTTGTTCACCTCCAGCAACTGCCAACTTTGACCAAAAATTTGGGATAACTTTACTAGCTTCTTGTAATTCTGCCCAAAAGTAACTAGCAGCCGTCGGCGCAAGACTATTGAGGGAATCACTGACTCGTCCTTGAATTGGTTTTTTAATGTAAGTGACAGGGGCGCGCACCTGGGAAATAATATTTTGAAAATGAGTATCACATGGTGGTCTTAAAGCAAAAATTTCAATGTTTAAGCCAGCTGCTTCATGAGCTAAGATTTCATTGACTACAAAGGTTTCAGAATATCGAGGATAACGTTTGAGAACGTAACCAACACGTGTCATAGTTCGTAATGCCTCTTTCAGAGGAGCTTCGCTAACGTAATTCGTAATTCGTAATTCGTAATTAACAGGACTTACGTAACCAACCACGTATTTTCGTCATTGCGACCGTAGGGAAGCAATCTCAAAGCCTTAATTTTCGTAGCGAGTGCGTAAGTCCTAATTAAATAAGGTTGGATGTTAAATTTCATCTTCCTCATCCTTTCACGATGCTTGTTGTGATGAATGATGACCAGAGGTGAGGATTTCTTCTATGAATTGGGGAATGCGGGTGAGTCCGTTGAGATCGATATGGTTACGGACTTGGGGTGGTTGGATGTCTTGTTTTAGCCAGTTGGTTATGGCTTGGGGGGTTAGATGATTTGGATGCAACACGTCAATTAAGCCAAGTGCTTGTAATCGTTCAGCCCGGATTAGTTGTTCTTTTCGGGGTTTGATGCGGGGTACAATGAGCGATCGCTTGGCGAATGACAGTAATTCACAAGTTGTATTGTAACCACCCATTGCAATGACTCGTTCGGCTCGATTCAATAATAATGTTGGTTCAGCTAAGTATTCTAATACCTGTAAGTTGTCACGTTGAGCGGCATAGTTTTGCAGTTTTTGCCTTTCTTCTCGTGGCATAAATGGCCCTGTCAAAATAATGCCATTCATTTCTGGTGGTAATTCAGCATGGGCAAATGTTTGCGCTAACCTCGCTCCATCTTGTCCACCACCCACCATGCACAATACTAATTTTTCTGATGATAAATTGAGTGATTTAAATGCCTGGACGCTTTCAATATCCATGAACTTGAGGCGGCTACGTTGATCAAGATAGCCAGTGTAGCGGAATTTAGACACGGTTTTTGGCTTAAATTGATATTCATGCACTAAATCATAAACTTTTGGATCACCATACACCCAAACAGCATCATAGTATGTTTGAATCGCCTTTTCATTCGCTTTGCGTTTCCAATCTCGACGCACGGATTTGGGTTCATCTAAGACATCCCGCAAACCGAGAATGCAATGTGTTTGTTTTTGGCTTTGCAAGTAATTCAGCGTGGGATCTAGTTCATTGACGGCTCCACGCGGTACATTATCCACAATGAAAATATCGGGTTTAAAGGCTTTAATCGTCGTCAGAATGACTTGCGATCGCAGTGTAATAATTTCCTGCAATGATAAATCCCATCGGCGCGCCTGATATTCCCCGTCAATATTTTTATGTAAAGCAGGTAGGGTTAAACAATCTACGCCTGGAGGTGTGGGGATATTGCTGGCATCTTTTATACCGCTAATCAGTAAAATATCGGTTTCTAGGGGCGAACAACCCAAGGTTTGAGCAATTAAAAAATTGCGGCGTTTGTGTCCCAGCCCCATTGTGTCATGAGAGTATAAAGCAATACGCCACTTTCGTCCATTGCTGAATGAATTGCTGGCCGCCGGAGGCTCTCCACTAGCCGATGTTTGTGTTATTTCTCTACAGCGAGGGAACAAGTTCTTCATTTGCACTCCTGACAAATATTTTATCCAGTGCTAATACCGTTTTTTATCGCAATATCCGCATAATTAACTTGCCTATGTAGGCTTAGTTATTAAGTCCTTTGCTTCAGCCTTTGGATGGATAATGTGCTAGTCAGGCTGTACTCAACAATTTACAAATTGAGGAAACACTTTTTTCGGAAATCAACTTGATTATTACTGAACTTAGCCTGATTAATCATGGACAACCTTGCTTTATCAATCAAATTTAATTACATACTTTTTTAACAATGACTGATGAACTTACTAGGCAGAAGATTCCCAATTTTTGAACAAAATCTGTTTTTTCTCCTTTTTAAGAGGGTTTTCTCAAAAAAATAAATTAAGTTTAGGTTATTGAAACTTTAACATCAGTTAAACAATATTTTATACTGTATCAATTTAATATAAAAATTGCATGAAAGTTAGATGAGAATTTTTTCATGTTTTATTACTAAACTAATTGCCTGGATTAAGCCGAAACTTAAACATTAGTAAAGAAGGTGATTTTGCTCAATTTGGTTCAATAAAAATATGATGTATAACTCATAAATAGTGATGCCACTACTGCCACTACTGCCAAAATTAAATGAGCAAAGTTAACTTGAATTGATTAACTACAATTTTTTTGAGTTTAATAAACAAGATACGCATCTAAACAGCTGCAAACCACAAGGATTAAAAATGAGCATGTCAATAAATCGTCTATGCGATCGCCTCCGGCTCGGCATTAGTGAACGCTTGTCTATCTGCAACATCCCGCAAAGGTTGACATTGTGGCAGCAAGTGTTAGGAGAAGTACGCACCCGGATTTTGCTTTGGTACTTACTGATTTTAGGAATCACATTTCTCATTGCCATTCCGGCATTTCGCTATCAGCTCTACCAGCGTATTGATGAACGTGGTCGTCAGGCTATAAAGGCAGACATGATAGCTTTTCGAGCGTTAATTAGCGGTACAAGCTTAATTACAGAGGATGTCACCACTGATGATGACCCACAACAAATGCTCATTGAGTCACAGCAGAATTGGTTACTCTCACAACAAGAACAAATCGCTGTTTCCCAATCTGTAGAAGATTTAATGAAGCTATTTCGAGCTTATCTGTTGTATCGCATACCCGAAGATGAAACCTATTTCATTACTTTTATTGATGGTGAATTTTACAAATCCAGTCCTCGCGCTCGTCCCAAGCAATTAGCTACAGACTCACTACTGATGAAACAATGGGCAATACAAACCCAAGCAGAAAACGAAGAACAAGAATTTTTCACTCCTGATGGTAGTAAAATTATTTACACAGTAGAACCCATTGCCATTAATGGAGAAACACGGGGAGTCTTTGTTGTTGCTCACAATACTGCCGGGGAACGAGTACAAGCATTAGAAGCAGTAGGTGTGATTATTCAAGTTTCTAGTTTAGTCTTTATAGTGTCGTTAATTTTAGCTTGGTTAGCGGCAGGGAGGATCATGGCTCCTTTAAGGACAATTATCACAACAGCTCATGCCATTAGTGAGTCAGATTTAACTCAACGTCTACCGGCGCGTGGTAGAGGAGAACTAGGAGAACTGGCAAGCACATTTAATGAAATGATGGACAGGCTAGAAGCAGCCTTTGCTACCCAACGAGAATTTGTCAACGATGCGGGACATGAACTGAGAACTCCCATCACCATTATTCGTGGACATTTGGAACTCATGGGAGATGATCCCCAAGAACAACAAGAAACTTTGGCATTGGTCATAGGAGAACTAGACCGTATGAGTCGTTTAGTTGATGATTTAATTTTGCTAGCCAAAGCAGAACGCACAGACTTTTTACAGTTAACAACAGTAAATGTAGCAGAGTTAACCCAAGAGTTATTTTGCAAAGCTCAAGCACTAGCAGAAAGAGACTGGCAAATAGATGCTGTGGCCAAAGGCCGCATTGTCGTAGATCGCCAAAGAATTACTGAAGCCATGATGAATTTAGCGCAAAATGCTACTCAGCATACAAATAACAGTGATACTATTGCCATAGGTTCAGCGATCGCCAAAGGTAAGGTGCGGTTCTGGGTACGCGATACAGGCGAAGGCATTCCCCTTGTTGATCAAAAACGGATTTTTGAGCGCTTTGCCCGAACTTCTAATAGTCGCCGTCGTTCTGAGGGTGCGGGGTTAGGACTATCCATAGTGCGAGCGATCGCCGAGTCTCACTGCGGGCAAGTATTACTTCGCAGTCAATTAGGCAAAGGCTCAATGTTCACCATTGTTTTACCTCTCGATCCGCCGCAAAAAACCAGTACCCATGCCCAACATTCTCATCGTTGAAGATGAATCCCGAATTGCCTCGTTTATCCAAAAAGGATTGCGATCGCAAGGATTTACAACCACAGTCGTTACAGATGGACAACATGTGCTAGACGTGGTAGCAAGTGGCACATTCGATTTATTAATTTTGGATTTGGGTTTACCCAGCAAAGATGGATTTCAAGTACTTCAAGAACTGCGGGGACAGGGCGAAAACCTACCAGTAATTATCCTTTCTGCTCGTAGCGACATTAACGACAAAGTTGCTGGACTAGAAGGAGGAGCAGATGATTATGTCACTAAACCCTTCCGATTTGAAGAACTCCTGGCACGGGTAAGATTGCGGTTGCGAGGTCACAGAACTGTCAGAGATACTACAGACCTAACCTTGAGATCCGGTAACTTAGTACTTGATTTACGGACTCGACAAGTTAAGATAAGCGATCGCCTCATCGAACTACCCGCCCGTGAATTTGCAATGGTAGAAATGTTTTGCCGTCATCCGGGACAAGTCATCAGTCGAGAACAACTGTTAGATCACGTTTGGGGTTACGATTATAACCCAGGTTCTAATATTGTTGATGTATACGTCGGTTATCTCCGCAAAAAACTAGGTAGCAAACTCATTGAGACAGTTAGAGGTATGGGCTATCGTCTAAGGAGTTAATAGGGAGTGGGGAGTAGGGAGTAGGGAGTAGGGAGTAGGGAGTAGGGAGTAGGGAGTAGGGAGTAGAGGAAACAAATTTAATAACCGCCGAATGAAAATCCATGTATTTCTAAATTCAGCAATGATTTTAGGCATTTATCTGCCAATTAAAGTTATTTTCTTTTCTCCCCCATTCCCCACTCACCACTCCCCACTCCCTCCTACTGGAACGGATTCAAGTTCATCTGAGTCGTGATTGATTATGAAACAGCACAATAACTTTGATGAACTGGCTTTTGATCAGTCCCATAACCCCTCGGAATCTTTAAGTGCAGATGCCAGTAGTTCTAGGTATTGGTTTAGACATCTGAAGGTTGGTCAAAAAATTGGTCTGGGATATGGACTGCTGTTAAGCGTTGTTTTACTGGGAACTAGCATCGGTTTTTTGATTGCAGATCATTACCAGCGACAAGCACACCAACGCAAAGAAGCAGCCATTGAAGAGTTATATCAGATGTATCAACTGAAAACCATTGTGTTTCGGGTTCGCACCAACCAACACAAGTTGATTTTGTACATGGATCAACCACCAAGATGGGGAGAACAATATACTCAGTTATTGAAGTATGTTGAGCAAGCTAGACAAGTTTGGTTTGATTTCAAGGCTAACTACAGCACTGAAAACAGCATCATCTATGATTCTGTAATCGAACAAAAAGCAGTTCACCGCTTATTGCAGACCCATAAAGGCTTTGATGCTTACTTAGAGCGCACAGAATCTCTATTTAAGAATAATAATCCCAGTCAATTATCATCACAGGAAATTAGCATAGCGCAAACGCAACTATTCAACTTCATGCATGGCTCATCAGTTTTTATGATTGATGATTTTCTAGATGACATTACAAACCTTGTAGAAGTAATAGCCCAGGAGTATCAGCAAGCAAATTTGGAACTGCAAAGGGCAGAAAAATTGCGTCTAAATATTATTTTAGGCAGTCTGTCACTATCAATTGCCATCGCTACATTATTAGCAATTTACACTAGTCGCGCCATTGCCCGTCCCATTCAAGCAGTTACTCATGTTGCCCAACAGGTGACAGAGGAATCTAATTTTGACTTGCAAGCACCCATCATGACTAATGATGAAGTGGGTATCTTAGCTGCTTCTCTGAATCGTCTCATCCAGGAAGTTCAGCAACTTATTCAAGTCCAACATGATACCAACGAACAGCTAGAAGTATATAGCCAGGTTCTAGAAGAAAAAGTCCGCGCCCGCACACGGGAGTTAAATGAAAAAAATCTCAGCTTAGAAGCAGCATTAGAGGAATTGCGGCGTACTCAAGCTCAACTAGGAGCAACTGAGCAAAATATTCAGAGCAAATCCTAAAGTTTTGCTTTAGCGATGGAACTACCCACAGCAATCTTCACGCCCATAGCTAGCAGCAATAGCAGTCATAGGAAGATGCGATCGCTCTTGTAACCAGCAAGCTATCATATATGGGAAAAAATATGCAGCATATAGCCTGAGGTTTGGCATGAAAGTAGCAGTCTTCAGTACAAAGGCCTATGACCGACAGTTTTTAGAAGCTGCAAATTCTCCCATTCAACATGAGTTGGTTTTTTTTGAACCCCGTTTGAATCAAAGCACCGCTATCTTAGCCGCAGGATTTCCGGCTGTGTGTGTATTTGTACATGATCTGGTTGATGCCCCAACTTTAGAAATTCTTGCTTCCGGGGGAACTCGCCTCATTGCCCTACGATGTGCCGGATTTAACAACGTAGACTTACAAGCCGCAGCAGATTTGGGTATTAAAGTCGTCCGTGTCCCTGCTTATTCACCCTATGGGGTTGCAGAACATGCCGTAGGATTGATTTTAAGCCTCAATCGCAAAATTCATCATGCCTATAACCGTGTCCGCGAAGGTAATTTTGCCCTCTCAGGACTGTTGGGATTTAACCTCAATGGACGCACCGTAGGGATTATTGGTACTGGCAAAATCGGTCTAATTTTAGGACAAATTATGAAAGGTTTTGGTTGTCATTTACTCGCCTATGATGTGTATCACAATGCAGAATTAGCAGCAATGGGCGGGAAATATGTAGAGTTGCCTGAGTTATTTGCTAACTCTGATATCATCTCCCTCCATTGTCCCCTCACGCCGGAAACTCATCACTTGATTAATACCGAGTCCATAGAACAAATGAAGCCGAAAGTGATGTTAATTAATACCAGTCGAGGCGCATTAATTGATACCCAGGCAGTCATCGAAGGATTAAAGTCACGCAAAATCGGTTCTTTGGGTGTGGATGTCTACGAGCAGGAATCGGATTTGTTTTTTGAGGATTTATCTGGCGAAATCATTCAAGATGATGTCTTCCAACGTCTGACAACCTTTCCCAACGTATTAATTACTGGACATCAAGCCTTTTTTACAGAAGAAGCTCTCCACAATATTGCTGAGACAACCTTTACTAATATTACTGACGTTGAACATAATCGTCCTTGCCCCAACGAAATCAGCACTCAACCGCAAACCCCAAGGGACTTCCAATTAAAAAAATAATCAATCACTATGTAGGCAGGGAGCAGGGAGCAGGGAGCAGGGAGCAGGGAGCAGGGAGCAGGGAGCAGGGGGGCAGGGAGCAGGGGGCAGGGGGGAAAGAAAAATACCATTAAAATTATTTTCTTTTCTCCCCAGTTACCCCCGCTCATTTCACAACGATCTCACTTTTTTGGGTTGCTCCCACCCTGTTGTAAGTTTTGTAAAATCGATATAAAAATTTTGACTGCCAATTTGGCAGAAAATTCTGTAATTCCCGTAAATTAGATCCTAAAAGCAGAGTATGTTGTAATTACTGTCACACCAATTGTGCAATTGGTTGACTTATGATCAACGACAAATAGTTAATTGGGGGTGAACTGATGGCAGAGCCTAATCAGGACGGTAAAAATAATTTTCTTTACCCTCGGAGCCGCTACTATGGTCACTTTCATCCAGATAGCATAGTATTTAACGCCAATCTCCAAGAGTTTGCTCAAAAAGTTGGCTACATCTCCAGTTTAGAAACATCTGGAAAACTGACTCCCCAACAGGCTTATAAAAGAATTAAAGCTCTTTGGAAACAGTTAAAACGCAGTAAAAAAGAACTAGGCATTGGGAACAAACAAGAACCACCAATATCATCCTGAAATTATTTAAATTCTGAGCCAAGTACCTGAAATTCATCTGGAGTAAGTGACACCATCATATTTTCAGATTCTATTTGAATAAGCCAACGCTTAATCGTTTGATTTCGGGAATTTGACTCTACACCACAAACTACGCCAACTTTTCCGATTACGTATGCTGGACGGAGAATCAAGACTTTGTTCCCTACTTGAATATTCTTGGAGGTATACAACTATTTCTCCTACAGGTTTTTGATTTTATAAGAATAAAATTATACAAGTGAGAGCCGATAGTTAATCTTATTTTAACTAAAATTTGTGTATTCAATAATCTTTTCTTAACTAAATACGGCAGATACCATGCATTATGGGCGGTGACTGGGGACATGAACGAACAATTCGCAATAGAGCCTACGGCACGCTGGCGCGAACGCAATTCGCAATTCGCAGTAAAGCCCTAGCGGGCATAGCTGCGCTTAGAGCCATAGCGTTCCGTATGCCGTAGGCTCTATTGGTAATTGCGAATTGGAAATGACAGGCTTTGGGAGTTCGTCAACAAATGGGAGTTAGAAAACCAAACCAAGTGTGTGGTGTAATTTTCCGACTTGTGTGTACACGCTATGACTGTAACTGTGTGAATATATTTTCAGGCCAAAATAATCGGGCCTGTCATCACGCCTAACCATTAGGCAGCCCATAGCCCTCTCGAACAGATAAAATTGACAATATGAACGCTACACAAGAAAAACTAAAACTTAAATTTGCCCAGGCTTTGGCGGCTGCTTTTGGCACTGAATACGCTGGAGTAGATCCCATTTTGGTGGCTGCGAGTAATCCTAAATTTGGTGATTATCAGGCGAATGTGGCTTTATCGTTGAGTAAAAAATTAGGACAGCAACCAAGAGCGATCGCTAGTGCTATTGTTGAAAAATTAGATATATCTGATATTTGTGAACAGCCAGAAATAGCTGGGCCCGGTTTTATTAACCTGAAACTCCAAACAGCATACCTAGAAGCCCAACTCAACGCCATTCAAGCAGATGCTCGGCTAGGAGTCCCCGCAGCCAAAACCCCAAAACGGGAAATTGTCGATTTTTCCAGTCCGAATATTGCCAAAGAAATGCACGTTGGACACTTGCGTTCGACAATTATTGGTGATTCCATCGCCCGAATTTTGGAATTTCAAGGACATGATGTTTTGCGCTTAAATCACGTGGGTGATTGGGGGACGCAGTTTGGTATGTTAATTACCTATCTGCGGGAAGTGTACCCGGAAGCCCTCACTACGGCTAATGCTTTAGATATTGGAGATTTAGTCAGCTTCTACCGCAAAGCAAAACAGCGCTTTGATGAAGACGAAGTTTTTCAAGAAACAGCACGACAAGAAGTTGTCAGATTACAAGCAGGTGCGACAGATACACTCCACGCTTGGAAACTATTATGTGAACAATCCCGGCGTGAGTTTCAGGTAATTTATGATTTGCTAAATGTGCAAGTCACCGAACGGGGAGAATCTTTTTATAATCCTTTACTACCAACAGTGGTAGAAGATTTACAGTCATCTGGTTTGTTAGAAGAAAACCAAGGCGCTCAGGTGGTTTTCTTGGACGGGTTTACCAATAGAGAAGGTGAGCCTTTGCCTTTAATTGTGCAAAAATCCGATGGTGGTTATAATTACGCCACAACAGATTTAGCAGCCTTACGCTACCGCATCCAACAAGATGAAGCCAAGCGGATAATTTATGTGACAGACGCGGGACAGGGAAATCACTTTGCTCAATTCTTTCAGGTAGCAGGTAAAGCTGGATGGATTCCTGATGATGTGGAATTAGTTCATGTTCCCTTTGGTTTGGTGTTAGGAGAAGATGGCAAAAAATTCAAAACTCGTTCTGGTGATACAGTCAGGTTACGAGATTTATTAGATGAAGCAGTGATTCGGGCCCGTGCAGATTTAGCAGCTAGGTTACAAGAAGAAGAACGCACAGAAACAGCAGAATTTATTAATGAAGTTTCCCAGGTAGTTGGTATTAGCGCGGTTAAATATGCCGATTTAAGTCAAAACCGTACGAGTAACTATATTTTTAGTTACGACAAAATGCTAGATCTTAAGGGTAATACTGCACCCTATATGCTATATGCTTATGCGCGGATTCAGGGAATTAGCCGTAAGGGTGGGATTAATTTTCAGGAGTTGGGAGATCATGCTCAAGTTTTTTTACAGCATGAAACAGAGTTAGCATTGGCCAAGTATTTATTGCAATTAGATGAAGTAATTAATGCGGTAGAACAAGATTTGTTACCTAATCGGTTGTGTGAATATTTGTATGAATTGAGTAAGAAGTTTAATCAGTTTTATGACCGTAATCAAGGGGTAAGGGTGCTGGAAGCGGAGGAACCATTCAGGACTTCTCGTTTGGTTTTATGTGATTTAACGGCTAAAACTTTGCGGTTAGGATTGTCTTTGTTGGGGATTCAGGTTGTAGAGAGGATGTAAAAGAAAAATATTAATTTTTTTAACGCCAAGAGGCGCGCAGGTAACATAAAGGTTGTTTGTTGTGTTTCCTTGACGTGTTGGCGGTCATTCCTATAGCTTGTCTCAAATGATGGTGACGCTTGCTTTTATTATAGGTAATATCCCCAATCTCAAAGCACGATCGCCATGAATGATAAAGAAATCAAACAATTAATGGAGAGTAATGCTAAAACTGCCCAAGCTATGTTAGATGAAATAGCTGAGGCTCGACAGGAACGGCAAGAACTTAGGGAAGGAATGGTACAACTGCAAAATGCAATGGCACGATTAATAAATATCCAAGAGACAATGGCTAATTTACTCGTTTCTCTTGATGGCGATCGCCCAACTATTCTTAAGAAACTGTCAGCAATTGAACATAAGCTGGATCAGCTATTGCCAAACGAACCAGAAGATGCCCACAAATAAATTAATTTTGCTCGTGGGCGATGTCTGGTGGCAATTTAAAGCAATTTTCAATCACAAAATTATTTGTTTTCCACCAAAACAGTCACAGAGGCTACAGCTATCAACATTTCATCATTTTTATCGTTGAGAGAAGAAATAGCTCGTCCTTGAACCACCATCCCCCCAGATTCTACAGTCAGGGTTTTGCGTCCAAATGGCAGTACAGCTAGTACTTCCGCTTCCCTGACTTGTTCTGGATAGGGAACAGCTACTTGAACTTCCACAATCATTTCATCAGGATCGCTTAAACCAGCCACTTCCCACACACCAGGTAAGGCATTATGAGCGATCGCATTGCGTACAGCCCTTGCTGCTGCTACTGTTGGTTCCTGTCCATGCTGATCTATTCCCATCCCCATCTCAATAATCAAACGTTTACGAACCACAGTCATCTCCTGTAAATATTTAAATTTGTTCTTCTTCCTCAGAGAACCAAATCTCCGCTAATAAACTTAAACCAATGAGCCAAAAAAAGCAGCAAACCAAAAACCAAAATAGTCCCATCATTGCTATTACCTCCAATCAATCTTTTTTTTCAAAAAAATCTCACATCTCAGGTAAATTCATCAGGAAAACCTTAGCCATAACACAGTGGTTCGTATCATAATAAATCTACATATTTTCTAACAATTCAGTTGGGATTGCTCTCTGAATAAATTATTACTTTGATTAAAAAGATTATTTATAAAATTAATAAAAATTAGGACTTACGCACTCGCCACGAAAATCAAGGCTTTGAGATTGCTTCCCTACGGTCGCAATGACGGAAATACGTGGTTGGTTACGTAAGTCCTGAAAATAAATCTTCATAAGGGTTTTTCAGTAAAAAATGTTTTAAATTATACTATTTTTCTGCCATCCTGTGTCTTTAAACCTCGTCCATCGTGAACAGTGCAGTTGTGGTCATTGCGACTTCAAGAAGCAATCTCATAACCCTCTTTAATCACTATCGCGCTGAGAAAAATCTAAAACCCTTATTTTTCAAAGCTTTTATCAATTTAGGCGTAGGTTGGGTTAAGCACAGCGCAACCCAACACCCAAAGACCTTGGGATTGTTGGGTTTCACTACGTTCTAACGCCACTTTGCTCAAGTCGGGAAACCCGCCCATGCAAATGGCTCCCCAACCTACATTTATGTTTCTCTCTCCAGAGTGGTAGAAAAGGGATAATCTTGACAGCAAACTACAGTTCTCAAAATAAACAAGTTTAATAGCTAAAATACTTAATTTTTCCGCAAATTATCCACCTGAAAAGCTCTGCGCTAAAATAGAGGCATTGGGGTAAAAATCTCTGTCAATAAGTTCCACACATGACCAATTTTTACCACTCAAGTAACAATGTCTCAAGAGCATAACGAATCACTCCAGGTTCAGCAAATAGCTAGTCTTAAACCGAAACATTTTGCTGATTTAATCAGAGCCGCTCAGTTAATTTTTGACCCTACTGCGGGACTCGCAGGCAGACATTTAGAAATTGACTGGCAAGATTTTGGTGTTCCCGATGATGTAGAAAAAAATTTGAAGGAGCTGGGTCAACAATATCAATATGCCTCTCCCCATATTCCTAGTGATATCATCTGGAGTCAATTAACTCCCAAAACTCGGATCTGGTTTCTCGACAATAAAGATGAACTGTGGCACTTTGAGGAGGTGTTTCCAGCGCTGGACGAAGATTAGTATTGTTAAGCAGGTACATTGTACCTGCCTCAAGCAATCCTATTGATAAGCATCCATCGGTAGACAAGAACACACAAAATTCCTGTCACCAAAAGCCGCATCAATTCTGCCTACACTAGGCCAGAACTTGTGTTCACGAGTCCAAGGCGCAGGATAAGCAGCTTGTTCCCGCGAATAAGGATGATTCCATTCCCCGACAATCAAACTTTCAGCAGTATGAGGTGCATTTTTCAAGAGATTATCTTGAATGTCCATCTTGCCAGATTCAATTGCCGCGATTTCTTGACGAATAGCAATCATGGCATCACAGAAACGGTCTAATTCTGCCTGAGATTCGCTTTCTGTGGGTTCCACCATAATAGTACCCGCCACAGGCCAAGAAACAGTGGGCGCATGGAAACCATAATCCATCAACCGCTTGGCAATATCATCAATTTCGATGCCTGCTGATTTTTTGAGTGCCCGTAAATCTAAAATACACTCATGGGCAACTAAATTATTTTTGCCTTTGTATAACACAGGGTAATAAGAACTTAGCTTGTGCGCGATGTAATTAGCATTGAGAATTGCCACCTTAGTTGCTTGGGTCAAACCATCAGCACCCATCATGGCAATGTACATCCACGAAATCACCAGTATACTAGCACTACCCCAAGGCGCAGCTGCAATGGCACCAATGCGCTGAGAATCAGAAATTTTCTTCTCCCTATTCCCCACCACTGGGTGTCCAGGTAAAAACGGCACCAAATGAGCCGCCACACCAATAGGCCCCATACCAGGTCCGCCGCCGCCATGAGGAATACAGAAAGTTTTGTGCAAATTCAAATGACAAACATCTGCACCAATATCACCAGGACGACAAATACCCACTTGGGCATTCATATTCGCCCCATCCATATAAACTTGGCCACCGTGGTTATGTACCACCGCACAAATTTCTTGAATTGCTTCCTCAAAGACACCGTGAGTTGAAGGATAAGTCACCATCAAGGCTGCTAGTTCATGACTATGCTTTTCCGCCTTGGCTTTTAAATCATCAACATCAATATTACCGTTTTCATCACAGGCAACTGCTACCACCTTCATCCCGCACATGACCGCACTAGCGGGGTTTGTCCCATGTGCTGAGGTAGGAATCAAACAAATATTACGGTGTGTTTCCTGACGACTTTCATGATATTGGCGAATTACTAAAAGTCCTGCGTACTCTCCTTGAGAACCAGCATTAGGTTGGAGAGAAACTCCCGCAAACCCGGTGATTTCAGCTAACCACGCTTCAAGTTGCTGGAAGAGAATTTGATAACCCCGTGTTTGAGACAAAGGGGCAAAAGGATGAATCTTGCCAAATTCCTCCCAAGTGACAGGAATCATCTCAGCGGTGGCATTCAGCTTCATGGTACATGAACCCAAGGGAATCATCGACGTAGTTAAAGATAAATCCTTGGTTTCTAGCTGATGTAGATAACGCAACAATTCTGTTTCAGAATGATAGCGGTTAAAAACGGGATGGGTGAGGTAGTCGCTGGTACGGGGGAGAAGGAGATGGGACGAGGGAGAAGTTAATTCTTCTAGGGTAAAGGGGAGGTTATCTGTACCTGCGAAAATCTGCCAGAGGTCAATGAGGTCTTCTGGTGTGGTGGTTTCATCTAAGGATATACCCACAGCAGTGGCATCGAAAATTCGCAAATTAATATTGCGGGCTTGGCAAGCTTCCAGAATTGTTTTGATGGGGTGTATGCCTAACTCTACGCGCAACGTATCAAAGAAAGACTCAGAACTAACTGTGTAACCCAGTCTTTTTAAGCCATCTGCCAAAATCACCGTTTGCTGGTGGATATTGTGGGCGATCGCCTTCAATCCAGCTGCACCATGATAAACTGCGTACATACTGGCCATAACAGCCAATAACACTTGTGCAGTACAAATATTACTAGTAGCTTTTTCACGGCGGATGTGCTGTTCACGGGTTTGTAAAGCCAAACGCAAAGCCATCTTGCCCTGGACATCTTTTGATACCCCAACAATTCGTCCAGGAACCTGCCGCTTATACTCTTCTTTTGTCGCAAAGTAAGCCGCATGAGGCCCCCCAAACCCTAAAGGAATACCAAAGCGTTGAGTGCTACCCACAGCAATATCAGCACCAAATTCACCTGGTGGTGTGAGTAAAGTTAAGCTTAATGGGTCTGCGGCTACCGTTACCAATGCACCGTGAGTATGGGCTTTGGCAATAAATGCGCCATAGTCGTAAATAGTGCCATCACTGCCAGGATATTGCAGAATTGCCCCAAAAATTGGTTGATCAAAATCAAATGTCTGATGGTCACCGACAATAATATTAATTCCTAGAGGTTTAGCCCGTGTTTGTAAAACATCAATAGTTTGAGGATGACAATCATCAGCAACAAAATAAGCATTTGCCTTATTTTTGCAAACACCATAGCTGAGACTCATGGCCTCTGCGGCGGCTGTCGCTTCATCAAGTAACGATGCATTGGCTATTTCCAAACCTGTGAGGTCGATAATCATGGTTTGAAAATTCAGCAACGCTTCCAAACGTCCTTGGGCAATTTCTGGCTGATAGGGAGTGTAGGCAGTATACCAGCCAGGATTTTCGAGGATATTGCGCCCAATAACAGGAGGTGTAATGCAATCGTAATATCCCATACCAATGTATGAACGGCAAACCTGGTTTTTAGCAGCAATTTGTTTTAATTTAGCCAGTGCAGCATACTCTCTTTGCGCTTCTGGTAACTTAAGATTTTTATTTAACCGGATAGCCTGGGGTACTGTTTGGTCAATCAGTGAGTCCAAACTGGGAAATCCCAATACCTGAAGAATTTGCTGAATTTCATCAGAGTTAGGGCCAATGTGTCGTTGTGCAAAATTAATTGATGTTTGACTCCTATTATTCAGCACTTGAGGATGACTTGATTGAGGACGAGGGGCATGAGATACCACAGATGGAACTCCAGACGCAACTATTTAATATTTTGCAACAAATACTCACAACAAGTGGGAGTTGCTACTTCAAAATACCACCTAGCCCCATTTCTAATGTTGATGCACCTTTTCCAGTAACCATATAGAAGCCACCGTACCCACAAAATGGGCGCCAATGGCATTAATGTTAGCCACCACGATGAACACATCCAGGGCGCGAATTATTTTATTAGGGTCAGTAATTGCCACACCGGGGGGTTGGGATACAGCTTTTGCCACCAAAATACTTACACTGATGCTAGCTCCCACAATAGTAATTAATATTCCCACTAAACTCACAATAATTCCCAGGCGAATGGCTCTGATTGTATCTGCCTTACTAGGATGTAGAGTGGGATTGGGATTATCTAAGCGTCTACCTATGCGAGTGTAACGAAAATCCCAAAAGACGCTGAATAACAAAATTAAAATTCCACATACAGCCCAAAATATGCCAACGCCTAAACCTGGATTTGGCTGTTCAGTAGCATCACGACCAGTAGCAGCAAATAACAAAGTTATCCCAGAAACCAGCGCCAGTGCCAATTGTATCCATAAAGTAATCCACCCTGTCAGGCGAATAGTATTGGCAATTTTATGCAGCTTATGTAGCGATGTGGCGAGCGATCGCACTTCTGATTCTGGTTGCATACTTAATATTCATTACCTCGTACCCCACGATAAATAATATGTCTACTCACCTGACATATACGCCCGTCCCAGGACAGAAATAGCGCCAAATGGGTAGTCATGAGTCATTGGCTAAAATCCTCCCTCGTCCCTAATCCCTAGCCTCAGTTATCAAACTCTGGGATGATGCTTAATAAGTCACTTAATTGACAAAATACCCCTAGAAAAAATGATATTTAAGCCATAGGCAGCAAATCGCAAAGGATAAGGGGCATGATTAGATCTTGGATGGTGATTGGGGGTGTAGCTTTGTTGATTGCCTTGGCGGCTAACTTCATTACACCAAGCGATCGCCAATGGTTCAAGCACTTACAAAGACCCCGATGGTTAACTATTGAAGCAGCAATTCCCATTATCTGGACTGTAATTTTTATTTGCGGTGCTTGGTCAGCTTATATTATTTGGGAAAGTAACCCAGGAACCACTAGCACTTGGTTATTAATGGGCTTATATTTACTCTTAGAAATTGTCACCATTGCCTATACACCTGTCATGTTCCGGCTGCGTAGTCTGCGAGTGGGTACGATTCTCGGCGGTACAGGTTTGATTATTTGTATTATCTTGATACTTGCAGTCTTACCTATTTCTGGTTGGGCCGCATTGTTACTAGTTCCCTATTTGCTGTGGAGTCCCATTGGTACTTACACCACCTGGCAAATGATGCGCCTTAATCCTCAAGATGTCTAATAAAATCTCGTCCATCATTAAAAGTGGAGTTTTTGTCATGGCGACGCCAGAAAGCAATCTCATAATCTTGACTACAAACTACAGTTTTCAAAGTAGACACTGTGCGATCGCTGATTTTGAAGGACTTGCAGGAGAGCGATAAATCGCTCATTACGAACAAAAAATCTGGATTCCTATAGCCCCAAAATTTTCTTCTGGGGCATTTTAGTATAACTGACCACTCAGCACTGATTAATTATCTGGTAAATTAGCAAACGCTTGCTCAACCAACTCCTTTGTCTTATCTTCTAAACGCTGCCAATCTACTTCCCCAACTTCGTCAATTAAACTAGTATCAATATTAGCTGTTGCACTGTCTGGAGTGTAATTTAGAAAACACACTTGATAACATAGCTCCCACAAATCTATACTTAGGGTTTGCTGTTGACGTTGCAAACGCAGATGATATCCTGGATGGGGCATTGGCAAATCGGCAAGAGTTTCTCTGATTTCATCTACCTGTTCCGATGTTGCAGTTTCCATTTCTTGCAACAGGTGAGTCACCAAAGCTTTGATTTCATCAGTAGTGCTAGCTGGCCAAATTAGTACATCGTGATAAGTTCCCTTCCAAGTAGATGCATCAAGATGTTTGCGAATATTATCGACAACACGAATAAAAGCAGGTTGCATGAGGAGTTCAGCCTGCTGCCATGTAACAGGATTAGTTATTTTAGGTGGCATTTGTAGTAAACAAGGACACTAAAAGACAAATAAACAAGTCTGTGTTTATTAAAAAGCTGATTTTTTAGTTTAAATCTTTATCTCAAGATAGCGGATTTCATGCAAAAAAAATTGGAGATATTTATTACCAGTAGGAAAATTAGGTAATAACTCTGAGGGGAAAATATGATAGGCAAGCTACTAGACCATCGTTACCAAGTTATTCGAGTCCTGGCCCAAGGGGGATTTGGTCAAACCTATATTGCCCAAGATACCAGGCGACCAGGCAACCCTATCTGTGTTGTCAAGCACCTCAAGCCTGCAACTTCCGACCCCAGAGTTTTTACAACTGCCCAGCGTTTATTTAACAGCGAAGCGGAAACCTTAGAAAATTTAGGCAATCATGACCAGATACCCCGCCTGCTGGCTTACTTTGATGAAAACCAAGAATTTTATTTAGTCCAAGAATTTATTCCTGGACAGACCTTAGCTGAAGAACTCATACCCGGTCAGCGTTGGAGTGAAAGCCAAGTTATTCGACTGTTGCAAGAAGTTCTGGAACTGCTCGAATTTGTGCATCGCCAAGGCGTAATTCACCGCGATATTAAACCAGATAATATTATTCGTCGCGCTGCTGATCAAAAATTAGTTTTAGTAGACTTTGGGGCAGTTAAACAATTGCGATCGCAATTGGTGACGGTGGGTGGACAACCTACGGCTACAGTCATTATCGGTACTCCTGGCTATATGCCCACAGAACAAGGGCAAGGTAAACCGCGCCCCAACAGTGATATATATTCCCTGGGGATTATTGCTATTCAAGCATTAACAGGTTTACCCGCAGGAGAATTACAAGAAGACCCCAATACTGGAGAAATTCTCTGGCAGCATTTAACAAACGTAAATTATCGGTTGGCTGCTGTCTTAAACAAGATGGTGCGTTATCACTTCAAAGACCGCTACCAAAATGCTACGGAAGCGCGGCAAGCTTGTACAAGTATCATGAATCCGGTGTTTACGCCTGCCATACCTCCAGAATTTTCCCAAAATCAACGCTATCAGCCTACTAAATCATTATCTCAAGTATCCCCACACAAAACCGTTGCCGTAGCACCAGCAAATCCTGTGGCTGCTAAACCAATTCACCAAGAAACTAGCAAATCCGATCCGTGGCCGTTTTTAATTGGGTTATTTTTGGCAGGTGGGGCGGCTGCTTTGGCAGCAAATGTGTATCCTAATATGAGAAATTTAGCTGCTAATTTTACGGGTAATCGTCCAGCAACAAATAGTTGCGTAGCTGTGGTCACAGGTAATTCTAATATTCGTTCTGAACCTAGTTCTATTAATTCTGATAATGTTTTGCAGTCAGTTGGTACTAACACCAACTTAGAGGTGACTGGTAAGCGTACAAAACGTGGTTGGATAGAAGTTAAACTTAATTCTGGTCGTTTGGCTTGGGCGCACCAAGATGTCATTGCCAATAATGACCAATGGGTGGCTTGCCTCCGAGACAAAGGTCTGGCTATTAACACAGTCGATGATACTTCCTTAATTACAGCTAGACCCATTCCTCAGCCCAAACCAAAACCTAGCAATGTAGCAACTCCATCGCCTGCATCCACAGACGTATCAAATGAATCACAACCTAGTGTTAACAGTGATAAGGTTGTGGAACAAGCAAAACAGAAGTATGAATCAGGCGATATCCGAGGGGCGATCGCTTTGCTAAGATCTATTCCCGGCAATGCATCTTCTAGTATTAGAGAAACAGCCGCCATTATTGCTCAGTGGCAGCAAGAGTGGGCAAAAGCAGACGCACTATTTAATGAGATCAATAAAGCTATAGAAGATGGTCAATGGGATAAAGTTTTAGATTATAGAAACCATCCCGAAAAATTGCCAGATACTCAATATTGGCGCCAAAAAATACAACCATTATTTCAACAAGCAGCAGAAAATTCCGATAATCAACATCAGTCCCAACAGGAAGCTACCAATCCTGAAAACCCATCTACTACAAAGAATCCTAGTGCCAAGGATGACGCACAGGAATAATATTCTGCAACAAAACAGATCCCCGACTTTTTGCACAAATGAGGGATCTGAGTGTCAACTTACAAAAATAATCAATAATTCGTAATTAAACAGCCATTAACAAAATGTAGGGGTTTAAGTCCCCGGCTTCTATCAAGCCGCAGTGTTGTGGCGGGGTCTAAATCCACATTACAACACGTAATTGCGAATTGCGAATTGCGTTCGTCGAAGACGTGCCGTAGGCTCTATTGCGAATTGCGAATTGGTTTAATGCATTTCGTCGTATTCTGGGGCTTCAACTCGTCTAGCTTCTACTCGAGCCGAAGGTAAAAATTCAGCGCGACGTACAGGAGCTAAAGGCGGTGTTCCACCCTGGTAAGGATGAATTACTTGTACTGTCCGAGTAGGACGCTGCCGTGGCGAAAATAAAGCCAATACACCAGCAACTACGACACCACCACCAATGGTCAGTGTTGCCCCTCCTACTGCCCAAACGATGGGTGAAGACCACCACGGGTCTTGTGGCTTTAAGACTTCTGATGCAACTTTTTGGCTATTTTGTTGAGCCATTTGCAGCTGCTGGTTATTGTAATTTTGGAATTGGAACTGGAGTTGTCTATTGGTCTCCCTGAGCTGTTCGTTGTCACTTTTTAAACGCTCCAACTGCATGTTCATCCGTTCCATTTCCACACGCTGCTCTGGATTGGGAGCGACAGGTTGGGGATTGAAATTAGGATTATATGGGTATGGATTGTAAGGCGACGGATACATGGGGGGCTGCTGCATCATGGGCGGCGCTAAATTAGCCGGCATCTGGGGAGAAGGTATAGCGAAATTACTTTGCATGGGAGTGTTTGCACCCCTGAGCATTACAAGAGCCGCCAGCCCAGCTACGGCGACTCCGCCGATAAATGCCATACTCTCACTCATCGCCTTTGCCTCTCAATTGCGACGCAACTATTATCATTTGTGACTGACTCACTCTCACACTCATCATTATTTCGCCTACTCAACGTCACATAACACTCAACTATAAGCGACCGTATTAGCTAGTTTTTTTTACAGCTTACTATCTGCTGTTAATATTCAAAACCATATCCGCTAAATTGTCCACTCCATAAGGGTAAAAAAACGACGCTGTTATCTTTTTTAATCTACTTTATCTTTCTGTGCAAGATTGAGTAGGTTTGCTGTACTAGGTTGTTTTAATAGCAGCCTTGAGGCTTTGACAAAATTCAGCGATCGCCTTTAGTCCTTGTTCTGGTGTCCCCTCTGCTAAACGTTTAACAAAGGCACTGCCGACAATTGCGGCATCTGCGCCCCATTCTTTGACTTGCTTCGCTTGTGCTGCTTCGGAAATGCCAAATCCTACGCCGATGGGCTTATCAGTAACATTACGAATACTTACTAATAAATCTGATACACGGGATTCCATTTGCGATCGCATCCCTGTAACGCCTGTGACACTGACCAAATAAATAAAACCTTGGGACGCTCGCGCGATGGCTTCTATCCGTTCGGCTGAACTAGTGGGAGCCACCAATAAGGTTAAATCAATGCCAATTTTATTGGCTGGTTCCAGCAAACCCGCAGCTTCCTCTAGAGGTAAATCGGGTACTACTAATCCTGATACCCCAGCACCAGCAATGTCTTGGAGAAACTTATCAATGCCACGGTGCAAAATGGGGTTGTAATAAGTAAACAGGATAATAGGCGATCGCAAACTGGGAGTAGTCGCTTGCAGCATTTCCAGCACTGCTTCTAATTTCGTTCCCCGTTGCAAGGCGCGGGTAGCAGCTGCTTGAATCACTGGCCCATCAGCGAGCGGATCAGAATAAGGTACACCGAGTTCAATAATATCGGCTCCATTGCGATCCAAAATCTGCAACGCTGCGGCTGTTGTCTCTACATCTGGGTCACCAGCAGTAATAAACGGAATCAAAGCACATTCTTGATTTCGTCCCAAGGTTTTAAAGCAGTCAGAAATAGCGGTCATTAGTCAAGTGTTATGAGTCACAAATTGGCATGGTCAGTGGCCAGTTCACAAACAATACACAACTGACCAATGATCACTTTACACCTGAGTCTGCTCATCTTGTTCTATTTCCGCCTGAAGTTTCGCTAATTCTTCGGGAGATAGTTCATCCAGTCTTTTTTGCAGAAAAGCTTTTTCGTACTCTTCGCGTTGTTCGTGGTAGGTCATTTTATTTCCCACCGCGCGGAATACATAGGTGAATAACCAGCCCATTAAGCCGCTAACTAGTAATACTTGGCTCCAGATACCAGCTTGTTGGCCATCTAAACCCACTAGCTGTAATCCTACATATGCCAAGCCACCAGCGATAAAAACACCCAAGCCAATACCAATAGCATCAATGCGTCGCATGAGAGTTATGACCTACCAATCTCGTTAAACTTCAATTTGTCGCGGCCGGGGTCGAAGATTGACGAATGGCGATAAAACCAACAACCCTGGCAAGAATAAAAACACCATAAAATACATCACAGTCCGCTCAATGGAGCTAGCTACATACCAGCGCTGCTTGAGATACAGCATGATAGCAACCGGGATTGCCAACAGGTAAGCTCCAGCCAAAACCAGATACAGCAGGGCGACAATCATAAATTCTTTCTCTAAGTGGACAAGAGCATTGAGTCTATATTTCCATCATAGGCTGAACCCCAACCTGAGGAAAGTCTCGTTATTGTGCTTTTGAGATGAATTTACAGAAATTGCTTGCATCTACCGATATAGATGCTACAATGTCAAAGCCAGTAAGCAAGGACTGTTTTAGTCAAGCAAAATTGAAAAAGCTAATTCAGATAAATAAAGAAGCAACAACAGACACTTCTTAACTCTAGAAAAAAATTTTTCAATTTAGTTGCACAAAAGACACAATTGATGATGGAATAGATGAGGAGGTATTTGCTACCTCTAAAGAATAACAAGCTCCTCATAAACGAGGGGGTGTGGCGGAATGGTAGACGCTACGGACTTAGATAACTGAGCCTTGATCGAGAAATCTTTCAAGTGGCAGCTCTCAAACTCAGGGAAACCTAAATCTGTTAACAGACAAGGCAATCCTGAGCCAAGCCCAAAAATTTTCAGTTTTAGATGTGAGATTGTTCATCAATCCTAGATCCAGAACTAAAAATTAAGGGAAGGTGCAGAGACTCGACGGGAGCTACCCTAACGTTAAGCCGAGGGTAAAGGGAGAGTCCAATTCTCAAAGCCGACGGTTATTAAAACCTGGCAGTAGTGAAAGCTGCAAGAGAATGAAAATCCGTTGACTGTAAAAAGTCGTGAGGGTTCAAGTCCCTCCACCCCCACTAAAAAATTAAATTTTCCATTGGCCTGCCTTGTGACTTTAGCCATAACTTTGCCGCAACGGCAAGCTTATACTTCCAACTACCTATTCCCTAATGACGTCTGTTGGGGTTTCTGGGGTGAAGGTTAAACCGCGATAGACTTGTTCAATCGGGAAATTGAGGTTAATGCTTTTGAGTTCGATTATGTCGCCTGCTTTGTAGTTGATAATCAACCAATCGCCTGCATCGTTCTTGTGATACAGGTCGATTTCGATGCTGGTTGAACTGACTAGTAGGTAATCGATTAAGGCTGGGTTTTGGCGGTACATTCGGAATTTGCCCCCGCGATCATAGGCTTCGGTAGTTTTTGAGAGAACTTCAACGATTAAGCAGGGGTAGGTAATGTATT
Organism: Cyanocohniella sp. LLY; assembly: GCA_022241785.1. Classification (GTDB taxonomy): domain Bacteria; phylum Cyanobacteriota; class Cyanobacteriia; order Cyanobacteriales; family Nostocaceae; genus Cyanocohniella. The sequence continues at coordinate 63,017 of JAKOMP010000011.1, read as the reverse complement.
CGGTGGTGGTTTTGTCCCGATGGTCGCAGGTAACGCTGGCATCTGGGTAGGTATAATTATTACTGCCAAAGATATTGACTTTGACATCAGAATTTCCGGTGATGCAACCTGTATTTTCTAAGTGGTTATCGAACATGGCGGTGAAGCGGATGGCGATACGACCGTGATTGATACTACCACCGCTCATGGCGTAAACTTTGCCGTGGATGTATTCGTGTTTTTCCAGTTGGGTGGCTTCCCAGGCAAAGTACTCGTCTGGGGTGAGGCGAGGGGCGTTGTCTTTGGCTGCGATCATGGTGGGGAAACTCCTGGGTTGGATGACTCGCACACTTTCATATAGAAAAATCTCTGCTTCACTTTGATTTTACACAAACAGATTTATCCGTAATGCCCTACTCTTCGTCTAATAATGCTTGTTCATCAAGGAAGGTTTGTAGCCGAATCTCATAATCTTCATAACACCATTGGTGACATCTCAGTAATTATGCGTAATTTTTCTGCATAAATTTAAGATTTAATTAGAGTTCTCCGTAAATTTATCAAATTATCTCTAAACATTACTGAATCTTTGAATACATAGATTGATCCTATGGGCTAGCAAGGGTAAGCTGATACCAATAGGACAGAAAATTTATTTGTCTTGAGAACTAACATGACCGCTACTAGTTTACCGAATATTCAAAAACACGAAGATATTATTAATTCCAATTCTCCGCAGTTAAATTTGCAAATTAAACAAGAGGAGACAATTTATAATTATTTAGTAGAAATTGTCAATACATGGCAACCCCATGATGTTTTACGAGAATTTAAACGGTTATTTATAGACTGTGTAGATATAAATATTGGAGATAACTTATCAGCAATTAATATAATTAATCATCTTAGTAATGAGTATGTGTTTCGTAATACTATTAAACGAAGCTCCTATATTTTAGTAAACAATTGGGCATCTAAAAGAAAACACAAATATATTCAAGAATTGGTTAACTTGTTTACCAAATATTCTCCTAAACAAGAATTAAATAATTATGAAAATCTAGATATTTACAAAAACTGGTTAAAAAGATTTGTTTTTAGTAAAGACTATGAAGAACTCAAGCTATTCGCTAATAAATTTGAAGCAAAAAACCAAGAACACTGGACTACTCGTTATACAGCTTATTTATTAGTTGCTCAGTCTTTTGATATCAATAATTCCCCAGAGCAACAAGAGGCGGCGAGAATACTTTCTTTGCAGATGAAAGAAAGATTTAAATTTGAATTAGCAATGTATATTGCTCGTTCTCAGTCTGCTGCTTCAAGTACAACCCGCTATAAAAATCCCAGTATATTAGGAGATAATGTTTTGCGATTAATCAAAATGATTATCGTAAAAAAAGGAGTATTTAGTTACGAAAATATTGCTCATATATTTATTAAGCAAACTCAAAACCAAAACTTAAAAGATTTTAAAGATAATATAATAAAATATTTATTTTTTTCTGTAAAAAACCAGGAATTGGTAGAAATTTTGCATCAGGAATTGACAAATAATTTATCTTCCTGGAAGGTTGAACAAGACGAAGAGATTATCCACAAGAACTTATTGCTGAGAATTTGTAACCGAGTTATTGATTGTTTAACTATTAACAATAACCAGGAACCTGCACCTTTATTTATTTTGTTACTTTCTCAGGGTCATGCTCTTACATTAGTAATTATACTGTTAAAAATTATTCTGATTTGCAAAAATACTCGTAGTCATTTAGAAGTACGAATTGCAAATTTAATTAGTTACTACCAAGATTATTCGGCAGACGACTGTAAGTGGTTAATTAATTTTATAGAAGTCTTTAATATAACTTTTGCCATTTATGCAGAAAATGTGGACTATAACTTGATTAAAATACCAAAAAATCAACAAGTTTGTCACACTCAGCGCAATTTGGATGCTTACTGTGTATTTTCTCAATTGAGGGAAAATTTAAGACCTAGCCAAGCGTTCATCAAGCCAAGCCAACCCTGCGCCAGCGGTTTCAGCGATGATACTAATGAGTCGATATAAAGCGATCGCACTAATAATCACAGCAGATGGAAAGCGGTGCTGCAACAGGGCGATCGCAGTGACTTCAAATACACCCAACCCACCAGGCGCACCAGGAACAACAAATCCTAGTAACCATGCAAAGCTAAACGCCCCTAGCAGTAAAGGTATTTGATTGATATTTAAGGAAGTTAGAGCCAACACAGTTAAAATAAACCCTGTGCTACGCAAGACTAAAAAACCTAGTTCACCTAATAAGGGTTTGAGAGGATAACGCTTAAGTTTGAAAGCAACAATAGGTGGACTGTTATTTACAGACTTTTTCGCCTTTAATTTGGATACCAAACGAATTACTGGGTTTAAAAACCAGGGATGGACTGCACATAGTACCACAGCCAAACTGAAAAATTGTAATGCTGGTATGCCTAAAGTCGTATGAGTAACAGCAAATTGACTGCCACATAAAATAATGATAATTAAAGCAGCCGCCGCCAGTAATAATGGTTCTAGCAACACACTTAAAGTAGCCGCACCAGCAGAAACTTGAGCATTTTTCGCGGCGACGATGCGCCCATAATGATGCCAGACATTACCTGGTAAATATTTGGCAATATTCGTTTTGAGATAAACTTGAACAAACTGTGAAGTCGGCACAGGTTGATTTAATTCCTGGAGAATCTGAGTCCAGATCCAGCCTCCCCAAGTATGTGCCAGTAAAGTGACACCTGTGGCGATCGCTAAAATTGACCATCCTAGTGCATCAATTTGGATAGCTGTCACTTCAGACCAGTGATTGTTCAAGGCTTTCACTAAAAAAAATAGTGTCCCGCCCAAAATTAACCAGCGTAAAATTTGCTTTATCATTTTGGTAATTTAACAGATCAAGCAGTCACCCATGCCCCTTGTGACAGAGATTAAGTAATATTAACTATATTCTGAACACAGATGCTGAGGCGATCGCGTTCGCGAAGCGTGTGCCTTGCACTCAGCGCTCCGTAGGAATCGCAGACATTTTTACTCATTTGGTTGGTAATGACAAAGGTTTTAAATCTCAGCTTTCTCACTATGCCTACTCTGTTTGATATACACGAGTAAGTTGTCTGATTAGATCCCTAGGCTGAATATAATTACCACTCCAGAATGACGCTTTTACTGTTAGCAAGCAGTTATTCTATAGTCAATAACAATAAACAGCACTGGATTGGGTGTTTTGCCGCAGTGGCCCATTATCAGACATCGAAGTAGAGCGACGGCAGATGTTTGAACAGTGCATATAAATGGCAATAACGGTGTGGAGTTTTTGTCGCTTCTTCCACTTTGTTACTACCAGAGGAAGGCGAAACCCTTCATCAGAGCGGTCTGAGGTAGTAAACGTCTGTTGTCTTAACTCAACTAAATTTATGAAATTACCTTAATTGTCTCAGATAATTCATTTATCAAGTAAGACAGTTAAGGTATATTTATTGCTAATTTTATCTGGTCACAGGCGTTTGGGTATCGAAATATTCTCGCCAACTACTAATAAGGTCATCTTGGAAATCTATCACAATTACATCATCAGCTTTATTACGATGACCTGTTGCTTTTTCAGTGTCTTCATAGTACCACTCCACTGCGGCTTGGTCGCCTTGAATAATCATGCGGTGGATCTCTATTTTGACATCTGAATACTGTTGTGAAAAATGAATAAGTTCTTCCCGGATTTTTTCTTTTCCCTGCCAACGTTGACCAGGTAGAATGAGTTCGCCATCCTCTGTAAACAATTGAGCGATCGCATCAACATCTTGAGTAACCCAGGCATCTCTAGCTTGTTCAATCAATATGCGAATATCTTGGGGATTCATAAATTGTTGGGCAAATGCAGGTGTATTAAAAGTATTAAAAGTAATAGTAAGGTAAATTAACCCTAATAATACCCATCTACATATCCTTACCATTTTGGTTTTTCAATTATTCCAGCAAAATAAAACTAGATTTCACTGCTATTCAATACATACAATCATATCCAGTTTAAATAGCAGCTTTACAAGTTATTTGATATGTTGTAACTGGTAAAGTTAGGAATTTATTGCTACGTATCCTTATAATCATAACTTATATATTCTAGGTAATTTTGCTAACCAGAATTTTAGGTTAATTAACTAAGGTAGTCGGCTCGATATATATTAGAGCGGCATATTTAATATCTTGCTAAGGGCTGAGATTAATAATATAAAACATTTAATAGTGTATACATTCTTGAATAAGAATAAAAAATCAATATCTCTTCATCCTTGCAACTAAAATACTTAGCAAAAATATATCTCTCTAGAGTTAGATAAAATTCCTCTTTCAGTAGCAAAGAAAATGTGACCTACGCTAGAGGCGAAATATTTTATTTATTCCTAATCTTAATAAGGGTTATTAAATATTTGCCTATTAAATCCAAATAAACAAATTAAGCAAACAGATAACCTATTTTCCCGTAATAAGGAGGACTTGATGAACAGTGTGATAGCTTTTTGCAAAAAGCTCAAACTACGCCAAATATTAACTATTTTTATAGCTGGTCTATTATTGATAGTTACCACGGCTTGTAGTGGTGCAAATCCTCAAGGTGCAAATCCCAATAATCCTGCTGTACAAGCTGGTGGCGCCAACAATCCTTATAAGAACGGTGGAGATAAATATACCAAATATCATATGACCACCGACCCCAAAGTAATTGATGCCGAAGGTGAGAAAGGAAATAATCGAGCTAGTTTACAGTCCGATTTCCCAGTATTGATTGCCGCACATAAAGACTCTGAAATACTTTACCCTGGTGCCGAGACACCAGCAGGTAGATTGCAAAAAGAAAGAGAATTGCCAATCATTACTGAAAAAGACTTTCAACGACCTGAAGCGGGTGGTTTGATTCAACGAGAACCCAGTATAGGGACTCGTATTCAAGAACGCATTGAAACTGTCCAAGATTCAGTGCAGGAAGCTTCCGACTTTTTGACAGACAAAGCAGAGGAAGCAAGTAACAGACCAGAATTACAACCAAATCCGGCAGTTCGTAGATAAAACTGTGGTTTTGCATAGATCTGGTTTGATCTCACATTTAACGTTAGTAACAAGCATTCAAGGAGTAACACTATGAACAGAGTCATGAATTGGCTAAAAAATATCCGTCCTGTAAAAATGTTAACTGTCTTTTTGGCAGCAACATTTCTATTTATGGCACAGGCTTGTAATCGTCCGGGAATTGCACAACAGCCACCCCAGCCCAGCGCCCAACCACCTAACGTTGAACGGTACGACGCTACCAAAAATTATGAACTCAACGAGCCTCAGGGTGGAATGAACAACTTTAGCGATGTAGATCCTCGAGCTAAAGCCGCAGAAAAAGCAGCAAATGCTAGAGCTGACGCACTGGCGAAAAATGCCCGCAGAAATGTGGAACTAAAAGGTGTTGATAGTACTGATGAATATATCCGTAATATTCAAGAAGGTACACCCTTAGATAAACGAGTCAAGCGCCTAGGTGATAATATCGGCAGTTCTGCTGAAGAATTAGGTGAAGGGTTGACTAAAGGTACTCAACGCGGAGTAGAAAATATTAAACAAAATACTCAACGCGGAGTAGACAATATCCAACAAAATACTGGACGTGCGGCTACAGACTTGAGCAAGAACGTTAAACGTGGTGCTGAAGACACTACAACAACTCTCCAACGTAAAGCCCAGGATACAGCTGACGCAGCGAAAAGAACTTTAGATTTAGATTAATCTTTCATAGTTTTTGTTTCAGGCTAGTTTAGCTGAATTAAATCACCCCGTTTTCTTTATGAAGCCGGGGTTTTCATTAATAATTAAATAAGTCGGCGAGAAAAATCAAACTATGTTAAGCAATGTAAAATAATTAAAATTCATTTCGTAGTAAGGGCTTCAGCCCTTATTTGAGGACTAAAGTCCTCACTCTTCGAGTGATGCCTCCGGATGCCGCAGGCTGTACGTTAGTGGCTCATGGGGGAGACCACGCCAGTTCCTACAAGTCGGCATAGCCGCCCAACGGACTGGCTCCCCAAGACCGCGCTAACTCACTACAAACCTTTAATTATTTACTTCGTCCTACTTAGTGTTGATGCGCCACATACCAACTGTGTAACGCTAACCGTTGAACTTCGCGCCAGGGGATATTGTGGTTACGAGCTAATTCTGCACAATCTTCATATTCTGGCTGGACATTAGCAATGCATTTATTGTTTGATTGTCCTTGCCATGCTACTTTGACTCGCACTTGACCATAAGCAATTTCTACTGGTTGAATTTCTCGTTGTAAGATGGCACGCTGTTGGGTAGTGCGCCTAATTCCCAAAGTTGTGGTTTCGCGGAATAATATTGCTTCACAATCGAGTAAATTTTGGGGATAGCAAATAACAGTGAGTAAAATCCCCGGACGAGACTTTTTCATGCCTATGGGTTGAGTAAAGACATCCAACGCACCAGCAGCCAACAAAGCTTCCAACACATAACCGATCGCCTGGGGATTTAAGTCATCAATTTGGGTTTCTAATACGGTAATGGTTTCTAAATTGGGGCTAGTATCGCCAGAATTAGATAAATCCGACTGTAATTCGGTGCTTTCGCCCATCCACAGGCGTAATATATTAGGAATGGGTAAATTGAGTGTCCCTGCGCCCAATCCTACCTGCTTGATGGTCATGGGTGGTGGCGAACCAAATTCTTTAGCCAGGGTAGTGGCGATGGCTGCACCTGTGGGTGTCACTAGTTCCCTGTCAATACCATTGCTATAAACTGGACAACCCCGCATTTCCCATAACTTCAAAACTGCTGGTACTGGTACAGCCATTTGTCCGTGGGCAGCTCGCACTGTTCCGCCACCTGTGGGGAATGCCGAGCAGTATAGTAAGGGTAATCCTTGCTCATTACTATCAATTCCCAACCAATCCAACCCCAGACAAGTGCCAACGATATCCACAATGGCATCTACAGCACCTACTTCATGGAAGTGTACTTTCTCTGGTTCAATGCCATGTACTGCCCCTTCGGCTACAGCTAACTGTCGGAATACAGCCAAACTCCAAGTTTCTGCCCGTGATGGTAACTGGGCTTGGATAATCATTTTTTCTATTTCTGGCAGATGGCGGCCGTGGTAGTGACTGTGTTGATGATCGTCATGGTGATGATCATGTACTAAATCCACATGAACTTTCGTCGCCTGTTGACCATTGTGCTGCACCAGTTCGGCCCTTAACTTGTACTCGTGGGTAATTCCTAACTGATTGAGTTTTTCACTTAAATACTCTACGGTAACACCCAGACTAACTAACGCCCCCAGGCACATGTCGCCAGAAATGCCCGTGGGACATTGGAGATAAGCAACTTTAATCATATATATAAATGAGTCAGCTTTATTTTTAGAGGTTGCACAATTATTGTCAGCTAAATCTTTACGTATTTGCGCCAGGCGATCGCCTAACTGTGAAAATAGCAACTATGACAGTTTTCCCGCGATGCCAAACTTACACCTTTCACCCAGAAGCTTTTATGGCAAAAATTTTCGCTGTCCATCCTGATAATCCTCAAAGCCGCCGAATAGAGGAAATAAAGTCAGCGCTGTCTAGTGGCGCAGTTATGCTCTACCCTACAGACACAGTTTATGCCATCGGTTGTGATTTAAATGCCAAGTCGGCAGTAGAAAGAGTGCGGCAAATTAAACAGCTAGCAAATGATAAACCACTGACGTTTTTGTGTCCCTCATTATCAAATGTGGCAACTTATGCCTTTGTCAGTGATACAGCTTATCGGATTATGAAGCGCTTAATACCAGGAACTTACACATTTCTACTACCTGCCACCAAATTAGTGCCGCGACTAGTACAAAGTCCCAAGCGCAAAACTACCGGGATTCGCGTACCAGACCATCCTGTCTGCTTGGCTTTACTAGAAGCATTAGAAAATCCGATTATTTCCACTTCGGCACATCTACCACCCGATGATGAACAAATAGAAATAAATTCTGAACCTAGATTGTCACGGGTGGAGTTATTTGACCGCTTGGATAACTTAGTAGATGTAATTATAGACACTGGCGAGGAACCAACATATGAGGTGTCTACGATTTTAGACCTGACGGGAGACGAACCAATGATCACAAGAAGGGGTTTAGGTTGGGAAGCCGCAGCAGCATGGGTATAGTTATTTAACTTCACGGGTTGCTGATCCAGTTTCGCAAAATAGTTATAAAAAACTCCAGTTTTAGGATCGTCATACTTACATCATCTGGGAGTGGATATAACAGGACAGTGAGCAAAGTCGCTACAGCAATGGTTGTAACCACTTTTACGGCGTGGTAGATATCTATGTGCCATACTCGACGTGGTTGCTTGTACAAAAAGCGACACACTAGTTTCCCTGTAACTTTTTAAATTGCCTACAGTCTTATATATGAGCAGTACTTGCAATGGGTTTTGATGGATGAATAATAAATATTTCTCCAGCCAAGACTGGCTTGAGTTGCTGTATCTGCGTTGTAGTTAAGGTGCGATACCACACCCAGGAATATTCATGAAAGCCAATCTTGCAAATCTACCAACCTCTAGCGCCAATTTTTTCTGCCCTGTTTCACCTGAGGAAATACCCGCAGAAAATAATCAGACTTTGATACAACTGCTTTCTCAGGAAATGCAAGCTCAAGTCAAAGCGGCATCTGAGTGTGTGCAATCAGTAGCACAGCGCATAGCGACAGAAGTCAAACGCATTTGTGAAAAAAGCTCTCGCATTCAAGAATCTGGGCAAGTCCAGTCATGGCAAGTGAGTTTGGCTAGACATCGCCTACAAAAGTGCCTGCATTACTATCAATTGGGTTCTCGGCGCGGCAGAGTAGAATTACATAGTACTTTAGGTGCTATGGTTTACCGCCATATTACACTTGCTGGCTCAGATTTGGGTTTTGATGCCCGTTACAATTTAATTGAGGATTTTCTCCAAGCGTTTTATATCGAAGCTATTAAAGCTTTCCGACGGGAAAACGAACTACCAACAGATTACCAGCCGCGGACTAAGTTGCAATTAGCCGAATACATTGCCTTTACAGAACAGTATGCCAAGCGCCGGATTAATTTACCTGGTGGGAATAATCAGCAATTAATTATCCTACGGGCCCAAGGTTTTGCCCGCCGTCAGCCCCAAGAAACTACTGTAGATATTGAAATGGCTGTGGAATCTGCCAAGAGTGAAGAAGCAGAATCTTACCAGCGTAACTCAGCGGTGCAGCAAATTAGATCACAAATGGTTGCCCAAACGAACTTCGATCCCTCAGAAGAGTCGGAGCGCGATCGCGTGATTGCGGAATTGGTAAACTACTTGGAAGCTCAAGGTCAATCTGACTGTGTAGATTACCTCACCTTGAAACTGCAAGACCTTTCAGCCCCAGAAATTGACCAAATTCTCGGTTTAACTAGCCGTCAGCGCGATTATCTGCAACAGCGGTTTAAATATCATGTGGAAAAGTTCGCCAAAAATCACCATTGGCAATTAGTACATCAATGGTTAGGTGCTAGTTTAGAGCAAAAATTGGGGTTAACCTCCCAGCAGTGGGAAACCTTTGTGCAGGTACTGTCTCCCGAACAGCAGCAAATCTTGCAATTGAAAATTAACCAGCAAGGTGATCAGGCGATCGCTAAAATCATCAAATGTACCCCCAAACAACTCCAAAAGCGCTGGACTCAAATGCTAGAAATAGCCTGGGCTATCCGTAATGGTCACACGGATGTTCAAGCAGGCTAAAGATAACCAAGAAATTTCCTGAATACGCGACTACAAAAAACTACCTTTAGTACTTTTGTACATTTATGATCATTTAAAAGATAAAAATCAGGAAAACACCAAGAGTTTCGCTTATTTATAAATTTCCTAATTGGTAAAACGGAGTTTCTTACAGTACAAAAGTACCATTAATTGCCTCAGCTTTACCAACTAACCTTGTAAATTTGTGGTCAATCAACCACCCATACCAAAGCAATCAAAGGCTGACAGCGCATCGTGTCCTAGCCTATGAAAAATTACTAATTAAAAATTCATATAAAGCAACTGACCATTTGTTGCCACTTCCGTGGAATCCTAGAATAAGCGGAACTTTTGGCAAAGGGTTAAAAATGGCTCTGACTCAAGGTGGGCGGGCGAATCAAGCAGGTAAGATTTTAGAAAGTAATGTAGAAACTATATTAAATGCACATGGTTATTTTCAGGTAGGAAATCATGTCAGCAAAGATTTTTTATTAAATGCGAATTTATTAACAAAACGCTACGCCAAACAAGTTTGTATTGGTAGGGGCATTTATCACACTACCTTGAAAGTAGATTTTTATGTTGTTGGTTTACCACTAATACCATCAGGGGTAATTATCGAATGTAAATGGCAAGAAAGTGGTGGTTCAGTTGATGAAAAATTTCCTTATTTAAATTTGAATATTCAGAACTCTTACCCTGCACCTACTATCGTCGTTATTGGCGGTGAAGGTATGAGAGAAGGTGCGATTAAATGGCTTAGACAGCAAGTTAAAGATAATAAAAATTTATTAGAAGTATATACTTTAGATAGATTTATTGCTTGGGCAAATAAGCATTTTTAATAATTTTTCATTAATATGACGTAATTAACAATTCATAAATCATCCCCCGTTTTTTGGTATTACAATTAATGGAGCGTGAAGCCACTATCGGGTGAATCTTAAAATCAATTTCTGTATACAAATTTCTGATTAATTCACAATCAGAATTACAGATCATCATTTTTACCCCACGATTGGCTAATTCTGCACAAGTATCTCGCAAGCGTTCTTGGTCTGTGGCACTGAATGAATTGCGATGGTAACTTGTAAAATGACTAGTGTTACTGATGGGATGATATGGTGGATCTAAAAAAACAAAATCATCGCTGCTTTTGGCATAATCAAGAATATTGGTAAAATCGGCCTGGGTAATTTTTGATGTCGCTAGTGCTGCTGAAGCGGCTCGCAGCAAACTTGTAGGACAAATATTGGGATTAACATATTTGCCTAATGGCACGTTAAATTCACCTTGGGAGTTGACTCGATACAAACCATTAAAGCAGGTTTTATTCAAATAAATTAACCGCGCAGCTTGTTCTAAATCAGTACCTCCAGGACAAGCTCTCACATCATAATAATATTCTCGACTATGTTTATTTTTGTGTTCTTCTAGAAGACAGATTAATTGATCAACATGATCCCGAACACAGCGATAAGTAGTAATTAATTCGGCATTAATATCAGTTAAAATTGCTGCTGATGGTTGAAGATAGAAAAAAATAGCTCCCCCACCTAAAAATGGCTCATAATAAGTTGTATAATGTTTGGGAAAATGAGGAATATATTGTTGGATTAACCTGCTTTTTCCCCCTGCCCACTTTAAAAATGGACGAGGGCAAGTTGCTTTGGGGACTTGAATTACCATTTATTTCACAGTTGATCTCAAACTCAGCTACTAAATATAACAAATATATCGAACGAACCATATTTTATATTAGTTGAGTAATTTGTATCTGCATAGATTACAATTGAAGAGATATTAAAGTAAACGTAAGTCTATAACAAGGCAGTCTATATTCAAATGTTTGACGGATTTTGGGATAACATCTTTCGCTACCCCCGCTACTTCGTTACCATCATCTTAGGGGTGTTACTCAATACGGTTGAGCCATTAATGCCACTGTTAAAACGCCCAGTCACCTTGATTGCTCTGTTGGGGTTTTTTGTGGGTAGCTTAACCTTTCTAACTCTCACCCTCCGGGCAATGCTTGGCTTGGGTGCAGTTTAAACTAGGGCTATGTCGGGTACTTAACCCACAGACAGTGGCTGGGGGCGCTGTGTGCGTCAAGCTCTGTTCTCCCCAAGTTATATTTTTGTTTATGTCCTACAACCTCTGTGAGGAGGCAGAATCTTATGGCTACAAATCGCCGCATTTCCCGAGTTGCTGAATTAATTAAACGGGAAGTTAGCCAAATGCTACTCCACGGTATTAAAGATGATCGTGTGGGTGCAGGAATGGTCAGTGTTACAGATGTAGATGTGTCTGGTGACTTACAACATGCCAAAATCTACGTCAGTATTTATGGTACAGAGGAAGCCAAAGCAGAAACAATGGCAGGGTTGAAGTCCGCCACAGGTTTTGTGCGTAGTGGACTTGGTTCGCGGGTGAGATTACGTCGGACACCAGAAGTGATTTTTATTGAAGACGATTCTTTAGAACGCGGTACTAAAGTGCTGACGCTGTTGAACAAACTCCAGGATGAGCGATCGCCTGCAAATATGACAGTAGCCGAGAATACTAGCGATGAAGATGATGAAACTGCCCAATAAGTAACCCTGTAACAATGTAACTTTAGAACAATTCAATTCCAGAGAATTCGCCAAGCAGTTTACAGACGCGATCTAATCACGTCTGTTTCAATATGAGTATGGGAGAAGGGGCTAGTACCGCTGCGCGGAAGTCAAAAGTCAAAAGTCAAAAGTCAAAAGTCAAAAGTCAAAAAGTTTATTCTATAAGCTTTTCATTGATTTCAACTGGTTTGTTTATTTACGCCGCAGAGTACTAGAGGCTAAAAGAGTACGACTTAAATAGAGATACTCTATCAAAAAGTTCACAAATCCCAAATAAAAGCTTTTTGCCCAATAATTCCTCACTCGTCCAATCCTTGAGTACCGCCGTGAAGTCAGAAAACCTAACGTACTAGGTTTATCTGTGGGGTCAATCTAAAATCTTAAATTGTTTGACTCAAATTGGCACATTCCTTGCCTAAACTACTGCTAATCTGAGCATAGAGCCACAGGATTCTATTCTGTCTCAGGTTTTTACCCGGAGTATGATATTTATCCACAGGGCTGTAATTCACCAAAAATATAGTCTAATTTTTTAAGAAAAGATTAACAGATATCACTTTTGAGGTTTTTGTAGTGTAACTTAGCCCTGATGTTTTGCCATAGTTTATACCGATTGTCATCCTAAAAATTCTGAAATATTTGATCATGAACAAATACCACAACTACTGAATCAGGGCTTTATAGTGATGATTTAAGACATGAGCAAGCTCCTAAATGAAATATTCTTGGCCAAACAACTATGCCGACAATCAACAGCAGCAAGACTTTGATCACTCTTAAATTCAAATTAATTTATTTTGCCCTACGGTTAAGTTAATTACCATAAAATTCGATAATTAGATGCAATTGTCGATAATGTCAGGGAACTTTGACAAAGTTAACATTTCTTTAGATAATTTGAAGGTGTATAGCGTCAAAATGGAATTAGTTCCGTATAGCAAACTACAAAACCCTAGCCACAAGTCTCATCCCTGCTGTGTTTGTTCCCCGTAATTAATGGGAATACTATCTACGTGTAAATTTGTGAGTAACAACCATGAGTGTCAATACGGTGCCTTCTATCAACTACTCCTCTTACTATTCGTTGGATATCATCCAAGACGAAGCACGCCGACTGGTGCAAAAAGGGATGGTTAGCCGACAACAGCCAATATATACACTCTGCCAATATATCCCCGCGAGAGAGTGGGTTTGCGTTGAATGTGAGTTAGAAAAATGTGACTTCTTATTACGCGATCGCATTGGCGATTTGATTGGTCGTGAACAATGGGATAACGATTAATCAGGATGTAATCAGGATGTGATTTCAGATTTTGGATTGGGAGTTTATTTTGGATGTCTCGATTTGACAACTAACAATAGTATGACTAATTTGATGGATGATCTTTGGTGTTAATACCTATTTCCCGATCCAGAATTTTCAGATGTTTCCTTAACGCAAAAGCTTTAAAGTCTCAAATTATACAATTTTTCAATCCATAACACATAGATGCAAGTTATGATCTCAATCTGTAGCCATAACTTTAACGTCTAATGTAATGTGAGTTCGACGAATTTTAAAAACCCCTCTCCAAACCTCTCCCCTACAAGGAGAGAGGCTTCAAAAGCTTTATTTTTTGTTGATATTTCAATATATTTAAGCCCCTCTCTGCGTCGGAGAGGGGTTGGGGAGAGGTCATCGAACTCACGTTAATGTAGATTAACTGGCCGAGGTAGCTTAACGTGTTAAACTGCCTCGGTAGTTTTTCAGAGAGTATTTTCCTGAGACTTGTTTCACACGTGAACATTACTGACATTTACTTTTGTAAAGTTAATGTATCATAAATAACTTAATTTTTGATTTCAAATCTCAGTAAAGAATAAATTCCCAATCCTCAATTACCCTACTTGTTCTAAATACTGGTTGACATCTTCAATCATTCTGGTGAGTTCAGCTTCTGTAGTTAAGCGAATGTTAACATCGCGGATAGTCAGTAGGACTTTAGCGGCAAAGGGAGTAGGCCAAATATTGGGATTACAGAATACTTCTAAAAAAACGTCACCAGTGTAACGATACTCTAGAGGGGGTTGGGGGGTAGCTTTACCGGTGGGAGTCTGTTTAGTAGCAACTGCTTTGAGCCGCATTATTAATTGATCGGTTGCTGCCTTTAATTCCCGTGCTGCCTGGGGTGAAAAACTGAAGGTGACAGAACCTTCAACCAGATTCAGTGTCAGAGGAGTTGAAGACATGAGTTATTAATGAAGACTGATTGATAATTACCTATGTTACCGGAATAGAGGACTCCTATTCGATTTACCAAGGATCTAGGTTTCCTACATGACTGAAATTTTTTGACATGGTGGTGTGAACTTACTAGAAAAACTTCATACCGAAATTTACTACCATTAATGATAATAATATGCTGTGATTGGTATGGCGATCGCCTACCTAATATTAGGGTTAGAGAAAATTTTAATTACAAATAATCTCACTAAACTAGGAAAAAATTAGAGCCTACAGAGAGATATAATCCCGACTGCGTAAGACTTTGATACACTGAATCAGAGTTTTAAGTTTAACATTAGAAGTCATAGAAACTAATGGTAAATACTCTATGACTTATGACAACCGTACGGAAGTTCGAAAAGTTTTAATAATCACCCTATTCCTTAACCTGTTGGTGATCGCATTGAAAGGATTTTTGGGGTATGTGACAGGTTCTTTAAGCTTGTTAGCTGATGCCTTGCATAGTGTGACCGATGGCGCTAACAACGTTTTAGGGTTAATTGCTAGTAGATATTCTTCCCCCCACCCAGATCGTGAGCATCCTTATGGACACCAGAAATTTGAAGCTGTGGGAGCTTTGGGAATTGCCGCCTTTTTGGCCATCGCCTGCTGGCAAATTTTCCAAGGTGCCGTTGAGCGGATTATTCAGGGTAGTGAACCTGTGAACATATCCCCAGTGGAATTGTGGTTATTGCTGATTGTCTTGGGTGTAAATATTTTTGTGGCGTTTTATGAACGTGGGGTAGGTAAGCGTGTAGGTAGCGCCATTTTGTTGGCCGATGCTACACACACCATGAGCGATGTTTGGGTAACCATCACTGTAATTGGCGGTTTGATAGGAGTTTGGCTAGGTTATCAATGGCTGGATGTAGTGTTAGCTTTTCCTGTGGCTTTGTTAGTGTTTTGGAGCGGTTGGTCAGTGTTAAAAAGCAATTTACCTTGGCTTGTAGATCAAATGGCCATCGCACCAGAAACGATTCATGCCATCGCTACCGCTGTTCCTGGCGTGATTAATTGTCATGACATTGCCTCCCGGGGTGTTGTGGGCCGCCAAGTTTTCATTGAAATGCATTTAATCGTTAATGCACCAGATGTAGAAACTGCCCACTCTATTACAGAAGAAGTAGAAAGCCGACTAAAACAACGTTTCAGCCCTGCCAGGATTTTAATTCATGTCGAGCCACCAACATATCAGTCCGAGAAAATTAGCTTTGAGTCTGGTGCAAATTAGCAGCACCATTACGATTTGCGGTGCTGAGGATTGCTAGTGTCCATCAAGTTAGCGATAGTCTCAACTAATGTTCCTGGGTCAATGGGTTTAGCCACATGAATTTGAAAGCCAGCCTCTAAGGCACGGATGCGATCCTCACTATCAGCATAGGCAGTTAAAGCAACTGCTAACACTTGTCCAACGTGGTCTGGCTTTAACGCTCGCACTTTGCGAATCAGACTATAGCCATCTTCCCCAGGCATAGCAATATCACAGATAAAAACATCAGGTTGCCATTCGGGTAGCAGGTCTAGAGCCTCGGTTGCTGATGCCACTGTGTTAACTATGGCTCCATCTCCTTCTAAGACAGTGGTGATGTAAAAGCGACTATCATCATCATCATCTGCTACAAGAAGGCGTAAGCCAGCAAGAACTAAAGAATTTTGTGTAACTTCTTCCATATTGGTCGGAAAAGTAATCATTTTGGCTAACGATCAGCTGGTTTTGTCATACACACCCTGCCAATGGCAATTGTACTGCGATCGCGTGTTTTTTTTACCACCAATGATTTCCTGGAATCAGCCCAATAACAGATATTGGGGTAACTTGCTCACGCAAATATGCCTAAATCTATTTTTTGTATTAGAAGCTACTTTTAATAAATTTTCTAAAATCGTTACTTAGCTTAACTTTTTGTTAACTTTTTTCATACTATTGTAAATAGATATTTATGCGAAAATACAGCAATTTCAAATCAATTGTGAACCATGCAAGCAGAAACTGACGAATCAATAGTACAGATGTGATTAATTATGTTTGTACTTATAGTTATCCTGGAATGGGTGACTATTCAGGCATAAGAGGAATTTAAAAAATTAAACACGATAGCTAAATCAACACATTAGAGGCAGCCTCAAGGCTACTGGTAATTTATAGGACTTAACTATGAGTAGTAATGATATTACCATTCCTTTCCAAGTTGATCTGAGCAACTGTAATAGAGAGCAAATTCATATTCCTGGTTCTATTCAGCCTCATGGAGTTCTTTTAGCACTAAAAGAAGCAGATTTAACTATTTTACAAATTAGTAACAATACAGGGAAATTATTTGGTTTAAACCCCGAAGATTTACTAAATAAAAATTTAAGCTGTTTACTCGAAGCAGACCAAATTAAGTTATTAAAAGATTCTTTATCTCAAGATGATTTACCAATTGTCAACCCTATTGAGTTTACCATAAATCACAATCATAAATTAGTACATTGTGATGGTATTCTCCACCGTTCTGCTGAAACTTTAATTTTAGAGTTAGAACCCAGATATTCAGAAAAAAGTAATACTTTTTTTAAGTTTTACCATTTAGTAAAAATGGTCATGTCCAAGCTACAGTCTGCATCTAATTTAGCCGAAATTAGTCAGATACTTGTGAAAGAAGTGCAGAAAATTACTGGCTTTGACCGGGTAATGCTGTATCGCTTTGATGAAAATTGGGATGGAAAAGTGATTGCTGAAGAAAAGCCGGAATATCTCACAGCTTACTTAGGCTTGCATTACCCTGCTTCCGATATTCCTACACAAGCGAGAAAACTTTATAGCCAAAACTGGCTGAGATTAATACCAAATGCTCACTATCAGCCTGCGGAAATTATACCCACAAATAATCCTTTGACTGACCAACCCGTAGATTTAAGCAGGTCAGTCTTGCGGAGTGTGTCACCTTTACATGTGGAGTACATGCACAATATGGGCGTGACGGCATCTATGTCAATTTCCATTATGAAAGACAAAAAATTGTGGGGATTAATTGCTTGTCATCATCAAACACCTAAATATATTCCTTATGAAATTCGTAATGCCTGTGAATTTTTAGGTCACATGACATCTTTAGAAATGGCGGCAAAAGAAGATAGTGAAGATGTGGAAGCAAAAATACAAGTGAAATCTGACCATTCCAAGTTAGTGGAGTATATGTCATTAGAAAATAACTTCGTTGACGGTTTAATTAATAACCAACCAAATATACTCAATCTGGTCAATGCTCAAGGAGCAGCAATTTGTTTTAATGGCAACTATTTTACAATTGGTATTACTCCTGAACAACAGGATATTCAAGATTTAGTGGAATGGATTAATCAAAACCTACATGAAGAGATTTTCTGCACTGATTCACTATCACAAATTTACCCAGAGGCAGAAAAATTGCGGGATGTTGCTAGCGGTTTGATGGCATTTTCCATCTCCAAAAGTCAAAAAAACTATGTTTTGTGGTTTCGACCAGAAGTAGTACGAACTATCGATTGGGGTGGAAATCCGAATAAACCTGTAGAAGTAAAATCTAATGGTAGCGTGCGCTTATCGCCCCGCAAATCCTTTGCATTATGGAAAGAGACAGTACTATTAAAATCACTGCCCTGGAAACCTTATGAACTGAATGCAGCCCTGGAATTAAGAAGCGCAATTATTGGCATAGTGTTGCGAAAAGCAGATGAACTAGCACAGCTAAATATCGAACTAGAACGCAGTAACCACGAACTAGATGCTTTTGCCTACATTGCTTCCCATGACTTAAAAGAACCACTGCGCGGGATTCATAATTACTCTAACTTCCTAATTGAAGATTACGGCGACACTCTTAACGCAGAAGGTAAGACCAAATTACAAACATTGATTCGTCTTACCCAACGCATGGAAGATTTAATCGATTCGCTGCTGCATTTTTCCCGCTTAGGAAGGGTAGACCTTTCCATGCAGCAAACAGACCTGAATCATCTAGTCAATCGCAGTTTAGACTTATTGAGCGCCCGCATTGAACAGATGCAAGTAGAGATTCAAATTCCGCGATCGCTACCAACAGTGTATTGCGATCGCGTCCAGGTGGGCGAAGTCTTTAACAATTTGATTGCTAACTCGATTAAATACAACGATAAAGCCAAGAAAATCATTGAAATTGGCTACATTGACGAGTCATTAGCACCAATCACATTCTACGTGCGAGATAATGGCATTGGTATTAAAGAAAAGCATTTTGATTCAATTTTCCGGATCTTCAAACGACTGCATGGGCCCAATAAATATGGTGGTGGTACTGGGGCAGGATTAACCATTGCCAAAAAAATTGTGGAACGACATGGCGGTAAAATTTGGGTAGAGTCAACCTACGGGGAAGGTAGTACTTTCTATTTCACGTTACAGGGAGTGGGCTGAATGATTGGTAATCCTACCCGAACTTTGCTGGTAATTGAAGATAGTGACGAAGACTTTGAAGCGTTATGCCGAGTGATGAAAAAACAAGCGGTTGTCAATCCCATTTTTCGTTGCACCGATGGCGATGAAGCACTAGACTTCCTTTACCATAACGGGTCTTACAAAGATAGGCAAAAAGCTCCCCGTCCCTCAATTATTTTACTCGATTTGAATTTACCAGGAACCGATGGCAGAGAAATTTTAGAACAAATCAAGCAAGATGAAGATTTGCAACATATCCCCGTAGTTGTATTTACTACTTCTTCTAACCCTAAAGATATCGAAATTTGTTACCGATGTTGCGTTGCTAGTTATATGCTTAAACCAATTGATATTAATAGATTAGTCGAAACTATTCAAAGCTTCATCACTTATTGGTTAGATATAGTAATACTCCCTGATGCTGTTAGCAAGTAGTTATGGCGCAACCGCTGACTGTTTTAATCGTCGATGATTGTCCTGAAGACCGCCAGGTTTATCGTCGCTATCTGCTGCAAGACCAGGAACACAGCTACACAATTCTCGAAGAAGAATCGGGAGAAGGCGCTTTGACATTGTGTGAGCAATTTCAGCCCGATGCCATTTTATTAGATTTTTTGCTACCAGACTTGGATGGTTTGGAATTTTTGGCAGAATTAAAACAGCAGTTAAAAACAGCCATGCCAGCAGTGATTATGTTAACTGGCTATGGTAACGAAGCCTTAGCTGTACAGGCGATGAAAAGTGGTGTCCAAGATTATTTAGTTAAAGGACAAACTACTGGTAAACATTTGCGCTCAACTCTGCATTCAGCCATTAAAAATGCTCAGTTAAGTCAGGAATTACAACGCAGTGAGGAACGGTTTCGTACCTCTGTGGAGAATATGCTAGACTGCTTCGGCATTTTCTCATCTGTGCGTGATCATACAGGTCAAATCCTGCACTTTCGCGTGGATTACATGAATGCCGCAGCTTGTGAATTTTGTCAGACGGGTTATGAGGAACTACAGGGTAAATACCTGTGCAATGTTTTACCTAATTTACATGAAAGTGGCTTATTTAATCAGTGTTGCCAAGTAGTAGAAACAAGTCAGCCTGTAGTTAAAGAATCACTAATTTACACTGCTTTGAATAGTCAGCAGCAATCAGCCAGAGCTATTGATATTCGCATCACTAAAATGGAAGATGGCTTCGTTGCTTCCTGGCGAGATGTAACCGCAAAAAAACGAGCAGAAGCAGAATTACACAAAAGTGAAAATAAGTTCCGCCGCATTGTGGAATCCAATATAGTGGGCGTATATTTTGGTAACTTTAGCGGTCAGATTTATGAAGCCAACGATGCTTTTTTAGACATGTTTGGTTATAGCCGTGCAGAACTGGAAGCAGGAAATATCCACTGGGATGGCATGACACCGCCAGAATACTATGACCTTGACCAGCAAAAAATTAGAGAACTGCAAATCTCTGGCGTTTGTACCCCCTTTGAAAAGGAGTATTTTCGCAGAGATGGCACTCGTGTACCTATTTTATTAGGAATTGCTTTAATTGATGGCAGACAAGAAGATGGTTATAGCGTCTGCTTTGTTCTCGACTTAACCCAACGCAAATGTGCGGAAACGGCTTTGCGCCAAAGTGAAGAACGCTACCGTTATTTATCCAACGTAATACCGCAAATTGTTTGGATTTGCAATATCCAAGGGGAATGTGAACATGTCAATCAACAATGGTATGAATTAACTGGGCAAACAGTTGAAGAAACAAGAGGGTTTGGTTGGACAAAAGTTATCCATCCAGAAGAATTGCCGTCAGTCATGCTGGAATGGACACAAGCCTTGTCGGAGGGAAAAACTTATACACAAGAAATACGCTATCAAAAACGTGATGGCAGCTATTGTTGGCATTTAGTCAGAAGTGTACCCATCAAAGATGAACAGGGAAAAATCATTAAGTGGTTTGGCACCGGCACAGATATAAACGATCGCAAGCAACTAGAAGCCGAACGGGATCGACTGTTGCAACTCGAACAACTTGCCCGTGCGACAGCTGAAAAAGCCAACCAAACCAAAGATGAATTTGTGGCCATGGTATCTCATGATCTGCGATCGCCTCTGAATGCGATTCTGGGTTGGGCCCAAATGTTGCGGACTCGACAATTAGATCCAGATACTATAAACGTTGCCCTAGAAACCATCGAACGCAACGCCCAGTCTCAGGCAAAACTTTTAGAAGACTTGTTGAATATGTCCCGGATTCTGCGGGGCAAGTTACAGTTAGAACTCACCTCAGTCAACTTAGCAAGCCTTGTCAAAGCAGCGGTAGAAACTGCTTACCCCAGCGCCAATGCTCAAAACATCCAATTAGAGTCTGTCATTGATGAATGTCTTCCACCCATTATGGGTGATATCAATCGCTTACTACAAGTTTTAGGTAATTTACTTGCCAACGCGATTAAATTCACGCCCTCTGGGGGACGGGTGACAATTTGCTTATCAATAATAGATGTCCCAGAAAACCCCTTGACAACTAACAAATACGCTCAAATCACAGTGAGTGACACTGGTATCGGCATCAGCCCTGAGTTTCTACCTTATATTTTTGAACGGTATCATCAAGCAGATTGTACATACAGACAAGGTGGATTAGGACTAGGTTTAGCGATCGCCCGTCATTTAGTAGAACTGCATGGGGGAACAATTCAGGCCGCCAGCAAAGGTGAACAACAAGGATCTACATTTACCATCAAGTTGCCTTTGCACATTATTTAATATGACCCGCAAACCTCACGATCAATTTGCCAAGCAATTTTTAGAAGAATTATTATCCCCCTTGGGTAAGGTAGAAGCCAACAAGGAAGTCATTGATGAGGCGCGACAAGTTGATGTGTTATTTTCGCCAGCACCCACATCTTCAGCACAAGTACAAAGCCTCGGACTCTTAGGAAGAATTGCTGTTTTGAATACAGCTTTACTCGAACCGTTTCGCAACCAACCCAGCAAGACAGAAGTACGGAATTGTCTGCTCAAATTGTTAACAGTGATTGCTGATTCCCAACGCCAAGCCAAGCGAGAAAACGCCACCTTACCAGAGGATAATTTAGCAAGGTTGTGGATTTTATCACCATCAGCTTCCCCAGGATTGCTGGAAAGTTTTAGCGCTAAACTAAAGTTAGACAACTGGCTATCTGGAGTGTATTTTCTGCCTGATAGTTTGCGAACAGCGATAATTGCAATTAATGAGTTACCCCTAACAGAGGAGACACTATGGTTTAGGCTTCTAGGTAGAGGAAGCGTTCAACAGCAAGCAGTCCAAGAACTAATTGCATTACCACCAGAAAACCTAGTGCGTCGTAATGTTTTAGAAATAGTTTATAGATGGCGAATCAACGTCATGACTCAGCAAGAATTAACTGAAGATGATCAGGAGCTAATTATGAACTTAACTCAAGCTTATCAAGAAGCCAGAGCGCAGGCTGTACAAGAAGGAGTACAAGAAGGAGTACAACAAGGAGTACAGCAAGGACAACGTTTAGTTGTGGAAAATTTGTTGAGATACAGATTTGGTTCTGTGGATGAAGAACTTTCACAAGTTATTGACAGTTTATTACAGTTATCTCCAGAAGAGTTTACTCCTTTGTGTTTGCAATTATCTCGTGCAGAATTATTGACAAGATTTAGCCCATAATTTTGACTTCCTAATCCCTAGCTATAGTTCTAAAATTCTCCACGGCACCCAAAGAATAATCTTGCAACTTAAAATCTGCAAAGGCTTTATTTTCTAATCTATCTCGTAGGGCTTCATCGAGAATTACATTACTTGATTGTGGTTTCGCACCAATAATAATGACACTGTTTTGGTATGCAGTTAAATTTTGATTTGGTTGACAATTATGGCGTTGAAATTGACCAAGATTTAATAAACGATATCCTTGCACACTGGGTGTATTGCTAAATAAAGTTTTTGCTAAACGTTGAATTTGCTGAGAACGTTCTAAAGCTTTCCGTTCTTGAACTTCTCGGTTACCTCCACAAGCAGCAATCCCTATGGCAATAATTTCACTAGGCTCTTCCATAATTGTCTGTATACCTGCCTGTTCTAGTGTCAACCTTAAAACATCGACGCTAATGATTTGATCATTATATATAATTTGAAAATTACTCCCTGGCAGCCATTTATATTCAACCGACAAAATAGCTATATTAAATAAGGCAGTTTTTCCTTGACTATCCATACCTTCCGCATAAGGAAAGTAATCAACTGTACTTCTTCTTTGGGGAGATTGGGTTGATGTTGCCAAAAAGGCAAACTGTGGGGAAAGAGTTGCTAAAGCTGTCAAACTAAGTAATCCGAAGGAAACTAATAAAGCTGCCACCAGGGCTGGTAGAGGTACTTTGTCTGAATGCTTGACTGGTGGTTTGGGTAAAGTTGCTGGAGATTGAGAACTAGTGACTACATTTGGTGTACTAGTTTTCATCTGTTGCTGGATCAATTGTTTTAACGAATCCACACATTGTGCTTGAGAAATATAACTATTTTGCTGCTTTAACCACTCCTCTAATTTGGGTTGGTCAATTTTTTCCAAGACAATGCAGTGTAACAATAAATTATTGCGAGTTTGATACTGAAAATAACCAGCAAATTCAGGAATATCCGGATGATGTAAATGTTCTAAAAGTGATGCTTCTTGGCAAAATAATTCTACTGCTTGAGAATCATTTGATAAATTCTCATTGAGTACCTTAATAATTTTTGGTGTGCCTTGTTCGTCTGCCTCATAAACCTTACTAAAACCATTTTTATCACTCAACCAACGCATCACCCGATAGCGTCCTAGCAATTCTAGTTGAGAACCACATCTTTTACAAAAACGGTCTTGATTATCTGGGTGATAGGGTTGAGGACAAACTGGATTTATACAAAGGCTCATGATTGAATATAAAAGTCAAAATCAGACTTGTTCTACTTACATTCTGCTAAGAATGTAGCTACAGTCCGGTTAAATGCCTCAGGTTCCGTCAAAAATGGCCAATGGTTTCCGGGAACTTGGCAGAGGTGAAGATTTTTGAGATAAGTTTTGTAGGGTTTAATTTGCCAATCTTGTCGATTTAGTCCTTTTTCTGGTTGCACAAACATAGCAGGGATATCCAGAGGAACAGTAAAACCAGGTACACACATCACATCTGCAAAAATTCCATCACGGGCCGCAATAGTAAACTTACTACCCCAACTGCCATCAAGTTTTTGTTCAATTCCGGCTTGAAATACTTGTTGTTGTAAGCTAGTCCATCCTTGATATTGGTTTAACTGACGCGCTTGTGTTTCGGCTTCCTCGTAGCTAGCAAAGGGGCCCATACCTTTGAGAAACGATAAGAAACGGTACAACAAGGGAAAAGTTAACTTCAGGAAACTAGGCATCTTCCAAATAAAAATTGGGTCAACCAAAACCATACTGCGTAATCTTTCGGGATTTTCTCTAGCCCAAATAGCAGCTAATTTACCCGTCCAAGAATGACTGACAATATGGGCCGAAGACCATCCCAGATGATCCATGAGTGCTTCCAGGTCAGCGATCGCACTGGCAAAGGTATAATCATCTTTTGGCTTGTTACTTTCACCATGACCGCGCATATCTGGGGCCACAATGTGATAATCTGCCGCTAGGTCATTTCCTAAGCTAGACCAAACTAGGGCGTGGTCAGCTAAACCATGTAACAGCAGTAAGGGTTCTGTACCTTGCTTCCACTCTAAATAAGAAAGTTGAATATCAGGTTTTGATAACGTTTGACGTAGAGGCATGGTCATACATCCAGCATTGGAGAGATAGTTGGCGCTTATATGGTACTGCGAAACACTTGTTGCTCTCCATCTGCGTCGAAGAAGGGTTTATAATCCCAAATCTACAGCTATACGATGGGCGCAAGCAAAACCAGAAAATGCTACTGCATTTAATCCCTGACCAGGAAAGGTACTATCTCCCACACAATAAAGTCCCGGAATCGCTGTGCGATTAAATGGCATCTCCAACAACCCCCGTAACTTGCGCCGGGGAATGGGCCCATAAGTACCATCTTTACGCCCTAAAAAGCGGCGATGGGTGCGGGGTGTCCCTACTTCTAAATAATCTAAGCCAGCGTCTAAGCCGGGGAAAAATTTCTCTAGTCGGTCAATGATTTGCCAAGCGGCTGTTTCTTTCTTCGCCTCGTACTCACTAGCAGACAGTCCTTGCCATTCACTCATCCACTCAGGTGTAAAGGCATGGATAATGTGATATCCTTCTGGAGCTAAATCAGGGTCAAGCAATGTGGGAATAGAAACAAACAGTGTGCCAGATGGTGCTGTCATTTGCTGCCAATCCGACAAAATTATATGATGGCACTCTGTCCCTTCAGGCAATACTGAACTTTTTACCCCCATATGCAGACTCAGGAAACTTGGCGATTTTTTATAGCTTTGTTGCCATTTTCTCTCATTAGAGGGTATTTTCTCTACAGGTAGTAATTTTTCAAAAGTATCCCAACGTGTAGCATTAGAAACTATTCTTTGACCACGATAAATTTTACCATTAGCTAATTGCACTCCGACGGCGCGCCCTTGTTCTGTGATAATTTTTGTGACTCTAGCTTGGTACTGAATCTTACCTCCAGCTTTTTCTAAACCCTCTACCAATTTTTGGGCAATTTGTCCTACTCCGCCTTTAGGATAGTTAACTCCGCCATAGTGCCTATCAGAAAAAACCATCCCCGCGTTAATCATTGGCGTCATGTCAGCTGTCACCACCGACCAGCAATAACACTCCATATCAATAAATTTTAATAATTCTGGATCTTTGATATGGCGTCGGGCGACATCGCCAACATTTTGGGGGAGATATTTGACCAAACCAAGACACGCTAAGGGATGCTGTAAGAAAGTTCGCAGCAAATACCGAGGTTCTTCTAGCGACAGTAAATCCATGCTATTAAGGCAATTGAAAACCTGCCAACACTCGTCATAAAAGCGACGAATACCTTTTTCTTCATGGCGAAAATAGGCAATAAGATTTTGCAAGAAGTTATCATAAACCCGTTCAACTTTCAGGTCTAATTTATTAGGTAAATGATAGTGAATCTGTACGGAATCAGTGATTGTTTCTTGGCTAACATTTACAGCATCAAGGGCGCGGGTAAGTAAATTAGTAGTACCATTTTGTCCAAATCCAAAAATCATGGATGCACCCACATCAAATCGATAGCCCTGGCGTTGGAAGGAACCGGAACTACCACCTGGAATTAAATAACTTTCTAGTACCAGCACCTTAGCTTTTTTGGCTGCTAACTGGGTTGCTGTGACTAAACCGCCAATACCAGAACCAATGACAATTACATCAAAAGAAGAATCAACAGATGAAGTTGCTGTACTGAAAGTCGGGGATATGCGGTCAGCCATTACATGAAATTATTTAAGGAAATCGTATTTTATATTACTTTTTTTAGAAGTATTATACGCACTTTATCTTAATATTTGCTGCCAAGGGCTGCTAAACTTTGAATATATTGGGATTCAGCCCTTTAAAACTTGTAGAAATGAGATTTTGCTCAGTTAAATTTGCATAAAAAAGAGGGACAAGCCTGCTACCGCTGGCCAATCCCGTCTGCCGATCCTTAAAGAGAGGAGAACACTGATTAACAATATAGCCTTGGTTGAGAATAAATGTCAACTATTAATGCAAACTTTTTGCATTAAATTGGAGAATGCTGATTTTAGCGGTCAGCAGTACGCCGGAAAGAGTATGATGATGTTTCAGTTCTTAGAAAATGTAAGCGCCCATTTTTGGCTATGACGGTACAACTGCGTGTTTATGTTCCACCCCATCCTTTAATCAAGCACTGGCTGGCAGTTGCCCGTGATGCTGCTACGCCCTCGGTCTTATTTCGTAGTGCCATGACAGAGTTGGGCAGATGGCTGACTTACGAAGCGGCACGAGAGTGGTTGCCAACTTTAGAAACAATGGTGCAGAGTCCTTTAGATGCATGTCCAGCAACTTTGATTAATCCAGAAGTGCCTATGGCAGTTGTGCCTATTTTACGGGCAGGGCTAGGATTATTAGAAGGAGCGCAAACCTTGCTACCGCTGGCTTCGATTTACCACTTAGGCTTGGTGCGAAATGAAGAGACACTGGAGCCTAGCTGCTACTTGAACAAATTACCAGAAAAAATTGACCCCCAAACTAGGGTGTTAATTACCGACCCGATGTTAGCAACCGGCGGGTCAATTATGACGGCCATGGCAGAATTAACACAACGGGGTGTTGACCCAGCTTTGACAAGAATTGTATGTGTAGTAGCTGCTCCACCAGCGTTACAAAAACTGAGTGCAGCGTATCCAGGTTTAATAGTTTACACTGCCACTATTGATGAAATAGTCAATGATCAGGGATACATTGTACCGGGATTAGGAGATGCAGGCGATCGCATCTTTGGGACTTAGGGAAATTCCCAAAAATAACTTATTCTCCCTGCTTTTTTGCTTACACAGCGATTGGTTATTTTTTGATTTTGAAGCTAGTATGCAGCTATGAACGAAAAATAGCTGAACTACATCTAGAAGTTGCAAGATTTGTTCAAGGCGGTAAAGTATGAGTCAGCGTGATGGTTTTGCCAGTGGTTTTTTCGCAGGAGCAATTTTTGGTAGCGTAGTTGGTGGCGTTCTCGGTGCTGTGATTGTTTCTCGCCGGGATGGGGAATTGATGGCCGAAGAAGAAACAGAACTAATTAATGGCCAAAAAGGAACCAAAAAAGTATCAGCGAAACGGCGGCAAATAATCGCCTCAGATGATGAAGACATGGAAATGGCCAGGCGATCGCTCGAAGATAAAATAGCTCAGTTGAATGCCACAATTGATGAAGTGCGCCAACAACTAGGAAATGTTAACGGTAGTTCCACTCAGTCGGTGAATGACCGCTCTCTTACCCAAGATTCATGAGGGTGGGTGGTGGATAAGGGGACACTTCTCTTCGAGATGCTGCGCGAACGACAAGCTCAGTGCGGTGCAAGGGGACACTTCGACAAGCTCAGTGCGGTGCAAAGGGAGAAAGATCAAGAAGATGTTGTGCTGGATGTAGAAACTAAAAAATTTATTTCTAGTTTCTGGGAAATCTCCAGACAAAGTGCTAATACTGTTTAATGCGGCAATCCGCACACTTCATGTCGTGGACTAAATTAAAATCAATAATAAGACCACTTTTGACACTTAGCAGGAAAGTAACTTATCCATGAATTTACTGTTTACCACTTTGGCTACCTTTGTCCAATTCTATAGCTATTTGCTAATTATTCGGGTTTTATTGACCTGGTTCCCCACCATCAACTGGTATAACCAGCCCTTTGCTGCTTTAAGCCAGATAACCGACCCTTATCTTAATCTGTTTCGCTCAATTATTCCCCCACTGGGCGGTATAGATTTATCACCCATTTTGGCATTTTTGGCACTTAATTTAATTGGTGGCTTACTGAGAACCTTAACTAGCCTGACATTTGTACAGGGATTTTAGGTGTAGCAGAGAACAGGGAATGGGGGATAGGGAAGAAATTAGCCCCGAAAATTAGGTACTAAGCAAATTAATGGAGAAAAATCAAGAACTTCAATATGTCCTTGTTCAAATCCCCTAATTTAATTATGGGGATTTTTCTATTGCCTATGAATCGGGACTTCCAGAAATTAAATTCTCCAATTTACTGAGATGAAAGTTTGTCTGTCTCTCCCCTGCTCCCTGCTCCCTGCCCCCTTGCCTCTTTTACCTGCGAACTTGTCCACTAAAGCCGGCTGCTTTAAACTGCTTCAACTTTAAAGGTTCCGGCTGGTTCGCAGCTACGGATATTCTCAACTCAAAGTCACTGATACCTGGAGGAACTTCGGCAATAGAACCAAGACGGGTGCGGTTTTGCATCACTGGGTTATTGTTAGCATCATAGACCCGTCCGAAGATATCTGCGTCGTATACTGTTTTATAAGTACCATTTTCTGCTTTGCCCGTGACAATAAAGCAGTTAGCTGCTGCACTACCACTACTGATCACAGCGCCTTCTGCCAGTTCTGGTGGACAATCTTGATAGGAAAGATCAAATAGTTTAATTTGTGTCAGCGCTACAGCTGAGGGAGTATGTACCCACGAGAGAAACGTGATTACACAGGCAATCAAGACGACAGATGTTAATTTTGCATACTGAGTTATGATTTTTGAATATTTCTGCATAGCTAAAATTGGTGAATTTGTTGATGTCTTCGATATTTAAATATGGTAAACGGAACTTCACTCAAAATTAAGTCATTGGTCATTGGTCATTAGCGACTCTCCCCCATCTCCTCCAGTCCATGCAATTTAACTTTTTTGTAATAATTAGGGAAATACACCCTTCAGTTGCCATTAACTTATGACTCCAGATGAGATTGAAACAGCCATGCAAGCAGCATTTAATAGTTGTGATGCAGCTAGTTGCCCTCTCTCTGATAGGCAGAAACAGATATTATTGCAAGTAATCGAGCAAATTCAGGGAAACTCGAAATCTCGGATGTCAGATGTAGCCAATCCCTTAGACGAACTTACTTCAGAAGAATTAGAAGTGTTTTTACAGTTCGTCAAGATGGAGGAACAACAAAACCGCACTTGGAAGGTGCAATTACTCAACGACTGGTTACATGACAACGACTCTGGCAATGTACAATTCATTCGCCAACGCTACGGTTTGCAATGGCTAAATCGTGTAGAATCATATCATTTTGATAAGTATTCTTACTTTGAAGATGCACTCAAACTGAGAATAGGCGATCGCATCGAAGTTTCCAATGCACTATGGGAATGGGTACAAGACGATGGCCCTTGCATACGGGAATGGTTTTCTTGCATAGTGCTGCAAGTTGATGATATTTACGATGGCGATGATTGTCCTACTAATTGCGTGGTGCGTTTCTACGACGGTTCTGAGTACGAAATTCAAGGCATTTATGAATGGAATCGTTACAATTGGCGGTGGCCGCAGAGGTAGGGATTGGGCACTGGGTAGGCAGGGGAGCAGGGAGCAGGGAGCAGGGAGCAGGGAGCAGGGAGCAGGGGGGAGAAAGACAAACTTTCATCTCAGTAAATTGGAGAATTTATTTTTTGGAAGTCCCTAAGGAAATTAATTCTATCTGTATTTACCTAATGATAAATAAATTATCAAGTAATATTTGGATCATTTATTTTTAATAATTTCTATTTGTTCCTGCCCTGAAGGGGCTGAGTCAATGATATGGATAATCCTGAATCAGTTTATAGAAAAACGTTAGAGCAAGAACGCAGCAAAGCCAACCATTTTCAGGAAATTCTTAATAGCGAGATCGCAACTGCTATTGTCAGTTTTCGTGTCTTCCCTAACTACGATTGGCAGTGTGATTACCTTTCTCCTGGCTGTGAAGCTATCTTTGGCTATACTGCCCAGGAAATTATCACTAATCAAGATTTGTGGATGTTGGGAGTGTATCCCCAGGATAGAGAAGAAATCATCATACCAATGTTTGCAGATGTCTTTGCTGAACGCACGGTAACTGTAGAATACCGATTTCATCACACAGATGGTTCTCTGCGATGGATATCAGCTACCTATATCTCCCGTTATGTGGAAGATGCACAATACTGGATTGTCACGGGTACTAATTTCGATATTAGCGATCGCAAACAGGCAGAAGAATCACTCCGGCAAAGTGAAGCGCGATTTCATCACTTAGCAGCTAACTTACCGGGAAATATTTACACCCTTGTCCAGTCTCCAGATGGCTGTGTTCATTTCGAGTATATTAATTCAGCTGTTGAGGCAATTCATGAAGTCACAGCGGAGCAAGTACTAGAGAATGCCATGCTCTGTTTGGGACAAATGCATCCTGATGATGTTCAAGGCTATCAACAGGCATTTAACAAAAGTTATGAGAACTTAGAACCGTTTTCCCATGAATGGCGAATCATTACCCCTTCGGGAAAACTCAAATGGTTGCAAGGTAATTCTATGCCAGAGCGTCGATGCAATGGAGATGTCGCTTGGCATGGTTTAGTCCAAGATGTGAGCAATCGCAAACAAAACGAAGCTCGTTTGGAAGAATCACAGCAAGTCGCTCGTCTGGGTAATTGGGACTATGATTTGGCTACTGGTAAAGTTAGCTGGTCTAAAGGGCTATTTGACCTTTTTCACCACAATTTAGGACAACAGGAGCCGACTTATGCAGAAAATTTACAACTATATCACCCAGAAGATGCTGCCAAACTTCACCAAGCCATAGAAAAGGCCATCACCACTGGTGAATCCTACAAATTAATTCTCCGTGTGCCTCAACTGGATGGCTCGAATCGCTATTTTGAGGGAATTGGACATGCTGGATGCAATCGGGAGGGGCAGGTAGTTCGTCTTTATGGCACAGCCCAAGACGTAACCGAACAGCAAATTGCCCTACGCGATCGCCACCGAGCAGAAGCAGCATTGGTTAAAAGTGAAGAACAACTGCGACTTGCCTTGGAATTTACCCATATCGGTAGCTGGGACTGGAATATTGACACTAATGAGGTGATTTGGAACAACAATCATTATTGCTTATTAGGGTTAGATCCAGAAACAACAGTAGCAAAATATCAGCTATGGCGCGATGCTATTCATCCAGAGGATTTAGAACGCGTAGAACAGCTTGTTTCTCAAGCACTGGTACAACATACTAATTTTGCAACCGAATATCGCATCATTCATCCCGATGGCAAAATTTGCTGGCTAATTGGCAGAGGACGCGGAATTTATAACGCCACAGGCGATCCTATCCGAATGCTGGGTGTAATTATTGATGTGAGCGATCGCAAACAAGCAGAAATCGCCTTACAAAACAGTGAAGCCCGGTTTCAAGCATTTATGAACAATAGCCCGGCGCTGGCATGGATTACGGATGACACGGGGCGTATAGTTTACTTAAACCATGCTTGTATCGGTACATTTGACATCCTACCCGAAGACAGGATTGGAAAATCGATTTTTGATATTTATCCACCGGAGATTGCTCAAAACCATCTGGATAACACTCGCATAGTTGCCCAGACGAACCAGGTAATGGAAGTAATTGAGTTCGCACCTCAACCAGACGGTAGCCTGCATGAGTTTTTAGTTTACAAGTTTCCGATTCCCGGAGTGTCTGAACACAAGTTAGTGGGTGGGGTAGCCATTGATATTACAGAACGGAGAACTTTAGAACGGGAACTGGCTCACAAGCAACAATTATTAGATGCCTTCATTACCAGCGCTCCCGTAGGGATAACCGTCCTTGATCAACAATTGCGTTACTCATTAATTAATGAAGCATTGGCAGAAATCAACGGTATTACCGCAGCAGAGCATATTGGTCAAACACCGTGGGAAGTTGTCCCTGATATTGCACCAAAGCAGGAACAAATTTTTCAACATATCTTAACCACAGGTGAAGCAGTTTTAGATGCAGAAATCAGTGGCGAAACACCCAAACTACCTGGTGTCATTAGGACGTGGTTGGCTTCTTACTTTCCGATTTTGTCTGAAACTACTCAACCAATTGGTGTCGGCATTGTGGTTGTGGAAATCAGCGATCGCAAACGTGCAGAACAGATGTTAGAACTGCAAGCTGTAATCATCCGGAACATGGCAGAAGGCATTTGTTTAATTAGAGCCTCTGATGGCATCATTGTCTATGCCAATCCCAAGTTTGAGCAGATATTTGGTTATGAGTCTGGTGAATTAGTTGGTCAACATGTGTCAGTTTTCAACTATGAAGATGAACATACTACAGCCCAAGCAGCTCATCAGGCGATCGCCGCAGCTATCAACCAATGGGGTGAAGTCACCTATCAAATCCACAATGTCAAGAAAGATGGTACACCGTTTTGGTGTCGTGCAACCACCTCAGTTTTTGGGCATCCTGAATATGGCAACGTCCTGGTTGCTATTCAACAAGATATTACTGAGCAAAAGCAAGCTGATGAAAAAATCAAAGCATCTTTGAAAGAAAAAGAGGTATTACTCCAAGAAATTCATCATCGCGTCAAGAACAATTTAGGAATTGTCAGCGGCTTACTACAAATGCAGTGCCGACGGACAAAAGATCCGCAAGCAACGGCAATTTTAAGAGATAGCCAAAACCGCATTGCCTCCATAGCTTTAGTGCATGAAAAACTATACCGTTCTGAAGAACTTGCTGATATTGATTTTGCTCAATATATTCCCGATTTAACAACTCACTTATTTGATTCCTATAATGTCAGTTCCCAACAAATTCAACTAAATATTCAAGTTGATGATGCTAGCTTGGACATAGAAACAGCGATACCTTGTGGCTTGATTATTAATGAACTAGTTTCTAATGCTTTAAAGTATGCTTTTCCTGATCATCGTCCAGGCGAAATTCAAGTTAAATTTTATCAACAAAGTGATCGACAATTAACACTCATTATTAGAGATAATGGTATTGGACTACCTACAGACTTTGATAGCAAAAAGCTGAATACCTTGGGATTAACCTTGGTTCAAGGATTAGTTAAACAGTTAAGGGGAAATCTGGAAATTAACTGCCAGCAGGGAACAGAGTTCAAAATTATTTTTAGAAATAACCGGATATTAACATGATCAGTATGACAGCAAATAACCAGACAACAAAAATAGTTCGGGTTCTTGTTGTTGAAGATGAATATATCCTAGCTATCAACTTACAAGAAAGTTTAGAATCTCTGGGATATAGTGTGATAGATATTGCCGACAACGCAGAAGATGCTATTGCCAAAGCCAATGAACTGCGCCCAAACTTGATTTTAATGGATATCCGCCTGCGGGGAGAAGTGGATGGCATCCAGGCAGCAGAGCATATCTGGAATCGGTTGCAAATTCCTGTGATTTACGTTACCGGACATTCCGATAAAAGCACAGTAGAGCGGGCAACTTTGACATCCCCCTTTGGGTATATTCTTAAACCGATTAAAGAGCAAGAACTTTATGTTGCCATTCAAACAGCACTCAATCGCTATGAACGCGAGCAGTTTTTGAGTTCTGTCTTGCGGGGTATGGGGGATGGAGTGATTGTGGTTGATCCGCAATTGCAGATTAAGTACATCAATCAAGTAGCTGAAGCACTCACAGGATGGCGATGGGATCAAGTAAAAGGACGGTTATTAACCACAGTTTTTCAACTCATTGATGAACAAACTCAAAAACCCGTAGTCAATCCTATCGTTTTAGCCCTCCAAAACGAAACTACTATTTATTTAGAAAGTCGTGTGCTACTGATTGCTAAAGATGGCAAAACTATTCCCATAGCTGATAGTGCTACACCTTTGAGAGACAATAACGGTATAATTACAGGTGCTGTTTTAGTTTTTCGAGATGATACCCAACGTCGGCTGATGGAAGAACGCAATCTTGCCGATGAACGCGCCCGACAACTAGAAGTTCAAGTGGTAGAACTGCAAAGATTAAACCAGTTGAAAGAGGATTTTCTAGCAACCACATCTCATGAAATGCGAACGCCATTATCAAACATGAAAATGGCTATCTGCATGTTAGAACATATTCTGGATCAACAAGGAATTTTGCAGTCAGCACCGCCTGCTACATCTTGGTCAGTAAACCGCTATTTAAGTATTTTACGTGAGCAGTGTGAACAAGAGCTAGACTTAGTTGATGACTTGCTCTACATGCGGATTATTGATGCCGATTTTTATACTTCAGAATTAACTTCTATTAACATTCAAAATTGGCTACCTCATGTTATTGATGCCTTTCAAGAACGTGCTGAAGCTAGGCAACAAACTTTACAAGTTAGTGTTTCCCCAGATTTACCGCCTGTGATTTCAGATATGTCTATCCTCACCAGGATTATGTCAGAGTTACTCAATAATGCTTGCGAGTATACTCCTGTTAAGGAACAGATTACCGTCAATGCCCAACTTGTAACCAGCACAGATGCTCAAATGCCCTTGTGGGAAATTATAGTCAGTAATTCTGGGGTAATCATCCCTAAAGAAGAACAATCGCGGATTTTTGATCTATTTTACCGGATTCCGCAAAGCGATCGCTGGCAACATGAAGGTACAGGATTGGGTTTGGCCGTGATGAAAAAGTTAGTGCAATATCTCCAAGGCAATATTTCAGTTACTAGCACTGAGGGGTGGACAAGATTTACTGTGCAATTACCGTTAAAGCGGGAAGAGGGGATAAGGGGATAGGGGGACAAGGGGACAAGGGGACAAGGGGACAAGGGGAAAAGAACAAAAATACTTCCTTATCTTCTTCATCTCCCCAATCCCTACTGTCCACTCTCCATTCTCGACTACAATCTCAGGTGATTTCGCAAAGCTTGACGCATCACATCCACAGGGATAGTTTCCAACTGTAACCAGATTTTTAATGCTGCTACGCCTTGTTGGACTAACATTTCTAAGCCATCAATGGCAATAGCACCTTGTGTTTGGGCTTGTTGGAGAAATTGTGTCGGGTTAGGAGTATAGATTAAATCATAGGCGATTGCGCCTGGGGTTATTTTCTCCATCTCCTCTGTACTCAAAGGTGACGCATCCACATGGGGATACATACCCACAGGGGTTGTATTTACTAGTAAATTGGCATGGGGGATTAATTTCGCTAGTTTATCCCATTTATGTACTTGTAAATTCTCAGACAAGGGTGAATTTCCCCAACTATGACGAAATTGCTCTAACTTTTGTATATTACGCCCCACAACATGAATTTGAGCAAACCCTAATTGATGACACCCGGCGACAACTGCCCTAGCTGCACCACCATTGCCTAAAATCACCGCTACCTGCTGACTCCAATTTTGCTGATATGTTGTTTGTAAAGGGGCAATAAAGCCCTCGATATCAGTATTTGTGCCTACCCATTGATCATGTTGACGATAAACAGTATTCACCGCCCCAATAGCTTGAGCAATGGGAGTAATTTCTGTTAATAAAGGCATAATTGCTTGTTTGTGAGGAATAGTCACACTAAAACCCACCACCCCCATAGCGGCAAAGCCTGCGATCGCCACCTCTAAATTCTGTGGTTCTATAGGAAAAGGCAGATAAATATAATCTAATCCCAATTGAGCGATCGCCGCATTGTGCATCACAGGTGACAGCGAATGTTCCACCGGATAACCAATTACGCCCAAAAGTTGAGTTTTACCTGTAATTAATAATTTAGTCATTAGTCAGCTGATAATTTTTTTGACTTCTACCCAGCGTTGCTGGACTAGAATTATTAGAAGTTACTTAACATTTCTTTATATCATGCAGGTAACCCCAGCCTCATCTACACAGACCATTCCTGGTCAATATTGGCAGTGGCGCGGACACAACATTTACTATGTCCATGCAGGAGAAAAACAACCACAACGTCCACCATTACTATTGGTGCATGGGTTTGGTGCTTCCACAGACCACTGGCGCAAGAATATCACAGGACTGTGTGCAGATTTTGAAGTATTTGCCATTGACCTTTTGGGATTTGGCCGTTCAGCAAAACCTAAATTGCAGTACGGTGGCGACCTCTGGCGCGATCAACTCTCTGATTTTATCAGTGAAGTAATTGGTCAAAAATCAGTATTGGCAGGCAATTCTTTAGGTGGGTATGCTTGTTTGTGTGTTGCGTCCCAGTGTCCTGATGCTGCGGCTGGCTTAGTGTTGCTCAATAGCGCTGGCCCTTTTAGCCAAAACCAAACTAGTTCTGAACCGGAAGCATTACAATCACAAATTCAGCCACCCAAACAACCTTCTCCCTTACAGAAACTTTTAGGTGATTCTGTGAAGTGGATGTTTCAACAACAATTCGCCCAGTTTTTGTTATTTCAATACATACGTCAACATTGGGTAATTCGCCAAACTTTAGAGAAAGTTTATCTCGATAAAAGTGCAATTACAGACCAATTAATAGCAGAAATTCGCCGCCCTGCTGATGATCCTGGGGCTTTGGATGTATTTGTTTCTGTGTTTAGTACTCCCCAAGGAGAGAAAGTTGATGTTTTATTAAAGCAATTAACTTGTTCTCTGTTGCTATTGTGGGGAGAAGCTGATCCTTGGATGAATGCGCGGGAACGTTCCCAAAAGTTTCGTCAATATTATCCCGACCTCACAGAGCATTTTCTGGTAGCTGGTCATTGTCCCCACGATGAAGTCCCAGAACAGGTAAACCCACTGTTACGAGATTGGGTTTTGTCGATTCCACATTAATGGGGAGTAGCGAGTGGGATTCTTGTTGAAGAAGTAGTTTCCCACTCCCTGCCAGTTTTCTTTAAGTTAATTATCCAGAATTATGTCTACCTTAAGAATTATTTTTTCTCCTTAAAATGAGAAATATGTATATTAAAAATCAAATATAAATAATTATCCTTTTCTACTATTTATCTTTGATATTTTGGTCATTTTGGCATGATTTAAAAAATAAAAATTGCTATAAATAAGCCACCGTAATTTATTGCAGTTTCTCTAAAAATGAAGCCCCAACATTATCCTACAAAATGGAAGAAAATTCAAGAAACTTTAATATTTAATTTGTTAAGAGGAATGCCCACAAGTTTTTTGGGCAATAAATTGAGAAATTCAATGTATCGCCATATTTTTTATAGTATGGGAAAAACAGTTTGTATTCAATACGGTGTAGAATTTATCGCACCTAGTTGTATTAAACTTGGTAATAATGTGAGAATTTGTCGAGGTGTCAATATCGATGCCAGTGGACACATAAATAATCTCATTTATCTGGCGGATGAAGTAATTTTCAGTTATGGTATTGACATTCAAGCATTAATAAATACGTCTATCCACATCGGCGAACGTACTTTTATAGGGCCTTACGTTACTATTGCTGGGCCAGGAGATATATCAATTGGTAAAAACTGTTTAATTGCAGCACACTCAGGAATATTTGCTAATAATCATATTTATGCAGACCCCACCAAGCCCATTGGTTCCCAAGGTGTAACTTGCCAGGGAATTACCATTGAGGATGATTGTTGGCTTGGTTCCGGAGTCAAAGTATTAGATGGAGTTACTATTGGTCATGGCAGTGTCATTGGCGCTGGTTCTGTTGTCACAAAAAATATTCCCCCATTTTCCATAGCTGTGGGTGTACCTGCAAAAGTAATTAAAAGCCGTAACAAGAAAGAAATTGTTAACTCTGCGGAATAAAAAAGTTTGCTCGTAGTCAAGACTTTAATCCTGACTTTAGGGACTGTAGACGCGTTAGTCCCCATACAAACTGTTTATTATGGATGATTTAGCGGACATCATATAAATCAGAATATAACAAATATAGGAGCAAAAATGTCAGAAAATAATGAATATGCTCAACCCTTAGTCAGTGTTATTATTCCCTCATATAATCGACCACATTATCTTAAACAAGCAATTGCTAGTGCAGTTAAACAAACTTATCAAAATATTGACATCATTGTTTGTGATAACTGTAGTGATGAAAATTTTCAACCAATAATTGATAGTTTCCAAGATCCACGAATTCGCTTTTGGCGACATTCTCATAACATCGGCATGTTAGGTAATATTAAACATGGTTTTAAAATGGCAAAGGGAAAGTATGTTGCCAGTTTACACGACGATGATATGTGGGAAGCAAAATTCTTAGAAAAGCTGGTACCAACCTTGGAAGCTAATCCTAACTTAGCTGTAGCTTTTTGCGATTCTTACATAATCAATACAGATAGCATCATAGATGAGGTTCTCACAAAAAATAATTCGCAGATATGGAATCGGGACACCTTAAAAGAAGGTATTTATCAACCTTTTTATGAAATTGGCATAGTTAAAATGTCTATAGCCAGTGCCTGTGCTGCTGTTATTCGTAAGGATGTTGTCGATTGGGATGCAATTCCTGAAGAAGTTGGTGGTTGCTACGATTTATATATAAACTATCTTTGTTGTCGTTCTGGTTTAGGAGCGTATTATTGTCCAGAAAAACTCACTAGATATAGACAACATGAGCAAAGCGATACATTGATTAGCAATCCACCAATTAACATTCGCAAAGCGAAAAATCAAATATTCTGCTATGAGCGATTTATGGAAGATGCTAGGCTAAATGCGTTTAAACCATATTTTCAGCGGCGATTGTTAGAAGCTAATTATGTTTTAGGAATTAATTTAATGCAAGCTAGGGAAACAAAAGCAGCACGTTCTCATTTGTGGTATGTCATTAAGAGAAAAAAGCTGAGTGCAAAACCTCTGCTGGCATTATTGTTAGGTATTTTTTAAGTAGGTAAGTACTAATATTTAAAGGTTTTTAATGAGGACTTAAGTCCTCATTATTTCCTATGGTCGCCGTACTGCTAAAGCAGCAATTTGTTGATACACAAACAAAGCTTGAGCCACACATTGATCCATGTTGTAATACTTATAGGTTGCTAAACGTCCCACAAAATACACTTTTGGTGTTGCATCTGCCAGCGCTTTATATTTCTTGTAAATTTCGTTATTTTCAGAACGCGGTACAGGGTAATAAGGGTCTCCTTCAGCTTGAGGAAATTCATAGACAATGCTAGTTTTTGTGTGTTCTTGTCCAGTCAAGTATTTAAACTCTGTGACACGGGTATACAGATGTTCATTGGGATAGTTAATAACTGGCGCGGGTTGAAATACAGGGGTGTTGTGGGTTTCATGCTGAAAATTGATGGAACGATAAGGAAGTTTGCCATAGCGATAATCAAAAAATTCATCAATTGGCCCGGTGTAAACTATTTCCCGACAAGGAATCACCCGCTTGATTTCCCGATAATCAGTATTTAGCATCACCTTGATATTGGGGTGGTCTAACATCTTCGCAAACATGCGCGTAAAACCATGCAGCGGCATTGCCTGATAGATATCGGTAAAATATCGGTTATCGCGGTTGGTACGAGTAGGGACTCTGGCTATTACTGATTTATCGAGTTCTGAGGGGTCGAGTCCCCATTGTTTGCGGGTGTAGCCTTGGAAGAATTTTGTATATAGTTCTTTACCAACTTTACTCACCACTACATCTTCTGATGTGCGGATATATTCTTTCGGTTCGGCTATGGACTGGAAGAAATCTGCTACCTCAAATGAATTGAGGTTCATACCATAAAGTTGGTTGATGGTGTCAAGGTTGATGGGTATGGGAAGCAGTTGTCCATCGACGCTGGTGAGGACGCGGTGTTCGTAAGGTCGCCACTGAGTAAACTGTGAGAGGTATTCAAAGACTTCGCGGGAGTTGGTATGAAAGATGTGGGGGCCATATTTATGAATGAGAATACCATGATCGTCATAATGATCGTAGGCATTACCGCCGATATGATGGCGCTTGTCCACAACTAGCACTTTTTTACCAGATTGACTCGCCAACCGTTCTGCAATCACGCTACCAGAAAAGCCTGCGCCTACAATCAAGTAATCAAATACCATATCTGTATTCACAGTGTCCGAGAATTGATAACCCAGCATTGCAGGATGGAAATCAGGGGTATCTTCATCCTGGCGGGCGGTAACGGCAAAGTCTATCAGTTTCATCATTGATATCCAGGTGCGTTCCCAATCAACGCTACTAGGAAACGCATAGATGTTGGGGTGCTGGTGTGCTTGAATGGCGTGAGTACTTTGTTCACTGATAAATACTACGTCTGCAATAGCAAATAATTCTGTTTTGTAGTCCGGAAATGTCGGTAACTCATCTATACAGTCATATACGACAACCTGGGGTTGTAAGTGGCGGGTAAAGGCGATCGCCTGCGATGTACAATACCAGCAAATGTATTTACAGATATTATTTGCGCTCAATAAATCATTGATTAATGTCTGTAAGTTGGCATTTATCGCCTCCTCACTCAGATGTTTGGGCAGATATGGCACCACAACCATGACGCCACTTTTGTCTTGATTGACATCTAAGCGCGCCAATGGTTCGTCATTAAATACTTCTTCTTCGATAAAGAATACCCGCTTTTCGCAAGTGCAGCGACTGAGAATATGTTGCAGTCTAGGATGAATACAATTCCAATGTAAATTAGAGAAGCAAACTATATTAGATATCTCTGTTGTAAAGCTAGTAAAATTACAATTAGTGATCATATTTTGTACAAGAAATTTTTATTTTTAACTCAAAGGAATGTCTAAGAGAAAAAGAAAGCTTCTACTATGAGGAATATTTATTAATTTCTAAATAGCTTTCCCAAAAATTTCTATTGGTAAGTTCTGGTAAGGTGTCTCTATACTTGCGTTTGACTTGGGAGAAGTTAAAGAATATTTGTATAGATAAAAAGATGATTTTGATGGAAATTTTAAAAAATTCTGCTCTAGAAAAATTAACAGCAAAGCCTTCTGAATTATTTAAGTTATGGTACAAAGCTGTTTTCGACCTAAAAACGTTAATAGGTCTGTAGTTTTGCATAGAAATAATTTTGTATGTTTGCTGTGTCAATTTATTGTTTTTATGGAAAAATATAGAAGGTAATAAATGACCATTTAATGTAACAAGTCTAAACCAACGATAAAATGTATTTTCTGTTTCATTTAGACTTTCTTGATATTTTCCATAAATAAAAGGTAATTGATGATTTTTTACTGCTTTCTCACCCATACTTCTAATTTCTAAATTTTTTTCTTCTGGGTCGAGTGTTTTCAAATATTCAGGTCCTTTTAAAAAATCAGCAACCGCTTGAAAGACTACATTGGCACTTTTATATTTATAACAAAATGCCTCTCTCATACTAAATTTTACAAAATATTTGATGGCATCTAGCTTGCTAAAATTATCATTAGTAATTACATTTAAAATTAATTCGTTCTTTTTTAAATAATAGTTCATCATGGCGGAGTATTTTTTCTCTAGTGCTTCATGCCATACACACACAGCATTTAGAGTTATAATTTTGTGATTTAATCTTCGAGGAAATTCCATATCATCCATTTTAATAAAAAATGGATAAGGTAATTTAGAATCATCTATCAGTCTTGTAGGAAAACAAAATAACCACCAACCGTTATAGTTAATGTATTCTTCTATTTCGTTAAATAATACATTGTTGATATTTCTCAAATCTAAATCAGGTTTAATTCGTACTACTTCCTGATCCCAAATCGCCCCATTTTCGTGTTGTATATATTGATTATCTAGAAGCAGCATACTACCACCAATGCAAAAATTTGCATCAATAGCAACATTTTGAAAGTTATATATTCTCTCAAATACTTCTGGGGCTATCACGACATCATCATCCATCAAAATGATATGAGAAAAATCAGATTTACGGTCTAATACTTCAAGCATTCCTCTGGTATATCCACCGCTACCGCCTGCATTCTTGTTATGGATCACATGTATTTGTGAGCTATATATATTTTTGAGAGTTCTGCCATTATCTATAATAAAGATTTCAAATTTATTTCCTATACTTGACTGTTTGAATAAATAATTATCTATTAATTCAATATTTTTATTAATATAGTATTCTCTTTTATATGTACAAATAACAACGGCTATTTTCTGATCTAAATTTTGTGTTTGAGTAATATTTGCATAAAAATATCCATTTTCAAAAATACAATTATTTGCTAATGCTTCAATTTCTACATAAAGTAACCCTTTGTATAAACTAATATCTATATTACTGAATACGGTACATTCTGCTAACTCATGATTATTAATTACTTTTTGGTTCACTAATTTCTTCACTTGTGAGGCGTAATCTATATTAAATAAGCTAACCTTACACTTACCCTTCAACGTTAGATTTAAACATATGTTTTTTACCCTAGTGTAATCTAGCCATTTTTGTATTGAAAAAGCATTGAAATATGTATCAAAGCTGATCACACCCGAATTTTTTAGTTCTACATGACTGTATTCGTAGTTCAATACAGATTTAGTATTTAACCTCAAAAAAAGTTCTTCTGTAGTGCAAATATCTAAATTCGGCAAAATAATGTTTTGCAGTTTAACAGTAGTTTGAGTAAATGGTTTGTTAATTATGGGATTTAAAAGAATATCTGACATGAGATTTTATCCTTGTTGAAAATATTGTGGCTAAATTTCAGATAGAAGTACTACAAATATCAATAATCATTGTGGATTGTAGATACTCTTGAACAACTTTTTTAGCATCACCAATTAATTTGATTTTTCCTTTATCTAACCAAATTACCCACTCACAAGAGTGTTTGATAAACTCCAAATCATGAGAGACGACTAACACCGTTGCATCTGCATCCCAAAAGTTAGCAATTCGCTGCTTGCACTTATTTCTAAAACTTTCGTCGCCCACTGATAATACTTCATCCAAGATTAAAATATCAGGTTGGACATCAGTTGCGATCGCAAAGCCTAATCTCGCAGCCATTCCAGATGATAAAACCTTCACTGGGACTAAAGAGTAATCTTGTAATTGGGCAAATTCTAAAATTGATGGTACTCTAGCAATCATTTCGTGGCGCGAGAACCCTAACATTACTCCATAAAAAATAATGTTATCAATTACGGAAATTTCGCCATCAAACCCTGCACCTAATTCAATTAAAGGCGCAATTTTTCCCGCTACCCTGACAACTCCTGACGTTGGTTGTAAAATTCCACAAATAATTTTTAAAAGTGTAGATTTACCTGCACCATTGGCGCCTATAATACCGATTTTTTCACCTGTTCTCACCACAAAATTAATTTTATCTAGAACTAATCTTTTTGTGGGTTGACGATACTTCCCTTCGATAAACGACAAGATTGTTTTCTTTAAATCATAAGAAAACTCCTCTTGGGTTCTTCTCCACAAAGAAACTTGATTGAGACGTATTACTTCCATTTACAATAAATCCATAAAAGAATGACGCCAGCAGTGAAAGCAACTCAGTCCGATCCCAAAAATAATTACTCCGCTACATAATGCATGGAAAATTAAGTAAATATCTGGTGTTGTTCCTGATAAAGAAATCTGGCGGATACTTTCAATAACTGGTAACAAAGGATTTAGTAAAAGAAACGACTGCACCGATTTTGGGACAATGGCGGCTGGGTAGAATATAGGACTACTCAACCACAGCATGAATACCACCAATTCATATAAGTAAGGTAAATCCCTAAAAAATACAAACAAAGAACTGACTAACAAACTCATCCCAATACATACTAAAACTAACCCCAATAAAGGTAATAAAAGTGCTAGCACACTTAACAAGCTTCTAGAGTTAACTAATGTCATAATTGCCAGTAATGGCAACACCCCAATGACAAATTGAAATATATTGGCAGCAATTAGCGAAATCGGAAAAATACTCACAGGTAAAGAAATTTTATTTAATAATCCCCCATTACCGA
Source organism: Cyanocohniella sp. LLY (assembly GCA_022241785.1). Classification (GTDB taxonomy): domain Bacteria; phylum Cyanobacteriota; class Cyanobacteriia; order Cyanobacteriales; family Nostocaceae; genus Cyanocohniella. Next base: position 18,570 of record JAKOMP010000011.1, on the reverse strand, counting down.
CTACACTCCATAATGCTTGGCTTGTCGATGCGGAAAAGAAATTAATTACTACTAAACCCGTAAATACTGCCAACACATAATTAATAATAGAGTTGTCATAATATGCAGCAAAAGCAGTACCAAAAATTGCTGTGTATACTCCTGTCATTAAAAGTGGATTAATTAGCGACCAATAAACACCTAAAAAAGATCCTCGGTAACGTACTTTTAAATTTCGGCTAACTAAAACTTGTAATAATTCCCAGTAATGCTGCAATTCTGATTTATTAAAACTCACTTTCAATGTGGGAAACATAGTGTTATTTGCAGTTTATCTACTTTGATAATTCAGCCTTGTCAAACATTAGTTTATGATTCTGAAATCCGCTTTGCCAACCAACATACATACCATAAAAAGCTTGTTTGGTGTAATTTATCAAAACAGCATTGGGTAAATTATGTGTAAATTTCAGCCGAATTATTCTTAACATACATCGATAGATAAGTAATAATGTCAAGCGAACAACTAAAACAGGTAAAATGACTTTTTTTAATCCATGCTTGACAGCAAAATAAGTGGTATTTTTGGCTAAAGAGTACCAGCAAGTTAGATGTGTTTGGTCAATGCGGTTATGACTAGGTTGAGGATAATGGTCTACAGCTACATCAGCATAATGAACTTGATATCCTGCTTGAATTAAGCGTAAACAAACATCTGTTTCATCGAGATAATAATCAAAAAATTCATCATATCCATTGATTTTTTCTAGCAAGTCTTTACGAAAAGATGAATTAGTTCCCATTAACCCGTTAAACCAAAAGCCATTAGCTTGGTTATAATTTGCCGCATCATCACGACGAATGGCGATTGTTTCGCTGAAAACATTGGTGATTCCCCGATGGAATTGTAAAGGATATCCAGGACGAGTTAAGTCTCGAACAGTACCGCCAACCGCCGCACATTTTTCTCCATGCTGCGAATAAATATTTAACAATTGTTCTAGCCATTCCGATGGGGGAATAGCATCATCATCAAAAAAAGCAACAATGGAACCTGTCGCTAGCTTAATTCCCATATTGCGGGAGTAACTAATATTTTTCGGTTCAACTTTCAGAAAATTGATTTTAAAGCTATGTTTACTAGCTACCTTACTGACTATTTCTTTTGTCTCAGTTGTGGATGAAGCGTCAACAACAATTACCTCAAATTTTTGGTAATTAATCAATTCGAGGGCTTGTAATGCCTTCTCTAAAAAAATCGGGCGATCGCTTGTACAAATTATGATAGAAACTAGGGTATCTAATGGAGTAGACTTTTGTTTGGGCATTTGCGATAACTTCAGCTTGTGAATTTGCCAATATATCTGCCACATCTGCTTCACAGTCTTGACAACTGCTTGCATGAGAACTAAAGGATTCATGGAAACAGACACATAGCCGTTACCCGTAAAGTAGTAAACTTGTTTTGCCAAATGGAGGGTATCAAGTTCTGGATGTTGATAAGTAACTAAGGCGATATCAACTGGTTTGTGAAACCAAGCAGCTAACCAGAAGCAAAAGCGAATCCCGAACTTATCAGGTAAACACCAAGGAATGAGTTTTTGCTCAAACTCCATCTGCTTTAAAAGCTGACTTTGCCCATCATCTTGATAGATAAAAGATTGCACTAAAACTTTAGCTGGTATCTGAAGAATCTCTGCCAAAGATAATTCAGTGTAATTAAGATTTCTTGGCATCTTTCCTTGGATACCATTGATGAAATCTTGAAACCCTACAATAGTCAATTCAGCTAGAAAATAACGTCCTGTAGCGGCGTAATAAACTAGCCGTGGTACATTGACAATGACCCGTTTTAATAACAGATGTGGACGGTGTTTTTGCCAACAATAACAAAGATTACGCTCATCGTAATAATTAATCCAGGGACGGCATTTAAAATCAGGTGAATCATGCCAAATAATTGAATAAGGATTAACAGCAACAATCCAACCAGCTTGTTGAGCGCGTAAACACCATTCTACATCGTCAAAGTGGAGAAAATAATTTTCAAATACGCCAATTTGTTGTACCACTTGACGGCGTAATAGTAGCGATGCGGCAGCACAAACATCTACACTAATGTAAGATTTTCCTTGAAGAATATCTTGATAAGAAATATTACTTTGATTTTGCCAATTAATTGTTAAATGTGCTTTAGCATCATTGACAAAGCTGCCAATTTCTTGAATAGTATTAGGTGCTTTAAGCTTACGAATTTGAGAACCCACTACGCCCACTTCAGGGTGCTTTTGTAAAGTAGTAATTAGGGCGCTGAGGGCTAACGGATCAAGACGCACATCATCATCAAGTAGCCAGATATAATCATATTTAAGTTGACTAACAACCTGTAAACCATAAGAAAAACCACCAGAACCACCTAAATTTTTACCAGTTTGTAAAACCTTAACATTAGCAAAGTAAAATTTTTCTAGATAAGCTTGTGTACCATCATGAGAATTGTTGTCTACAACATAAATATCAATTTTCGTCTGAGACAATTTGAGTTTACAAATATCTTCTAGAAGTAAGCAAAGAGAATTAATTTTATTATGAGTGACAATAATAATAGCGATTTTGCTACTACTTAGCTGAGAAATACTAGACAGTGACTTTGGTTGAGATAAAAATCCCATAAAGTAATTTTTCACTTTAACAAATTCCCAAAACGCCTATTTCGTTCAAAACGATTTATCGTCGAATCATGAACTCATGAGATGCATTTAAAAAAGGCATAATAAAGGATCACATAGCTCCAAAATTTAACTTTTTAAAAATTGAAACTCGTCTGTCTAAAGGGTGATCAGTTGGCATTAGTTAAAGTGGGTAAAGTAAATTAAACTACATCTGTCAGAATGAGGTAGGGAGTTCTAAATAAATAAATGTTCCAATCCCTGCGGGACGCTACGCAAACCCTTTTGAACCTGGGGGAGTTGGGGAGACTGGGGTAGAATTGGATAATTTATTTCTTGGAGTTTCTGTATATCTGGGAAAGATGTCACGAATATTGATTGACGTAATCTCTGTGTAATTCAAGTTGAAGTGCGGAATGCGAGTTTATATGTTTGCAGCCATTTAATTAGCCGTTGTGCCTGTGCTTGTGGCAATTGAATTCCACTTACTAGCGTGCCACTTAATACCTTGTACAATACATACAGTTTCAAGCTAACTACTTGCTAGTTTTGGTGTTTTTACAATCTATGTCTAACCAAACGTCTAAGCGTCTTCAGCAAAATGCTGAAAGAATTATGCAGAGGTGGGAAGAGCGGGCGCGTGATGAAGTTGTTGCATCAATGCATCAGGACTCTCTGATGCTACAAAATTCGCTACCTGAGTATCTAGAGCAATTGGTGGATGAGCTATCAACGAAGATTGAAAGGACACCAGCCAGAATAAAAACCGATAAACTAGAAAGCACTCGGATTGGGAAAAAGCATGGACATGAGCGGGCAAGTTATGCCGACTACTCGCTGACTCAAGTGATTTTTGAGTACCACATTCTCCGTCAGACCATATTTGAAATTTTAGAAGAAGAAGCGGCTTTGGAGGTGAGGGAACGAGATATTATCATCGATTCCATTGAGCAAGCCGTTAACGATGCGGCGACTCAATTTTCCCAGACGTTGCAAGATATTCAAGAATTATTTATGGTGACACTGACCCACGATCTCAGAGGCCCACTCAATGTCATAAAAATGGGTACTCACCTGATTCTGCGTCGGCTTGAACAAGGAGACACTCATGCGAATATCGCGGCGAAAATGCTAAAAGCAGTTGATCGGTTGAATTCGATGATTCAAAATTTGCTCGATGCTAGTCGGCTGCGGGCAGGGCAGAGCTTAAAGTTTGAATTTGAAGAATGCAATTTAGACAGCCTTGTTCAGGACGTAGTAGAGGATTTGAACCTTGCTTATGGAGAGCGGTTTATTGTAGTTTCTGATACTGCTATCAGGAGCAATTGTAGCCGTAAAGAGATACGACGGGTAATTGAAAACTTAGCTATTAACGCTGTGAAGTATGGTGCTGCTAATACACCAATTACACTTACGCTTGAGCAAATTGAAACGCATATCAGCTTGACTATCCACAACGAGGGCAATCCGATCTCTTCAGAAGCTCAATCAATCTTATTTCAACAATTTCGTCGAACCATCTCTTCTGAGGATCAAACAGGATGGGGGTTAGGATTATTTTTAGCAAAAAGTATTATTGAGGCGCATCAGGGGACGATTGAAGTTGAAAGTGCCCAGGGCAAGGGGACAAGCTTTATCGTTAAGTTGCCTAAACTGCCCTATTAGGGTGGCTAGAAAAACGGCTCTTCCGTAGGTGTTATGCTAAACTTCAAACTAAAATTAGGAATTTTCCTTTAAAATCAGGAGTTTCAGACAGTTAGAACCTAGATTTTCTCGCAAAAGCTCAAACGTCAAGGTTAAAAGCTATATTTTTTGCCCAGTAAGGGATATGAGCTAATGTATAGACGTTTTTGGCATAATTAAGTAATGAATAACCGCTTTTTATAGAGTTAAGGGAACAAAAAACCAGGGCTATTTCATTCTCTCAAGTAACGCTGAATGCTAAAATTGAGAGCTGATTATCAACAAAGGCAAAAGGCAGGTTATAATCTAAGCTACGTGCTTGCGGATGTCAGGTTTTCTATGATTGCGCCTAAAGAAATTAGCAAAAGAGCGATCGCTTGATCATATATTGTGTTAAGAAGTAACCTACCGAACCAAATACAAAATGAAGTGCGGAATGTGGGTTGTATCAAAAAATTATGCTGATCCGCTCTGCTACAACAGATGATGTCACCGCAGTTTTACCAATGGTTAGCAAAACTTGTGCTTTACATGAGTACTGGGATTCTGCTAAATATGGTTTTCTTTCACATCCAGAACAACGTTATCAAAAATGGTTAACTCGGCTAGTTAATGATGAGCGAAGTGTGTTTTTAGTAGCTGACAATGAAGGGCAGCTTGTGGCGTTTCTATTGGCGACAGTAGAGAAAGAAATACCTGTTTACCGTTTAAAAGAATTTGCTTTTATTCATGATTTATGGGTGGAGCCTGAATATCGACGACAAGGTATTGGCAGACAGATAATAATGCTGAGTATTGAATGCTTTCAACAAATGAGTGTTAAGCAAATTCGATTAGATACAGCAGCAATTAATGAAAGCGCACGAAAGTTATTTACATCGTGTGGTTTTCGGTTAAGCACTATCGAGATGCTCACTGAAATTGCTGATTTAACGTGAGTTCGACGGATCTAAAAAACCCCTCTCCAAACCTCTCCCCTGCAAGGAGGAGCCACTGCGTTGCGCGGGTTCCCAAGGCACTCCGTTGGGCGGGTTGCCCGACTTGAAGGAAGTGCCGCCGCGTTGTAGCAAGTGGCGTTAGAGGCTTTGAAACGCCTATTTTTTCGTTGAAAATGCGAAATATGTCTGCCCCTCTCCGCGTCGGAGAGGGGTTGGGGAGAGGTTCATCGAACTCACGTTGATTTACCCCAATAGCTTAATTTAGATTTGCCACGGACAAGCTATTGATTACGAACAAGTACCTGTATCTTCTCGACCGCATGGAACAACTTTAGATACTTGTCTTTTTTCAATAATCAAATCGGACTCCTATAGTTAATTATGGCTACTTAGCCATCAAACGAATAATGGCTGCTACTAATTCATCAGGATTAAAAGGTTTAGCTAAATGCATCTGAAACCCTGCTTTTAATGCTTTTTCTTGGTCATGGAGACTGGCAAAAGCAGTCAAGGCGATCGCGGGAATATCTCCCCCTTGTTCTGGTGTCAAATTTCTCACTTCATGAATGAGCATATAGCCATCCATTTCCGGCATACTAATATCACTCACCAACACATCTGGTTTGACACTTTTGAGGGTTTGTAATACGGCCAAAGCTGAAGATAGTGAAATCACTTCAGCCCCATCATCTTCTAAGACAAAAGTAATAAAATCGCGGGAATCAGGATCATCATCAACAACTAAAATTTGCCTTCCAGTCAAGGATAAAGATTGAGAATCTAAGAAGGAATCTTGATTGAGTTCATCAGCCATGTTTATATTTTTATCTGTAGTTAGAGGTAAATGAATAGTAAATTTTGCCCCCTCTCCCTCACCAGGGCTTTCTGCTTTTACTGTACCGCCATGTATTTCCACAATATTACGAACAATTGCCAGTCCCAAACCTAAGCCACCAAATGTTCTCGTAGAACTACTATCTGCCTGGCGGAAATAATCAAATACATAGGGTAAAAAATCGTTACTAATTCCTTTTCCTGTATCAGTAACTGTGATTTCGGCAAAGTCATCAACTTGACTGACTCGTACTTCTACCCTCCCCTCTTTGGGTGTAAATTTAACAGCATTGGAAAGCAGATTCCACACAACTTGTTGCAAGCGAGCCGAATCACCCATTACTTGCCCTAAATTCGGTTCAAAAATTGGTGTTACTTGAATTAACTTACTTTCTGCCGCTAAACGCATTGTTTCTAGTGCAGACAAGACTACAGTTTCTAAGTTGATAGGAGTAATTGTTAGCGCTAGCTTACCCTGTAAAATTTTGGATATATCCAGCAAATCCTCAATTAATTGCACCTGTAAAGTAGCATTCCGCTCAATTGTGGCTAGTGCTTGGGATGTTTGTGCTGCATCAAACTTACGGCTTTGTAACAACTTAGACCAGCCAAGGATAGCATTCAAAGGAGTGCGTAACTCATGGGAAAGTACAGCTAGAAATTGATCTTTAATTTGATTAGCTGTTTCTGCTTTAGTTCTTGCTGCTTGTTCTAATTCAATTAATTGCGCTCGTTTTTGTAATATTTGTTTTTGTTCGTGGATATCGGTACAAGTACCAAACCACTTAACTACACGCCCTTGATTATCTGTGAGCGGTAAGCCTCGCCCTAACAGCCAGCGATAAGAACCATCGGCAGCATATTTGAGGCGATATTCAATTTCATATACAGTACCACTACTAACAGCATGAAACCATACTTGTGCTGCTTTTTCCATATCTTCTGGATGCAATGCCGCTAACCAGCCAGAACCTAAAGACTCATCTAATGTTAGCCCAGTATAATCGCACCAATTTTGATTAAAATAATCACATTCCCCTTCAGCATTACTTGTCCAGACGAGTTGAGGAATTGCCTCAGCCAAGTAACGGTAGCGTTCTTCGCTTTGGCGTAAAACTTCTAGAATGCGCTGGCGTTCGGCAATTTCTTGTTGTAATTGCTCATTGGTTTGAGTCAGCTCATGGGTACGCAGAACCACTAATTCCTCTAGATGATTCTGGTATTTTCTCAACTCCCTTTCTATGCGTAGCCTCTCAGTTATTTGTGTTTGCAGTTCTTCATTAGCTGTTTCCAGTTGAGCAGGACTAGGAAGTGCTACTGCTTTTGGTACTAAAGGTACTAGTTCTATTGCTGTCAACACAGATATGATTGCAGTTGCGGCTTTGATTAACCCCGATAGCCAATAAGTTGGATGCCAAAGTGTCCAAATGGCCATTAAATGCGTAGTGCCACAAGCCACAATAAATCCACTAAACAGTAAGAAAATCCAATCAAAGGGTAAATCCCGCCGCTTACGAACAAAGTAAAATAAGGTACTGGGAATGGAATAATACGCTATGGCAATCAGTGCATCAGATCCTAAATGTAGCCAGACTAAATTTCTTTGCCATAAATAGCAGTGTCCATGAGGAATAAATGCTCCTGCGCTAAATACATTAGTCCATAATGCTGAGATAAATTCTGACATAGGTACTCTAGTTTTTGACTTGCGTAGGAACTAATCTCAAGCTCCACTTTATTAATCAGATTAGGCCACAAGATAATCACCAAATGGCGATCATCCTGGTAACGGAACATAAAAATATGGTTTAGGGTTAATTTAATTGGGTGGTTTTTCAGGAGCGATCGCTTTACTAGCTAAAGGTAATGTATTATGAGCATAGGCAACGCCAACAAGAGGTTAAACCAGGTAGCTTGGAATGTAATGCCGAGACTACAATCTGAAGCGTCTACTGATTCATCAAAAATATCAAGTTAAAAGCTAGCTTTGTCATCAGCTTTATTTCTTACTGCTAATTTTTTTATCTATAATATCGATGATAAATTAAATTACACTTGATTAACCAAGCTAGACAAATAAGTATATATACTTAAACATATTGAAATATGGGCAACATTGCTAATTAAAAATAGGCCTCATTCATTGGGTAGGTTTAATTTCCGTTCGCTCGAAGACATTTTTTAGTAGTCCCAACCCTTCTTCAATATGGGAAATTTGCTCTGGTGTCAGATTATCCAGTAGTTCGGCAATATGAACACGAGTTTGGTCTTGAGATTGCTTTAAATGATGCTTACCCTCTTCAGTTAGACTCAGCAGGACTCGCCGCCGTTCTTGGGGATCATCTATACGCTGTACTAAGTTGCGTTGTACTAACCTTTCTGTTGTGGCTGATGCTGTGGCACAGGTGACACCTAAATGTTCTGCTAAATCAGATAGTGAAGCACCTGGATTGCGGTTAAGAAATGCTAGCGATCGCAACTGTGGTATTGATAAAGAAGCCGCACTATGAACCCGCATATCCGAACGAATAAACCGCATCACTAATGGAACTGTCTCCATTACTTTGGCAGCGCATTCTTCAGAAGTTGCGCCCTGCGTAGGTTTATCGGCTTTCATAATGCTTGTTGTTCTCCTGATGACATTGCTACCCGTGGATCACGTTTGCCACAAATAAGGGTGAAGCCTATTAATGTTAACAAGAGAATCATACAGTCCCAACGATAACCATAGACACTAATGCCGTTGCCTAACATTGTCCCACGGAATGCGTCTACTTCGTAACTTAAAGGATTGACGTGGGATAAAAACTTTAATTAGTTGATCTACGGCGATCGCTTTATCCAATTTACCCAGTTTAATATCTAGAGACGCAAAATCTCGCGTCTCTTTAGCTTAATATTTCTTAAATGAAATTTTGGAGATGTTGTACCAATTGTGGCGCTTGCATCACACCCTCAATTTTGTCTACAGGCTTACCTTGTTTAAACAGTACCAGCGTTGGGAGAGCTTCAACTTGGTACTGACTTGCTAACGCTGCATACTTTTCTGTGTCAATCTTGACAATACGTAAACGGTCTTTTAGCTGGGCATTCACCTGTTCTAAAATCGGCACCATCATCTGACAAGGACCACACCAATCGGCGTAAAAATCTACTAAAACAGGTACATCAGAACCAGATAGCATTTCTTCAAAACTGTTGAATTGTTTTTGATTAGCCATGTGATACACACCAATTTTTTATTGATTGCTTTTAATAGTAATGCGTACATTCAAGAATTGTCGTAACATAATTTTGTTTTTATTGTTGCTGAATTGAAAAACTTGAAATTCTGGAAATTCCAGGCACAAATCACCATAAGATCATTAGCGCGGTATCTCCAAGTTTGAGGAATATTAAATGAGTTTATTACAAGACAAAGTAGCAATTGTCACAGGTGCATCAAGAGGAATTGGTAGAGCGATCGCCCTGCAACTCGCATCCCAAGGAGCCACTGTTGTAGTTAACTATGCTAGTTCTAGTAGTGCTGCTGATAACGTAGTCGCAGAAATAAATGCCGCCGGTGGTCAGGCGATCGCCCTGCAAGCTAACGTTTCCCAAGCTGATCAAGTAGACGCATTATTTAACACCACCATCGAGAAGTTCAAACGCATTGATATTTTGGTCAATAATGCAGGTATTACCCGTGACACACTACTGTTACGTATGAAGCCAGAAGATTGGCAAGCTGTTATTGACACGAACCTTACTGGTGTATTCTTATGCACACGGCTCGCCAGTAAAACCATGCTTAAACAACGTTCTGGACGCATTATTAATATTGCCTCCGTCGCTGGACAAATGGGTAACCCTGGTCAGGCTAACTATAGCGCAGCCAAAGCAGGTGTCATCGGTTTTACGAAAACCGTCGCCAAAGAATTGGCTTCTCGCGGCATCACAGTCAACGCTGTAGCCCCTGGTTTTATCGTCACCGACATGACTAACAATCTCAGCAACACCGAAGATATTTTAAAATTTATCCCTCTAGGTCGCTACGGTGAAGCAGAAGAAGTAGCCGGCATGGTGCGTTTCCTTGCTGCCGATCCTGCTGCTGCCTACATCACTGGACAAGTGTTTAATGTTGATGGCGGCATGGTGATGGCTTGATATCAGTTATCTGAACCGTATTGCAATTTAGCCCACGCAGGTGGGCTTTGTTTGTGTAGGCGTGACTTTTAGTCGCCAGGGCTTCTTTTATCTTAGGTAATTAAACAGACATGATATAGCTCAGGCTTTTCAGATTTTTCTTTGCCAGACAGTAAAGCTCAACAAGAAAATAATACTAATAGCGGTAGAAATTATTACCACTAAACTCATCCCTTGTATTCTCATAGCCAGCAAATTAAAAAATAAAGTCACAGACCAAAGGGTTAATGCAGCATGAGGCTGAGAGAATCCCCAGGCAAGCAAGCGGTGGTGTAAGTGGTCTTTACCAGGAGTACTCAGAGGGTTTTTGCCTGCCAATAGCCGGCGGATAAATACTTGTGTTGTGTCCACCACTGGTAACAGAACAAATAAAGCTGTCGGCCCTAAGGCAAAGACAGTACTTTCTTGCAAGTTACCTAAAATACTAGTTGCACCCAACACATAACCAAAAAAGTATGCTCCCGCATCACCCATAATAATGCGTGACGGATGAAAGTTATGGCGCAAAAAGCCCAAGGCACCACCACCTAAGGCAGCCAGAACTAAAATAGCCGCTGCCCGGTTGGGAAATTGGGCTGCAACCCCTAACAAACTCATGGCAGTGATAAAACTGACTCCCCCTGCCAATCCATCCATGCCGTCCATCAAATTGATGGCGTTAGTAATACCTACTACCCAAAGCACAGTAAGCGTCACGGAAAGGAATGGATCAATGGGTGTGTTGAAACCAACCTCGATACTGATGCCGTTAGCATACAGCAACAATGCCGTGACAATTTGTGCCCATAGGCGCACCGAGGGGGGTAAACCGAACTGATCATCGATAAAACCGACCAATACTAGGATTGAACCTCCTAGTAAAATAGTTAAGACCTGAGCTAAGACGTTTTGTAGGGCGATGGGTCGCAAAAGAGTAGCTAGTACCATTGCGGCAATCACACCCGCATAAATAGCCAAACCTCCTGCATTTGGCAAAGGTTCTCGATTGAGCCGTCGTGCGTTGGGCTGGTCTGCCCAACCTACCCGTAAGGCAAATTTACGTACTGTGGGAATCAAGCGCCAGGTGACTAACCAAGCCAAGAAAAACGTAAATACTACTGCCAACCAGCCGGAGCCGCTAGGGTCGGCAATGCCGAGGGATTTAAGAAAGTTAGATAAGTTCATCCCCCAATTCAACCATTACTGCCAATAAAGATGAGCATCAACTGTAATCTTAATCAATTTTTTTATTTCCATTTATAATCTGAGGTGCTAGTTTAATTAGCACTCTAGCCTTGTGAGTGCTAAATTGTCTAATGGAAGCGCAAGAGAAATTAAACATGGCAAAAATTATTTCATTTGATGAAGAGTCACGGCGAGCGTTAGAAAGGGGTGTAAACGCCCTGGCTGATGCGGTAAAAATTACCTTGGGGCCCAAAGGTCGCAACGTCCTTTTAGAAAAGAAATTTGGCGCGCCACAAATCGTCAACGATGGTATCACTGTTGCCAAAGAAGTTGAATTAGAAGACCCCTTAGAAAACACTGGTGCTAGACTCATCCAAGAAGTGGCATCCAGAACCAAGGATATCGCTGGTGATGGCACTACGACTGCTACAGTCTTGGCACAAGCGATTATTAAAGAAGGTTTGAAGAACGTCGCGGCTGGTACTAACCCCATTAGCTTGAAACGGGGAATCGACAAAACCATTGAAGCTCTAGTAAAAGAAATTGCCCAGATGGCCAAGCCAGTAGAAGGCAGTGCGATCGCGCAAGTGGCTACTGTTTCCTCTGGTAACGATGAAGAAGTGGGCCAGATGATTGCTGAAGCTATGGAAAAGGTCACCAAAGACGGTGTAATCACTGTTGAAGAATCCAAATCTCTGACAACCGAACTGGAAGTCGTAGAAGGGATGCAAATTGACAGAGGTTATATTTCCGCCTACTTCATCACCAATAACGATCGCCAGATAGTCGAGTTTGAAAATGCTCGCATCTTGATTACCGACAAAAAAATCAGCAGCATTCAAGATTTAGTTCCTGTGTTGGAAAAAGTTGCCCGTTTGGGTCAACCTTTGCTGATTATTGCCGAAGATGTAGAAGGAGATGCTTTAGCAACATTGGTAGTCAACAAAGCACGGGGTGTGCTAAATGTTGCGGCTATTAAAGCACCGGGATTTGGCGATCGCCGCAAAGCTTTGTTACAAGATATTGCTATCCTGACCGATGGACAGTGGATTTCCGAAGAAATTGGCTTAAGCCTAGACACTGCTTCCTTGGAAATGTTGGGAACAGCCCGCAAAATCACCATTGACAAAGAAAGCACCACAATTGTGGCTGTTGGTGACACCAAACCAGAGTTACAAAAGCGCATTGCTCAAATTCGTAAACAATTGGAAGAAACCGATTCCGAATACGATCAAGAAAAACTACAAGAACGCATTGCCAAGCTAGCTGGTGGTGTCGCAGTTATTAAAGTGGGTGCAGCCACAGAAACTGAACTCAAAGACCGTAAACTGCGGATCGAAGACGCACTAAACGCCACCAAAGCGGCTGTAGAAGAAGGTATCGTTCCCGGTGGCGGAACAACCTTAATTAACTTGATTACCAAAATAGAGGCAATTAAAGCCAACCTCAACGAAGAAGAAAAAATTGGCGCAGATATTGTCAAAAGAGCATTAGAAGCTCCTTTACGTCAAATAGCAGAGAATGCTGGTGACGAAGGTTCTGTCATTGTTGCTCAAGTCAAGACCAGCGATTTCAATATTGGTTACAACGCCGCCACTGGAAAATTCGAGGACTTGATTGCGGCTGGTATTATTGACCCTGCTAAAGTAGTGCGTTCAGCTCTGCAAAATGCTGGTTCCATTGCTGGTATGGTCATTACTACCGAAGCGATCGTTGTAGAAAAACCAGAGAAGAAATCCGCAGCGCCTGCCCCTGATATGGGTGGTATGGGCGGTATGGGCGGCATGGGTGGCATGGGCGGCATGGGCGGCATGGGTATGTTCTAGTCCTTCCTACCACACATAAATATTTTCTTAGCAGTTTGCTGTCACAAGGCAAACTGTTTTTTTATACCCTTGCTGATTCAAAGGCAATGGAATAATATGATAACCGCTTACATACGGGTGTTGTTTTTGACAAAATTACATCAAAATCAACTATAAATTACCATCTTGATATTCAATATTGTAAAATTTCTGACAATAGACCACATCAATATAGCTACTGTCCTAACATTAACTATGCAAATTTCCAAATTGATAGTTTTTGACCGTTGAATAATGTCCCCTAAATATTAGGAAAAAATGTATGGTAAGAAAACTTCGCCGTATACCCAAAGCAGTGAAGAAGTTCTATAAAAAAGAATTTTATCACAAACCAGGAACTCTTCCAGGAACTATCATTGTTGATGAATATGCTGAGGCTCCCAACATTATTTTGTTTGACTATAACCAACATGATTTCACTCGCAAACAAATAGAAAATCCTGAAGAGTGTATCACTTATCTAGAGCAGGAATCTGTCTCTTGGGTGGATGTCCAAGGATTAGGTAATCAAGACATACTACAACGATTGGGTAAAGTTTTTGATTTACATCCTCTAGTTTTAGAAGATGTAGTCAATATGGGAGAACGTCCTAAAATTGAAGATTATGAAGACCAGTTACTCATAATTGCTCAAATGGTAGTGCCAATGGAAAAAACCTTTGGGTTTCACAGCGAGCAAGTGAGTTTTGTGTTGGGCAAACATTATCTACTAACAGTGCAGGAAGAAGCAGAATATGATTGCTTTGAAGGAGTGAGATTAAGAATTGATAGAAGTAAAGGTATCATTCGTAAACAGGGGGCCGATTACTTAGCTTATGCCCTGTTAGATGCAATTATTGATGGCTTTTTCCCAGTTCTGGAAATGTACGGGGAGCGACTGGAAGAATTAGAGGAGGAAGTCATACTTAACCCTACCCGTAAAACACTACAACAAATTTATCAAATCAGGCGAGAACTGCTGCAACTACGTCGTACTATCTGGCCCCAGCGGAATGCAGTTAATTCTTTAATTCGAGATAGCAGCGAACTTATAGGAGCAGAAGTGCAAATCTATTTGCGAGATTGTTATGACCATGCAGTGCAAGTAATGGATATGGTAGAAAATTATCGGGAATTAGCATCTGGATTGATGGAAGTTTATTTGTCGTCAGTAAGTAACAAAATGAATGAAATCATGAAATTGTTAACCGTGGTTTCTTCTATTTTTATTCCCTTAACTTTTGTGGTGGGAATATATGGGATGAATTTTAATCCCGAAAAATCTCCATATAATATGCCTGAACTGAATTGGTATTGGGGTTACCCAATTTGCTTGGCAGTAATGGCAGCGATCGCCTTGGGTTTGCTATTCTTTTTTTGGCGACGAGGCTGGCTCCACAATTCTGTAACAATTAAGCCGGATTGACAGTAGCTCATTAGTCAAATATACAAAATTATTCTAGGGAGTTAATATCTTAATTTATGAGGAGTGGCGACCAAAATTTAGTTATTTTGACCCTGTATATTATTGGCGTAGCTTACGTCTTTAATCGGATGGTCGAATCCATTGATGATCAAGTTAGGTTTGATTTTAAAAAGGCTGTCGTTGATGACCAACTAAAAGAACAAAATCTCCAAGACCAGATTGGGATTGCTTTTAAATTTAAACCTTCATATGCCATAGACGACCTCAAAGACTTATCTGTGAGTATTGAGAATAAATCGGAAAATATTGCTGTATACGTTGACTGGGACAATAGCTCTTTGGTTGACGACAAGCAATCACGCCGAGTCATTCGCAAATCACCCGACTTAACCCGTGACTTAGCTGTATCCCAAAGTCCTAGTCTGATTGCTCCTCAAAAAACCCTTTCTGAGACAGTCACAGCAGAAGATGTTTTTGAGCGTGATCCTGTAGCCGGAACCTACTTAGCCAAAAAACCCATTATGAATATTAGTGGGTTAAGCAAAGCAGGGCCACCGCAAAAAAAAATATATAACGACTTTATGAATGAAAGAATAGAACTAGGATTTTCGCTCCAGCTAGTGCTACGCATCTCTGAGGTACGTGTAGGTCTAACCCCTGGTGTAAACGTTCCTCCCATGTGTATTATAAATTGTCCTTTTACAGTCAAAAAATTACCCTGGACTTACGCCTTACCTTGGAATAAAAAGAAATAATCCGCACCAGACAGTTAAACTGGAATTAGGGAGGGAGTAGGCGCAGGCGGTTGCAGATCAATCACAACGATTGGTTTGAGGAAAGTCCGGGCTCCCGAAAGACCAAACTTGCTGGATAACGTCCAGTGCGAGCGATCGTGAGGATAGTGCCACAGAAAGATACCGCCAGGAATTGGGAGTAGGGAGTAGGGAGTAGGTGAGACCAGCGCGGTCTTGGGGGTTTCCCCCATGAGCGACTGGCGAACCCGAAGGGGAATAGGGGAAGAAAAACCCCACTCACCACTCACCACTCACCACTCCCAATCTTTGGTAAGGGTGCAAAGGTGCGGTAAGAGCGCACCAGCAGCGTCGAGAGGCGCTGGCTCGGTAAACCCCGGTTGGGAGCAAGGTAACGGAAGCTATGGTTGGTCTTTTACCAGTTTCCAAAAGTAGAGCCGCTCGAGGCGTCTGGTAACAGGCGTCCCAGATAGATAACTGCCCTTAAAGGTACTTTAAAATACCTGTAAGAACAGAACCCGGCTTATGTCCGACTCCCTCCCCCGATAATTCTGCTTTTTACAAAAAAATACGTACTGAGACAAATAATTACTAAAAAAGCCGCCATAAAGACGACCTTTTTATATATGGGTAGTACCAGACTCGAACTGATGACATCCTGCTTGTAAGGCAGGCGCTCTACCAACTGAGCTAACCACCCGCTTGCGTTTGCGTTTGCGCTCACAATTAAACAATATAGCAAAATATTTCTCAGGGCGCAAGTCATTTTGGGAAAAATATTTTTTTATCTTATAATCACTCAGTAATCAGCACTTAGCACTGCAAATGCCCTCTGGTCGAACGCACGATCGCATCACTTTATATACTCTGCCGTTAATCGCTGGTGTGACTTTATGGCAAACTCGCAGTAGCAATTTAACTTTGTTGGTTGCTAGTGGGTTTATGTTTAGCGGTTTGATGTTTGGCCCCGATTTGGATATTTACTCGCGTCAGTTCCAACGCTGGGGCTTTTTGCGCTGTATTTGGTTACCTTATCAAAAAAATCTCCGCCATCGTTCTGTTATTTCTCACGGGCCGATTATTGGCACAACGGTACGGGTAATTTATCTAGGCTGTTTGCTGGCGATTGTGACGATTGTGATTTTGGTGATTGGGGAAAAGTTGGGATTTTTGGCTTTGACTTGGCAGGATTTGGGTGTGGCTTTGGGGCGATCGCTTGTGGTTTACAGTACTGAATACTTGGCTTTGTTTTTGGGTTTAGAACTCGGTGCGATGAGTCATTCTCTCAGCGATTGGGGAGGTTCGGCTTATAAACGGGTGCAAAAGCAAGGGGTTCGGAGTTTGCTTCCTAGTAGAAAGGTGAAGAAAACTCCAAGGAGGAGGAAAAGGTAATTTTTGAACGCAGAGGTACGCTAAGGTAAGCGCAGCGAAAAGTTACGTGCGGGGGTTCTCCCCGTTGAGTAAACTTTTCAAGACAAAGTTACGAGGAGGTTTCTATGGATGAGAGTTTGGCGGCTTTACAAGAGTTAATTGAAGTGGTGGCTAGGTTGCGATCGCCTGATGGGGGTTGTCCTTGGGATTTGGCACAAACGCCCCAAAGTTTGACTCCTTATGTGATTGAGGAGGCTTATGAGGTAGTGGATGCGATTCAAGGAGGTGAACAGGAGGCGATCGCGGAGGAGTTGGGGGATTTATTATTACAGGTTGTTTTACAAGCCCAAATCGCGGGTGAATCTGGTTTATTTGGCATGGCGGAGGTGGCTAGAGGAATTTCCCAAAAGTTGATTCGTCGTCATCCCCATGTGTTTGGTGATGTGTCGGTGCAAAATGTGGATGAGGTGCGGCAAAATTGGGAGGCGATTAAGGCCACAGAAAAGGCGCAAATTCCAGAGAAGCATCAACTTAGCACTAAACTCGGTCGTTATAGCCGGACTCTTCCTCCGTTAATGGCGGCGATGAAGATTTCCGAAAAGGCTGCGGCTGTGGGGTTTGAGTGGGAAAATATTGATGGAGTTTGGGCTAAGTTTCACGAAGAGTTGGGGGAGTTTCAGCAAGCGTTGGCTGAGGAAACACCGGAACGACAACAAGCGGAGTTGGGGGATTTATTATTTGCAATTATACAACTAGCGCGTTGGCATAATCTTGACCCTAGTGCAGCATTACAGGGGACAAATCAGCGTTTTGTGCAACGATTACAAAAGATGGAAGCGGTTGTTGATCGCCCCTTATCTGATTACAGTTTGGATGAGTTAGAGTCTTTATGGCAGCAAGCAAAAGCCCAAATTGCCAAACAGGAGAATCTATAGAGGTGATTTTGTCGCTATTTTTGATGCACACACGGCGACGATAGAAGAAAGCGGTTTATTGATAGCTGGGGGACAAATAGATAAGAAATAGAGAAATACTATAAAATGAAAACGTATCAACTTTTGCAAGAATAACCACACTGTCTATGAGCAAACCTATATCTTTTCAGACAGTTATTGAATATGTGGAAGCTCTTTCAAACGAAGAGCAAGATTTACTACTTGAACTAATTTCTAAAAGACGCATTGAAAAACGGCGTCAAGAAATTGCCACAAATGCTGCACAAACCCTGAAAGCGATTAGAACAGGTACAGCCCATTATGGTACTCTTGAGGATTTGCAGGCTGATTTACTAAGTGAAGAATGAGAGTTCTTGTTTGGGATAGTAGCTTCAAGCGTGCATTTAAACGAGTGGTTCGTAAAAATCCTCGTTTAGAAGAAAAAATTTTTGAGATTTTAGAATTACTTGTAGCTGAACCATTTGCACCTACTTTAAAATCACATAAATTAAGAGGTAATTTAGAGGGAATGTGGGCTTGTTGGGTCGAATATGATTGCCGTATTATCTACGCATTTCAGCCAAATCCTGATGAAGATGAGGATATGATTGTACTAATTGATCTTGGTACTCATGATGAAGTTTATTGAAAAATAAAGGAAAGGCTATTGCTTTAGAGGATGTTTGAAAAGTCGGAAAGGATGTAAAAAAGCTCTCTCAGTATAAGCTGTGAATAGATAATAGACAGCACCGAGAGAGTAACATGAGTAAAGCATACCCCAGCAACCTGA
>JAKOMP010000190.1 GCA_022241785.1 Cyanocohniella sp. LLY | reverse complement strand
GTTTAATTTGGACACTTTTGAGGCGATGAAGCCTGTAACTCAATTAGCATAAGGGTTATGGCTTATTTGCAGTTAATGTGGTTTCATTTGCAGTTATTGTGGTTTGTTTGCAAATAATGTGGTTTCATTTGCAATTATTGTGGTTTGGAGACCCCTCTTATTTGCAGTTAATGTGGTTTCAAAATTGCCTTGTTTGCAGTTTGAAACGTTTATGTTTGCAGTTCGCTACAGATAGGGTTAACCACTTGACCACATCCCATACTATCTACCAATATCAAAGCAGGTACTTGTTCAGGATTTGACAAGGCAAAACGCAACGCAATCAAACCACCCAAAGAGTTACCTCCCAGCAAAGCCTTTGGTATTTCTAGAGTGTGAAGAAAATCGCTCAAGAACTGTGTCAGAAAATCAATCGAATAATTGCGATCTGGTTTAGCACTATCGCCAGCACCAGGAAAGTCTGGGGCTAAGACACGATGCTGAGTTCCGATATCTTCTATTATCCAAGACCAATCAATAGCACTATCACCAACTCCATGTAATAGCACCAACGGTGGATCATTATTACCAGCCGTCAAGTAACGAGTAGTTAATCCACCAACTTCTATTTGCCGTTCTTCATACTCCATGTTCATAATTACTCCTGATAAATTTCCCTTCTCCTCTCCCCAATCAGGTATGATGAGCGCCGTTAACTCGCACAACTGTACCCGTGATATAGCTACTAGCAACTGGCGAAAGTAAAAACGCTACAGTCCAAGCAACTTCTTCCGGTTTGCCAAAGCGAGACAAAGGAATTTCAGCTAGAATTTTTTGTTTTACTTTCTCGGAAATAGGTTTGAGCATATCAGTTTCAATGAATCCTGGTGCTACAGCATTAGCCCGTACGTTGTAACGCGCTGCTTCTAGAGCTAGGGATTTAGTGAAACCAATTGTTCCTGCTTTGGATGCTGCGTAGTTTGTCTGACCGAGATTTCCTTTTTCGCCGGAAATTGAAGTGATACAGACAACAGAACCTGAACGCCGAGCATACATCTGGGGAATGATGGGTTTTAAGGTGTTGTAAACTCCTTTGAGGTTCGTGTTCATGACTGCATCCCAATCCGCCGATGTGAGTTTAGGAAAAAAATTGTCTTGGGTAATGCCGACGTTAGCTACAACCCCGTCTATCGGGCCAAGTTCTGCTTCTACTTGTGCTGCTACTGCTATCATATTTGCTTCATCAGTAACATCGGCAGAAATAGCCACTGTCCCCATTTGGGGAGTGTAATCATGACGGTAGGTGTAAGCTACTTTAGCTCCTAACTCTAATAACAGATTGACGATCGCAGCGCCAATTCCTCGATTTCCACCAGTCACTAAAATAACTTGGCTTTCTAATCCTAAAGAAGCTATCATCTCAACCTCTCCAGTGCGATCGCTGTACCGCCACCACTACCATGACAAACTGCTGCTAGTCCCAACTGTCGGTTTTGCTGTTGCAAGGCGTTAAGCAATGTCACAACAATTCGCGCTCCTGAAGCTCCCAAGGGATGTCCTAAAGCGATCGCGCCTCCATAAACATTTAATTTCTCGTAGGGAACACCCAATTCACGATTAAATAAGATATTGCTGAGAGCAAACGCCTCGTTATTCTCAAACAAATCAAAATCGTAAATCTTCATTTTCAGTTTGTTTAATAGCTTTTTGACTGCCAAAATAGGCACTTCTGGAAATCGCCAAGCTTCTCCTCCTGTCCACACTCCGCCAATCAGTTTTGCTATGGGATTGAGTTGATAGCGTTCTACGGCTGTTTGACTGGCTAAAAATAAAGCTGCTGCGCCATCAGATATCTGACTGCTATTACCGGCTGTAAATACGCCGTCGGTTTTGAAAGTAGGCTTGAGTCCCGCGAGATTTGCTTTAGTGATTGTAGGACGAATCCCTTCATCTTTGTCTACGAGTTGCAATCCTTGTTTAGCTGGAACTTCAATTGGTACAATCTCTTGGTGAAAAAAGCCTTGCTCGGTAGCTTGAGTTGCTCTTACTTGGGAATATAAAGCTATTTCGTCTACATCATTGCGTGTAATTTGGTGGGCGATCGCTAGCCTTTCTGCTTGTTCTCCCATTGTTTCGCCAGTGATGGGATCGGTAAGTCCGTCATAAAGTAAAACGTCGGTTAGTTGTTCTRGTGAACCCAATAAAGATTTATATCCCCACCTAGCTCGGTGCGATAATAAAAATCCACTTTGGGACATAGACTCCATACCCCCAACTAGTACCATCTCTGCTTCACCAGAGCGAATTGCTGTAAAACCGTTGATTACGCTCATCATTCCCGATGAACACACCATATCTACTGCATATCCGTTCACTTGCTGAGGAATACCTATTTTAAAAGCTGCTTGTCGAGGTAATGATTGTCCATGACCGGCTCTGAGGACATTACCAAAAATGTACAAGTCCAAAGCTTTTGCTGATACTCCAGCTCTATCCAAAGCGCCACCCATAGCGATCGCGCCTAAGTCTACAGGAGATAAATCTGCCAATATACCGCCAAATTTACCAAGTGGTGTGCGTACTGCTGAGACAATATAAGCTTCTTCCATACTCCTCATTGTTTAGGGAAATTAAGAAGGGAAAATGATGAAATTTGTCTATTAATTTGAGTGATGCTTATTGTCATATTAAATTACTATTTATTGCTGAAAAATTCTCAAATATAATATTTAAAAAATAACCTTTACCTAAAATTAAAATGAAAGTATTTTGAATAAATCATTCTTTAGAAGTAAATAAAAAATTGATCCTGAAATTAGCATTAATCTAAAATAGAATATGAAAAAATATTTAGTTGGACAGGTGTACAATAATGGACTTTTTTCAGCAATTTAGCGAACTTCAGAGAATGGCTTTCAATAACATAGAATCTTTAATGTCAAGTATGCAGAATATAAATTTTGCCCATATTCCAGACAATATGGAAAAAACTCTAGAATTCCAAGAAGAATCAATAAAAATTTTCTTAGATTTTCAGGAAAATATCAGCAGATTTTCTATTTCTACTCAAAGAAGAATCTGGGAGAGTTATTTTAAGATGCTGCGTAGGATGGGTTAGGGTAGCGTAATTCATCCTGGTTAAAGGTTTAATGCTTTATTGAGAGAATTACACATCTAACAAATAATTAAGCCTTTATACTTAATACTTTATGTTCGCATCTTCAGCCAATCCCCAATAGTTGCTGGTAAGTCTTTTTGGACTTTACTGCTCACATACATTCCAATGTGTCCTACTGGAAATGATTGTAGTGTATAGTCAACACTGGTAATATATTTTTCCAGAGCTAAAGATGATGCTGGGAGAACTAAATGATCATGCTCGGCATAAATGTTTAATATTGGTATGTTGACATTGCTTAAATCTACTTGTTTGTTGCCAATTATTACCTGACCTTTAATTAGTTTATTTCCTTGGTAAAAGTCTTTCATAAACTGGCGAAAAAGCTCTCCAGGTTGATTTGGATTATCAAAAATCCACTTTTCCATCCGTAGAAAGTTCATTAGTTTATCCTCACACTCTAGAATATCCAGCAGGTCAATATACTTTTGGACACTTAACTGAAAAGGCTTGAGCATGATGAAAGTAAAGTTGAGCAAATAGCCAGGAATATTACCAAAAGTATCAACCATCAAATCTATATCCAGCGCTTGTGAACCTAAACTACTACCACTCCAAACATTTAGAAGACCTTCATTGATATGAAAATCTACTGGAGTAACCATAGTAATCAGGTTTTTCACCTTTTCTGGATACAGAGAACTATAGCAAAGACTGAAAGTTCCTCCCTGACAAATTCCTAGTAAGTTAATCTGAGCTAAATTGTGGCGATCGCAAATCACATTAACACAGTTATTGATATAACCATTAATATATTTATCCAAAGTCAACCAGCGATCATCTTCACTGGGATAACCCCAATCAATCAAATAGATATCTATACCCAAATTCAGCAAATTAGCTACAAGCGATCGCCCAGACTGTAAATCTACAATTTCCGGACGGTTGACTAAGCTGTAAACTATGAGGACAGGAATGTTACAAGATGAAGGCTGTAGAGGCGTGAAGCGGTACAACACCATCTTATCTTCCCGGTAAACTTCTGTTTTTGGTGTCACTCCTAGCTGAATATTATCTTTGTATAAATAATGGCTCTCCTAGAGTGATTATGATAAAATACTATAAATAAAATAGATAACTGCTCATATTTTTATCATAAAAAACATCTCAAAGCGAGTCTAGGGTAGAGATACAAAAATAATTAGAACTAGAAAACATAAAAAAGGTTGAGATAAGAATTAGTGATTTAATAAATAAA
>JAKOMP010000189.1 GCA_022241785.1 Cyanocohniella sp. LLY | reverse complement strand
ATAAGTTACAATGATGTATTAATAATTTAAACTAAAATTATATTATTAAATGTTCTACCAAACACCCTTATTATTTATTGCTCCTTATTGAGAATACATCTGATAAATTTTCCTATTCAAAATGTGTTTTTTAAGAGATAAATGTAATTTTTTACTCTTTTTTCATGAATTTACTTCCGTAATAACCGATTGTGACAGTCAAGGGTGCGGAATATGGGTTGAAAAAACGCTACCTTTTGAATCAACACAAATCTTCAGAAAATTCCTTGCAAGACTGGTCAGACTTTATCGGTTGCATAGAAGCTGAAACAGACCTTTCAAAAAACCATAAAAACTACTTAGACCGCGAACTTAACCAAAAATAATACTTCTATACTCAATCTTAACTGTAACTATTTTAATTTTTTTATCCCTATCTACGTATTTATATTGAGAAAAAGGCGGGTTTATATTCTAAGGGTAAGAAAATAATTATACTTAACTACTTACTTTGTACTTCCCCTAATTACGATAAACGAAGCTTTACGCCAAAGGCCTATCGCCAACCTACACCTTATCAAAATCTACTCACGCCCGAATCACAGTAATCCGACGTTGATTTTCCGTCAGCACAACCTGCGTTGATAAACGTTCTTCCATTGGTAGGGCATTTTTACGCCTATCAAACACAAATAACCAACCAAAATCCAACCCCAAACGCCCTAAATAGGATTCTAACTGCTCAATACCCTCAGCTTGGGGGTCACGCTTTTTCTCCCGCCATACCTTTAACTCAATACCTAATGTTACACCTTTGTAACGCAGACATAAATCCATTCTGTCACTACCAATTGCATATTCCCTCTCCAAGACTCCACCACCATTAACAACACGATGCAAGAAAGCCATTAATACGATGTGAGGGGCAATTTCATGGTAGCCAGTGCTACCTAATAACGGTTCTCCGTGCTGTCGCCAAAACTTGAGAAATGCTGCAAGTAACGCATCTATATTTAACTCCCCTTCTGGGGTTAACCAAGTTGGTGCAATTATTGGTAGGGAAGCCATTGGTGTCACTGTTAATACCCTGGGTAAAACTTCCCGATAAATTGGATTAGCAATAGTTAATCCACCTTGGGGGTGCATTTTACACAAACCCAAATCAATCACAAATTGAATATCATCATTGGGTATATCCCCCAATTCCAAACCTGCTAACATCGGCTCGATAATTGCTTTTATCCTTGGTTCTCGTAAGCGTTCAGCTAAACTATCAAGATGAGTATCTTGACGAGCAATTAATATTTCCTTTGCTTGTAAAATGTGTTCTTTTGTAATAGCAATACTTTTATCTTTAACCATTTTTTCCACAACTTCTTTAGCTAAAGCATTGACTAACCAAGGTTGTCCTTGGGTTAAATCAAAGGCTGTTGCTGTGGCTTCTGGTGTGAAAATTTGTCCTGTATCTTCTGTATGTTGTTGATATAATTCTTGCACCTCTACAGCATTAAAATTTCTTAGGGTAATGGAAGTGACTTTAATATTAAAAGGACTGGATGTGTTTAATCTGTCACTACCACCGGATGCTACTTTATAATCTCGTACATCCCGTAAACCAATTAATCCTACAGATGAGGGAAAATTTTCAGGACGACTGCGATAGCCTTCACGTAACTGTCGTAAAACTGAAATTAGTGTTTGGTCTTGTAGGGAATCAATTTCATCTATAAATAATACTAACGGACGATTTATAGCTCGTGACCAAGCTCTCAAATTTTCGCCAATTCTCTGCCCAGGCGCATTATAAACCCAATTTGGGGGTTGTAGTTCTGGGGGTAGGTTATCCTCAATTGTATTCTGCCAAGTTCCCAAAATCGCTAATTCTGCTGCACTGGGGTCATGATTAAATGCACTTCCCACCTCTACCGATACCATTACTGCTGCATAACGTCCTGTATCGGTAAGTTGCTGTGCTAGGGCTAACATTGCTGTGGTTTTCCCTGTTTGTCGTGGTGCATGAAGGACAAAATAACTTTCTTGTTCAATCAGCATTGATAAGTCAGGGAGACGACTTGTTGCTGAGATGGTGTAGTGTTTTTCAGGGTTACAGGGACCTGCAATATTAAACCAGCGAGACATGGGATTTTGGCAGTTAGCGGACACTTTGAGTTTAGACGATTTTAGGGTTGGGGATGGCAGGAAGGGCTAATTAGGGATTTTTGTTTGTTTAAACATCGAGTAGATATACCGAATAATTCCGTCTATTACTCGGAAAAAGATAATAGCCAGAAAATTGATTGCTATGCACTCAGATTTCAGTAGTTATCTGGAAATTTTCTGTATAATATATAAGTATTGACGATATCCGTAAAAGTTCTTATTATTATGAATAAATTAGCTGTAATGCTTTATTTGAATGAATTGTTTGGCGTGATAGAGGGAAAGATTCCGTCTAATAATATAGTTAGTTAGCTGGCATCTTCACATCTGTGCCGCTTAAGCTATAAACAGTAGCATAGACATCTGATGCCACGACTGTAGCTGTACCAAAATATAAAACGAATGAGCTATACATATCAGCATATAAAACCCACTGAGATCAGAAGTAGAACACAAGATCTTTTAGAAGTATCGAAAGAGGATATTAACGCTGAGACAGCTAAAAAGATAGGGGTTATTTGCTTAAGAGGGATCGAGATCTACCAAGAGACAATTAATAATATTCGCAACGAAAAATCTGCACTTAAATACTGGGTTAGAGAAGCGCGTAGTCAGGCTAGAGGTCATGGCCGAATCCTTCGATACAAAGGAGTATCGAAAACGAGGGCTTCTATGAATGCAGACATAAGCAATACTAATGATCGAGTCTTAAATGAGCTAGATAACTTTCTTTCAACAGCCCAAAGCAACTTGCCAATCGTGCAAGATAAGTTAAATAAGTGCTTAAGGATTGTATCGCTTGATGCGATACGTAGTTACGAATCAACATTTCTACAAGATCGCCAAAAGCTTCAAGAGTATCAGCAAAATAAGTCGTTTCAGCTACTGACTAGAGTATCTGCTGTCCTGATTCCTGTAGTTGTCATTATATATTTGTTCTCTAAATCAGCAAACCTTCTGCTAAGCATTGGAGCTATTTTTGCAGTTATTCTAATTGATATAATACTAATTAAAAATGTTGACAAATACCTTCAGAAAAAAATAGATATATATGAAAAGGCACAAAAAGCAGTTGCAGATCTAAAACTCAAGAAAAAACTTAAAGATACTGAAGCAAGGAGTTTCCAGGCAAAGCTGAAGCCTGAAATAGTAGCTCAGCAAGAAGCAGAAGCTAGACGCAGAGAGCAGAAAAAAGCAGAAACAGAGCTTATAAATGCTTTAGCTCAAGAGCTAGAGGATGAATACATTATCTTTGACAATGCCTGCCTGACTCTTGAAATTGATGCGGACAATTGGTATGACCTTGCAAGAAGGCTTCAAGAAAAGGATAAAGCACAAGATAATAGTTTACTCGATACACATTCAAATTTATCCCAAGAGTCTACTGACTATGATCTGAGTGATATTGACTACCTAGCCTCTATACTTGAAGACAAGCTTTTCGATTTTTATGCTGCTCGTGAGCATTTCTCATCCCAAGCAGAGGATTGGCTAAATCTGGCACAAGATCTATTTGAAAAGAACTCAAAGCTTGCCTTCAAACTAATGCGAGAAGACTGGAGTATCAAAATCACTTATAGTCCTGAAGAACTACAAGACAGATTTTCAAGTTTTCAAGAAGCTAAAGACTTTTTTGGAGTTTCTGCCAGGAGTTGGATGGCATTGGCTGAAAAGTTAAATAGTAGATATTCTTAAGTGCAGGCGAGTTAAATGTTTACGTCAGCACTAAGTCACTAGCTTAGAAATACCAAGATGAAAACGGTAGTCTAGCTATGCCAGCTAACACTGCGTTGGTACGGACGGACTAAAGATCTCGGTGATGCTGCAAAGGTTACCTGCCGCCGCACAACTTCACCATTATACTTCTTAAAATAAGGTATATTAATGAGTGATGAACTGTTCTAGACTATCGACCAGTAACTTAAAACTCGTCAATATTTCTTGTACAATCATTAAATCTCCTTCTTTATCTTCGACTTGTTCTATTAAAGTAGAAGGTATAATCTTACGTAATATTTTTCCCCAGTAATGAAAAGTATCATTAGATAAAGTTTTTGATATACCAAACATTATTCCTAAAACTTCAAATGTGGGTATTTGTCTCAAATAAAACAAGCACAAACATACTTGTTCTGGGATGGATAATAATTTTTTTCGYCCACCTCCACGACGATGTATTCTAATTTTCCTCTGTTCAAATTGGAGTTGTTCTTCTTCATGACTTTTTTTAGCATA
>JAKOMP010000188.1 GCA_022241785.1 Cyanocohniella sp. LLY | reverse complement strand
ATCCTTATATAACACTCCTATTTCATCCCGCATCTTCATATATATGTTCCCTTTGGGAAATGAGTTCCGGGCTACTTGCGATGTGGTTTCAGGAATATGCGACATATCACGCGGGTGCAGGGTCATAATCGTTATAGATACTACGTTCAATCTATTTATTCTCTTTTTTCAACTGTTCCAAACTATTGAGGGGTTTTACCCCTCAATCATTTGCCAACAGTATCCTTATTAAGTAGAGGGGAAAAGATTACGTGCTGAAGTACTTAGCTACCGGGTGATAGGCAATAATCGCCGTCGTAGACTGTTCTGGATAAATTTGCTCACTTTCATCCATATACAGATTAATTCTGTCAGCCCCCAACAAATCTAACTGCTTATATTGCTCCTGCATATTTGGGCAAGCCGGATAGCCAAAACTATACCGTGAACCTTGGTAACGCTGTGCCAAAATATCCCGAATGTTATCCGGTTCCTCCACCACAAAACCCAACTCCCGGCGAATCCTAGCGTGTGTCCACTCCGCCAACGCCTCAGCTACTTGCACAGCCAAACCGTGGAAATACAGATAATCAGTGTATTGATTATCAGCAAACAACCCTTGGGCAAACTCCGTAGCAATATCCCCCACAGTCACAGCCTGCATGGGAAACACATCCATCACCCCCGACTCCTTCGGCGCAAAGAAATCAGCAATACACAACCGCCGCAAAGACCTCTGCCGAGGAAACTCAAAACTTGCTCTTACCTCTGCGTCCTTGGCGCCTTGGCGGTTCGCATCATAAACATACAAAGTATTCCCCTCAGCCTGACAAGGAAAATATCCATAAATCACCTGAGGATGCAACAAATTCTCCTCAATCACCCTTTCCTTCCAACCCGCCAAAATGGGATACACCTTCTCAGCCAAAAAAGCCTGATATTCCTCCTTAGATTGTTCCTTCGGCTTGCGGAATTGCCATTGTCCAGCAACCAAAGCCTGTAAATCCAAATGCCAGAAAATTTCCTCAATAGGAATATCATCAGGCTTTAATAACTGAGTTCCCCAGAAAGGCGGTGTAGGACGGGGAATATCTATAGCTACAGCTTCAGAACGACGGGTATCTGGAGGGAGTTGGGCCTCGGCTTGCCGTGAGCGTAGCCGAACGGGAGTTGGGAGTTGGGATGATTCAGTTGGGGATGGGGAAGCAGTGATTTCTGGTTCTGCTTCTACTTCATCCAAAAATCCTTGTAAATCATCCCAATTATTAACAGCCTTGGCTGGCATTAATTTATCCATGAAATGCAAATCAGCAAAGGCATCTTTACCATATACCACCTTACCCTTGTAAGTGTTTTGGCAATCTTGATGCACAAACTTGGGGGTTAACGCTGCACCACCTAAAATCACAGGTACAGTAATTCCCTTTTCGTTGAATACTGCCAAATTTTCTTTCATAAAGGCAGTAGACTTCACCAACAAACCACTCATAGCAATACAATCAGCTTTATGCTGTTGGTAAGCCTCAATGATATTTTCCACTGGCTGCTTAATTCCCAGGTTAATTACCTTGTAGCCGTTGTTGGATAAGATAATATCCACCAAATTTTTACCAATGTCATGGACATCACCTTTGACTGTGGCAATGATAAAGGTTCCCTTGGCATTATTGCCAGATTCTGACTTTTCCATGAACGGTTCTAAATAAGCAACCGCCGATTTCATGGTTTCCGCAGATTGCAATACAAAAGGTAATTGCATTTGTCCGGAACCGAACAACTCACCGACCACTTTCATCCCATCCAATAGAAAAGTGTTGATAATTTCCAAAGGTGGATATTGTTCTAAAGCTTTTTTCAGTTGGTCTTCTAACCCGATGCGTTCGCCGTCGATGATATGGCGTTTCAAGCGTTCTGGGATGGGGAGATTTTCATCAATCCCTTTATCGCGTTTAGTCGTCACGCCTTCAAAAAGTGTGGTCAATTCTCCCAAGGGATCATAAACGCAGACATCACCTTCAAATTTACGTTGATCATAAATTAAGTCAAGACATACTTTTTGATGCTTGGCTTCAATTTTTGACAAAGGTAAAATCTTGTTAGGACTGACAATGGCTGCATCCATACCGGCTTGCATCGCCTCGTGCAAAAACATGGAGTTCAGCACAACTCGTGATGCGGGGTTCAAACCAAAGGAAATATTAGATACACCCAAAATTACATGACATCCTGGCAATTCTTGGTGAATCCGCTGAATCGCTTCAATGGTAGCTTTACCGTTGGCTCTGTCTTCTTCAATCCCCGTGGAAATAGGTAGAGCCAAGGTATCAAAGAATATTTCAGTGGCAGGGATACCATATTCTACAGCTTGACGATAAGCACGTTGGGCAATTTCAAACTTTCTCTGTGCTGTTCGCGCCATGCCATCTTCATCGATAGTACCAATGACTACACCAGCACCGTATTTTTTGGCTATGTCCAACACTTTGAGAAAACGCGGTTCCCCGTCTTCGTAGTTGGTGGAGTTGAGTAAACATTTACCCCCGGCTACCTTTAAACCCGCCTCCATTTTTTCCCATTCGGTGGAGTCTAGCATCAAGGGCAGTGTGACATTATTGACAATGCGCGAAACCAATTCGTGCATATCTCGCACACCGTCACGTCCCACATAATCGACGTTGACATCCAGGATGTGTGCGCCTTCTTTAACTTGCGCCCTAGCCATTGAAACTAGACCATTCCAATCTTCCGCATTAAGTAAGTCGCGGCATTTTTTGGAACCACTGGCGTTGAGGCGTTCACCGACAATCAAGAAGGAATTATCTTGGTCGTAAGGCTGAGTAGTATAAATTGATGCGGCGGCTGGTTCTAAACTATGCTGCCTAACTTTTGGTGTGAGTTCTTGGGCAATTTCTGCTAATTGTTGAATGTGTTCTGGACGTGTCCCACAGCAACCCCCAATCACTTGGACACCCAAATCTTCAACAAAGTGCATTAAAGCCATACGTAATTCTATTGGAGTCAAACGGTAATGTGCTTGACCGCCAACGTTCTCTGGTAAACCGGCATTGGGTATACAAGAGACAATAAAAGGTGAATGTTCTGATAGATACTTGATGTGTGGTTTCATCAAGTCCGGGCCTGTGGCACAATTCAAGCCGAGAATGTCTATCGGATATGGTTCAAGAATTGTCAGGACGGCGCTGATTTCGGAACCTACCAGCATTGTCCCCATGCTTTCCATTGTCACAGATACCATTAATGGGCGGCGTTCCCCTTTCTTGGCAAAAACTTCTTCAATACCATTCAACGCTGCTTTGATTTGCAGCACATCTTGACAAGTCTCCACCAAAAATAAATCAACACCACCATCAAATAGCGCTTCGGCTTGTTCGGCGAAGTTACTTTTTAAAGTGTCAAAGTCGATATGTCCCAAAGTTGGAAGTTTGGTTGTCGGGCCAATGGAACCAGCGACAAACCGGGGTTTTTCTGGTGTAGAAAATTCGGCGGCGACGCGCTTGGCTAGTTCTACTGCTGTTTTATTTAAGTAATAGGTTTGGTCTGCTAAGTCATATTCTGCTAACACAATGGATGTCGCACCAAAGGTGTCTGTTTCAATGACATCAGCGCCGGCGGCGAGAAAATCGCGGTGAACTTTGGCGACAGCTTCGGGGTTTGTATGGACTAGGTATTCGTTACAACCTTCATACTGTGGCCCTCCGAAGTCATCAGCAGTGAGGTTTTGGGTTTGTAGGTTGGTTCCCATTGCACCGTCAAAGACCATAACTGGACGGTTGGGACTACGCAGACGTTCTAGGAAAGGATGAGTCATATTTTCCTAAGGGAAATTTGTTAGTCTAATGATATTTTCCCATTTATTTCAACGCAAAGGTACGCTTAGGAAGTTACTGTGAAGGTGATGTGGTTTTTGTAGGTGCTAATGGGGGTGGAGGAATTTTCTATAATTATCTGTAGGTTAGGTCATTCTAAATGAGAATATATGAGTGATTTGCAACTAAAGTTTATTTCTGATGCTTGGGTGGTGGCTTGTTGGGATGAATATATTCAAGTGATTGAAAGTCCTGCTTGTGAGAAAGCTAAGGGTTATTACTACGATGGGAAAATGAGGGTCGAAATGCCACCAGTGGGAAATGATCATGCTAGTGATCATTCGATTGTTATTTCTGCTATTAGCATATTTACTGCTGTTAAAGGTATTAATTTAAACGGCAAGGATTGTTGTAGCCCACATTCCGCACCCGCAACTGTCACACTCCAAAGAAACCGATATATTTAGTACATAAGAACTAATTGCTGGGAGAATTGGCTAGAATTTATTAGAACTAAATAAGAATTATTACTATTAATGTAGATATACAGTTAATAAACTTGGACTTTGTACAAAATTTTGGTTTT
>JAKOMP010000010.1 GCA_022241785.1 Cyanocohniella sp. LLY | reverse complement strand
TCGTTATAATTATTTCTTCCCCAACAAGTTCTTGAAAATCTAACACTTTCATATCGGGGAGATTCAAGATTTGCTCTACAGGAAACTTCATCGTAAATACCTGAAAACTAACAATTTTATAATATAAATTATAATTTTGGTATTTTTACATAATGCTTAATATCTCTTAAATACTTGCCAAATCTAAATCGTAGGCATTATTGTCTTTAAATCATAGCCCTTATAATTCAGTTAATTTTCATAATCACCATAAAAGTAACCGAAGAACCGCTTTTATTTAGCTGGCAAAGTATTATTCAATGAATCTCTCCCCAACCCTTCTTCGCGTTGTACAGGGGCTTAAATATGTTTAATTACTTTGAAGAGATGTTTCTAAAATTTGTTGAACTCACGTCAACACAAAGGCCGTAGAAATCTATTTTTTAGCAGGAGACTGAGCTGGTGCAATATCTGAGGCGGGTAATATTTTTTGGTAAAGACTGTCATCACAAACCGATGTTTCTGGCGTACTACATGGAAGTATTACTGTAACGATAGTTTCCTCTTGTGGCTGACTTTTAATTTTTAGTTGACCACCGTGTAATTCAGCTAACTGTTTGGCAATAATTAATCCTAATCCTGAACCTTGTTGTTCATGTAGTTTCCGCTCAAATTGCCTATAGGCTCCCAATTCAGCAATTTGTGCTGCGGTCATGCCTCGTCCATGATCAATAAACGATAGCATAAAAGTATTATTAACAGTTTTATTTGTAACCTGAACTCTTGTTCCTACTGGGGAAAACTTCAAAGCATTATCAATCAATTCTTCAATAATTTTATGAATTTTTTGTGCAGATATATTAATATGACATGGATAAAACTCTATTTGTAAATCTTCTTCCCTACCTGCTTTTTTCGCGGTTTCATGAATCAAGTTAGTCAATGTAAGTGTAGGAAATACAGTTACCTGACTTTGCAGTAATTTAATTCGCTCTGGATCTGTGGCCACAATTTCTAGTTCTGCGTGGAGC
Source organism: Cyanocohniella sp. LLY (assembly GCA_022241785.1). Lineage (GTDB taxonomy): Bacteria > Cyanobacteriota > Cyanobacteriia > Cyanobacteriales > Nostocaceae > Cyanocohniella. The sequence goes on along the minus strand of JAKOMP010000010.1, from coordinate 98,131 downwards.
AAAAAATTTTGAATCAACCGAAATAAACGTTCGCCAGATTGATAAATGCATTCTGCCATTTCGCGGATTGCTTGTGAATCTAGTAATTCACTTTCTTCCATGAGAATTTGCGAAAATCCCAAAATACCATTTAACGGTGTTCGCATTTCATGAGGTAAAGATAAAGTAATACTACTCCGCAGATTATCTAATTTCTGTTGGGTTTGCTGATGAATGGTAATTTGTTTTTCTAAGCGACAAGAAATTGCAGCTAATAATTCTGCTCGTGTAAAAGGTTTGATTAGATAATCATCTGCGCCTAACTCCATACCTTGGCGAAAATCAGTCTTATCAGATTTAGCTGTCAAAAAAAGGAAAGGAATTATTGCTGTAGTTGGGTTTTGACGTAATGCTTTCAGTACTCCAAAACCGTCTAGTTCCGGCATCATCACATCGCAGATAATCAAATCAGGAATTTCTGTTTGTGCTAACTGCAAACCCAGGCTACCATCTTCTGCTTCAATTGCATTGAATTCTTCAGCATATAGCAAATCTAAAATATTATGGCGCACGTTTATATCATCTTCAATAACTAATATTTTTTTCATATTTATTGAAAACAAGAATGATAAAAATCGATAGACTATATAATATAGTGTAATTTTATTCAATAATCAAGCTAAGTATCAATGACTAACTACAAAATTATTAAATACCATTACTAAAAACATAAAAAATAAACTTCAGATAATTTTTGTTTACTTTATGCAAAGAGGCGTTTATTATTCCACAGAAAATTTTCTAAATCTGCTGCTGATAAGGGCCGACTAAATAAAATTCCTTGCATAGCATCACACTTATTTTGGCGTAAAAAATTAAGTTCGGCTTCTGTTTCTACACCTTCGGCAGTGACTTGCATCTTCAAGTTGTGAGCCATTTCAATCAATGCCTTAATAATTGCAGATTTTTGATAATCATCAGCAACATTATGAATAAAATAACGGTCTATTTTTAATGTATTAATTGGCAGATTTTTTAAATAAATCAAAGAAGAATATCCTGTGCCAAAATCATCAACAGCAACTCTTATGCCCAAGGCTTGTAATGCATTCATCGTTGTAATTGCACTATTAGGATTTTGCATAATCATACTTTCTGTTATTTCTAGCTCTAAATATTTTGGCTCTACTTCATTTGTTTGGATAAAATCAATGATTTTTCGAGTAAATTCTGGACGATTAAATTCAATAACCGATACGTTGACAGCAATTCTTAAAGGGCAAACTCCCATATTTTGCCAAGATTTAATTTGTTTACAGACAGTTTGCAATACCCATTGATCAATAGCCACAATTAAACCTGTAGACTCTGCCAAGGGAATAAAATCTGCTGGAGAAACAGAACCTAATTCTGGGCTATGCCAACGCAATAAACTTTCGGCCGCAATCATTTGTCCAGAAGCAATATCAATAATCGGTTGATAATACACCTCAAATTCTTCAAATTTTTGCTGGTGAATGACTCGATTTAAGCTCATTTCTACCAACTGCATTTTTGGAGATAATGTTTGAATTACAGTTTGAGTAGACAAATATTTTCTTAAAGTAGCTTGTCTTTCTAACCGATTCATAATTGCACTTAACAGTTCAGCGCGGGTGAATGGCTTAGTTAAATAATCGTCTGCACCCATATCCATGCCTTGACGAAAGTCAGATTTGGCAGATTTAGCAGTCAAAAAAATAAACGGAATTGTCGCTGTTAAAGGTTCTTGACGCAGTGCTGTTAATACACCATAACCGTCAATTTCTGGCATCATCATGTCGCACAGAATTAAATCAGGCACATTAGATACAGCTAAATTTATACCAATTTTGCCATTGGCCGCTGTAATTGTCTCAAAGTCTTCGGCTTCTAGTAAATCTAACAGATTCTCGCGTACAGATTCTTCATCTTCAATGACTAAAATTTTGACCATTTTTAACCTCAGTTTTTATATCTTTACTTAAAGGTAAAGTAACTGTAAATACCGTACCAACTCCCAGTGTACTCCTGACAGAGATTTTACCCTGGTGTAAATCTACACATTTTTTTACAATTGCCAGTCCTAATCCAGTGCCTAAAATGTTACCGACATTTCTGGCACGATGAAAAGTCTCAAATAAGTGTGGTATGTCTTCTTCTGGAATGCCAATTCCTCGATCTTGAATTTCAAATACTGCGTGTTGATTCTCACAAGCGAGAGTAAACTGAATTGTGCTTTGATTTGGGGAATACTTGATGGCATTGGAGAGTAAATTACTGAGAATATGCCCCAGCAATTTGTCATCCATGCAGCATGACATAGATTTATCCTGACTAGTAAAATAAATTGTGCATATATTTTTGTGATTGAGTTGCACTTCTTCCACTAAATGGCGGCAGTGTTCCACCAAATCGAAGAATTTTGGTCTATACTCTAGTCTTCCCGCATCAGCTTTGCCGATTACCAACACATCATTTAACATTTCTGTCATCCGCTTAACAGCGGACTGAATGCGATGTAAATGAGTAAGTTGTTTTTCTTCTGTCCATTTATAGCGGTAATGTTCTAGTAATTCCGAAGAAGAAAGGATAGTACTCAATGGCGTGCGAAATTCGTGGGAAGTCATGGAGACAAAACGAGATTTAAGCTCATTCAGTTCCTTTTCTTTTTCTAGTGCTACTTTCAATTCTTCTTCTAATTCTTTGCGTTCTGTGATATCTGCCAAATAACCTACCAATTCTAGGGGATTACCTGTATCATCTCGCACTAGCTGTCCTTGGTCGTATAGCCAACGATAAATACCGTTTTTATGTAAAAAGCGATACTCTAAAGTATAATTCTCGTTTTGTAATACCTGGGACAGTTCAGCCAACACAGATGGTAAGTCTTCGACGTGGATATGATTAGCCCAAAAGCTAGAATCCAAAATTTCCCATGCTGTATATCCTGTCATGGTCATGACATTTTCGCTGATGAAAATAACACCAAAATCCCCAGAAGTCTTGGCAGTATAAATCACTGCTGGACTGGATGAAAGTAAATATTGTAACCGTTGTTGGCTGACAAGTAATGCTGTTTCTACCTGCTTTCGTTCAGTGATATTTGTTTGAATACCGATATAGTGAGTGAGTTTGCCACTCACATCATGAACAGGAGAAATATTTAACTCATTCCACAATAAACTGCCATCTTTACGATAGTTGCAAAGAGTCACTGTGCAGTCTCTACCTACTTGCATGGCTGCATTGAGTTCTTGTAACCCTGGTTGATTGATGTCAGCACTTTGGAACGAACGAAAGTTTTGTCCAATGACTTCTGCAGCTGAGTAGCCAGTCATGCGCTCAAAGGCAGGATTGACATAGATAATTGGCCCATTAGGAATACTAGCATCAGCAATAATAATGCCATTACTACTGGCTGCGATCGCTCGCTCCCGGAGACGTAATCCTTCTTCATCTCGTTTCCGTGGAGTAATGTCTGTATGAATACAAACTGTACCCACAATTTTACCAGTAGCATCTTTGATGGCATCAGCACGCAGATCAACGTTGACAATGCGACCACTAGATGCTCTAAGGGTCAACTCACCACGCCATGAATGACTACACTTAATTCTAGTCCGTACTTTTTCATATTCTGCTGGCTCCTGAAAAATTGCTACACATCCCCCAGCAGCCTGTAGTTCCTTTAAACTGTACTCATACAGATTGATAAAAGCGGGGTTAACGTAGACAACTGCACCTGTAATATCTCCAATCAAGATGGCATCACTGGTACTTTCTATGGCTTTATGAAAGCGGAGTAATGATTCCTCGATTAATTTGCGTCCGGTAATATCAGTAGAAATACCCCCAATAGCATAAGGAACGCCGTTAGCATCTTTTAAAGGAAATTTGATAGATAAGTAAGTGTGTAAACCATCCTCTGTAGGAACCACTTCTTCTGTTTCTATGGGAACACCATCTGCCAGAACTTGGGAGTTATTGGTAGCAAACTTATCAGCAAGATTATGGGGCCAAATATCATATACAGTCTTGCCGATGATCTGGTCTTGAGGGAGGTTTAATAGCTTTTCATACTGGCGATTAACCAGGAGATTTTTACCATGACTATCAACTAGATAAATCACCGCGGGAGAATTATCCAAAATTGCTTGTAGCCGTTGTTGTGTTTCTCGCAGAGCAACTTCTGTAAAAACACGATCATTAATATCTGTACTGGTGCCGAACCAATTGACAATTTCACCTTGCTGATTACGCAAAGGTAACGCTCGGATTAAATGCCAGCGATAGGATTTATCAATTCCTCTGCGCCAACGTAATTCAACTTCGTAAGGGTTACCCGTATCTATAGATTGTTGCCACAAGTCTACACAATTTGGCAAATCATCTGGGTGTACCCATTGCTGCCATTCCCAACCCAGAATTTGTTCTGATTTGCAGCCAAAGTAATCCAGAGTTGGCTGGTTCACATATTCAATATTGCCATGAGCATGGGCGATCCACACTTGTTGAGGGATGGATTCTGCCAAAAAGCGAAAGCGCTCTTCACTGATTTGGCGTTCCGCAATTTCTAATAATAGCTGCTGATTAATTTGAGTTAAAGCGATGGTTCGTTCAGTCACACGCCTTTCTAGAGTTTCTAACTCTTCACCTCTAATTTTAGCTGGGGGTTGTGCGATCACTTGACAAATGCTTGCAGGTGTTATCGTCCCCATAAGTTGACCTTGCTCATCTATAACTGGCAAGATTTCCAATTGATTTTGATGTAACAGTGAAAATACTATTTTTATCGGTGGTAATTCTGTAATTTTCAGTGTAATTACTGAAGTTTGCATAACTTCAGCAACCTGAGTTGTGTGAAAGTTAATCCCTGAAGCTAAAAGCCGCACCACATCTTTCTGTGTCAACCATCCAACTACCTGTGAACCTGTCACCACCAAAATACTGACACCATGATTAGCCATCAGTGTTACTGCTTCTGACACCGATGTTGTTGGCTTAACCGTCAGTGGCGAAAAGTCAATCATCGACTTTAAACATCGTGGACAGAGAAGCTGAGGTAAAGCTTGCATAGAGGATGACAATTGCTACATCAAACAATAGTTATTTAAAGCAAGTTATTTATTTCAGTATTTTCTAATATTATTGATACAAATTAAATAATAATGTCTAAATTATAAATTCTGTGAATTTACTGTAAATTTTGTATGAAGAAATACTAATAATCATGAGTACTGGGGAGTAGGGAGTAGGGAGTAGGGAGTAGGGAGTAGGAATATTATGTTTGAACGCAACTTAGTTAGGACTTACGAACTCACTACGAAAATCAAGGCTTTGAGATTGCTTCCCTACCGTCGCAATGACGAAAATACGTGGTTGGTTACGTAAGTCCTGTTAGTATTAACGCAACTGGCGCCGTTCGCCGTAGCGCAGCAACCTTTCTATAGTTGCTAGGCGATTTTCCCAGGCTTTAACTTGATAGGGATTATCTGTGGCTGGTTGGCGCATCCAGATGCGAAATTGAGATTGAAACCTAGTTAAAGTGGCTCTTGCGGCGATGAAATTACCGGCTGAAGGTGAAGCTGCTAGCTGATCTAAAGCTCTTTGTACAACTGCCATTTGCTGATTAAAGTCAGAAATGGTGGCAGCAGGCAGTTGTAGTTGGTCGTTTTGCAAAACTAACTGCCATTCACTTTGTAAAGCTGTGTAACGAACAGCAGCAGTTTTAAAAGGCTGACGGTGAGGAATAGGTTCATTAATGGTTGATGAAACCTGGCCCTGAGTGTTACTAAAAACTGTTTGTAGGTCGTTATTCAAATTTTCTGCGGCAAAGAGGGCATAACCACTAACTGGTAAATCTCTAATTAGTTGTAGTTGGTCAAATGCTCCCACCGTGGGCAAAGATAGCAAGCGAATACCTGGCAGCAACAAGGTAGCTCCTAATTTTGTCGAAGCTATCCAAGGTTGGGCTAAACGTTGGAAACTAGAGGTATCCTGAGCATAAGTCATGGGTACGATTAAGTCTATATCTCCTCGTCTTGCCCAAACTTCCCAATGCTGCTGGAGTTTTTGAATGCGTTCTATTTCTGGTAGAGGAAATACCGCAACTGAAAGAATTAAATTTGGTTGTTTTTTGCGTAATTCCTGTGACACTTGGGTCACAAAGCTATCAATTTGCTGGGTGCGAAATGCTGTCCACTTTTGCCACAAATCCCGTTGACTGGGCGAAATATTTACAGGATCTACACCATGCAATTGCTGGAACTGCGCTCTGGCAGCTTTACCATAGCCATAAGTTCGACCTGCGGCCGGGTCTTGGAAGGGATTACGAATGTAATCTAGTTGAATACCGTCAACTTTGTAGCGAGTGACGATTTCTGCGTACAAATTGAGTAAATACTGCCGTAATTCTGGATTAGCTGGGTCGTAGAATGGTTTAGTTTGACCAACAGGAATTGTTTGCCCACGATGATCGTAATTTGCCCAATCAGGATTCTTTGCCAACACTGGGCCTGGGTAATTAGGACTAACATTGATCAATTCATTATGACGCTGGTTCCCAGCAGCAAATACCCAAACCCAAGCATGTAACTCCATACCCCGTTCATGGGCTAATTTCACTCCAGCCGCTAATGGGTCCCAGCCGCGAATTAATGGGTTATTCTGGGGTGCAACTTGGCTGGGGTAAATCGTATAACCTGCATTAACGGTTTCAAAAAAGACAGTGTTAATTCCCGATTGTGCTAGCCGATCAAAAATTTTAGCTAATTCTTTGTCGCTACCAGCCTTAACAATTGTCCCCCGATCTAACCACACGGCTCGAATTTCCGCTTGAGCTAATCTGCGATTCACAGGAAACTGTTTCCACAAATTGGCTTTGGTAGCTAGCCACTGTTGACGTGCTAGAGCGTATTTTTTTTGGGCAATTAACAGAGGTATGTTTTGAGCAACTATCTTGGCTTGTTCTATGGCTTGTTCTCTACCAGGAATTAGCGTTCTCGTGGAAGCTAATTGTGTCTGTTCTCCTTTGAGAGAAGAGCTACTAGTACTCACATCCCCCACTCTAGCAGCATGGGCGGATGCAGCTAAATAGGCACTTTCTACCCGACCAATTAAATTTTCTAGCTCTTGTTGCAGTGCGATCGCCTCATTGTTACTAATCGGTACATTGGAGTTGGGGGCAATATCTAAGCGGACTGCTTGTTCTAGTTGGTCGATTTCGTCTATGGGTGCGGGCGATGGGGCGATGGCGATGGGGTGATGAGGCGATGGGGGAGCAGTGGCTACTGATGTGGCGCAGGTTGGGGATGCTCCTGCTATTTTTTGGCGGCGATTGGCTGGGGCTGATAAATGGTGAGTGATGGCAGCTTTGAGCCAGTTACTATCTAAATCTGCGGCTGAGGCTGTATTGGTTCCCCAGCGCCAACCCAAGAAGGTGGAACGCTCTGTAGTGACGACTGCGGCGGGATTATCTGAGGAGTTCCAGACTGCGGTGGCTTGAGTGGCAACATCATTGGGAATCAACACACCGCCGTGTACTCTCCCAAAGAGTTCGTTTTGGTTTGCCCACTCTGATTTTTTGGTTTTTGAAGCTTGAATCTGCTGTGTCTGACTGAGGCTAAATCCCCAATAACTGCCTAAGAGCGATCGCAATAATTGACGCACTCCTGGTGCTGACAAACTACCTACAGGGCCACTAGCAATTAAGTTTCCGCCTTTGCTCATCCATTCTTCTAAGGCGATCGCTTGGGCTGGGGTTAATGTCTCGACGTTGGGCAAAAACAAGACCTGGCGATCGCCCCAATCTGCGGCACTTTTCACGTCAGCTATGGAAATGACGCAATAATTCATATTTATTGCTTGCAAACGCTTGGTGATTTCTGCCCATTGCTGCTTATTTTCTTGGCTTTGCACCACGCTCAATACAGGTTCTGTTGTTGCCGCTTTCGCTGGCAAAATACCCAAATAATTACAAATTAAAAACTTAAAAATGAAGATGAAGAATCCAGTTTGTCTGATTTTATTATTACATTTTTCTTGATTCTTCACTAATCACTCCCCATTTTTATCTAAAATGCCTTTGTTTTATTTATCATTCATTCCCTGCATAAATTACCTCCGAAAAACAACTGATATTTGCTAATTAAACAAGAACATTTTCCGCAATACAGTTGTTTATTAAACCCTCAACTCCTTCTACGGGAATGATTTTGGTTTTTAGTTTCTTCGCAACTTCAGCAACATTCATGTCATCTAAAAATAATAATTCACCATGTTTCAACATAACTTTTGGCAACAAAATTCCATCGCCTAAATCTTGCCCTTGGAGATTTAAAAGCAAATCATGCCCAGTAAGTAACCCGGTGACACTAATATTTTGTCCCCAGTAATCACTACACAAAGCCTGCATTTTCACTTCTAAACCCTCAACAGCATTTAAGCGTTGCACAATGGGTTGAAAGGCTGTTTCTACGGCATTACCTACTACCCAAGTTAATTTTTTCTGATGATAAAGCTTTGACGGTAATAATTCTGCGGCGGTAGATGCAAATTGCTTGATAAATAAACGAATGGAACCCACCCCGTTATCAATTTGCGGATATTCTTCATATTCCGACTCGCTGGGTAATTCCTCACCTGCAATTAAAAACCACTCATCGGCTAACCAAGCAAACCCGGAACCGAATTGTTGGCGAAATTGCTGAGAGAGTAATTTTACTTGGGAAATCACTTCTTGAGCTTTTTCCCTGGTAACAGGTGTGAGTTCGTCGTCTTCAGGGCGAAACCGCGTTAAACCAACTGGCACTACTGCCACTGATGCTACCGCAGGCACTTCGCCAGTATAAAAGGACGCTAAATCTTTGAGTGTTTGTTCCAGATGTTTGCCATCGTTGATACCTGGACATACAACTACTTGGGCATGAATTTGTAGTCTTCGCTCTTGGAACCATTGAATTTGTGGCAAGATTTGTCCAGCACGCTGGTTTTTCAAAAGTCTAATTCTAATTTCAGGTTCCGTAGCATGAACGGAGACAAATAAAGGAGACAAGCGCATTTGTTCAATCCGCCGCCATTCTTTTTCTAACAAATTAGTCAAAGTTAAGTAGGAACCATACAAAAAGCTGAGACGATAATCATCGTCTTTTAAGTACAAGCTGGAACGCTTACCTGGTGGCTGTTGATCAATAAAGCAAAACGGACAACGATTATTACACTGAATTAACCCATCAAATAAAGCTGTGGCAAATTCTAGCCCCAAGTCTTCGTCATAGTCTTTTTCAATTTCCACATGATGGGTTTTGCCAGTTGCGTCTAAAACTTCTAGTTCTAGAACCTCATCAGCACACAAAAACTGATAATCAATTAAATCACGGGGATGGGTGCCATTAATAGCCACAATGGCATCCCCAGGTTCAAAGCCAATTTCTGCGGCGATGGAATCGGGTAATACTTTGGTAATTTGGGCAGGATGGATGGTAGACATGATGTGTGTGAGGGGTGGGGGTAAAAAGCAGGGGGGCAGGGGGCAGGGAGCAGGGGGGAAAAGCACCCACAATTCCACTCGGCTTTAAATCTGATCTTTTGGTAAAAGGGGGAAGTGATTTTTCCCAATGACGACAGGACTATTAACTATTGTTGATTAATCCCGTACCGATGGCACCCAAGATGGCGACACCAAATACTAGGCGATACAAAATAAATACCAAGGTGCTTTGGGTTTTGAGGAATTGTATCAAGCCAGCGATCGCAATATAGGAAAATATCCCAGATGAAATTGTACCGACGATCATCGGTGCTATACCTATGTTGCCTACACCTACTTGAATAAAATCTTTTAACTCCACTAAGCCAGCTAGGGTGATGGCGGGGATTCCTAGCAAAAAGGAAAATCTCGCCGCTGTTTCCCGTTCTAAGCTCATAAATAGTCCGCTGGTAATTGTGGAACCTGAACGAGATACACCGGGGATTAATGCCAACGATTGAGCCAAACCCATTAATAGACCGTCTTTCATGGTTAAATGTTGAAAGTCACGTTGCCGTTTACCGAGTTTTTCTGCCAATCCTAATAATAGGGACATAACTATAGAGGCAATGGCGATGGCGGCCATGCTTCTCAGGGGCGAATTATCATAATCTGGAATAAATCTTTTAATTAAAAGTCCGAAGAAAACTATAGGCACTGTTCCTAAGGTAATTCCTAGAAATAAGCGGAAATCATGGCTTTGGTAATCTTTGACAGCGATGGCTTTGGTTGCACCTTTAATAATTTGTGTCATGTCATCCCAGAAAAACCACAACACCGCCACAATGCTACCCAGCTGAATAATGGCGGTAAAAGCTACCCCAGGATCGCCCCAACCCAAAGCCACGGGGAGAACTTTTAAATGTGCTGAACTGCTAATGGGAAGAAATTCAGTCATTCCTTGGACAAAGCCTAAAAACAGAGCTTGCAATATCTGCATTTGCGGCTGTGTCTCATCTAAGGTTGGGTTAGGTTGATTACTCAAAACTTTGACAGGAAATGCGGCAATTGAGAATAAGGCAGATGCTGCACTTAAAAGTATGAACCATTGACGTTTTAATCGAGTCATTGAATTTACCTGCGATCGCTGTTATTACAACCAATTACACAAACAGTTTTTTTAACCACCTTCCAGGAAAATAACCCAAAAAGCATAGGGACTAGGGGCTAAGAGTAACTTCCACCCTACAGGGTCATGCCTACGGCACATCTACAATGGTACAGGTAGCCATTTTGCGCCAGTTCCTTGATGCCGGGGAACCTGTCAACTTGACTAGCTCACCACAAAAGCGTCTACATCCCCTTGATCTCCCCATTTCTTGGTTTGCTACACTTTGGTGCAACATACAATCTAGGCAGAATACTGGTAAAATATAAATACCCTGGGGGGGGATTTTTTTAGTGTGATATCTTAAATAAGATAAAGTTTAGTAACAAATATTAAAAACTTTGATTAATAATACATTGTCCTCTTACACCACTGTCACTACCCCTATAAATACTGATTTACATGCAACTGATACAGCACAAAAAAGTATCAATGAATGGGAATCCACACTCGCGTTAACTCCCTCCCTGCCTGTCTCTCAGGCTGCAAGACAAACTTGGCTATTGTTTGCAGCAGCAGTATTTTTGGTATCAGTGCCAGTATTTGTGGAAGCGCCATTAGTGCGATCGCTACCAGTTCTGAGTGTCGCAATTACAGGATTTTGGGTGTGGCTAAGTTTTAAGTTAATGTCACGTCCTGTAACTTATTTGTGGGGAGATTTACTCTTAGGCTTTAGCTGGAGTTGGCTAGCAGGAGCAATTTACTGGGGCTGGTTGCGTTGGGAACCTTTATGGCATTTACCTGTAGAGTCCATCGGCATACCGTTTGCTTGTTGGTGTCTGGTGAGGAATTGGGGCAAAGTTGGTAACTGCTTTTATTTAGGTTCGTTACTGGGTACAGCCCTGACAGATGTGTATTTTTATTTAGTAGATTTAATGCCTTATTGGCGGCAAATTATGCAAGTCGAACCTGCTAATGTGTCACCTATTTTACAAACTGCTGTCATCCAAGTACAAACACCTTGGGGACAAGCTTGGGCAGCAATTCTTGCCATAGGGCTGTTAACAGCAGGAGTTTTACCTTTGCTGACTAGAAAAAAACACTGGTATGCTTTTAGTGGAGCAGTCCTAAGTACAATTTTAGTAGATAGCTTATTTTTGATCGCGGCGATCGCAGCCTAAAGAATTGCTCACATAAATATAGTATCTGTGACATTAACCCAGTTTTAGAGGCAAATTTTGCCTGAGAAATAACTTTTTGTAAAAAAAAGGTCAAACCCAGTAACAGCAAATATTAGGGGTATTGATACGCTGTATATTAGTTTCTGATGACCGCTGTGTGTTGATAAAGCTATCAGCTATTAACCGAAGGATGAAGGACAAGGATATAGATGCACTTAGAGCATCTTTCCTGAGGCTAGGATGAAATAAGCTCCCAGATTGATCGGTGTGCTTTACTTCATAGGTCTGGATTCAGCTTACAGTTGACAGCTTTTGGCTTAAAGCCGTTATTTTTTGTTTGTTGGAAAGAGGTAGAAAAATCGTGAAAAGATTGGTGCGTTTATTAACAGTGTTTAGTGTGTTGCTTGGTTGCTGGGGATGGCTGGGAATAAATCAGACAGCCACTGCTGCCAATATCAACAGTGTTGCTTTGCCCCAGGTTCCAGTCCTGGCAATTTCCCGGCAAAATAAAGCAGATGCTAAGTTAGGTACAGAATTTGGTAAAAAGCTTGACTTGAATAATACCAACGTCCGAGCTTTTCAACAGTATCCAGGGTTGTATCCCACCCTGGCGAAGAAAATCATCAAGAACGCTCCTTACGAAAAGGTCGAGGATATCCTAGAACTTCCTGGATTGAGCGATCGCCAAAAACAACTTCTGCAAGCTAACTTAGATAACTTTGCCGTTACCGAATTTGAATCCGTCTTCAACGAAGGAGACGATCGCTTTAACAACGGTATCTACAGATAACTAATAAAGGCACAGGGGGACTGGGGGCTGGGAACTGGGAAAAATCACAATACTTCCTGATCTCCCCCTGCTTCCTGATCTCCCTTATTTCCCCATCTCCCCACCTTCCCCACTCTCTAACCTTGTCTCAAACAGATATTCCCCGCCAATTTGATGTCTTAGTAGTCGGCGCCGGTGCCGCTGGATTGTATACTGCGCTTTGTCTACCAGAGGACTTGCAAGTCGGCTTAATTACCAAAGAAACAGTTTCTTTATCTGCCAGTGATTGGGCCCAAGGTGGCATTGCCGCAGCAGTGGCCCCGGAAGATTCTCCGGCATTACACATTGAGGATACTTTGCAGGCAGGTGCAGGATTATGCGATCGCGCAGCAGTGGAATTTCTTGCCCAAGAAGCCCCTAAATGTATTCAATCATTGGTTAACTTGGGAGTGGCTTTTGACCGTCACGATCAAGTTTTAGCATTAACTTTAGAAGCCGCCCATTCCCGCCATCGCGTGCTTCACGCTGCCGATACCACAGGAAGGGAAGTCACCACTACCCTGACAGCCCAAGTATTACGCCGTCAAAATATTCAAGTCATCCAGCAAGCTTTGGCTTTGAATCTGTGGCTAGAACCTAAAACTGGCAGATGTCAGGGAATTAGCCTGTTTTATCAAGGTGAAATTAGCTGGATCAGGGCTGGTGCTGTAATTTTAGCAACAGGTGGTGGTGGTCAAGTGTTTGCCCAAACCACGAACCCAGCTGTAAGTACAGGCGACGGCGTAGCGATCGCGGCACGGGCTGGTGCTGTCCTCCGGGATTTAGAATTTGTGCAATTTCATCCCACCTCCTTGACTAAACCCGGTGCCGATCACTTTCTCATTAGTGAAGCTGTACGTGGTGAAGGGGCGCACCTGGTGGATAACGAAGGGCGGCGTTTCGCCTTTGATTACCATCCCGCTGGCGAACTAGCACCCAGAGATGTAGTCAGTAGAGCAATTTTTAGTCATCTACAACATACCGCCATCGATCCAGCTACTGCCCATGTCTGGTTGGATATGCGCCCCATACCCCCTGAAAAAATTCGTCATCGCTTTCCCAATATCATTAAAGTTTGTCAACATTGGGGGATTGATGTCTTCAATGAACTAATTCCTGTGGCCCCTGCGGCTCATTACTGGATGGGTGGAATTGTCGCTGATCTGATGAATCGCACAAATATTCCTGGTTTGTACGCCGTGGGCGAAACTGCTAGTACTGGTGTACATGGGGCTAATCGCTTGGCTAGTAATTCGTTGCTGGAATGTATTGTGTTTGGGGCCCAAATGGCTAATATCGATTTGGCAGATGTACCCATAGCAGAACCAGAGCCAATCCTCCCATTACGTCAACTTAAAGTTGATGTTGATGAATGGCCCACCCAACAAGCACAACTAGCAGCAATTAGGAAAAAATTACCCCGTCTGGTGTGGCAAAGTGCGGGGATTTGTCGAGAACAGTCAAGTTTAGAAGCTGCGATCGCTACGGTAGAATCTTGGCAAGCAGATTTTGCTGCTTTACCTTTGAGTCAATTTTTGCTGGCTTTACAACCCAACGAAGTTGTTAGTTTCCATATCCCAGATGTGGAAAGGCAATTGCGTCTTTGGGCAGAAACCCGCAATTTACTAGATGTAGCCTATTTAATTCTCAAAAGTGCAGCTTTTAGAACTGAAAGTCGGGGCGGACATTACCGTATAGATTACCCTCTCCCAGATCCTGATTGGCAAGTCCACACCCTGGTACAAAAATGCCAATGGCAAAAGTCGTAAATTGATCTTCCCTAGTTTTAGGCAAAGGCTACAAGCTGATATCCTGAAACGTTACACAGTCAGCCTTTGTTGGTATTGTTAATTGATTTTTGTTGCCTGATATTTTAGTCAAGCAAATCACTGCACTTGGCACCGCTGCTTTCATGACGGACACACAAGGAATAAATACGCGCTCACAAATCTTCTTTATTTAACTGACAACTTGCCATTTATCTATCAACGAGTACCGCTACCATGCTGACTGTCAGGCCCACCGTAATTGGGTGGAACATATATATCCTTGATCCCCTCAGAAGACGCTCCGAGATTCCTTAATTGACTGCTACCACTGGAGTTTAGCTCATCAAATGTCACCATGCTCCTATTTCCCGTAGCATCAGCAATTGTGGGGAGGATCAGATAAGCACTGAGGCAAAATACCATAAAGCTCGTGATTTTCAAGTTGCTTCTCATAATTATTGATGAATTCCATGCACTTTGGTTTCATTCTGTGTTTTTTGTTATTTACAGCAGATTGAGTTATTTTTTCGGAAAAATTAAATCTTAATTAAATTTTTTCTGTGAATTGATAACTACTGTACCGAAAATAGCCGGTAGTAGCTTGTGTCTTAAGGCAGAGATTCTTCAGAAAAATAATTAAAAAGCGGTTACTAGCATTACTCTGAGGTTAGATATACCTATTAAATTACCACAAAATAATTATAAAAACCAGAAAAATTTAATAAAATCTTAAGTCAATTCCGTAAAAATACCCTCACCCAGACTTGACAAAAATACAGGAATAATATCTTTTTTAGACAAAATTCGGGATTAGGTAGTTGATATGACTCAACTTCAGACAAGAAAACTGCAAAAATAGCTATTTTTGCTGAAAAAGTTATCTATAAAGCTTAAGCTTTTGTTAATTTACTTTAAGCTAACTTGCTTAAGTACATTTAATTTGCTGTATTTAAGTGATTTGACCAGCATCATGAAGAAATAGACGGTAGACAAATTCGCTAATACATGCATTTATCCACTCGGGCATTGTATAACGGTTATACAATCAGGCTTTGAGGAATATTATGAAATGTGCTTAGTTCCTATTTTTCGGGAGCGTTAATCGCGCCCGTAGGAGGTTAGTATCTAAGCAAATTCATAACGGTTTTTACCCAAATGCTTGGCACGATACATAGCAGCATCTGCTTGTCTAATCATCGCCTCAGTATCTTGGTTATCGATTGGGTAGATACTAATACCTATGCTGGCGGAAACCCGCGTAGTATATCCCTCTAAAACAATTGGCTCAGTGATGCTAGCTAAAATCTTTTCTGCAACTTTAGCAGCCACTTGTTCGTTAGGAATTGCCCGTAAAATCACAGTAAATTCATCGCCACCCAATCGGGAAACAGTATCACTGCCGCGTAAAGAGTTGCTGAGTCGTTGAGCGATAGATACTAGCAGGCGATCGCCTATATCGTGACCCAAGGTATCATTAATTTGTTTAAATCCGTCTAAGTCAATAAACAATAGTCCCAATAACAGATTGTTACTTTGGGCCCAAAGTAATGACTCGTGGAGTTGTTCGGCAAAAAACTTCCGATTGGATAAACCTGTCAGGGGATCATGATAAGCCAGATAGCGTAAGTGGTCTTCTTTGAGCTTGAGTTCATTATTGGTGCGGAATAACTCAGCGGCGGTACGTTTGAGTTGTTCTTCCATTAACTTTCGCTGTGTAATATCTCGAATGACTCCCACTAAAAAGAAATTACCAGCCGCGTCTTTGTGGAGCGATCGCTTAGTGGAGATTAAATGGGTATTACCTGTAGCATCAGTAAATTCTTCTTCGTTTTCCTTCGGTCGCTGAGTCTGAAAAACGAGTTTGTCTTCTTGGCGAAACACATTTGCTTCGTGTAGCGGAAAAAAGTCATAGTCTGACTTTTCAATCAACATCGTATCAGGGTACCCGATTAGTTGACAATAAGCCTCATTTAATACGATCCATTGATGTTGTTCATTTTTGACGAAAATGGGGTCAGCAATTGTATTAATCACTTGCTGTAAAAATTCTTTGGAGCGTTTTAACTCTTCCTGCATATAGGCAATGTGAGAGGTAATCCAAATAGCTGAACCGCCAAATGTCATTAATGCTGGAATCAGTGGTATCCACCAACCGAATAAAAAAGCTAGATATGTAAATATGATTAGCCCCAAACAAGATAAAAAAGTACTGAGGATGCTTTTAGTGGGGAATCGGATTCGCCAGGTGGTTACAGATCCCACATAAGACCAGGCAAAAATCCATAAGCATTCCCAGAGTTTAGTCCAGACTTTGAGTAACGGCCGCTCTTCTAGCGCTGCGGAGATTAATTCACTGACAAAATACGCTTGCAACTCTACACCAGCAATAGGCTTGGCAGTACCCATAAACCTACTCGAATGTGGCACAAATACAAAATCCTGGAGACTAGAAGCAGTAGAACCAATCAGTACAACGCGATCGCGGATCAATTCTGCTGAAACTTTGTTATTCAGCACATCGCTCATACTTACTTGACGGTAACCACAAGATGCGGGATTTGTGCTGTGACAGCCTGGTTTGAGAAAGTTAGATAAAATTTGGTAGCCCCTAGCATCAGCTCGTACATAAGCCCCGTCATTTGCCCGAAAACGAGTAAATACCGCCTTACCCAACTGTAAATACTCAGATTTATTATCTGCTTTTTGGGGAGTAATGCCTTTTGACTCTAAATATAATAAAGCCAGCTTTAAGGCAAAACTTTTGTGTAGCTCTTGATCGACATGCCAATATAACAAGCTGCGACGGACTTTGCCATCAGGGTCGTATAACACATTGTTAAAACCCACTTGTTCCCGACTCATTTCTGGTGGAGGTAAAACATTGGTGGTTTTATCATGTCCCAACAATTCAATGCCAATCAAATTTGGTATTGACTTATAAGCATCCACTAATTGCTCATAACCAGGCTTCACTGGTAAATTTCGGTAGATATCTAAGCCAATAGCACGGGGTTGATGGACTTGTACTTTTTGCAATAAATCAGCAATCACACCATCGGGAATTGGCCAGGAACCTATTTTATTTAAAGAAACTTCATCAATGGCAACAATTGTGATCCGAGCATCAGGTGACTCATATGGTCGTAAGCGGAAAAATTGATCTAACGCTGCTAACTCCAAAGATTGTAATAACCCGGTGGAGCGCAAAACCAAAATACAGACTGCAATGCTAGAAGCAGTAATTAACTCTCTATTTCCTCGACCAAGCATTTGTTTCAGTCCCCTAACGAACTTCACAAGACGCTTGCCTAGCTGCTTACTCATTCCCATTACCTAGTGGGGAAAATATTTTTTTTTTTTTTTTAAGCTATCAACTAGCTAGCAAATATAACTCATGCAAGACCTAGATTTATTTTTTAAGAATCTTTTCCATTTAATTAGGTTCCTCCAAACAAGCCTAGGTAACTTCAATAGATCACCAATGACGATGATTAGACATCTCCATGAAAAGCTATCGGGAACTTTTGTGCTTATTAGGATAAGACAAGTTCAGTATAAATATAACTGTTCTTATTTAAATGAAGTATATCTTTAGTAATACTTGCTACCCTGCCAGGAAAAGTCACTCATCCGCGACTGACAAATAAACATAATGTTCCAATCCCTGCGGGACGAGGGGTACACTTTTGAAGCAGGGGGAACTGAGGAGTTGGGAAAGCAGGGAAAGAAGAATAGGACAGAATGTGTTACATGCACTAATGCAATAATTTATTTCTTGGAGTTACGCCACTTGCTTGCCTATTGCCTTTCATTGATCACAAGTAGCACAATGCATCAAAAGTTTTGGCTACAAAAAAAGGCTGCATAAGCAGCCTATAGATGTTGTATGAGCCTTAACCTTCTTAGGTAAATTATCTAAAATACTTGAAGTTTCTAGGACCTGTATAACCAGAAACTTTTGCCAGTTCATCGAGGTTTTGGACTCCGCTGTAGCTTTGACCGTTAATAATCCAAGTGGGGAAGCCTGTAATATTTGCTGCTTTACAAACTTCTGGTTGCCCTTGGGGGCTATCAGCAGCGCACTCTATCATCACTTCTTTCTCTTTGAGAATCTCGTAAGCTTCTTGACCAAAAAGTAGTTTCTGTTCGTGACAATGAGGACACCAATAGGCAACATATTCCTTAGCATCTATTGTTGACAGGTGCCGTGCTAATTCAATTTCTGCCTCACCAGAGGTGGTGGTGATTTCCCAACCAAAGGCTGGATTGGGTTGTTCTTTGGGAATAAAGTTAATTCTTTGTGCTTGTCCAGGAGTGGAGTCTCCAGTTACGCCTGATTGATTGACACCAGCGTAGACGCCTAAAGTACCAATCAGGGTTACCATCCCCACAATAATTGCAGTAAAGAAAATTTGTCCGATGTCTTCCCAAGAACGACCAAGAATTGTCAGCGTTAAGAGACTAAGAGAGAACAAAGCTGAAGCAATACAGTAATAACAGATGGCTGAAATTTGAAATGCCAATAGATACATTAAATAGCCACTGAAAACCGACATGGCGATCGCTCCTACCAAAAGTAGCCACCAAGTCAAGTTTTCCAGTTTTTTACTACTATTGTTATCCCCCGGTTTCAATACCAAGGGGACGAGTGCCAAAATTACCATACTCGCGTATGCCAAAAACCCAAATAAAGCTAATGGCTGACCTAAAACCGTGGCCCAAGGACTGGAAAGCACATCATTACAGCCCCTAGCACCGGCTTGAGCTACACAAGCGGTAGAACCTCCGGTTAACTTTTGAATGGTGAGATAACCCGTAGTCAAGGCACCAAGACCAGCGATCGCGGCAATCAATGGACGCGACCATTTATGAATCCAAGGAGTAGAACGGCGGCGAATCATAAACTGCTATTAGTCTAAAGGGAGTGGGGAGTGGGGAGTGGGGAGTGGGGAATGGGGAGATCAGAAACATCAGGAGTAAAGATAATGGTACTAGTTCCAAGTCTTCCCCCTACTCCCTACTCACTACTCCCTACTCCCTAATAATTACGAATGTATTTTCATTGGCGGAGAAATAGACTTACTCTCGCCTAGAGAATTCCAATTACGGTGAGCAGCTTCCACAAATTGACTGACGCGAATTGGGTCAATTGGTTGCTCAATCCGTCCGTGGCGTTTGAGGGAACTGGAAACAATTACACCATTTGCTGCCTGCATCAGTGTAGCAATGTTTTCCCAATTGGCTCCACTACCGATAAATACTGGAGTCTCATTGGCTGCACCACACGCTAGTTCTAAATCTTCTAAGCTAGGAGGACTGCCAGTAGCCCAGCCTGACAAGATGACGGCATCTGCCAAACCTCTTTCAATTGTGTCTTTGACGGCAACTGTGAGATTGGGAGAACTTAAAGGACGAGCGTGCTTCACCAACACATCAGCTAAAATTTTGACATCACAGCCTAATTCCCGCCGATAACGCAATAATTGATGCGCGTCTCCTTCAATTAATCCTTGGTCGGTGGCCATGACTCCTGTCAGGACATTAACCCGAATGAATTGCGCTTGCACACAGCTGGCGATCGCCATTGCACTTTTAGCATCATTCCGTAAAACATTTAAGCCTATAGGCAATGTCACCAAATTTTGTATCCGTTGTACCACAACGGTCATGGCACTCACAACTGCTGGATCAACCTGGTTTTTGGTAAACGGTGCGTCGAAAAAGTTCTCCACAATAATGCCGTCTACCCCGCCACTGGCTAAGGCGGCGGCTTCTTGTTCGGCACGGTTAATCACTGCTTTGAGATTTCCTCCCCAACGGGGTGAGGTCGGCAGTGGCAGCAGGTGAACCACGCCAATAATTGGTGTTCGAGTTTTAAATAGCTGATATAAGTCCACGTCTTTAATCCGCTTTGCGGGGTCTAGAGTCCACCAGTCTAGAGTCTAGAATTTGTTTGACTATTGACTATTGAACGCCAGTCACCTCAAGTCTGGGAACCTGCCTATGGCACTGAATCCTCTTGACTTTTAACTAACTAGTCAAATCTGTTGTAAGCTGGTTGTTCTACTACCTCTTCCCTGGGATGGAATTTGGTGTAAAACCTCTCATAAGATATGTTAAGATAAAACCTGACTAGAAGAGGAGTTTGCCACTCACAAGACGCAAGGCAGCTTCCCGTGGTTCTACTAGGCACCCCGCCAGCGCATTGTCGTAGGCTCCGCCTTAGCATCAGGGTAGCATTACTGCTTTATTAGGCGTAGTCGCGAGCGCGATTTCCCTGAGGGTAGCGACTTCTCACAACCAGCCCTTTGGGCGGCTTCCCGACGGGTAAATTAACAACGCACACGCTGCGGTAATGTAAAATACCAAAACAGGCGATTTGTTAAAAAACATTAAAAGTGTCGCATGTACCCAAAGACACTGCATTTTACCCTGGGAAACAGACTAAATAGTAGAAATATCATAGCATGACCGGAAATTATCGAGGTCATAAGTCCGCAGGCAGTTGCTGGCAGTGGAAAGCTGTTATTTAAATGCAGACTGTATAAGGGTGCGGATCACAAGCAGCGAAACAATCGCTTGCGTATCTGACGACAAAAAACTGAAGATTTTGGCAAAATATGGGTGAAAAGCCGACGATTGCAATTTCGCACTTAGGTTGTGAAAAAAATCGAATTGATACAGAACATATGCTAGGGCTGCTTGTAGAAGCAGGCTATGGTGTAGATACGAATGAAGAATTAGCAGATTACGTTATAGTCAATACCTGTAGTTTTATAGAAGCAGCTAGACAAGAATCTGTCAGAACTTTAGTAGAACTGGCAGAATCCGACAAAAAAATTGTAATTACCGGCTGTATGGCGCAGCACTTCCAGGAGCAATTACTAGAAGAGTTGCCGGAAGCAGTGGCTTTGGTTGGTACAGGTGATTATCACAAAATTGTCGATGTTATAGAGCGGGTAGAACAAGGAGAACGGGTAAAAGAAGTTAGTCTAGAACCAACCTACATTGCTGACGAGACTACACCACGCTATCGCACGACAACCGAAGGCGTTGCTTACCTGAGAGTAGCCGAAGGATGTGATTATCGTTGTGCATTTTGTATAATTCCTCATCTTCGAGGGAACCAGCGATCGCGTACTATTGAATCTATAGTTGCTGAAGCCGAGCAGTTAGCTAGTCAAGGTGTACAGGAAATTATTTTAATTTCCCAAATCACCACCAATTACGGGTTAGATATTTACGGTAAGCCCAAGTTAGCCGAATTACTGCGTGCTTTGGGGAAAGTAGATGTACCGTGGATCAGAATGCATTATGCCTATCCCACCGGGCTGACCCCAGATGTCATAGCGGCAATCAAAGAAACTCCCAATGTTTTGCCATATTTAGATTTGCCTCTACAACATTCTCATCCCGACATTCTCCGCGCCATGAATCGTCCTTGGCAAGGAAGGGTAAATGATGGGATTATTGAGCGCATCAAAACAGCCCTACCCAATGCGGTACTGAGGACAACATTTATAGTTGGTTTCCCAGGAGAAACTCAAGAGCATTTTGAGCATCTACTAGAGTTCGTCCAGAAGCACGAATTTGACCATGTTGGTGTCTTTACCTTTTCACCAGAAGCAGAAACACCTGCTTACACGCTAGCTAATCAGTTGCCTCAAGCAGTAATGGATGAGCGCTGGCATCAGTTAATGGCGCTTCAGGAGCCAATTGCTGGCAAAAAAAATCAACAGGAAATCGGCAAAATTGTTGATGTTCTGATTGAGCAGGAAAATCCGCAAACTGGCAAACTAATCGGTCGCTCAGGCAGGTTTTCCCCAGAAGTCGATGGTCAGGTGTATGTCGTTGGGGAGGCAAAACTAGGAACCATCGTGCCAGTAGCAATCCACGGCGCTGATACATACGACCTTTACGGTCAAGTTGTCACTAGTCACAATTAAGCGAACCTGTAAGAGTTTTGGGGGTTTTCCTCCTGAGCGACTGCTGTTCGCCTCACAAATTCAAAACCAAAAAACAACATCGAGGAGAATTAATGAATCTTTCGTTCCAAGAATTAGGTATTTCCCAAGAACGCGTTGAGCAATTAGAAAAAATTGGCTTTACCACACCTACAAATATTCAAGCCCAAGCTATTCCCCAACTGTTAGCAGGTCGGGATGTCGTGGGTCAGTCCCAAACAGGAACAGGCAAAACAGCAGCATTTTCCCTGCCAATTTTAGAAAAATTGGATGTGAATCAAAGAGCTGTACAAGCGATGGTTTTAGCACCAACCCGTGAATTAGCAATTCAAGTTCACGATGCCATCACCCAATTCGTCGGTAACGAAGGATTGCGGATATTAGCAATTTATGGTGGTCAATCCATTGAGCGGCAAATGATGCAACTCAAGCGTGGTGTTCACATGGTTGTCGGTACACCAGGACGGATGATCGATTTACTAGATCGGGGTTGTTTAAAACTCGATCAAGTGAAGTGGTTTGTGTTGGATGAAGCCGATGAAATGTTGAGCATGGGCTTTATTGATGACGTGATCAAAATCTTGTCTCAAGCACCCAAAGAGCGCCAAACAGCTTTATTCTCGGCCACCATGCCACCTTCGATTCGCATGATCGTTAACAAATTCTTGCGAAACCCGGCCACAGTCACCGTTGAGCAGCCCAAGGCCTCACCCAACAAAATCAATCAAGTAGCTTATTTGATCCCCCGCCACTGGACAAAAGCCAAAGCATTGCAGCCAATTCTGGAAATGGAAGATCCAGAAACCGCTTTAATCTTTGTACGTACCAGACGGACAGCGGCAGAACTCACTAATCTCCTGCAAGGAGCTGGTCACAGTGTTGACGAATATCACGGCGACTTGTCTCAACAAGCGCGGGAAAGGTTATTGACCCGATTCCGCAATCGTCAAGTCCGTTGGGTGGTAGCCACTGACATTGCCGCACGCGGGTTAGATGTCGATCAGTTATCTCACGTAATTAACTACGACTTACCCGATAGCGCTGAAACCTACGTCCACCGTATTGGTCGTACTGGTCGGGCTGGTAAAGAAGGCACAGCAATTTCGTTAGTACAGCCATTTGAGCGGCGCAAACAGCAGGCATTTGAACGCCATAACCGCCAAAGCTGGCAATTGCTATCGATTCCCACACGGGCCCAAATCGAAGCAAGACATATTAACAAGCTGCAAGAACAAGTTAAAGAAGCCTTAACAGGTGAGCGTCTAGCTTCATTCTTGCCCATAGTCAGCGAACTGATCGAAGAATACGATGCTCATGCCATCGCCGCAGCTGCATTGCAAATCGCTTATGATGAAACTCGTCCCGCTTGGTTACAATCAGGCGTAGACCCCCAAGAAGAAAACGTATCTGCACCCAAACCCAAGTTGGCCAAGCGTCGTGATGGTGGGGAAAGAAGCCGTTCTTCCTGGAATAAATCAGACAGCAACAATGGAGATGATGAAAGACGGGGATCTTCCAAGCCCAAGCTGCGGACAGGCCGTCGTGATGCTTCTGTCGCCCCCACAGGTCAAAAGCTTGGTTCACATTCAGCTAGAGAATCGGCTTCTTAGTTAGTTATTGGTCATGAGTCATTAGTGATGACCAGCTAGTGACTTCTTGTAAATATGCCTATTTTGGATTTTGGATTTTGGATTGGTTTTTTCGGTTTGAGCAAGGCCGCTTGTTGACAGAATAAATCTAAAGTACTCACTGAGCGGCATATGCTGCGTTAACGTCAATCTAAAATCGCAAATCCAAAATTGTTTGACTCATTGCTATTACTTCAGCCAAGGGCGAGTAATTTGTTCTAGTTGATTTATTTCATCGTCGCTTAATCTCCAGCCCAAAGCGCCTGCATTTTGCTGTACATGTTGAGCAGTCTTCACTCCAGCAATGGGAATGACATTTCCCTGGGCAATTAACCAATTAAGGGCTACTTGGGCAGGAGTGCGCGTGTACTTTTCTCCCAGACTGTTGAGTAAAGAAATTACTGGAGAAATTTTCTGTAACCCTTCTTTACTAAATTTTGGGTCTATCTTCCTGGCACCACTGGGAGTTTCAGTACTATCAGGTGTGTACTTACCTGTAAGTAATCCCTGAGCTAAAGGACTATATGCCAAAATAGTGACACCCAACTCACGGGCTGTGGCAAAAATACCATTGGTTTCAATTTGACGCGTTAATAACGAGTAGCGGACTTGGTTCACAGCTAAAGGTACTCCACGCGCAGCTAATATTTGATGAGCTTCTTGCATTTGTGTTGCTGAGTAGTTACTCACGCCTACTGCGGCAATTCGTCCCCGCTTCACTTCATCGGCTAGGGTATTCAGCAATGTTTCTTGACTCAAAAAGAAGGCAAAGGGCCAATGCACTTGATACAGTTCAATGCGTTCTACTTGTAAGCGCTTAAGACTATCTGTTAAGGCATCAGAAACTGATTGACCTGTAAATCGCCACGGTAAAGGGCCGAATTTTGTGGCTAACTGTACTGGTTTTTGGGCTTTTTGCATGAATTGCCCTAATAATTTTTCGGAAAGTCCCAAACCGTAAACTTCCGCAGTGTCAAAAAAAGTAACACCAGCTTCTAATGCGGCTGTAAATGCTGCCTGCAACTGTTCTGGGCCATAGCCATCGCCATAACTCCAAAAAATTTTGTCACCCCAAGCCCAAGTACCAATGCAAAGAGGCGTAACAGCCGGGCCATTTTTTCCTAATGTGATGGTTTCCACGTCAGCAATATTTATTTTATTTACATTTCTTTACCTTTATAGTGTATCGCTACCCACAAAACTGCAAAAAGTCACTAGAGAAGGTTTTAAGGAGAGATTTCGTCTGCCCACAGACATATTAAGTAAATCATCCCCAAAGGAGTCGTCAACTGCATGAAAATTGGCAGATTTGGTGAAGGTAGGGTTTATGGTTAATTAAAGGGAGACTAAATCCTGTAGTGTTTCTGGTTAAAGTAGCAATGGCAACTAGCAATTTTTTACCCGATCCTGAATCAGGTCAGTCACCAAAGTCCCAGCCAGTGAAACAAGTGAATTTAATCACGATGTTCCGGTTGGGCCTGTTTCAAATGGGACTGAGCATGATGTCTATCTTGATTCTGGGTGTACTCAACAGAGTCATGATTCAAGAAATAGCAATTCCAGCAACATTGGTGTCGCTAGTGCTAGCGCTACCTGCATTTGTTTCGCCTGCTCGTATTTGGTTTGGTCAAATGTCAGACCTCAAACCCATGTGGGGTTATAATCGCACGATTTATGTGTGGGTAGGAGCAGCAGTATTTGCGATCGCTTCATTTTTAGCCATACAAATACTGTGGCAATTAAATCTAGCAGCTAGCAGTACGGATGGCTGGGTATGGACAACTCAAACCATTGGCTGGACAGCATTACTATCTTTAGTTTTTGCCATATATGGTTTGGCAATTTGTGCCAGTGGTACAACCTTTGCCGCTTTATTAGTGGATATATCCCAAGAAGAAAACCGTTCTAAAGTCGTTGGTATTGTCTGGTCAATGCTGATGGTGGGGATTGTTGTGGGAGCAATAATTAGTTCTAGCTTGCTCAGACAATTAACACCAGAAGCACCAATTGAAACTTTACAGTCGGCTGTCAACAGATTGTTTTTCATCGTGCCGGCGATTGTCTTTGGGTTGTCCATTATCGCCACATTAGGTGTAGAAAAAAAATATTCCCAATATACCAGTCGTTCCACAACCGAGAGTCGAGACGACAGTGTGGGACTGGGTAGGGCTTGGAAAATTTTGACAGCTAGTCGGCAAACAGGGTTGTTTTTCACATTTTTGCTGGTAATGACCATCAGCTTATTTATGCAAGACCCTATTTTGGAACCCTATGCAGGTCAGGTGTTTGGGATGCCTTTGGCGCAAAGCACCAGATTAAACGTATTTTACGGTATGGGTATCTTGATAGCCTACGGTGTCACTGGTTTTTTCATTGTGCCACGTTTGGGTAAACGCAGAACTGCACGCCTGGGTTGTGTATTAGTGGCAATCTGTGCAGTATTGCTGGGTATCTCAGGATTTACGGCTAATGTAGCTTTTTTGAAATCAAGTTTGTTTTTATTTGGTTTAGCAACTGGTTTCTTAACTACCGCAGCAATTAGTTTAATGTTGGATCTCACAGCAGCTGAAGCCGCAGGTACTTTTATTGGGGCTTGGGGATTAGCTCAGTCTGTTTCTAGAGGAATGGCTGTGGTCATAGGTGGTGGCGTGTTAGATATTGGTCGCCGAGTGCTGCCGAGTTTGGAGCTAGCTTATGGCATGGTATTTTTTCTAGAAGCTGTGGGTATGGTAGTGTCAATTTGGTTCCTTAACCGAGTCAACGTCAGAGAATTTCAAACGAGTGCCAAACAAGCGATCGCTTCTGTTCTCGAAAGTGATTTAGATTAGGGGCTAGGGACTGGAAGGGGACAAGGTGACAAGGTGACAAGGTGACAAGGTGACAAGGTGACAAGCAAAAAAATTCTCCCCTGCTCCCCATCTCCCCCATCTCCTTTATCCCTCCCATCTACCTTGGCTCAGGGACGCATTTACGCGAGAATTGATCAATGAATGATTTTTGGACGACAATTCTCGATTTTGCCCAAACCACCACCACCAGGGTGGGGAAGCAACTAATGCAAGATTTTGGGCGGGTGCAGGCTTCACAAAAAGCTGATGGTAGTTTGGTAACCCGAGCAGATAAATGGGCAGATCAAGAAATCCGGGATGCGATCGTTGCTAATTTTGCTGGCTATGGCATTTTGAGCGAAGAAAGTGACCAAGTGTTTCCGGGTACAGATTGGTGCTGGGTCATTGACCCTCTGGATGGCACCACTAACTTTACCAGGGGCATTCCCATTTGGTCGATTTCCCTGGGTTTATTGTATAAAGGCACGCCTGTTTTTGGTTATGTTTACGTACCAACACTAGGGCAAGCTTTTCATGGTTTCTGGGCAGGTTCCTCTGGTTTAGCTACACCAACGGGGGCATTCCTCAATCATCACCCCATCCATAGTAGTAGTGATGCTCCTAGCAAAAGTCACTTTTTTAACCTTTGTTCTCGTAGCACCGCAGTTTTCCAGACAGATTTTCCCTGTAAAATTCGCATGTTGGGTGTAGCTAGCTATAATTTCCTGACTGTGGCTACTGGAGCCACACTAGGTGGTCTTGAGGCTACACCAAAAGTTTGGGACATAGCCGGGGCTTGGGTGATTGTTCAAGCAGCTGGTGGCACTTGGACATCCCTCAAGTCAGAGCCATTTCCTTTATTATCAGGGGTAGATTATAGCGATCGCTCTTTTCCCACCCTTGTGGTGAGTCGTCCAGATTTGGTGAGCGTATTTACACCATTTCTCAAAAATCTAAAACTTTAAAGTCAAGCACCGTATTGTTACTTATTTGCAGTGTCTGGAAGCTTCCCTTAAACTAGGACACTGAGTATAAAGCAACTTTATGTTGTCTAGCCTAGATTTAATTCAAGAATTTGTTCAAAGCTCCATCCAAAAAAAAGATGTTTTATTGTCAAATCCCTCTTTGACAGCACAAACAGTGTATGGCAGCAATCAATTAACAGCGAAAACCGAAGGCGTAATTGCTACATCTAAACTAAATCACACAGCATCTGAATTTTGGGTACATGCAAATTCATCTCATTGGGAACTAATAAATGAGGTATTGGCAACCCACAGTTATCTTCTCAAAGGAGAAATAGATAGTCGGGGTTTTTATCGGTATCAATATTGTCAAGTTCCCAAAGGTTATAAGGTGCAGTGTACCAAGTCCGTCATGCTGTGGAGAGCTTGGTGGAAATATCGCAAAAATGCTTTAAGACCAGGTATTCCCCTAGACCTTTTAATTCAGAAACGAGATTCTTGGTATCCAGTTAGAGATTTAACTATTAGCGACGGACTTTTGTATATTAAAACTTTGGGAAGTGAGATCGCAATTCATTCAGATGATTTGGTAATTTGGCTGAGTAAAATCGAAGATTCAAAGTAAGCGAATTATGAGTTTTTTTATTTTGCTGTTATCAATTATCAATGATATTCAGGCTAAATCTCTTAGCATATGCTTGATAACTGTTTGCTAATTTAATAGACTGTTTCATCTTCTTGACGCCAGGCTGGATCAACAATACAAATAAATATCAGTGGCTCTGTACCAGAGTTGCGAATAAATTGCTTTGTATTGGGAGGAATATACACCGCGTCTCCTGGTTCAACCATCTGAGATTCATCATTAATATGCATTTCTCCCTTACCATTGAGTATATAATAAACTTCTGAGGTAGAAAGGGAGTGCGGCTGAGAGGTTTTTCCTACTGGTAAACTTGCGTGAGCTAAACTATAGCGTAATGCTATTGGTTGCTTATCAGGATGTAGCAGTTCCCGGAGAATGGTGTTATCTCCAGCAATAAATTCTTGACAGTTGTTAAGTTTTTGAACTAGCATCAATCAATTTGGTATTTGAGATTGTAAATTACCCTATCTAGTAAAGCATGGGATTTGTCTTGGGTTGATAGTCTAAGCAATTAATGGCCTCTGCTGTATTGGCAGTAGATGGGTGTACAGTACATTTGAGGCGGTAATTGTCGGTAAAAAATTGACAGTTAGCACAAGGAATTTGATGCATTTGTTTGGCCGTAGTAATACCGTCCCGCGCTGCTGACCAAAGACTCCACGCAAAGAGAATCAGTACACTCCAAGCCGCTACAAAGCAGATAGGGACTAATAAAGGTTGAATCCCGTGAATGAGAAAAGACGCTAACTTTAACACGGTAAGTCCTGATAAAAACTAACAGTTAGAAGTATATTAACTCCTAACTCCTCATTCCTAACTTCTGACTACAGAAGTATAAATTTGGGGAGATGGGGAAGCGGGGAGATATGAGGAAGTATTTTTGTTCTTGTCCCCTTATCCCCTTATCCCCTTCCTTGTCCCTACTTAAATTCCAGCATGACCCAGAGCTATACCGGCCACAAGCATTCCTATAACTAAGAATGGTTGAGCGCTGGCTTGGTATTTCACATCGTTCTTGAGAGGGTCACGGAGGAAATACATATCCTGGAAAGTGATTTGCGGGATGATTAATAAAAGCAAAATGGCTGCATACAAGTTTTCGTGAATGGTGATGAGATACACTGCAATCACAGCTTGAAATAAATCAATCATCACTGCACAAATCCAAGCGGCTCTATTAACGCCAAACATCACGGGTAATGATTTTAATCCGAATTGGCGATCGCCTTCGACGCTTTTAAAATCATTGACAATGGCAATACCCAACCCAGCCAAGCTGTAAACCACCGTGATGACAACAATTTTCCAATTGAGTTCGCCAAACAACGCATGACCTGTACACCAAGGAAAAGCCATATAGCTAGCACCCAGGGCATAACCGCCTAACCAACCGTTTTGTTTGAGCTTTAATGGTGGTGCAGAATAAATGTAGGCAATAAAAGAACCAAGTATAGCTATGGTGGTAATTGTGGGATATTGATTACCTGCCCAAATATCTAGCGCCAAAGCTAAGACATTGCCAGCAATTAATAATACCCAAATCTGCGTAATTACCTGGGGTAAAGGAATTGCTCCTGAGGGAATGGGACGGTAGGGTTCATTTACTGCATCGATTTCCCGGTCATAATATTCATTGAGGGTTTGGGTATAACCTGCAAGCAGCGGCCCTGAAAGTAACATACAAGCTGCTGACATTAACACATTTTCTAATGTCCAGGTATAGTTACCCGAAGAAGCGGCACCACAGACTACGCCCCAAATCAAAGGAATCCAGGTGATAGGCTTCATCAGCTGCAAACGGATTTTCCAGATGGATTTTTCCCCTGGTGCAGCACCTTTCATGCCTAGTAACTGCCGAGTTTTCGCACTGCGATCGGCAACTGCAATAATTTCCTCATCGGGTTTAACTGAATCTATAGCCTCCGCAGGCTGGGAGTTGGGGTTAATAGGAGTCGATTCTGGCATAAGACTATTAAGTGGGGAGTAGGGAATAGGCTTCGCCGTGAGCGTCAGCCGTACGGGAGTCGGGAGTAGGAGAGGATGAAGAAGACAGATTTTCTGACTAGCAAACAGTCTTTCTCTCCTGCACTCCTGCTTCTCCAAACCTCAATACTTAAAAAGAAATGATCAAATAATTATTCTGAAACTTCGCTCCAGTCACCTGTCTGCCAGTTAGTGCCGGGGGTAGGAAGAGATTACGCCGCTGGTCTCCTGCTTCTACTGTGACTTCTGGGCCATACTGGGTTAGTTTGACTTGTTTTTTATCAAATCCTGGCAAGAATAAGCGTACCTGTCGGTTGTGGATGTCTATTTCAATTGGTTTGGGAGCTTGTAGTGCTTGTTCTCCCAAATTGGGTAAAGCATCTATCAAAGGTTGCCATTGGCCTGTGGGAGCATCGGGGACAAAACTTACAGGAAGGGGTGTAAATTCTTCCACAAGGTTGATGTTTGGCTCAGGCGATACCAAAATCACACCACCAATAGTTAACCCAATTTGCTGGGCGCTTCCCCACAAATAACGGGAACTTGCCACTTCTAGGGGGTCTGCTGTACTAACCAAGAAAGCAGCAATGCGATGAGGATCTGCAAGGGCAGCTTTCCCTTGTTCTAAAAAATTATTGACTTGATTGGTGGGCCCTGCAAAGTTATCTGCTGTCCAGTTGACATTAAAAAAGCTGCTAATTAGCGGCTGAATAAACGGCGATTCCGCAATAGTCTTCCCTAAATCAGAGTTGACAAATAATTGCCGAAACCGCCGCATATACCAACTGAGAGATTCTGGCATCCCCAACATCCGCAGGGTAAACGAATCACCTGTGCCATCGTAGATAATCGCATCATATTTGCCGCTGGCATCATATTCGCGGATAGCATTCAAGGCCAGGGCGCTGTCCATTCCCGGTAATACTACCAGTTCTTGACCATAAACATCTTTGAAGATGGGCGTGCGGAGGTATTGCGCCTCCAGCTTTTTCACTTCTTCCCAGTTGCGTTCTAGCAGTACAGATGATTGAAACTGCACAACCTGTAAATTAGGAGCAATTTCTTGGGGGTCAGGAGTCAGGGTGTGATCCAGTAGGATAGGTAATACTGGTTCTGCCAACCCTGCTAGAAGTACACGCTTACCTTGGCTTGCCAATAACTTGGCGGCGGCGATCGCAATTTTAGTACGAGCTACACCACCTTGGCCCAAAAATGTCAATATCAGGGACATTACTTGATTCTCTTTTTCCCGCTGTTCTGTTCAACTCCAACTTAGCACTAGGCAAATACTCTTAGCTTCCGCCTTAAGTGGTTTCTATTACACAAGTTTGATTTCATCTTCAAAAAACCAAGTGGAATAATTGTCGTCAAACAGCACTACTACGCCAATTCCACCACCATCTGTGACTTTGTAGCCTTGGATAATGCCTACTTGTCCGAGTTTTTTCACAACAGGAGCAGATACGCGATCGCGTAAACGATAAACCTTAACCTTTTGTCCGATTTCCATGCCTAGTCACAATGCAATAAACCAAGTCTCAGTTTAGCTGAATCGGTGTCGCATCGGTCAGAGATTTGGGGGAAAATGAGAGAGATGAGAGAGATGAGAGAGATGAGAGAGATGGGGCGATGGAGAGATAATGCGATCGCAATAACTGGCAGAACATTTGCTTACTCTAGGAGTTATCCCAAATACTTTGCTTGAATAGGGAAAAGCTATGACTACAACCATCAATTTAGCAAATACAAACATTGAATATCCGAGTTCTGATGGAGAGCCTGTGGCGGAAACTTATTTACATCTGTATGCCATTTTAACGACATTGGAAGTTCTGAAGCAGTACCTAGCAGGCAGACAAGCAACAGTATTGGCAAATCAATTTCTTTATTATGCACAAGGGTTTCCTAAATTAAGAGTTGCACCAGATGTGATGGTAATTTTTGATGTACCGCCTGGAGGTAGGGATAGCTATAAAGTCTGGGAAGAAGGTCAAGTACCGCAAGTTGTATTTGAAATTACCAGTCAAGGCACTCAAAAGCAGGATCAAGAACAAAAGAAATTATTATATGAACAATTAGGAATTTTAGAATACTGGTTATTTGACCCCAAAGGAGAATGGGTTAGCGGAAAATTACAGGGGTATCGGTTACAAGATGAGATTTATCAACCGATTACTGATGGGTTATGTCAAGCTCTGGGGTTGCGGGTAGCAGTCGAAGGAGAACTTTTGCGATTCTATCGGGTAGATACTGGGGATAAATTACTCATACCCACGGAATTGGCAGAATTGGCTCAACAAGAGCGACAACGCGCAGATAAATTGGCAAAACATCTGCGTTCATTGGGTGTTGACCCAGACAGTTTAATTTAGGGGAAAACTCTCTTTCTAATTAATTGAGGTAGCAATCATGTATCAACCTGATCCACCCCTTTCGCCACAAGAAACCATGCCGACAATGTATGATTTACCCAGTGAATTGGTGGGAGAATCAGGCTTGCCAGACGAATTTCATTGCATTCAGGCAGATTTACTCAGTGAGACTTGTCAGCCTGCTAACTATTCATCTGAGGAAATTTTACTTGCTAGCGACTTGAACCTTTACTATGATCCCAGACATACTTTATGGTACAAGCGCCCAGATTGGTATATGGTTTTGGGAGTACCGAGTGCTACTGAACAAAAAAAATTACGTTTAAGCTATGTTATTTGGCAAGAGGGAGTTGCACCATTTTTAGTAGTGGAACTACTTTTACCAGGTACAGAACAGGAAGATTTAGGAAAAACACTTCGAGAAGTGAACAAACCCCCAACTAAATGGGAAGTCTATGAACAAATTTTGCGGGTTCCCTACTATGTTGTCTATGACCGCTACAAAAATGACTTACGTGTGTTTCGACTGAATGGCGCACGTTACGAGGCCATATCTCTACCAGAAAATAAATTTTGGTTGGCAGAAGTAGAAATGGGATTGGGTCTTTGGCAAGGTACTTATCAACAGATAAACGGTTTATAGTTACGTTGGTACAATGCCAAGGGTTGGATAATCACACCAAAAGAGCAAGTTGAACAGGAACACCAACGGGCTGAACAGGAACGCCAACGGGCTGAAAGATTGGCTGAGTATTTGCGTAGATGCGAAGCAGCTTGTCGTCAGACATCGCAAGGAATAGATCCTGATAACCTACTTAGTATGAATTAACTATGACTACCACAATAAAATTAGTTAATCCGCATATTGAATATCCTAGTGCAGACGGTGAACCTTTGGCAGAAACCTACACTCATCTCTACGCAATGTTAACTACCCTGGAAGTAATAAAACAATATTTAGCAGGGAGGCAAGCAACAGTATTAGCTAATCAATTTCTCTACTATGCTCAAGGGTTTCCCAGATTGAGAGTTGCCCCAGATGTCATGGTAATTTTTGATGTGCCGCCTGGGGGTAGGGATAACTATAAAGTTTGGGAAGAAGGTCAAGTTCCCCAGGTAGTCTTTGAAATGACTTCTCAAGGTACGCAGAAACAAGACCAAGAACAAAAGAAAAACCTTTATGAACAGTTAGGAATTTTAGAATACTGGTTATTTGACCCCAAAGGAGAATGGATTGATGAAAAGTTGCGGGGATATAGATTAAATGGGGAAAATTATCAATTAATTGAAGATGGAATTTGTCAACCTTTGGCATTAAGGGTGTCAGTGGAGGGAGAGTTATTAGGCTTTTATCGGTTAGATACGGGCGATAAATTACTCATACCTACAGAGTTAGCAGCACAATTAGAACAGGAACGCCAACGGGTTGAACAGGAACGCCAACGAGCTGAACAAGAACACCAACGGGCTGAACGACTAGCTGAGTATTTGCGATCGCAAGGAATAGATCCTGATAGTGTGAGTTAAGCAAAAACTCGCTTTTAATTTTAATCTTTCAAGTTAGTTTTGTCGTAAAAATATATTTAGGTGTTGTTGATTCATTGTATAATCACGCAGATAATCGGGATTTCAAATAAATAATTATAATTTATAGCCATAGCTAAATTCAGGAACTTTCATCAAATAGTCAGATTCATTGATGGCAATTGAATGTGTGGGTAATGACGTGAGGAAATAGAAATTGGTGCGAATAATACGGCGGGCTGGGCGTAAAGCTGGAAAACTGAGGCGTATACTGCCAATAAATGAGCAGTTATGGGCTAAATTTGATTTATTGAGAAGTCTAGTACGGCGAGATTTAGAGGCGCGATATAAGGGTTCTGTTCTGGGCAATTTGTGGCCTTTGCTCAATCAGCTATCTCAATTACTGATTTACACTTATGTCTTTTCCATTGTGTTAAGAGTGAAGCTAACTCTCACAGGTTTGCCTGAAAATAATTTCACCTTTGGTTTATGGCTATTTGCGGGTTTGCTTCCCTGGATTGCTTTTTCAGGTGGACTAATGCAGTCTGCTGGTTCGGTGGTAGGACAGCCAAATTTAGTCAAGAAAGTGGTATTTCCTTTAGCTTTATTACCCTTAGTGCCAATTTTATCAACGTTTATTGAAAGTTCTTTTGGCTTAATGGCGTTGATTTTTTTTGTGGCGCTCACTACCCAGACTTTACATAGCACGATGGCGCTGTTACCCTTAATCTGGCTAACACAATTACTGTTAACGGCAGGTTTAGGTTACCTGGCAGCTGGATTAACTGTTTTTTTGCGCGATATTCCGCAGTCATTGGTGGTAATTTTAAACTTGTGGTTATATTTGACACCAATTGTTTATCCAGCCACAGCAATTCCCGAACAATGGCGGAATTGGATATTTTGGTTAAATCCCATGACTGCGATCGCAGAAGTTTATCGTGATTTAATTTTAGTGGGAGAGGTAACGCATTGGGGTGAATGGGGTGTAGCTAGTGCGATCGCTGTAACTATGTTTTGTTTTGGATTTACGGTTTATAAACGTTTGCGTCCGGCTTTCGCTGATGTATTGTAGCCAGGTTTCACAGATCAATGGTTCTGTAGTCAGTCCAATGCTAATGTGAAATACTCGCTGTATCATAATGTGCTGTTTGTGAGTGTACGGTGGTATGGGTGAAGAAATTGCAATTTCGCTGAAGAATATATCGAAATGCTACAAGCGTTATGCTCGTCCGGTAGACCGTCTCAAGGAAATTTTGCTACCAGATAAAAGCTACGCACAAGAGTTTTGGGCATTAAGAGATATTAGTCTAGATGTTCCCAAGGGAGAGACTTTAGGAATTATCGGTCAAAACGGCTCTGGTAAAAGTACCCTACTACAAATTATTGCTGGAACTTTGACCCCAACAACAGGTGAAGTGTATGTAAATGGGCACGTTTCGGCTTTACTAGAACTAGGTAGCGGGTTTAACCCTGAATTTACCGGACGGCAAAATGTATTTTTTAATGGACAAATTTTAGGTTTAAGCAGAGAACAAATAGAAACTAAGTTTGATGAAATCGCGGCTTTCGCAGAAATAGGGGATTTTATTGAGCATCCCGTTAAAACATATTCTAGTGGGATGGCATTAAGACTAGCTTTTGCCGTAGTTGCTAATACAGAACCAAGTATTTTGATAGTAGACGAAGCCTTGGCTGTAGGAGATGCAAAGTTTCAAGCTCGCTGTATGAAGCGAATTCGTCAACTAAAAGAACAAGGTGTAACTATATTATTTGTTTCTCATGATTCTGGCAGCGTGAAAATGCTGTGTAATAGCGCTGTATTAATAAATCATGGCAGAATATTAGAAATCGGTGAACCGAAAGAAGTAATCAACCATTATATTGCTTTATTAAGTTCAGACAACAACGAAAATGAAGTTGAAATTGAAAATAAAGAGTCTCCAGGAATAACACTAATTGAAGAGAAGAATGATTTTATAAAAAAAATTGAAGAAACTTCTCTGCATAGACACGGTAACAAATTAGCTATTATTAAAAATGTCACTCTTAGTGATATAGAAGGCGAGCAAGTTACAAAATTAGAAACAGGCAAAACTTTCCAAATAAGCGTATTATTAGAAGCAAAAGAGCAACTTTCAGATTTAATTGTAGGTATTTCTATTAGAAATCTAATGGGATTAGTAATATATGGAATGAATACTCACTTACTAAATATTAAATTGCCAGAATTAAATCAAAATCAGGAATTGACAGTCTCATTTCAAATTCCCTGCTATATGAATAAGGGTGTTTACACAATTACTGTAGGAATTCATTCTGAAGAAGGGTTAAGTTATGATTGGGTAGATGAACTAGTAGTATTTGAGGTCAATAACAAAATTTACTGCGATGGGTTAATGGATTTACAATCTACAGTGAGATTTAATATTCCAAAGCATCGAACAAAAATCTCTAACTGGCCAAAATATAATTGTATGTGATTTTTCGTAATTAAAATAAAATTTACTACTTTAAAATTTTAATTATTTTTTTTAATGTCACCATTTTTTAATGTCACCATGATTAACTCAAATAATCCGGAAATTAATGTTGATAAGTTAATGGAAAAAATCAGCCAGGAAGTGGCTAACCGTAAAGATAAATTTCAGCCTCTAGAAAACAAAAATGAAGATGCAGATATATCAAGCTTGCTGTCTAATATTAGCTATATTGAATCTCTACTCATAAATGCAGAGTCTAGAGCCTATGCCCGCACAAAATGGCCTGATAAACTTAATCGCGTTCCTTTTACACTAAATTCAAAATTACAAAAAATTATTTTAAAAGTAATCAATTTCTTCTTTAAAGACCAAAGAGAAGTCAATTTTAATTTAATCTTTTCCTTAAAAGAATCTGTAAAATTGAATCGCCAGCTAATAGAACGGATCAAAAGTTTGAACACACAGATGGATGAACGTCTGGGTGCTGTGGATGCTTACTTCCAAGGGATGGATGAGCGCTTGGGTGCTGTGGATATTCATTTTCTCAGGATGGATGAGCGCCTGAGTGCTATGAATACTCACTGCCAAAAACTCGATGAGCACCTGAGTACTATGAATACTCACTGCCAAGAACTCGATGAGCACCTGGGTGCTGTGAATACTCGATTTCAAGGGATGGATGAACGTTTGGGGGCTATGGATACTCACTTTCAAGGGATGGATGAACGCTTGGGTGCTGTGAATACTCACTTTCAAGGGATGGATGAACGCTTGGGTGCTGTGGATATTCATTTTCTCAGGATGGATGAACGACTCGGTAAAGTGGATAAAAATATTCAAGAACTACATGAGCGTCTGGGTGCTGTAGATACTCGCTTCCAAGAGATGGACAAGCGCCATATCAGAAACGACAGCTACCTAAAACATGATTTAATGCAGCAAAAGCGTCTGATATCTTTATTTTTGGAAGAAGCACAGCGACGATTACCTGAACCGTTTAATCAAGAGCAATTACAAACTTTTGTGTCAGAAGATAGACATTTGTTAGACGCATTTTACGTTGCTTTTGAAGACCAGTTTCGGGGTAGTCATGAAGATATTTTAAACAGATTGAAAGTATATTTGCCATTAATTGAAGAAGCAAAGATTGGTACTCCAAATTCATCTATTTTAGATGTAGGCTGTGGGCGAGGAGAATGGCTAAAGTTGCTACAAGATTCTGGATATACAGCAAAAGGTCTAGATATTAACAGAGTTATGTTAGAGCAATGTCGCTCCAGTGGACTTGATGTAATAGAAGCAGATGTAATAGCTTATGTACAATCTTTACCAGATAATAGCTTAGGAGCAGTCACTGGATTTCATATTATTGAGCATTTAACTTTCCCAGTATTAATGAAATTATTTAGCGAAGTAGTTAGGATATTAAAGCCTGGAGGATTAGTAATTTTTGAAACGCCAAATCCAGATAATGTATTAGTGGGTAGCAACACATTTTACACTGATCCTACTCATAGAAACCCATTGCCAAGTTCCATGATTGAATTTGTGGCGGAATCATATGGTTTATGCCGCGTTACATCCATCAAACTTCATCCTTATCCTGCTCAACTTAGGTTGGCAGGTTCAGAAGTTGCTGAACGTTTTAATGATTACTTTTATGGACCACAAGATTATGCAGTTATAGGATTTAAGCCATGAGAGTATTGATAGTCACGACTCAAGTTCCATTTGTGAGAGGAGGTGCTGAGATACTAGCAGAAGGGTTGATAAAAGCTATATGTGCTAAGGGGCATGAGGCTGAGATAATTGCAGTTCCTTTTAAATGGTATCCCCCGGAGCGTATATTAGATACCATGCTAGCCTGTCGATTACTAGATGTGTCAGAATCTTGTGGTCAAGCTATTGATAGAGTCATAGGTCTAAAATTTCCTGCATACTTAATATCCCATCCTAATAAAGTAATGTGGCTGCTTCATCAACATCGAACAGCTTACGATTTATGGAATACAAAATACTGTGATTTAATCCACTTTCCAAATGGACTACAGATTCGTGAAGCGATTATCAATGCTGATAATCAAGCATTTAAAGAATATCAGTCTATTTTTACTATTGCGGGTAATGTTTCTAAACGTTTAAAAATTTTTAATCAAGTAGATTCTATACCGCTCTATAATCCCCCTTATAAATCAGAATCTTTTTATTGTGAAGAACCAGAAAATTATCTGTTTTTTCCCAGTAGACTTTCACCAATGAAGCGACAGGAACTTGTCATAGAAGCAATTGCAAAAACGAGTAACCCTGTAAAGGTATTGTTTGCAGGTAAGCCAGATGAAAATAACTATGCAAAGAATTTAGATAATTTAGCGAAAAAGTTGAAAATTTCTAAGAGGATAGTCTTTTTAGGGGAAATTGGAGAAGAAGAAAAAATTAGCACTTATGCAAGAAGTTTAGCAGTTATTTACCCACCCTTTGATGAAGACTACGGCTATGTCACTTTGGAAGCAATGCTAGCATCTAAACCTGTTATTACTTGTACAGATTCGGGAGGATCATTAGAATTTGTCCGTCACGAAGAAACGGGATTATTAGCTGAACCTAATTCTAAATCTATTGCAGCCGCAATGGATCAATTATGGGAAAATCGCTATTGGGCGCAAACTCTTGGTAAGGCAGGAAGAGACTATTATGATAGCCTCAATATCTCATGGTCTAAGGTTGTTCAAAAGCTACTCTCATGAAACTTAACTGGTTTTCCCCTCTGCCGCCGGCAAAGTCTGGCATTGCTGAGTATACATTTAAATTAATTCCTGTTTTGCAAAAATATGCTGAAGTAGTGCTATGGACAAATCAAAAGCAATGGAGTCCATGTTTAGAGAAACACATCAAGGTGTGTCATTATGATTTGGTTAATATTCCTTGGTTAGAAATTAACCAAGCAGATTTAAATATATATCACGTTGGCAATAATTTAGACTTTCACTACGCAATATGGCAGAGTAGTTGCCAATGTCCAGGGTTAGTTGTTTTACATGATTTTAGCTTGCAGCACTTTTTTGCTGGTATATATAGGTATCAACAAGGTAATCTGGATGCTTATTTATCTCAGATGAAAAAATATTACGGATTAGCTGGTGAGCAAGCTGCTAAGAGATTTTGGAATGATGACCTGCCAATTGAGTACATGGCTGAACACTATCCCCTGACATTTTTGGCTTTAGAGAATGCAGTAGGAGTAGTCACCCATACAAAAGAAGCTTTTAATATTCTCAAGCAAAATAATCGCTGGCTTGTTGGCTATGTTCCGTTACCTTACCTTAGCAATTGGCAGGTAAAAACAGATAATAAAGTTATTGATACACCTTATCAACTGATAATTTTTGGATATATTGGACCCAACCGCCGTCTGGAAGCTTTTTTAAAAGCTTTATCTAGTTTCGGTGAAAAGAATCGGTTTCGTTTAGATATTTATGGTCAAGTTTGGGATAAGAACTACATTTGTCATCAAATTCAACAATTAGGTCTTACCGACTTGGTAAAACTACATGGTTTTGTTGAAGAAACTAAGTTAGACACAGCCTTGGCAAATGCTCATCTAGCCATTAATCTGCGCTATCCGACTATGGGAGAAGCATCATTAAGTCAGCTGAGGATTTGGAGTCATGCACTTCCCAGTTTAGTTACCCAGGTTGGTTGGTACGCAGAACAACCTAAAAATACACTTGCATTCGTGCGACCAGAACATGAAATTGAGGATATACAGCAGCACCTTAAAGATTTTCTGGCGAATCCTGAATACTTTGAACAGTTGGGTAGAAATGGACAACAACTATTACAAGAGCAACATCAAATGGAAACTTATGCTCAGGCAATTATCAACTTTGCCAAGCAAAGTCAAAAGCTTAGAAGTTCTACAGTAGCCTATGAGCTTGTAGAAAAGATAGGTGAAGAAATAAGCAGTTGGATAAATCATGAAAGAATTGATCCACAAATCAAAAGAATTGCAGAAGCAGTACACTTTATTAGTACGTAATTTTGCTAATTTTAATTTTGAATTAAGGATCTAGTTGATATGTTCAAAATTAAAACTTGAGTAAATTTATTAGTTATTTTTTTGTTAGGATAAATGTAATTTTTAGGGAATACTAAAATTTCGGCTAAATCCTTATTTTTATATTTTTAATTGTATTCACTCTTTAATTAAGGAATAAAAATGTTACATAATATAAACAATCAAAATGAAAATTCTACCAATGGATCGATTTTAATAATAATTCCCGTGTTTAATGATTGGTATTCTTTAGATATGTTATTGATGAATTTAGATGAAGTGCTTAATACTGAAGGAATAAAATGCGAAGTCTTAGTCATAGATGATGCTTCTACAATAGCTTCTCATGATAGTTTTATATCTACAAAATTTCAGGCTATTAAGAAAGTTAATTGCCTAGAATTAAAGCGTAATCTGGGACATCAAAGGGCTATTGCTATAGGATTGGCTTATGTTGAAGCAAATATAATTTGTCCAGCAGTTATTGTGATGGATGGAGATGGAGAAGATACTTCTCTAGATGTGCTAAAACTTATTTATCAATGTGAAAGAGAAGGGTATAAAAAAGTAGTTTTTGCCAGAAGAAGTCAACGATCTGAAAGCCAAATATTCAAATTTTTTTATATTATTTATAAGTTGCTGTATAAACTTCTAACAGGCCAAGAGATACGTGTAGGAAATTTCAGCATTATCCCTTATAAGATATTACAACGACTTGTAGTTGTTTCAGAAATTTGGAATCATTACGCTGCTGGATTGCTAAAGGCAAAAGTTCCTTACACCGAAGTTTCAACTAGGCGTGGTACTCGTCTTTATGGACAACCCAAAATGAATTTTGTATCACTTGTTACTCATGGACTTAGT
This sequence comes from Cyanocohniella sp. LLY, assembly GCA_022241785.1. GTDB lineage: Bacteria > Cyanobacteriota > Cyanobacteriia > Cyanobacteriales > Nostocaceae > Cyanocohniella. The sequence continues at coordinate 56,488 of JAKOMP010000010.1, read as the reverse complement.
GCCATCTCTGTACAAGCAGATATAGTGGGTGTGAGATTATTAGTTGCATCATGTTTCATTATATTTCTTACTATTATTTCTATAATTTTTGTTATCTGTATCAAATTTACTACTAATTTAGCAATTCCTGGTTGGACATCTTATATCGTCGCACTATTGTTTATAATAACTATGCAAGCTTTTATGCTCTCAATATCTTTGATTTTTGTAGTTTTAGTTGGAAGAAACAATACTAATTTTGTGCCACAGAGGGATTATAGCTATTTTATTTTGGGTCTTCAAAAAATTTTTCCTAAATTATGACTAATTTATCTTACATTGGCTCAGAACTAGAACTATTTCGTGAAGCTAAAAATTGGAAAAGCTATTGGAGTCTTCTGATTAAAAGATACATAGGCAATGAAGTCCTAGAAGTAGGAGCAGGTATTGGGGGAACTACTGAACTTTTGTGTCAACGTAATCATAAACGTTGGATTTGTCTTGAACCAGATTCAGCATTGGCAAACAGATTAAATCACTCAATTGTGCAGGGTAAGCTAGCAGAATGCTGTGAAGTAAAAATAGGAACTTTATCAGACTTACATCATGAAGAAAAGTTTGATACTATTATCTACATTGATGTTTTAGAACATATTAAAAGTGACAGACAAGAGACTAAACTTGCCGCTAACCACCTAAAGAATGGTGGATTTTTAGTCGTGCTAGCTCCATCTCACCAATGGCTTTTTACTCCATTTGATAAATCAATAGGGCATTATCGTCGTTACAACAAAAAAATGTTATCAGACATAATCCCCGAAAGTCTCGAATGTATTACCTTGATGTATTTAGACTCAATTGGATTAATGGCTTCACTCGGTAATCGCTTTATTCTCAAAAGTAAAATGCCAACTAGGAAACAAATATTATTTTGGGATAAATTTATGGTTCCCTTGTCTATAAAAGTCGATCCATTACTCCAATATTCATTAGGTAAATCCATACTAGGTGTGTGGCAAAAAAAGGTTAATTAGAAAATAAAAATCATGCATAATTTGTCTAGCATTAAAGCTAAATGGATAATACAATATGCTTCATATCTTTTAATATGTATTTCTTTTGCTTTTAGTTTTTTAATAATTAAAGATTTTTCACATCCTTTAGTTGGATTTGGAGATACAGAATATTGGGAATATACCGGGTTTTATTTTTCTAAAAATCTTAGTTTATTACCATTTCCTAATTTGAACCTGATAAATAATCAAGCGTTTTATCCTTATGGAACAAATGGTGTCTTTCAGCCTTGGTCAATTGAAAGAGATATTTTTTACGCGATCTTTTACTCCATTTTTGGAATTGGTCCCTGGATACAAATATACTATCTTTTAAGTGTTTTAGTTACAGGTATCGGAAGCTTCCTTCTACTTTTCAAAGATTATAGTTTTGCCCGTGCTAGTGGGGCTGGATTCCTAATTTCATTTTTTAGTTTCTACGCAATTCACAAATATCCAGAGCATCTCAGCTATTCAATATTTCATTGGACTGCTCTCAGTTTTATCGCTGACTTTATCATACTAAAAAAAGTAACCTTGGGGCACTATGTATATCTACGGTTAATTTTACTCAGAATGTGTTTACTTATTCTATCTCTAGGACAAGAATTGGGATACATAGCTGGTTCTGCCTTAACATCATTTACAATTTCTACTATTTTTACTTTACTTTTGCTTAGTTACAGATATTTTAGAAATAAAAAACTGAGTTTATTAACCTGCTTCAAAATTACATTAAGAAAATATAAAAGTGAATTTTATTCCTATCCCCGTATATGTTTAGCTTTATTAGGTCTATTTTTGACTGCCAGCTTTATTATTTTCCCCTTAGTTATCCAAATATCAAGAGAAGCGAAAAGCTTCGACTTTACCGGAATTCCTAGTGGAGTTTGGTGGGCTAATCCTCTTAGAATACTAATTCCTTTTTTGCCGTTTTTTCACCCAGGGAAATTTAATGTTGAACAATTATTTAACGATTCACCAGAAGGTTTAGGTGCTGGTAGCCCAGGGTGGCTTTTGCTGATCATCGCATCTGTTGGTTTATGGCAAAAACGCAAACAAATAGGTATTTTCATACCTCTACTAACAATATTCTTCATTTGTATTTTTTACCATCCGATTCACTTTCCTATATTAAAGATATTTCCCTGGTTTGCCTTCAGTCGAGTCCAAGGTCGTTTTACTGTTCTTTACCCGATCATACTTAGCATTTTTGCTCTAAATATTAGTTTAAATAGTTTACGTTTACATACTAGGCAGCTAGTATCAGCACTTTTGGTATTTTTGGCTTGTACTGAAATTTATACTGCATATTCACTCAAGCTCAACCATCAACCTTTATACTCCTTAGACAACAGCTTTTTTCAGTATATGAATTATGTTAAAGAGCAACCAGGAGAGGCAGTTTTAGATTGGCCATTTTGTGTAATAGGAGGTAATGGAGTCGGTGCTTTACAAAATCTTTGTCCATATTATGCAAGAAATGGTAGCGTTTTTGCTTTACGACGGTTTCATCATAAAAAAGTTATGGGGCAGTACTTTGGACGTTTACATCCTTCCCAATTAAAGCCATATATTGAGGCTGGTTGGGATCAAATGTTTGTTCCTAATGAGCAGGATATTTTTAAAGCAAGTAACCAAAAACGATGTTTTAATTCAGAAGAATGGGCTTTTTTTACAGATTTTTATAAATTTAATGATTTTGCCGGGATTAACCTTTATGTAGATTTTTTACCTCAAGATTGTGTTGAAAATTTTTATACTCGCTTCGGTACGCCAACTGTGGAGACAAAAGTGCCGGGCGCAGGTTTAGTAAAATTTATACCAAAATCTTCTGAATTAAGAGATCAAGTTAATTTAAACTTGGGTAGTTACCTGAAATTAGAAACTTTTATAAATTACGCTGAAGCTGATTTGCTGAAATTTCAATTACCTTATGGTTTCAATATAAATGGACTAAGCACAATTGAAAACTCATCCCAAGGAAGCGTATGGCGATGGGGTTTAGGTCCAGAAACTCTACTCAAATTTAATTTGCCAGCATCTAAATCAATATCGTTAGTTTTCAGCTTTATAAATCCAATTGATGATCAAAATGTAGTGATAGAAGCTAATGGAGTAAATTTAGAAAAAATAGTTAATCTTAGCAAAAATATTAATATTCAACGTAGGATTGAGTTTAAAGCTATTTCAGGATGGAATACAGTAGTTTTTAGATACAAAGATTGGAATAAAGGGAAATTTACCTTTGCACCAGGTGATGATCGAAATATGACTGTTAAATTCACTCAACTGGCAATTGAAGAAAAATAGCCAGATAAATTGAATATCTAAAAAATATAAAGGATATATTTGTGTCACTACAAGAATTTAGTTTACTGTTAATGTCAGTCCTTGCAAGTGTGGCTGGACAATTTTTCTTAAAAGCAGGCGCGCTGAAATTAGGCAAAGTAAATATAGATAATACTATTAGCCACATTCTCAGTATCATTACAATTCCTGAGCTTTTAATAGGGCTTACTTGTTATGGTTTAGGTGCTGTGGCCTATATACTCCTATTAACTAGAGTTAATTTAAGTATTGCTGGCCCATCTGTATCGTTAGTTTATGTTTTCTCAGTTTTGCTGGGTTATTTTATATTTAGAGAAACAATTCCCTTAACTCGTCTTTTAGGTTTGAGTTTTATTATGACTGGAGTGATATTAGTAGTTTGGCAGAAATAAATTCATTCGATGCGATCGCCTCACAGATATATCGTAAGTAATTAGCCAAATTTCATCAGTATACTAATTAATGAGACGAAGCCTAGTAACTCTAGAATTAGTACCTTGTGCTATTTTAATTTTAGTCCTATCCATAGAGCTAAAAGGGGAGCATCCGGTTTTACTATACTGTTTCTCTTATCAATCTCATTATAAAAAAGATGTGGTCTGAACTCACCAAAGCGATCGCCTGCTTCGATATCCCTGCTGATTGGATTGGTATTCGAGCCGTCAAAGAAAATTCCTCAACTCGCCATGTGCGTGATGGCTTACCCCAAATCAACGGCAAATCCTCCACAATGGGAGCGATGCTGGAAGTTTTAGTAAATGGCTGTCTCGGTTATGCAGCTACCAACTCCTTAGATATACCATCACTACAAGCGGCTGCTCAAACAGCTTATAAACAGGCCCTTGCAGCTAGCAAATGGATGATATATCCCTTTAGTGAAAGTGAACGCCCCAAAGTTGTGGGTGAATATAACTCTCCCTATTTAGAACCATTAGATGCCCTCAGTCCCGGAGAAATTAACAATTTACTGGTTCGTATCTGCCAGACACTCAAAATTAATGACAAAATTGTCCAAACAACAGCCAGCGCTAGTACCACAGAAAGAGAAACTTGGTTTGCCAGCAGCAACGGCTCACAAGTATATCAAAAAATAATCTCTATCGGAACTCATTATGGAGCGATCGCCCAAGATGGCGCAATAGTCCAGCAACGTACCAACAACGGCTGGCAAGCACACTGTTACCAAGGTGGATGGGAACTTTTAAAACAAGATGACTTATGGCCGCAAGTGCAACAAGTGGGAGAACAAGCTGTAGAACTCTTAACAGCAACAGAATGCCCCAACACCCGCACTGACTTAGTGTTAGCACCAGATCAAATGATGCTACAAATCCATGAAAGTGTAGGACATCCCCTAGAAATTGACCGAATTTTGGGAGATGAACGCAACTATGCAGGCGGTAGCTTTGTGAAAACCAGTGATGTTGGTAACCTAGTATACGGTTCACCACTGATGAATATCACCTTTGATCCCACAGTACCGGGTGAATTTGCCAGCTATGGTTTTGACGATACAGGGGCTGTCGCCACACGGGAACATATCATCAAAGAAGGCGTACTCCAAAGAGGTTTAGGCAGCCTAGAAAGCCAAGCCAGAGCAGGTGTCCCAGGAGTAGCTTGCGCCCGAGCTTCTTCATGGAATCGACCCGCAATTGACCGCATGGCTAACCTCAACCTAGAACCCGGAAACGCCTCATTTGAGGAAATTATCGGTAGCATAGAACACGGTGTTTACATGGAATCTAATCGGTCTTGGTCAATAGACGATCGCCGTTATAAATTTCAATTTGGTTGCGAGTACGCTAAATTAATCGAAAATGGCAAACTCACCAAAACCCTGCGTAACCCCAACTATCGGGCCACAACCCCAGAATTTTGGCATAGCCTCACTCAAGTAGGAAACGCCGACAACTGGCAAATGTACGGCACCCCCATGTGTGGTAAAGGTGAACCCAATCAAGCCATGTGGGTAGGACATGGTTCACCTGTGTGTGTATTTGCTAATGTTGAAGTTTTTGGTGGAGGAGATTAGAGGCTAGAGGCTAGAGGCTAGAGGCTAGAAAAAATACTTTACCAAAAGATAAGGTTTAAAGCCGAGTGGAATTGTGGGCGATAGCTCCCTTGCTCCCTGCCCCCTGCCCTCTGCTTTTTCACTTCCCAAATTCCCAATTTCTATTATGAAAACTGTCGAATTATCTACCTTAGAAGTTAGTTTTAATCAACTAATTGAAACTCTGCTGATTAAAAAAAAGCCAGAGGAACAATTTACTGTCAAACTTAGCAGTGAGCGCAGCCAATTTACTCGTTTCAATCATGCCAAAGTGCGACAAACAGGTTTAGTTGCTGATGGTTGGATAGAACTCACTTTAATGACAAATCAGCGTAGCAGTTTTCAGCATTTTCCTTTCACAGGCAATTGGGATTTAGATTGGCAAAATGCATACAAGGCCTTACAGGAACTGCGTGACGAAATTACCTTATTGCCTGTCGATCCCTATTTAGTTTTGCCAACGGAAAATAATACTAGTCGGGAAGTAAAACCTGGGCAATTATTGGCGACAGAATCAGTAGCATCAACGGTATTAGAACTAGTTGCGGAATTAGATTTTACTGGTATGTATGCCGGAGGAGTTGTAATTAAAGCTTATGGTGATTCCAATGGTCAAAAACACTGGTTTGCTAGTGATTCTTTTACATTAGACTATTCAATATTTGATACCTGTGGGCAAGCTGTGAAAGGTATATTTGCAGGTAGTGATTGGGATGAAAAAGCTTATATAACCAAGATTAACGAAGCAAAAGAACAACTACAATTGCTTGCCCGTCCTGCGAAACAATTGATCAAAGGAAAGTATAAAACCTATTTTGCCCCGGCGGCTGTTGCAGATTTATTAGGTATGCTTTCTTGGTCAGCTATTGGTGAAGCTGATTTACAACAAGGAAACAGCGCCTTAGCTGCTTTATCACGCCAAGAAAAACAACTTTCTCCTAAGTTTAATTTGCAAGAAAACTTTCAACAGGTATTAGTACCACGATTTAATCAATTGGGAGAAATGGCAGCGCCAGAGTTACCTTTAATAAAAAAAGGAATTTTAGTAAATACTCTAGTCAATTCGCGCACGGCAAAAGAATACAGCAAAAATGCCAATGGTGCTAATAGTTCAGAAACATTACGTGCGCCAGAAATAAGTCCTGGTAATTTAAATTTTGAGGAGATTATTGCAAGTTTAGATACAGGATTATATATATCAAATTTGCATTACTTGAACTGGAGCGATCGCCCCGCTGGTAGAATTACAGGTATGACCCGTTATGCTTGCTTTTGGGTAGAAAATGGGGAAATTATCGCCCCCATAGAAAACTTACGCTTTGATGAAAGCCTTTATCGCTTTTGGGGAGACAATCTCGTAGATTTTACCAGTTTTCAAGAATTTATCCCTGAAGTTGGTACTTACGAAAATCGTCAACTCGGAGGTAGTCTGGTTCCGGGGATGTTGGTAAATGATTTTACCTACACTTTGTAATGGGGTGCTGAATTTCGTCAATGGGTCTGACTTTTCACGTCATGTGGAAAAGTCCACGGAAAATCTAACTTCCAAATCAGGAATTCAAAGTCTCTCGCCTCGCAGGAGAGAGATTTAGAGAGAGGTTTTCCAGATACCGTGAAAAGTTAGGTCAATGGGTAGGTGTTGGCAAACAAAGGTAAAAGATTTGGATGTATTGATTACTGCACAAGAGTTTGAGTGCAATCTCTATTAGTAATTAAAAGATATAACCACCTTAACTAATCTGGGTTGATTTCTTTTTGGAAACCACATAAAATCCATATTAGGGATTGAAACTTTAAATAGAAGAAAATTCACTACGATGCACATAACCACAAATCTCAACTTAAGCAAAGCTTCTCTTGACACACAGGAGAAGATGAGAGCGATCGCTTACAGTATGGATTTGTTAATTCCTGGATTGTATGTGTGGCTACCTGGATTAATTATTCGTGTTGGTGGAAGTGTCCCAGATGACAATCCTTACAAATATCCTGGTAAAATTCATAGTTCTACTGGTATTGCTGTAGTATTGCCAGGATACAGAATATGGACAACATACCAGGTTAATTATGACCCTAAACAAACACTAAATACAGGGGCTACCGAAGTTTGAAAGTATAGTATTGGCAGCAGAAAATTTTGAAAAAAAATGATGGCTGCTGGCTATATTCAATCTGGAAGCGCGCCAGCACAAAATAACAGAATAAAAATTTGGTGGGTTCATAATGATTACCCCAGGGTAGAGTCAATATCTAGTTCTGATAAAAATACAATCATCACTGCATATCATGTCTCATAAAATCCCTATTAGAGATTAAAAAATTCTGTAGCTGAAAAGAATTAGAAAAGGACTTAAGCAGAGATTCAAAACGTATTAAATTCAATTACAAAGCGTTATTTAACGACTCTTATTTACTTGCACCCTAATAGTACGTCTGGGACAACGCCAACTAATTGTACCAGTACCGACATCAGTGCAACCTTGTGTTTGCATGGCATTTCTGGAAACATCGCTGGGACGATAGAACCGCCAACGTCCTCTTTCATCAGGCCCCGATTCGGCGCTGATTTCTCTTGTGGAGTATCTATAACCACGTGAACGATAGCTAGAGGAACCATAATTACTCACTTGCACCCTGATAGTACGACGCCGACAACTCCAAGTGGATGCGCTAGCGCGAACTTCGGTACAACCTTGTGCTTGCATAGCATTTCTGGAAACATCACTGGGACGAAAGAAAATCCAACGTCCTCTGTTATCAGGCCCCGAAACCGCTTTTAGTTGCCGTGTATATCTGCTACGATTACCACGATGTTGCCGATGATGGCGAGATACCAGCGAGGGAGTACTAATAGGCTGAATCTCTTGCGCGAAGGCTGAAGATTCTTTTGTGTTCATAGGAACTGTAGCCAAGAGAATACTACAAGCTGCAAAAGTCACAAATTGAGACAATCGACTTATTGGGCCAGCGCCAGACATAATATTCTGTCCTTGGTTTAAATCTTATTAATTAATCATAACTGTTGCTTATGAAAACTAAGTTCCAATTGTGAGAAATATATATAAAAAATATCCCCAATTGCTATTTATTCTAAATAAATATAATGTGATTTTTTACTAAGAAACCAATATTAAGTAGCCGTGTATCTTGTTAATTTAAAATTATATTTTTTTGTATTTATGTAAAAAGTAATTAGTAATAACACTAATTTCCCAAAGGCTTGTCAAATATAGATAAAGAGAATCTAGATACACAAATAATATCTAGGATTATTTTTTATTAGTGAATAATTTTACTGCTGCTATGCCCTGATGGGATATTACCTGACAGCCTAACTTAAGTGTATGGGTCTATACGTAATAACCCAAATGATTGAGATAAAATTTTAAAAGCCGCTTTTATTTTTATAACTATATCCTGACAATGTGTGGAATTATGACGAAATAATTGGTCACGAATCATGAATTAATATACAGCAGTTTTCATTGCACAGTAGAAAGATTCACCTGGGGTTAACTCAACTAATTACAAAACGCTGTGAGCTTCTAGGGTATATTACAATATAGATAAAATGTACATACTTAATAAAGTAATTACTAATATAAATTGCTAAACACACTACTGATTACTGCAACTGATACCGAGGCTGGCAAAACTGTTTTAACAACAGCCTTAGCAGCTTATTGGCAAAAATATTACCCGCAGCATAGCTGGGGAATTATGAAACCCATGCAATCGGGATTTGGCGATCGCGAGTTGTATCAACGGCTATTTACCTTAAACCAATCGGCCGCAGAAATTACACCTTTGTATTTTCAAGCCCCCCTCGCCCCACCCATAGCCGCAGCCAAGGAAAATCGCCAAGTGGATTTAGCCTTAGTTTGGCAAGCTTTTTCCAAGTTGCGATCGCAGCGTGATTTTGTACTAGTAGAAGCCTTGGGCGGTTTAGGATCACCAGTCACAGATGAGTTGACAGTAGCCGATTTAGCCGGAGAATGGCGTTTACCGACAATCTTAGTAGTACCAGTAAAATTAGGTGCGATCGCCCAAGCAGTGGCTAATGTGGCATTGGCTAGGCAAACAAAAGTGAATCTCAAAGGTATAGTTCTCAACTGTGTTCAACCCCGTACAGATGCCGAAATAGCCGATTGGACACCATCAGACTTGATTCAATCACTGACAAATACACCAGTTTTAGGTTGTTTGCCTTATTTAGATAATCCCGAAGATTTGGATAAACTCGCCCAAGTAGCATCAAATCTCGATTGGGAAAGAATAACCGCAGATGAGCGCCGATGACATTTAACTATGCAAGCTGAACATTTTCAGAACGATTAGACTGTAAAAATACCTTAAGTTAAATACTTCATATCTTGCACCTAGCTCTGGCGATTAGAAATCGCTATACAAACTAAGTCCGCCTGCGCGGACTAACGGAAAATCGAGGGTTTTAACCCGCGTAGGCGGGTTTGGTCTGTATAGCCGTGACTTCCAGTCGCCTGGTGCAAGATGTCAGATACCTAATTTAGCTTTACTTAACTAGCTTGTCTTCATCATGGTTTCCACCTTTCCCAACTCGTCTGTCGATCTATCTCGTATTCGACTTTCAATTCGCTCATTGCAACCACAATTAGTAGAATGGCGGCGACAACTGCATCAAAAACCAGAGTTGGGTTTTCAAGAAAAACTCACTGCTGAATTGATCACACGCCAGTTGCAAGCATGGGGCATTGAACATGAAACTGGTATAGCCGAGACTGGTATTGTTGCCATTATCAAGGGCGAAAAAGCCGGTTCTGACAAAGTATTAGCGATTCGGGCTGATATGGATGCTTTGCCCATTCAAGAACTCAACGAAGTTCCCTATAAATCGCAACATGACGGCGTAATGCACGCTTGTGGACATGATGGACATACTGCGATCGCTCTCGGTACAGCTTATTATCTACATCAGCATCGCCATGACTTTGGCGGTACGGTGAAAATGATTTTCCAGCCAGCAGAAGAAGGGCCAGGCGGCGCAAAACCCATGATTACCGCCGGGGTACTCAAAAACCCAGATGTCGATGCCATTATCGGTTTACATTTGTGGAATAACTTACCCTTGGGGACAGTCGGTGTTCGTACTGGGGCATTAATGGCATCTGTAGAGTGCTTTAAATGCACCATCTTGGGTAAAGGTGGACATGGTGCCATGCCTCATCAAACCGTTGATTCTATTGTGGTGGCTGCCCAAGTTGTGAATGCCCTACAAACCATTGTGGCGCGTAACGTCAACCCCATTGATTCAGCTGTGGTTACAGTCGGTGAATTTCATGCCGGCACCAAGCTAAATGTCATTGCTGATACCGCCCGCCTGAGTGGTACTATCAGGTATTTCAACCCGGATTTTCAAGGATTCTTTAACCAGCGAGTCGAGCAAATAATTGCTGGAGTTTGCCAAAGTCATGGTGCAAATTATGACTTAAATTATTGGAGCCTTTATCCGCCAGTAATCAATGATGCTGGTATGGCAGAACTAGTAAAATCAGTAGCAGAAGAAGTCATAGAAACCCCCATAGGGATTGTGCCAGAATGCCAAACAATGGGCGGCGAAGATATGTCATTTTTCTTACAAGAAGTTCCTGGTTGTTACTTTTTCGTAGGTTCTGCCAACCCCGCCAAAGATTTAGCCTATCCTCATCATCATCCCCGATTTGATTTTGATGAAACGGCCTTGGCAATGGGTGTAGAAATATTTGTGCGTTGCGTGGAGAAGTTTTTGAATTGAGCTTTTCTAAACTTGCACCCTTCATCCAAGAATACATTTATCAAAATAACTGGAGTGAATTACGCCCGGTACAATTAGCAGCGTGTGAAGTGATATTCGACACAGATGCTCATTTGCTGGTGGCGGCTGCGACTGCTGCGGGAAAAACAGAAGCAGCATTTTTACCAGTTTTGACTTTATTACACGAGCAACCTGCTAATACTATTGGGGCATTATATATTGGCCCTATTAAAGCCTTAATTAATGACCAATTTGCCCGCCTCAACGACTTGTTGAAATCGGCAGATATCCCCGTATATCATTGGCATGGTGATGTGGCGCAAAGTCGTAAAAATAAACTGTTAAAAAATCCCCAAGGTATTCTACAAATTACGCCAGAATCTTTAGAAAGCTTGTTAATTAATAAGCATCATGATTTGATGCGCTTGTTTGGCGATTTAAGATTTGTCATCATCGATGAAATTCATGCCTTTATGGGTTCTGAACGTGGTTGTCAGATTATTTGTCAATTGCAGCGTTTAGCCAACTTGACACAAACCCAACCCCGGCGCATTGGTTTGTCGGCAACTTTGGGTGATTACTCAATGGCTGAAGAATGGTTGCGTTCGGGAACTGACAAACCAGTAATTACTCCCAATATCACAGCCGTCAAACGTCAAATTAAGCTGGCAATAGAACACTTTTATCTTAATAATGAAATTGACGAATTAGAGGCGACAGATTACGAAAAATATATTTTTAATCTCAGTAATTCTCGTAAATGCTTAATTTTTGCTAACAATCGCACCCAAACTGAATCAATTATTGCATCGTTGCGACGAATTGCCACAGAACAAGCATCACCAGATATTTATCACGTCCATCATGGAAGTATCTCTGCTAGCTTACGTCAAGCTGCGGAAAATGCTATGCGTGAACCTAATTATCCTGCTGTGACGGCTGCTACTCTAACATTAGAATTAGGCATAGATATTGGTCATTTAGAGCGCGTTATTCAATTAGAATCACCATTATCTGTAGCTAGCTTTTTACAACGCTTAGGACGTAGTGGTAGAAGAGGTGAAGCCGCTGATATGCGCTTTGTTTGTGCCGAAAATCAACCCTTATCTGAAGCACCACTACCAGAACAAATTCCCTGGCAACTTTTACAGTGTATTGCCATTATTCAACTTTATATAGAAGAACGTTGGATTGAACCAATTAAACCTGTTAAATATCCCTTAAGTTTGCTATATCATCAAACAATGAGTATTTTGGTAGCCACCGGAGAAATGACACCGGCTGCCTTAGCTAAACAAATTTTTAATCTACCACCATTTGCGGCTATTTCCCCAGCCGATTTTAAGTTATTACTGCGGTATTTAATTGATATTGAGCATATTCAGAAAACTGAACAAGGTAAGTTAATCATTGGTTTAGCAGGAGAAAAAATAGTCGGTAAATTTCAGTTTTATGCCGTCTTTGCGGACAATCAAGAATATGCAGTCAAGCAAGGGACAACAGAAATTGGTAGTATTGCCTTACCTCCGCCTGTGGGTAATCAATTCGCCCTAGCAGGAAGAACCTGGGAAGTTTTAGAAGTTGACTTTAAGAAAAAGGTAATTTTAGCCAAACAGGTATCAGGTAAAGCTACAATTTATTGGCGTGGTGGTAGTGGAAGTATTCATACGAGAGTTTTGCAAAAAATGCGGCAGGTTCTACTAGAAGATGTAGAATACAGCTATTTACAAAAGAATGCTCAAAAACGTTTGCAAACAGCTCGACAAATAGTCAAAAATGCTGGACTAGATAAACAAAATATTTTGCAATTAGAAAAAGGTAAATGCTGTATCTTTCCTTGGATGGGTACAGTGGCTTACCGGACTTTAGAAAGATTGCTTAACTCATTTTGCCGAGAATCATTAGAAATTAACAGTATTGGTGGAGTGAATCCTTATTACTTGACAATCAAACTAGGTAAAGATAAATTTAAAGATTTGCAACCAGAACTAGTTTCATTGTGTGAACAAAGAATTAGTGCAGAAGATTTAGTTAGTTCCGCAGAAGCTCCAGAACTGCAAAAATATGATCAATTTATTCCGCATCCCCTATTAAGAAAAGCCTTTGCGTGGGATTATTTAGATATTATAGAAATGAAGCAGCAAATTTTACTTTGGTAGGCAATTAAAATAATGTCCATTGCTCCTTGGCGAAGCGCGATCGCCCGTGCCCTTCATCGCAACCGTAGTTTGGTATACTCTCGTTATTTACAGTTAGCAACAGTCAAGGAAAACGGCCACCCTGCTAATCGGACAGTAGTCTTCCGTGGCTTTTTAGAAGATACTAACCAGTTAAAATTTATTACTGATGCCCGTAGTGATAAAGTTGACCAAATCCAACAACAACCTTGGGCAGAAATTTGCTGGTACTTCCCCAAGACGCGAGAACAATTTCGCATTTCTGGCAGCTTAACGTTGGTAGGAGATAATGAATCTCAACTTACCCTACAGCCAGCCCGCGCCAACATGTGGCAAGAACTGAGTGATGCCGCCCGATTACAATTTGCTTGGCCCCATCCCAGTCAACCGAGAGTTGATGAACCAGCAGCCTTCGAGCCAGCACCACCAGATCCTCGTCAGCCAGTGGCAAATTTTTGTTTACTACTACTCGATCCAGTGCAAGTAGATCACTTAGAATTGCGCGGTGAACCACAAAACCGCCGAATTTACAGCCGCGATGAGCAACAAGAGTGGTGTAGTCAGGAAGTTAATCCGTAAGACTGGGGACTGGGAAGAAGAGGCAGGAGAGCAGGCTTCGCCGTGAGCGTCAGCCGTTAGCGTAGCTTCCCGAAGGGTACGGGGGCAGGGGGCAGGGGAGAAAGGCTTTCGTTAAGTATCAACATCCTTGTTTTTCATCCTCCTTATCTCCCCAGATTTCACTAAATCCCTGCTCCGTCCAAAAATTGTTGAATTGCCTTATCTCTGAGGCTACACAGAGGAATATCCTTTGGTAATTCGCCTTCGTGAGAGATTAAAGATACGGACAAAACTTGGGGCTTTGTAGAAGATTGCTGCTGAAGATTTTCTATTTGTTGTTCCAGAGATTCAATGCGATCAACTAAGGCGCGAATTACTTCAGCTTCTGAATCAGGTAAGTTGTTGTGTTCTAGGGGGCCTACTCGCGCTCCAGAACGATAGACAATGCGACCAGGTACACCTACCACTGTGCAATCAGAAGGCACATCCCGCAAAACAACTGAACCAGCACCAATGCGAACATTATTACCAATTTGAATATTGCCCAGCACTTTAGCACCAGCCCCAACTACAACATTCTCGCCCACAGTGGGGTGGCGCTTGCCAGTTTCTTTACCCGTTCCTCCCAGGGTGACACCTTGGTAAATCAGGGCATAATTTCCGATGATCGCAGTTTCTCCAATTACCACTCCCATACCGTGGTCAATAAATACACCCTGCCCAATAGTTGCGCCTGGGTGAATTTCTATTCCCGTGAGAAACCGACTGATATGAGAAATTAAGCGGGGGATAAAGGGAAGACCAACATGATGCAGCCAGTGAGCCAGCCGATGGAACAGCAGGGCTTGCAAACCTGGGTAACAAAACAAGACCTCCAACCAGTTACGGGCAGCAGGGTCACGTTCAAATATGATGCGAAAATCAGCACGTAGTGTAGATAGCACGAGATAGTACCCTCGGAAAGCAAAACGAGCTACTCTCCCATAGTATCGTCCCTGGTGTCAACTCTGGAAATTAGGGAGGGGGAAATGGGACATCAGGAAGTATTTTCTTTCTTGTCTCCTGGTCTCCTGGTCTCCTGGTCCCCTTGTCCCCTTGTCCCCTTGTCTCCTTGTCCCCTTATACCCTTGTCCTAGTTTTCTTGCACCGTAAGAGTGTAGTTATGCCTCATCCTGGGATGAAAGGTACCTACCCAAATACTATAGTTACCAGCTGTCCAGTTTTTGTCTGTAAGGCTGGCATCTTTACTGGTCTGACTACCATTGCCGCAACGAATTGTTTTATTGTCTGGGCCTTGGATAAGTAAGGTGGTGTCATTACCACGGCTGTTAACTAGTACTGTGAGTTGATCAAAGTTTTCTTCTAAAACCAAAATGTGATCTGGTTGGGGGTCGCCAAAACCAATACAAAGATTGCGATCGCGATCGCGTCTACTAATACCAGATAAGGAGTAAGCACCACCTGTTTGTCCTTGAACTATTCCTGTGGACGGATCAAAACCTGGTGACAAGGTAAATTTACCAAAATGTGATGACTCTGCTATTGCAGGTGTAGCAATAACCACACTCATTAAAGCTAAAAGCCAACTACCTCGAAAATTATGCCAGGGGCGACGGTACTTCATCAAGTAGCCTCCAAGCTTCTATAGTCCTATTCCTCAACTTCAATCCTAAATTAACTAATTCCTGATGAAATGGAATATTAAAGTTGTGGTGTGCTATCTGTAGGCGTGTTATTTACTCCGTCAAAGTCGGGTTGAGGTATTGGTGGTGGTGTAGGGGTGGGAATTGGGGTTTGGGTAGGTGTTGTGGGTGTAGGTGTTTCTGTGGGTATGGGGACGGGAATAGGAATTGGGGTTTGGGTAGGTGTCGGCGTTTCTATGGGCGTTTCTATGGGCGTTGGTGTGGGGATAACTGGGTTTTCTAATGCCACATTGAGACTGTAATCGCTGTCAGTAATTTCTGGAACCAGAGTTAACTGAATGATATATCTACCAGTATCCGGCAATATTCCTTCATAGCTCGTTACTTGCTGGGCATTAGGATCAATCGGTTGTTGATTGGCATTTAAAACTGTTAATAAAATGCCATTTCCTTGCTCAATAAATGCCGTTAATGTATCTCCTACTTGCCCAGAAAAGCTGTACTGGATGATTTGATTGGCTTTGATAGTATCATCCACAACGGTGCTATTGGTGGGGCCAAATGTCAAGCGTCTACTCAAGATTACTGGTTCATCTGGTTGCTCAACCGTAGGTGTAGGTTCAGGCGTAGGAGAAAATGTTTCCCCGCCAGTCACCACTGGAGAAGGAAAAGTTTGTGGTGGTGTTTGGTCTGGTTGTGCATCTGACTGATTACGAATAGAACTTACCAATGCCCAAGAACCGACTCCTGCTAAAATCACGACGGCGCTACCAATAGCCCCCAATGCTAATGGATTATCTAAAACTGAGTTAGAGCGACTGCGGGGAATTACAGGATCAGGTTTATGGGGTGAACCTGGGGGTGAGACTAGGTCTGGACGACGACCCACAGCAATTGTTTGGATGTTGGAGACTTCAGGCGTTGGTATACTGGGTTGGTCTATAACTTGCAATGCTTGAGCGACATCAACAGCACTAGCATAGCGATCGCTCGGTAGATGATTTAACATCCGATTTAAAACATGGGCAAATTGCGGATTTACTCTGACCCATCTTTGCCAATTCCAAGTTAGTTGGGTGTCATCAAATAAATCAGGTGGTTCTTTCCCAGTCAATAAAACGATCCCTGTCACAGCTAGGGCATACAAGTCACTACTAGGATAAGCCTGTCCAGCTTGCATTTGTTCACTGGGAGCATAGCCTAATTTGCCCACAGTGGTAATTGGTTCTGTACTATCTGGGGATTGTAGCCGCGTTGCTAATTCCTTCACTACTCCAAAGTCAATTAACACCGGCTTGGTATCGCTATTTCGTAAAATAATATTTTCTGGTGAGATATCCCGGTGAATAATTCCCCGACTATGAATATGCTCTAACACTGGCAGCAATGAGCGAATCAACTGCAATACTTCTGCTTCGGTGAAAGTTTGACCAATAGCTAGGCGCTCACCTAACAAAGTCCGGTAATTTTGACCTGCAACATAATCCTGCACTAAAAATAAGCGTTGGTCTTGCTCAAATCTTTCCCGGAATTGCGGTACTTGAGAATGCTCGATTTGATATAAAATAGAAGCCTCTCGCTGGAACAGTTCTTTTGCCTTCTCCCAAGTGTCAGCTTCCGTTGAGGGAATCAATTCTTTAATGGCACAAAGTTCGTTAAAGCGCCGTTGATCTTCTGCCAAATAGGTTCGACCAAATCCCCCTTGTCCAAGAATTTGAATTATGCGGTAACGGTTTTGCAGGATAGAACCAACTGTAATGGGTGCTTGCATGATTAATCAATTCAATATAATAGCAACTAGGGAGGAAGCAACTTACCAAGATAAGTTTGAGCAGAGAAAATCAGAACTACCGTAATAGTACGTGCTAATTAAGTCTTCAAAGAATTATTTAACTCTATTTTTCCAATCTGCCATCCGTAAGTATGTGTGAGAAATTGCCGGAATATACGGTCAACAAAACCAACTGCCTACGGACGATTAATTTCAACGTTTTTTGTAGCGATTTGCGTCAAGAGCTTTCCCTACATCAACATCAACGCCAACATGTAGCACTACTGTATACCCTGAGCTATATCATCTCACGCCAGACCAATTTGCCACGGCTGAGAATTTTTTATGTAATTCACTATCAAAAACCTAGTCGGTTAGTTTATAATTTTGCAGCTAGTATCATAGAATATACAGCCAAGATTCAACTGTCCATGAAGAATTTATTCGTGAGTGTTTGTACTTTCTCCATCCCAGTAAATATGAATGAAACCATAAATGGCTGACTTGCAGTTATAAATAAAACAGATGCCTGCAATCCTCTATCCCACAAAAATTTACGAGCTTTTGATTGCTTAAATCGATTTAACTATGGGGCTAGCTCATTTGATTTCAGTTCAGCTATCAATTTAATGGTTTTTCTACCACAGGGACTAAAAGATGACTTACAAATGATCATATTGAGAAATGTTTAAAGTTTTTATGAAAGCTTGAAAAAAACTTACAGATGTTTTTTTTAGGCTATTTCAGTTAAATCTGCTAATTATCTAATGATACTATTGCCATGAATGCACATCGAGGATCTGCTGTGCTTAGTTCTGCAAGTTTAAAGGTGCAACCAGCAGCCACGGGATTGACTGAAAATCATCGCCTGCGGCTATTTTCTGGCTCTGCCAATGTCCAACTGTCTCAAGAAGTTGCCCGTTATCTGGGCATGGACTTGGGGCCAATGATTCGCAAAAGATTCGCAGATGGAGAACTATACGTTCAAATCCAAGAGTCTATTAGAGGTTGTGATGTTTATCTCATCCAGCCTACTTGTCAACCCGTCAATGACCATTTAATGGAATTGATGATTATGGTTGATGCCTGTCGTCGGGCTTCTGCACGACAGATAACCGCAGTCATTCCTTATTATGGCTATGCTCGCGCTGATCGCAAAACGGCAGGGCGAGAGTCAATCACTGCCAAATTAGTGGCTAACCTGATTACTAAAGCCGGGGCTAGCCGAGTTCTGGCTATGGATTTGCACTCGGCACAAATTCAAGGCTATTTCGATATACCGTTTGACCATGTTTACGGTTCACCAGTAATTTTAGATTATCTGGCCAGTAAACAACTGTCTGATATTGTGGTTGTTTCGCCCGATGTCGGCGGTGTCGCCAGAGCTAGAGCCTTTGCGAAAAAACTGAATGATGCGCCGTTGGCCATTATTGATAAACGTCGTCAAGCTCACAATGTTGCTGAAGTCTTGAATGTCATCGGTGATGTTAAAGGCAAAACAGCAATTTTGGTAGATGACATGATTGATACAGGCGGCACAATTACTGAAGGCGCACGCTTGCTACGGGAGGAAGGAGCCAGTCAGGTATATGCCTGTGCAACTCATGCCGTTTTCTCTCCTCCAGCGAAGGAACGTTTGTCCAGTGGCTGGTTTGAAGAAGTCATTGTCACTAATACGATTCCCATACCAGAACGCGATCGCTTTCCCCAATTAGTGGTACTTTCGGTAGCTAATCTGTTAGGGGAAACCATCTGGCGCATCCACGAAGATACTTCAGTCAGTAGTATGTTCCGCTAGCCCAGAAAATACTGTTCTCATAGTGACAATTTGGCATCAAAAAATATGAAGTATGAAGTTTCAACTACCCCGCCTTGAAAAGGACGGGGATTGACCGAACCAATTCGGACAACGCAAGTGTTGAATAGACCACTCTCGCCGCTAACTGCTACAGACTTCCGAATACTTCCCTAGTTCGGATTCACTCTAAGTCCAATTGGTTGGACGTTGTCAGACAAGACATGTTGTTAGCGGTGGTCGAAGGGACTTAAACAGGTTTGCTGGTTCCTGGGATTATATCCATTTAAAAACCAGCACTTAAACATACAAAGCCGTGCTAGTAGTCACTGAGCTTTGTCGAAGTGAAGCACAGGGTTTCAAACCCAGGAGTTTTGATGAATTTTTTCAGCCTTCAGCCTTCATTTTTTATTAGATGTCAGTAACTCAATGGCTGTAACTACTCGTGCTAATTCTGCCACTAGCGGTGTGCTTCCCCTGTTGCTAAAAGCATCTACCAGGGCGCGATAATACCACAGCGTCCCTTCTCTACCACCTTGAAAGCGTTGCCACAGTGTTTCACCCAGCAAACGATAATCTTTGAGAATTGATTGGGCGTTGTAAAGTTTATCTGCCGCTGATACCAGTAACACTGAGGGGGAGGCGGTGGCAATGTGGGCAATATATGTCTCTTTGCGTTGTCGCCAAGGGGGTTTAGGTATGGTGTCGGCATCAGTACAACCATCTACAATGGTTGTGACATTTTCTCCAAAACGGTGGTGAATTTCTGCTCGTGTGGCAGCCCCTCCTTGGTCTTCAATGGCATCATGAAGCAAGGCGGCGATCGCTTCATCTTCGTTGGCACCATATTCTAAAGCAATACTAGTAGCACCTAACAAGTGGGCGATATAGGGAACCCCTGAACCTTTCCGTACCTGTTTTTGATGGAGTTGGGTAGCATATGTCAACGCTGCGGTAAATCGTTCTGAGAGCATGATATTTTTCCCAGGGAACTCCAAAAATTAAACAACAGCTGTCG
The DNA here is from genome assembly GCA_022241785.1 of Cyanocohniella sp. LLY. GTDB lineage: Bacteria > Cyanobacteriota > Cyanobacteriia > Cyanobacteriales > Nostocaceae > Cyanocohniella. Next base: position 36,344 of record JAKOMP010000010.1, on the reverse strand, counting down.
TGGGGGAAATACCCGTTAGTAATATGCCTGTTTGGGCGTGTTGCGGTTCACCGAGCATGACAATAGAGCAAGTAAGTTGTCCTGCTAACTGAGTTGTGACATCGCTTATAGCTAACCCACTAGGATTTATGCGATTACGTGTAAAAGGTAACACTACTAAATCATATAATCGTGCTGCTTGGAGAATTGCCTGGGCAACATTTTCGTGAGCGATGATTTGAACTTCTGGGGGATTGGACACAGCTAATTTAGATACCAATCGGGCGAGATGCGATCGCCTGGCTGCGATTTTACTAGAACTAGTGCGGCGATCGCACACATTCAGCACCGTCACTTGGGCTTGATTGGCTTCTGCCAACATTTGGGCAAATTGTATGGGTTGCAGTGTTGATGCTGTTAAATTTTCCAATGGTACTAAAATACGTTGAAATTTTTTCGGTGAGTCCATCAGACGTGTCACCGCCACTGGACAATGAGCTGTCCACAATACGTTATCAATCACATTGCCAAATAAACGCGCCCTTAAACCAGTGCGTTTCCCCCAACCCATGACAATCAAACCAGCCTTTTGTTCACGAGCCGCCCTGGTAATTCCTGGAGCAAAAGCGTCATCAATTCGCAGTAATGGTTCTGCTTCTATTCCCAGCAGGCGACTTTGGGCTGTGGCTTTGGCCAATAACCGTTCACTTCGGCCCAGAGAAGCTTCTAACTGTGGTGCATCCATGTGAGCAGCAGCTGTAGCGATCGCTAGCGGTACAATGCGACCATGTGCTTGCTGTGCTAATAGAGCCGCTATTTCCAGCAAATACTGCTGAGTTTGCGGATTGTAGATAGGTACAACTATCGTCCACGGACTTTGTTTGACTCCAGTGTTCTGGTCAGATAAATTTGGGGTGACTACTTCTGTTACTGGTGTAGAAGTCAAAGCCACTGCTATGCGACTGGTAATTAATGGACCTAAGATTGAGGTGACAAGCATTAAAACAAAAATACTGTTTAATACTTGTATTGGCAGTAACCCAGCTCGATATCCCACTAAAGCGGCTGCTAAAGTTGTACCTACTTGGGGTATCGATAGCGACCACATAGTCAGCATTTCCTGCCAGTTGTAGCGATAAACTAATTTCGCCAAGAATGCGGCGATAAATTTACTGGCAATTAAACCGACTACAATCAACAACGTTAACTTGAGGGTAGTAATGCTGGTAATCAAAGCAGGTACATCAATAATTAAGCCAAAGTCAACAAAGAAAATGGGAATAAATAAGACGCTGCCCACAAACACCACTTTTTCTTTAACTGGCCCTTCACCCACGGCTTCATTAACTGCTAAACCTGCTAAAAAAGCGCCAAAAATCTTGTCGATTTCCATAAATTGAGCGCCCACCACCGCCAGAAACACGGTCAGTAACACAAATAAAAATTTGTTACCTTCGTCATCGCCCGAACGCCGAAAAAATTCTTTACCCGCCCAATCAAATCCCACCAAAATGATGATGGAGTAAATACTTAACCAAGTTAATAAACTGAGTAGCCAAGTCCAACCCAATGCCCCACCCTCAGGTATAGCTACACAAACAACTAATACTAAGAGGGCGCTCAGATTGGTAAAAATTGTCGCTCCCAGACTAATTGTGACAGCTTCATTATTGACTACTCCCAGACGACTGATAATGGGATATGCCAAAAGGGTATAGGAAGCTAACAAAGAGCCAATTAAAATCGAAGTATTCCAGCCAAAGTCAAAAAACTTGCCTATTAAGGTGCCGACAATCAGGGGAAGAATGAATGTCAAGCTACCAAATCCCAAGGAGCGTTTTCGACCGCGGCGAAAATGCTTGAGTTCAACTTCTAAACCTGCTACAAACACCAAATAGATTAAGCCAATATCGGATAGCAGGCTAATTAGCGGCGATTCTGTATCCAATAAATTCCAGCCTGATGGGCCTAATACTACCCCAGCAAAGACCAAACCCACTAATCCTGGTAGTCTCAGCCGCTCAAACAGGATGGGTACAACTAAAATAACCAACAGTAACACAGCAAAGGTCACAATTGGTTCCTTGCCAAGAACTTGAGAAGTTGGTTCCCAAGCAAGAACTTGTAAGATGAGTTCCATAGGTTGGACTTTAAGGGGCGACGGTGAAGCTGTGATTACCTTGGAGGCAATCAACTAAACCACGAGCAATAAATGAAAAAGCCACCCTGACAAAAAATGCAAAAGCTGTCTCTACACTACTTAGGTAATTGTGCAAGAACTAACTACCTAAGGATGGATTTGACTCAATATAAACCGCAAGCGATCGTAGTCGTCTTTCAACAACAAGCTGAGGGTGCGTCCAGCTTGAATGAGCCATTGGCGGTCAGTTTTGCGTAACTGGTAGACATTACGGATAGCTGCTGCGGCTAATGACTCCACTGGCGCCCCATTTACAGAAAGTAGTGTCCGCAAAAAATCTAATCCCTCAGTGAATTTGATGATTGCCTCTGGTTCACATCGATAAACAGCCTGATGGATTTGCGGTGGACGGGGTGGTAGATACTGATATATTCCTTGGTTATAGCCTAGAGTCTGGGACGGTTGCTCAAATCCCACGATGGCCGCCCGAAATTCTGTTTTGAGCATGGCAAATATTTGGGGTTGTTCTTCGCGTAAATCTTGTAATGACAATCCCAAAGCCACGGCCCGGTGTACAGAATCTATGGGCATGGTCGTGGCATAATACACCACAGCATAAATTTGATTGCCTGACTCTTCATCGACAGAACAGACCCAACTACCAAAAGGTGGCATGGGTGGGAAACTCAAGTCTTCTGGTTCCAAGCACTGGGCCAAAAATTCCGTAGAAGTAGTCTCGATCACCTCCGCAATGTGGTTAGGGTGGCGATCGCCTGTGGCAAACTGTGGTAAAGGTAGGCGCATCGTAGTTATGAGTTCTGGGTCACTAGTTCTTAGTCATTGTCTTGATACTCATGACTGATGACTAATCTATTTTCCTTTTTTGCGTCCTGCTGTCAGTTCTACAGCTTCCAACTCTGACAGGCGAAAGGTAATTAATTTATCCCAGTTACCGCCTTCAAATAATACAGCTACCTTGCCATCACTCACGCGTTGTACAAGTCCTTCGGAGCGATAATAGGTATCTGCGGGATTTTTAACGCGAACTGTGGTTCCAGGCAGAATCATCATGTTTAGCCTCGCTGGTTTACTGTTAATAGCTTAATACTTATCATTAGTCCCTAGTCAAAAGTCTAGGGTTCTTTACTACTTTAGCTTTGACTCAATAATAGTATTTTTGTCGTTGCCGAAAATTTGCTACCGATTCTACTATTCCTAACGCCAGGAAATTAGTCAGCATGGCTGAACGCCCGTAACTCATCCAAGGTAGGGGAATACCAGCCACAGGGGCTAAACCCACTGTCATCCCCACATTCACAAGTAACTGAAACACGATCATTGATAACACACCAATGGCCAACAATGAGCCAAAGTTATCTTTAGCAGTTTGAGCTATCCGCAACAAACGAAAGCAAATCAAGCAGAAAGTAAACAGCACCACCAAACAACCCACAAAACCAAATTCTTCGCCCACGGCGGAGAAAATGAAGTCTGTATGCTGTTCAGGCACAAAATTTAGTTGTGTCATGGGGCCTTTAAACAAACCCCATCCCCAAATTTCCCCAGCACCAATGGCGATGCGAGACTGATGCTGGTGATAGCCAACACCCAAGATATCGTATCCTGGTTTAAGAAATACCGTGAGGCGGTCTTTTTGATAATCTCTCAATATATGGTTCCAGGCAAAAACTCCTAATTCTCCACCTAAGAGGTTAAGAGCCGATGCACCAATACCATTAAGGGCAAATTTCCGCCCAGGGAGAGTTAACCAACCAATAATCCCCATAGCAACTATCCAAACTAACCCTAAAATTCCAAAAGATAGTTCGTCGAATAAAACTATCGGTGCTGATAAGGGCCAATTGACACTAAAGAGAATGGCAGAAATTACTGGTGAAATCATCAGGATGAGCCAGCCTGGATTAGCATTTGCCCAGTAGAGCATTCCTAAGACGATGGCACCAAATACCAAGGATGTGGCCAAATCTGGTTGTAAAAAGATCAATGCCCAAGGAAGAGCCGTAACAGCCAACGCGCGAAACACATTTGGCAGGGTGGAAGCTGTGCGTTTGTGTAACACAGCCGCCAAGGTGATAATTATGCCCACTTTGGCAAATTCTGATGGTTGCACATTAAAGCTACCAATAGTAATCCATCGCTGTGCGCCTTTGGCGCTAGTACCAATGATCATCACAGCAATCAGGCTGAGGTTGGTCAGTGCATATGTGACCCAGTGGCACTGAATCAGGTTTTCATAAGGAATACGTGCTACAAGCAATGCGAGTACAACGCCAATACCAGCCATCAACCAGTGCCACCACCAGTCAGCAACAGGCTGTGTAAGTTCCGTACTGAAGATCATCAGGCCACCAAACATACTGACACCGAAAGTCAGAAAAAATAGTAGCCAATCCATTTGTTGCCAAGGCTTGAACCAATACTGCCAGCGACTTTTGGGGACTGAACGTTTTAATAACATTGTGTAATGTGCAATTTTTAGACTTTAGCTGTTTGAGGTTAAATTTAATGACTATAGCTTGACTATATTAATAATCTGTATTCCTAGGTTATGGCCTAGGAATCAGACAAAAATTAAAAATTTATTATGTCAGGGCAGCAACTGATACCTTACCTGCGATGTTGAGAGCGATCGCAGTTAGTGCTTTTGCCGAAGCTGAATCGGGATCAGCCACAACTATAGGCACACCGTTATCACCGCCAAATCTCGTAGCAATTTCCAGGGGGATACAACCGAGTAAAGGCACTCCCAACTCTGATGCTGTCTTGGAACCACCACCAGAACCAAAGATGTCATACTGTTTATCTGGCATATCCGGGGGAATAAAGTAACTCATATTTTCTACTATTCCCAAAACAGGTACGTTCAGCTGCTGGAACATTTTCAGTCCCTTCCGTGAATCTAACAATGCTACTGTTTGCGGTGTAGTCACAATTACTGCCCCAGACATGGGTACTGCCTGAGTTAAAGTTAACTGAGCATCGCCTGTTCCCGGTGGCATATCAACAATTAAATAATCTAGCTCTCCCCAGTCCACCTGATAGAGAAACTGGCGAATCACACCATTGAGCATGGGGCCCCGCCAAATCACTGGCTGATCTCGGTCAATCAAAAAGCCCATTGAGACTAATTTGACACCATGATTAAAGGCAGGTTCTAAAACTTCACCTTGTTCTGTGGAACGCACCACAATTTGAGCATCAGCTAGACCCAGCATGGTGGGATCGTTGGGCCCATAAATATCGGCATCCAGTAATCCGACTTTCGCCCCAGTTTTCGCTAAAGCCACGGCTACATTCACTGCCACCGTACTTTTACCTACACCCCCCTTACCACTGGAAACAGCCAAAATATTTTTGACACCAGTAATGCCACTGCGATCGGGTAGGCTTTTTTGCTGTGGTGTTTCTGCTGTCACTTCTATGCTTACCTCTGTAACGCCAGGTAGCTTTTTAACAGCTTTCTCACAATCTTCAACGATAAATTCACGTAAAGGACAAGCAGGTGTCGTCAAGACCAAAGTAAAGTTCACCTTACCTTGATCAATTTTGACGTTGCGAATCATATTCAGTTCTACCAAACTCTTGCGGAGTTCTGGGTCTTGCACTGGTCGCAACACTTCTAAGACAGAGTGGGCATCGAGGACATCGTACATATTGTGTTCACTGTTACCGCAGTAACAAAAGTTAAGAAAATTTTATTATGTTCTAATTAAGATCTTAACTTTCTTTGGTGACTGGGGATAAGGGGCAAAAGGGGTAATGGGGACTGGGGGAAACTCCGGGCTAGTCACAAAAACTTTCTGTTTCATCTCCTTCCTAACCTCTAGACTCTAGCCTCTAGCCTCTAAAAATCAAAACAACTATCGTTGAGGGATTTTTTCTTACCTGATACCCCTGGTAACGCAGCCTGTTCTACAGCATCAACAAGGGAACGCGCGACACGATCTGCATATGGGCGCGATAATGACCAAATTAACGGTGATAACCAACCCCGTAAAGTGACCGAATAAGATAAACAAGTACCACAAACTGTAGACTCTACTTTGTAGGTCACTCGTTCTTCGAGTCCAGGAATTGCTAATATCCGGATACTTAACATTTCGTTAGGATTAACACGCTCAACAAAAATGCGGATGGGTATTGGTGAAAAGCGTGTGACCGCTTGGTAAATTAATCCGGGTTTAGGTACTAATCCGTAGGGTACGTTGGTACTTTTTAATAGTGGGTGCCAGGAAACATCTGTTAAGTCAACCACCTTGAGCCATAATTCATCTACAGAAGCCGAACTAATTTCTCGATACGTCCGTACCAAAGAAGCACAAAATCGACGACGCTTGCGGTGGATGAATTTGGATAACCAACCTCGCATTTGCCTAATCCTCCTAGCTACGCACTTGCTGGTAACTCTGGTAGTGCTTGTAGACTAGTTAACCAGAGTCTGGTAATGTCACCAGAATGTTTCCATCAAGAAGTACAAAACAAACTCAGTCAATATACAAGCCTATACGCATTTGAGGGAAAATAACTTTAGTTATGCCCAGCAATTGTGTAAATCCTCAATAAGTAAGAGAAAAGCAGATTGGGCAGATTAAGCCAAATAATTCGCTAGTATTACCCACAAATGTTTAAATTAATTAATTTGTGGCTTTTTGAAAATTGTAATTTAGGTTCGGGAATCTATGTTGACTAACTCACAAACACCAACTGTAGCAGCAGCATCATCATCTGAGTTTTTACCACCGACTGACGGTAAGACTAGGGTTCGTCAGTTTATGCAACGTTTGCAAGATGAAATTTCTCAAAATTTGACGGAACTCGATGGTGTAAGTCAGTTTAACGAAGATGGTTGGGAACGCCCAGAAGGTGGTGGTGGGCGATCGCGCATATTACGCGATGGAGCAGTCTTTGAACAAGCCGGTGTAGGTTTTTCAGAAGTTTGGGGAGATCGCCTACCGCCTTCGATTCTAGCCCAACGACCAGATGCTGAAGGACATAGCTTTTATGTAACTGGCACTTCAATGGTATTACACCCACGCAATCCTTATGTGCCTACAGTCCATCTGAATTTTCGCTATTTTGAAGCAGGGCCAGTGTGGTGGTTTGGTGGTGGTGTTGACTTGACACCCTATTATCCTTTTGCCGAAGATGTTAAACATTTACATCAAACGCTGAAGCAGGCTTGCGACAAGCATAACCCAGAATATTATCCAGTGTTTAAGCGCTGGTGTGATGAATATTTCTACCTCAAGCATCGGAATGAGACACGGGGTGTTGGTGGTCTATTTTTTGATTATCAACATAGTGACAGTGGTTTGTATGGTGGTACAGACCCTCATGGGGCGGCGGCGGTATACAGCAACCAAGTAGGAAAACCAGCACCACGCACTTGGGAAGAATTGTTTGCTTTTGTTCAAGACTGTGGTCAAGCATTTTTGCCCGCCTATGTGCCCATTGTCAAACGACGACATGGCATGGAATATGGCGATCGCCAACGCAATTTTCAACTTTACCGTCGCGGGAGATATGTAGAATTTAACTTGGTTTATGACCGAGGTACGATTTTTGGCCTGCAAACCAACGGTCGGACAGAATCTATTCTCATGTCTTTACCACCTTTAGTTCGGTGGGAATACGGGTATCAACCAGAACCAAACACTCCAGAAGCCGAGTTGTATGAAATTTTCCTAAAGCCCCAAGATTGGGTCAACTGGACACCCAGTACTTAAAAGGTACTCAGCATTGTTTTGGTGAGTTAAACTACTAAGGTAAGCACTTGAAAAAGTGACTTTTACTGATGTAGCTTGTTAAGCTCAAGTGTCAGTACTGGATAATTGTGTGACTGGTGAGTCAAGCAACTTACGCGATCGCTGGTAATTTGTCCGGTGATGTAAAAGTAAAAATTGCTTATAAAACGAGTTTTTTGGCTCACCAATCCCAAACTCAATTTAGATTAGTGTCACGGGGAGGCTTAGTGATTCAGATAGAACAGGCAACTTATACAACCCAAGACGGCAATACTGTGATTGTCTTAACACCCTCAGGTCGTCTAGACATCACCACAGCTTGGCAATTTCGCTTGAAGTTACAAGAGTGTATCTCCAAACTTAGTAGCCATGTAGTTGTGAATCTCGGTCAGGTAAATTTTATTGATAGTTCTGGTCTTACGTCTTTGGTGGCTGGGATGCGTGATGCTGATAAAGTTAAAGGCAGTTTCCGCATCTGTAATGTACATCCAGAAGCAAAACTTGTATTTGAAGTAACGATGATGGACACAGTATTTGAAATCTTTGAAACGGAGGAGGAAGCTTTAGAAGGTGTCCCTCGTAGCATGGCCAGTTAAAACTGCTTTTATATTGATGTACAAAATTAGCTTTGTTGCACCACTAGTACTGTTTTACCTTGGTGTAGCGATACGGGCCTAAAATTGCTCCCCAGGTTGCTTTTCCAGTATCCGAGTCAATTCCCTTATCGTAGCTATAAAATTCTGTTGATGTGGCTGCAAAACCCAGAGAAACTTGTATGCTTTGATTTTGATAAGTAAAGCTGCAACAAGTATCTGGCGGTTGAGTAGCAGCAAACTTATAGCTAGTGGGGGTGAGTGTTGTTTGGGTAACTGTGAGGATGCAGCCTGGTAATATATCTAATTGATCCGGTGTTAATGTTTGGAGCAAATCAGGATTAAGCCCTGCACCAATGAAAACACCTGGATCTTTGAACATATAGTATTGTATCTCTAAGGGTGCATCCGCAGAGCTACCAGTCCTCAACCGCATAATTCGTTGCCGATAAGGACGATCTAAGTTGACAATATTAGCTTGCTCGGCAAACAAGGTGATACTGTCTGTTGTAAATAAATCAACTGGTCTTTGCCAAAGACGCAAATGAACATACCAAGCTGGATCTGCCAAAGCTTGTTCTTGATTATTAAACTCACCAGCTAGATACTCACCTAGGGCAACTAATTTTGGCGAAAAACTCATAAATTGTGATGAATATTCACGTTTTAGGATAATTTTTATTTAAATCTTTCGTAAAGAGGGGTCAGACCCCCCATGCCACATCCTTGATGAAGTTAATGTTCGGAAACCTGAACTTGGCAAAGTAGCCTTTAAGCGAGAAAATAAGATCACATCTCCCTTAACATTCTTAACATTTTCTTTGTGAATAACGTCCGTACTGTCTCTGATACAAAGCGAACTTTTTACTCGCTGCACACCCGGCCCATCAACACGATTTATCGTCGGGTGGTGGAAGAATTGATGGTAGAAATGCATCTACTATCAGTAAATAACGATTTTGCTTATAATCCAATTTATGCCTTGGGTGTCGTCACCACTTTTGACCGCTTCATGCAAGGCTATGAACCACAACGGGATCAAGAATCAATTTTTAATGCTCTGTGTCAAGGTGTAGAGCAAGAACCGCAACGCTACCGACAGGATGCTGAACGGTTGCAAGCCTTAGCTAAAGATTTGCCAGTCAATGATTTAATTGCGTGGTTAAGCCAAACCAATCATTTAGATCGAGATGCTGACTTACAATCACAGTTGCAGGCGATCGCTAATAATCCGCACTTTAAATACAGCCGCTTGTTTGCAGTGGGTTTATTTTCTTTATTGGAACAGTCAGATCCTGAATTAGTCAAGGATGAAAAGCAACGCCTAGAAGCGTTGAAAACCATTGCCAATGGCTTACATTTATCTGAAGAAAAACTCAGTAAGGATTTGGAACTATACAGTGCTAATTTAGAAAAAATGGCTCAAGCACTCATAGTAATGGCAGATATGCTTTCAGCTGATCGGAAAAAACGCGAACAGCGCCAACAACAAGCAGCTACCCCAGCTACTCCGCCAACAACTAACGAATAATGAATTACTACAAAAGTAATCGATATAATTCGTAATTTATAATCCGTAATTCGTAATCTTTCCCCTCATAAATTGAGGGGATTAGTTCTTGGAACAAATTTTATTTCATCCCTCAAGAAACTAAAAATTAGAATTTTTTATTAATTACGAATTACGAATTAGTAGTTATTTAAACTCCTAATAATCTGTAGATTAGGCTGTTGACGATGGTGAGTGCAAAAGCCCCAAGCACAGCACTCCAGATGCCAAAACGTAAACGAAATCCCTCTACTAACCAAGCTGCAATACTAAAACAAACTACGGCAATCATAAATGTGAAAATGCCAGATAGGAAGTTGAAAGTCAACAAGTTTGGTACTGCAAATATCAGGCGTAAAAGCGGTCTGATGACTGCTGTGACAATACCAAGAATGGCCGCAGAAAAAAAGGCTTTACCTGGCGTGTCTACTTCAACTCCTATAGGCAGCTTACTAATAATCAATAAGCTGATAGATGTTACTACCCAAACTATTAACAGCGTCACAATATTCATGCCACAACCCTTGAAACGCGAATGGTGATTGGCGGTAAATCCCTAAGCTTATCGATAAAAATCTTTGAAGCTTAACCAATTATTTATAAATTAGCAGATATTGGTACTATGGCTTTTATTTATTCCGGATATCTTTAGGTTTAGATGCGAAGACAAGGGGATTTATCCTCTCCCCTTGCAATACGGTTCGGTTAAGGCATCTCTTCATTGAGGTAGCAGAGGGGCGGAGGGGCCAGCTTCGCTTGGGGGCAAAGGGGAATGGGCAGTAAAGTAACCTCTCCCCTGCTCCCCTGCTCCCCTGCTCCCTTGCGGTCATCACGAGTAAATTTCTTATCCGAACTGTATTGTCTCCCCTTGTGCATCTAATTTACCTTGCAAGTTAGGGATTAGCTGTTTCAGGTGTTACAGGCGCTGGAGGTGCGAAATCGTTGGGTACAGGAGGAATTCCTGGAGCGATACCTTGACCGGGTGGTAGTTGATTGGGGTCAAAGGGCAAGTTGGGGTTAAAATCATTCATGCCTGGAACTGGTGCAGGCGCTTCGCCAGGATTAATGGGGAAAGGCAGATTAGGCGAGCCTGTGGGAATTTGAGATGGGCCGGGGATGATTCCTAAGGATACGCGATCGCCTCCCACTTGCCGCATCAAATCTAATACCTCAATCACATCATTGTAGGTGGCTGTGCGTGAAGCATTTAGCACCAAAATGCCATTGGGATTAGCTTGGATATATTGGCTTAATCCTTGAGCCAATTGTTCTCGTCTTACAAGCTGTTTTTCTATGTAAGTATTGCCGACCGCATCAATAGTGACAATTTGAGTAGCACTTTGGGAAGTGACCCCAGGAACTGTACTGGTAATAGCTTGAGGCAAATCAATATCGATGACTTGTTGTCGAGTAAATTGCAACGCTGCTAACAAAAAAAATGTCAAGATGCAAAAAACGACATCAATTAAGGGAATGATTTGAATCTGTGCGTCTTCAACTGGAGTATGTAAATTAACTTTCATCGTCTCACGCTTACGCCGATTGGGGATTACTCAATTTTGGATAACAGATTTTTTCATTTTCAATTTAAAAAACCCGCTGCACTGCTTACACTTCGCTGATGTAAATCTAAAATCCCAAATTGATTGACTTATGGTTCAGGATCTAATACGTCAGGTGTAGCAGGGGGTTCAGGAGGTTTAGGAAACGGGTTTTTGCCTCGTTTGCGGGGGACCTTGGGACTTTCTCGTAAAGATTCGCCCACAATTATGGATGTACTTCTGCTACCGTCAGACGGAGACTCACGATATAACAGTTCCATTTCATTTCCCGCTTTGCGGAAAATTTTCACTTGGTCAACGACAAAACTTTGAAATAAGCGGTAGAAGACCAAACTCACAATGGCAACTATTAATCCAGCGGCGGTACTGATTAAGGATTCACCAATACCAGTTGTCACACCCGCTGTAGATTCAGTTCCCAAATCCCCAATGCGAATGGAACGCAAAGACTGAATCAAACCCAAAACTGTACCTAGCAAACCTAACAGTGGTGAAAGGGCTATCACCGCTTCTAAAAGTTTTTCCCCCCGACGCATTCCCGCTAATTCATCTTCGGCGGTGGACTCTAAAGCTAGTCGAAAGGTTTCCGGATCACGTTTTGGTACGCTCAAAGGCGCATAAAGGAATCGCCCCACAGGCTGATGGCTAGCGTTTCTGGCAATATCCGCCGCCACTTCCCAATTATCACGAGCCGCATGAAGAACGCGATTGACTATTTCCTTTTCTTGAGTCATGATTCGTAGCCAGAACCACAAACGCTCAAAAATTACACTTAAAGACAGAATTGACAGCACAAGCAAAGGCCACATTGCTGGCCCGCCCTTTTCAAATAAATCTAAAATATCCACTGGTTAAATTTCCTCCTCCATTTCTATAGCAACTATCCCCAAGCATTTTAATTCTAAAGATTAATGCACAATTACCATATTTCTGTGCCGAATCGCATGGTAGGTATTTGGCGACAGATTATGAGTAGCGTCTTCCATACTATTTGGGACGGTTATTCCCACCGGGATTTCTTAGCATAATTTGTCAAAATAATAAATAACTGGAGGATCAAAAAATGAACTTCTCAATTCAATCCCTGTACAATTGGTATCGTAATTTACTTCGCAATCCTACTTATCGTTGGTGGGTAATTTTAGGAACACTAGTTTACATTGTCAGTCCTATTGACATTATTCCAGATGTTTTTCCTATTGTCGGGCAAATTGACGATGTGGTAATTTTCTCCTTGTTAGTTTCTGAGTTATCTGGGCTAGCGATCGCCAGTTTGAAAGCTCGCAAGAGTTCTCCTGATGTTAGCACTGAGACGGTTGATGTGGACGCGGTATCGATGAAGTAGGAGTTTCAACACCGCAGTTTGTTGAGCGGAGTCGATGTCCGGACTGGCTGAAAATCATCTAATGCGACCATTGGCATACCTGGCGCAGTGGCGGGGATGAAGATGCTAGTAACCACAATAGACTCCCTACATTAATTAAGATTGATTACCCTTTTTTGATAATTTTGCAAGTTTCTTAACATAATTATAAATATAGGTTTTAGATAATCCTTAAACTAAGCTTGAGAAGTCATCTCAGGCTTAGTTTAATTTTTTGGTGTATTTGGTTGTCGCTACTAAACGAATAAAATTTTCATCGGCATTAGATAATATCAATTACAGCGTTTTGCAAATAAATGAAGTACAAACTTACATATTGTAAATCTTGTAGGGTAGGCATACTTCTCTACGAGACGCTACGCGGTAAGCGCAGCTATGCCCTTCAGGGCTTTACGACAACTGATACAGTGAGCCTGCCGAACTGCTCAGTACAAGTCTTGCCTGCCATTATGTACCTCATCGACACCGAATATGCTGTATTTATATGCATGTGAAACTCACTGGAAAGATTTTGTTTCATATGCCGTAAATATGTGCAGGCTCAACCTTTTACTAGTTTAGAAGGATACGACTGCATATTTTCATGAGAGCCAATGTATATAGCAATAAGCCCGGGAAATGAAGGACATCCGTTAGACCTTTATTTTTTGGCTATTGACTTACAAGCATCTACTCAAAGATGTAAATTTATTCAGAGGAATACTCTCATGAAAACTGAAACTCTAAACGTATTACATTTGTCTCAAGGGTACATTCAAATAACTCGTAAGTCTTTGATGGTAGCTGCTAGCGCCGCCATAATGTTTGGGCATATTCCTTTACTCGCTTCAGTAGCACAAGCAGAAACCGTTAATATAACCGTTCCCAAAGCAGCTGTTGCTACGGCTTTTAATGGGGCCCTCAGTTCAACTAAAATCCATCTCCATAATTTCGGGACGAAAAACGGCACAACCTGGCACAAGGACGCGAGTTATATACTATTGCCCACTGGCTCTAAGGTGCCACTTCCCATTCCTGAATATAAGTACGAAATTAACAATATTCGACATCTCAAATATTACGTCAACGATTTAAATACAAGCTCTATTCAAGCCACTGTCAATGGTAGCCGAATCAATGTAAATGCCAATTTTGAAAGTCAAGGTGAAGAGATCAAAGCAAAGTGTGTCCGCAAACTAGCTGGTAACTGGGACGAGTGTTCCCTTGATATGGAACGCGATATTCACCTTGACAACTCAATTCTTTCAATTTCGCTGAATCCTGTCGCCTATAATGGCTCGATTTCCTATGATTCTCCTAGCACTACTTTTAAAACTGACCTGAAAATCGCTAGCAAACTGTGTCAGGCATTTAAGGGTATCTGCGGCTGGATTGAAGGCAAAATCAAAACACAGCTGACCCCAACCATCGAAAGTCAAGTAACTAAATCTTTCAATGACCCTAAGATGAAGCAAGCGGTAGCAGATGCTGTAAGAAATTCGCCAGGTATCAGCAGTCTCCTGAAAGATTGGAAAGTTACTAAGATTACTAGCCAAGGTAGCAATTACATCGTTACGGTAGATCGTCCAGACCAAATTGATGGTTCATCGGTTCAGAAGTTGTCGCTCACACCTACTCAAAAAGTAGTGACTTCAGCTTGTCCTACCACAGTGAAGCTAGATGCAACAATCCAAATGAAGCATACCGTAGCGGGTACTGGCTTTTTGACCTATGAGAACGGACAAAAATCTAACACCTTTAACTGGAGTGCTAAGAAGGGACAAACTGTGACATCTACAGTAAGCCGCCAATTCGACGGCAAACCAGGCTCAAAGAACGAGGGCTGGGGTGTGATGCAGGTGCAGTGGAAGGGTACTGATGGCAAAACTTATCAGGAAGTATCGAACAAAGCGACATTCTCGGTTAATTGCACACTTGCTGCACCCGGAGGAATTAAGCTTTAAAGAATGTTACCCTTCCCAAATAAATGCCGGGGGAAGGGTAGAACGTAAGTCGGTGAGAAAAAATCAAACTATGTTAAGCAATGTAAAATAATTAAAATTCCTTTCGTAGTCAGTGGCTACTCTACGGGAACAGCCCTTATTTGAGGACTAAAGTCCTCACTACAAACCTTTAATTATTTACTTCGTCCTACTTAACTTGAAGGTTTTGCTGTATCAGATGGCTACACTATCGTTGACAAATTCCGTTAAGAATCTAAATGCCTTCAAAATGTAACTGACGCAATCTTGAGGAGAGGTATTATAAAACGATCGCCACGCATTAGCCTTATCCTCATCATAGCGATCGCCTCTTTCTTGATGTTGTTCTAGCCATGCCAAGCGGACTGCGTGACCAATTAATACATCTAAAACTATGTATTCTTCGATTTGCAGGTTGGGGTTGTTAGCAACAATGGTGGCTAATTCCATTAAGGCTTCAATATTCACTTGGCGGTATTCTGGCGCTTGAATTTTATTTAAAAGATGCTCTACTCTTAAGGCAAAATTCTTTTCGCCGGCGGTCATCTCTGATAAAATCAACTCGCTATCTAAACGATTGCGGCGCTCTAGTTTATCGCCGATGACTAAACCTTTACAATGTTGCATTAATAGCCAAACTTGCTGGAAGAAGTCCTTGGGTACACGGTTTAATGCTCCTTCTGCTTGGCGAAATCTCCGCCAGCCACCTGGAGGAACGGCGTTTTCTTCTGCTTCATTTGTCGGTAGCACTACCCAAGCAATATCGCTTTCTTTTTGTTTGACGTGCAATGATTCCTGCTGGCGCAACAAATTACTCACACCTGTATAACCTGTTAACACCTGACGCAAGCGCATTTTCACTTCAAAGGGTGGCAATTCCATCAAGCGTTCGTAAGCTTCATCTTGGGTGACATGCAACTCTTGGGCTAATTCACTGGTAATTAACAAAATCAGATAGCCGACTCGCAGAGTTAACAATCCTTGAAACAGTTCGGGTTCTGATCTAATTAACACCCCCAGATAAATGATAATTTCTTGAGTGAGGACGCGATCGCGGATATCTTCACGACAAAAATGATTAATTTTTTCCACGATTTCCCGGTGGGGCATGGGTACAGCAATCAATGATGCTTGACTGTAAGCTTTACCTACAGCAATTTGCTTACCCCGCACCAAAATACTGGTGACTGTATCTGACAAGCTAATATCAACCATCTGCCGCAATCCAGCTGCCCGCCGTACCACTGCCCAAAAACCTAAATCCCCGGCTTTGGTGTAGACTTCATCAAGTAAATCGGCTGCTGTCACAGGCTGCTGGGGGCCACCAAAACCTGTATCAAACTCTAGTCCTTGTAAACGAATTAAAGTTTGTAATAATTCAATTTGTTCGTAAATATTTTCTGAGGCACGTAAAGAAGACAGCAATAACCCCAAGTTAGTTTCGTATTCCATCTGGAATTCTTGGGTATTTCCTAAGCGTAAGTTTTCTCCAGGATGGTAAGCCAGGTAATAGCAACGAGGCCCGGCATCTTTGACAGGTGACTGGAAGAAATCTCCATCTTGAAGAAAATCAATTCTTTGCATTCCAGCTGTTAGCATCAGTTGATTTAATCGTCCTAACTTTACCTGTACGCCGTTACATATACCACTTTTCAATTCCTGCATTAATTCTAATAATGCTTCAGAACCGATTTCCAACATGGTATGGGTCAACATTAAAGTCAGGGTAGGCCGCCCCAACTCACTCCAATACTTTTGAATGTAAGCGAGTTCACTTCTAATTTGATCTAGCAAAAAGTGGTAATCAAGGGTTAAGTAAAACTGTTGTGCATCTAAAAATGACGGTAAAAAGACAATTGTTTCGTTGTGAATCCGAAAGATTCTCGATGTAGTCAAACTCCGCAATCGCCGCACCGGACGACCAGTTAAACCAAGTTTATCATTACGCCCAATTTGGGTATAAATAGCTGAAAGTTCCCCAGCTTTTCTGACTTGAATTGGTTCTAATTGCTTTGGTGTTTGGGTTTCAATACCGTGAACTTCTAGTTTGCTTTGTAAGTCTTCATCCTCTGCTAACAAGGCAATTTGCACTAAAGCTTTGCGTTTTTTACCTATACATAAATGTCTGCCTAAAGGATCGATATCGCCAACGGCCAGTAAGTCTTCACTTAACAGTTGACCAAGAAAATATAAACTTTGCGCCCAAACTAAAGGAATATTCTCATTAGGTAATCTGGGTTGACTTTGGGGATCTAATCTTTCAGCCTCTACGTTTTCGGCTGGTACGTAATAAAGTTCTGGTAATAAACCTACACCATCACGTTCTATAAGTAATGACTGTAAACGTTCTTGGTAATCTTTAACTTGCTGACTGTTACCACGAAACAACCCATCTAAAAATAAATAACTGAAAAATAAAGGCCATTCACATTCAATATGCTCAAATTGCTTCAGTTCCCACGGTTCGTAGTGTAAACGTTGGCTATCTTCTAAAACGGTTTGGTGTCCATCACGCAAGAAGCGTTTGCAGCCGTATTTCCCTTGGAGTTTGTTGATAATATCGTTAAATGTGCGCTCGTGTAATTGCACATCTTCAATGGCAAAGGCAGGATAACTAATAATACTCAACAGCGCCGCATCAATTTCTTTGGAAGCCGATTCTCTAGGTAATAAAGATTCCAACGTCAGCCGGGCGCGGGCGATTTCATCGGGTAGGACATGAATTACTGATGCTTGACTACCACGGACACCAAACAAATCTAGTCCGTTAATTGCTTCTAAGGCAGCTTTAGCCATACCTACTGAACTGGCGTTTAACTCCGCACTGCCATGATTAATTTTATTACCCCGTTCCCAAATCCCAAAATCTGGTGTGCGGTAAGCGCGTCCAATGTAATAAACCAAGTTTTGGACAAAATTTACTTCATCAATCGTATAAATAATTTGCAATCCAGAAGCGGTCATTTGGGCCAGCATCAGTAAAAATAGAGATGTGGCATCAAGTTGCAAATGTCCCCATTCGTCATCGCCGACCACAATATCAGCAGTTGCAGTGTTGTATTTAGCGTGTAACCCATCCAGTGGTGATTGTGTATGTTTAAATTGCTCCACTTTATGGGACTGACGCAACATGGCAAATAGCAACCCCCGCATCAACTTGATGACGCTGTGTTCTAATTCGTAAGTACGCCCCTTGTCTTCGTCAATTTTGCGGTATGCCAGAGCTAAACCCCAAACTCCTAAGATGCTGTACACATTGTCTCGTACCCAAGCATCAGTATAATCACCGTGGGCAGTGATTGCCGTACTTGCAGGCAGTAAACCAGTAATGGGATTTTGACGTGTGAGGATGATCGTCTTGATTTGCTGGTAGTAGTAATCTAGCCGAGTTGACAATGCTGTGACTGTTTTCATCATCTGATTTTGGGGTAGCTTGCGAAATTAGACTCTGTGGCTGTGAAGTCCCTAATATCAGCCAAGCCAGAACAGGATATGTGATCAACGAAGGTGTAACAAATTAGGGTAGCGTGAAAAATCTTATTATCTCGCGTTAGTAGCCTTTTGGTGACGTAATTGTCAATGAACCATAACTAATTGCCAAAATTTGTGCAAATCTTTATTTACACTTAACTTAATTTATACCAATTACAAGAAAACCTCTGTTAAATATAAAATATGCTTGACAAGCATAGAAAAAAATGCATTAAGCAAAATTTAATTACAATCAAGGTTTTCAAAGTTGGGTACACAAAGAAACTTCTCAAAAAGAGGTGTAATTATGTCTCTGCGTTACAACGAAAATCATGCACGGTTAGTTAAAGTTGTTTATTCTCAAGTAAAAGTGAATGGCAAAACAGAGTTAGTGTCATGGGAACTATATGCTGATGGTTCCTTGAGACGCGTAGGATAAATCAGTTATCATTCAAAGCTGTTAACTGTATTTACTCTGGATATTGGTGAGAAACAAAGGGTATGTCTACTACTTCACCTTCGGTTTCTCCTACTTGGACTTTTAAACCAACACCACCGGCTTTGCTGCGGATGTAACCTAATCCAAAGTAACCGTCAGTGGTTTGGGTATAACTGGTAAGCTTACCAACTTTTTCATCTTGAATGGCGATCGCACTGCCAACAGTTGCAGGTGCATTAAGGCGGATACCCCAGAGGTATTGTTTTACACCTTTATAGGTATTTAATCGGGCAATGGTTTCTTGACCGATATAGCAACCCTTATTAAACGAAATCGTTTGCCATAAACCCACTTCTAAAGGATTGTAATCATCCGTAAGTTCCGCATCTGGGGCTGGTCTTCCTTGTAATATACGTAAAGTATCCCAAGCGCGATCGCTCAATTCAACTACACCTAATTCTATAATTTGCTGCCATAGTTTCTCTTTCTCGGCAACTGGCAATATCAGCGTATATCCAGGAGTAGCCAAACCACTACCCACAGCAACGATTACCTGATTATCTAATACAAGATGATTGCCATAAGGTTGATCGATGATGGACTCAGCACCCAGATGTTTGATCACAGCATCACTTTCTGGGCCAATCAAGCTAAAAGCTGCTGTATCATCGGTAACATCTGTTAATTGCACCTTATCGGCAAAAAAGATATAGCGATCCAGCCATTGTATCAGGGATTCACGGCGGCCAGGGGAAACCAGCAATAGCACTGCATCCTCTAGAATATAAGCACTTACCAAGTCAATAGTCCGGGCAGTAGAAGACACCATGACAGTATCACAACCTTGACCTGGCTTACGGCTTTGGAAATCGTTAGTACTTTGATTGTGTAAAAAACGTATCCGGTCATCATCAGAAACACGGATGCGTCCCCAAAAAGAGCGATCGCATACAGCAACCTTGGTTGTTGCGGCTTGGATAGCTGTTGCGTCTTGAGCGTCAATTGCAGATGTGGACATAGGAATGCAGAGAAGTTTGTCACCGAGAGGATCTTAGCAAATTAAGGTTTGGGGGTTCAATTGAGTGGGGTAATGCGAACAACTTGACCAGATTCATGATTGGTAACAAAGATTGTGTTAAAACTGATACTGCCCCAGTAAGAAAATCAGCTAAAAAACGATCTAAATTAAAGGCTGTCAATCTCTTATCATAAAGGTTTAGAACTGCCTATTCGTCGCAACTTCCTTGCGCGATAATGGCTTCAAGATATTCCTGAATTTTAGTAAAAGGCTCTACAATTGAGCAATCGCTAAATTTGGGGAATTTGGTACTTATGTTTATTCGTTAGCAACGCCTTGTAACTCCCTTTAGAACGAAATAAATACTAGGGAAATTGTATCTGTCCCTTGCAAGGATTGGACGGAGCATTTCTATATGGAGTTATAAGGCTTCTCTTATGTCATTGCTGCGAATTGATAAAAGAGGAGTACCAAGTTATGAGCCAAGTAGCTGTTGTTCACTACCCGAATGTCCATTTTGACTACTACTGCATCATTCCCCATCCCACTGAGTTACAAGTGTTGCTGCTGGCTGGAGAAGATGGCTGGTCATTACCAAGTTTTGTGCCTTATGAGCATCATTTTGGCATGGTAAGTCACATCAATCAAACCATGAAGGATCAACTTGGATTAAATGTTACGACTCTGCGCTGTTTTTATGAGGACTACTATTCAGATACAAAAACTGGGTGCAGGGTGTATGCAATGGAAAATCATTCTTTGGATTGGATACTACCTACACATGCTCATTGGGCGAAGTCAAATGAGTTAGACCGCTTAATTGTAATTCCCAAGCTTTATCAGATTCTTAATTCCTGGTTTGCTGAAATTCAAAGTAATTCTATTCCAGAAATGCGCGTACCTTGGGCAAAATTGGGCTGGTTTGATAGAGCGTCAATTTGGATTAATCGGCAACTTGTTGAGACTTTAAGTTTGAGTGCAACTGCTCCGATTGAGCAAGTTAAATCTCAAACTCGCTCTTGTTTGTTGCGTGTCAGAACAACAGATGGAACACTTTATTTGAAGGCTGCGTATGGGATTTTTGGCACAGAAGCCACCTTCACTGATTTTCTGTCTCAACTTTATCCCGATTACTTGCCTAAACTAATCGCTGTAAATACAGAACAACAATGGATGTTGATGAGAGAGTTTGAGGGTCAGCATTTGGGGAAAGCGGTTGATGTTTCTCGATGGGAGATAGCACTACGGCGATATGCTGAAATTCAAGTTCAGATGGCGAATCAGGTTGATCGGTTACTAGATGTTGGTTTTCCTGACCGACGAATCAATCAGCTTGCTCAAAGAATAGAACCGTTATTTGCAGATGATGCTGCGTTACTGCTCCCCCAGAATGATCCATTTCTCGAACACTCAGACTTGGAGGAGTTACGCACTCTCATACCTCAACTGCTGTCATGGTGTGAAGTTTTGGAAACTTGTGGTGTACCTCAAACCTTAGTACATGGTGATTTTTATTGTCAAAATGTGATTGACGCGCAACAAAGCAATATTTATTTCGATTGGTCTGATAGTGCAGTTTCTCATCCGTTTTTCGATGCAGGATTCTTTCTGTTTGATATTGCACAAGAACTTCCTAATGTAGTGGATGTGCAAGCGCGTCTACGCAATGCTTATTTGGAGCCTTGGACAGTGTACTTGCCAATGAAACAACTAACTTCTATATTTCAAACAACACAGCCTTTGGCTGCTTTGTATCACGCTATCGTCAGTTACGAAATTATTCAGCATCTGGAATCGGCTCATCGCTGGGAGACTGAAAACACTGTTCCCTATTATCTAAAGATGATGCTTGGGCAAATTTCGTCATAGCATGATAACTATTGGTAAGAAATTTTTTCTGAATTTTCTTACTTTGAGCAGTATATCCAGGATGAACTCTTGCAGACAATCTTCTTCAAATACACTAAGCCAACTGTAAGGACGTTCAAAACCGATTTCTTTCCCAACTAGCAATGATAAAGTAACTGTTTTGGCAGAAATATAAATCTACTAAATAACAACTTACTCATCATTTTCTTCAAAAAGGCTTTGAATATCTCTTGCCCCATGTAGAACACGAATAACTTCAATACCTTGATTTATAGGACGGTAGAAAATTAGATAATTCCCTACCGGAAAACTCCGTAGATTTGGCGCTAAGGAATCACGCTTTCTTCCTATACCTGGGTTTGATGCCAGCATTTTGAGTTGGCTGTCTATTTTTTGTAACAACTGATCTGCTTTTTCAAAGCTATCGTTAGCAATAAAATTCCAAATATCCAATAAATCAGCTTGCGCTAATGGTTTTTTGAGAATTTTCGCCATTATGCGGATTCTTTCTGCTGCCGTTGTTGTTTTGCCAATTCAATAATTTCATCCATGTTCAGAGGTGTAGATTTTCCGCTATCAATACCTTGCTGTATCTCCCGGCGCAACTCGGCAAGGCGTATTGCTTTAAGAGCATCCTGCTCCTTGAGTAACCTTAGACTTTCACGGATCACTTCACTAGCTGAAGTATACATACCGCTTTCAACTTTGGATTGCACCCACTTTTCCAGTTCTGGGGTCAAAGAAACATTCATCTGCTACCTCTTGATCGGCTGGCTCATAGCAACAATACTACTAGGAATAACAAAAAATGTCTAAGTTGGTTATTTACTCTTTAGTCCCCAGTTCCTAATTAACAATTCGCCCATAACGCGCAGTTGAACCATCTTGATTTAACCAAGCCCACATTTGATCACCATAGGAAAAATGCCACCATTCTCTGGGATTGCGCTGAAATCCGGCTTTTAACATGACTTCGTTTAATATTTGCCGATTGCTGTGATACTTTTGGGCTTCTGGGTGGTCACTATGAGCATAGTAATTGGGATGCGATCGCTCTGATAATTCATCAATAGGCGATCCCATATCTACTATTTCCCCTGTATCATCAACCAGCGTCACATCTACAGCCGCACCTGTACTGTGAGGAGGGGGAGTTTTTTCATCCAAACTCGGTACAGCCCAAATTTCATAAACTGATTGCCAAATTTCTTGGCGTTGATTTGGTGATAACTCAGCTTCAGTTAATCCCTGCTGTTGCAACGCTTGGGCAAAGCTGTAATCTACCATGAACTGTTGTACAGCTACGGGACGATAAGCATCAAAAATTTGGATATACCAACCAGGATAAATTTCTTGTAGATAATTTTGGGCTTGAATTAAATTTTTCACCACACTTGCGCGCAAATAATAAGGCGAATGTTCTCCATAAGGCGCACCAAGTTTTTCATAAGGATGGGGAGATTCCACTGCAAACAATTCCAAAGGAATCTGCACCAGCAATTCACCGCATTCTAATATAGGGATTTGGTGATAAGGTCTCATTAGTCAATATTATGTATTAATTAATCTTACTCCTCGCAGGGGAGAGGAATGGAAGCGGGGTTTCAAGAATAAGTCGCACATCGCGTAAAATACGTGGTTGGTTACGTAAGTCCTGAGTCAGGTTACATGGAGAGAGTTAGGCGATGCTTTAAAGGAGCCGCTATGCGATCGCACTCTGACAATCTAAAGGTATTCACGTAAGAAATCAAACGGATCATCTTCCCAACACGGCTCAGGAGTCAGCCATAGCAAATTGCTCCTGATGTCAGCTTCAATGTCATCACTGTCTTCCCTGTCGAATAGTTCTGTCATAGCTTTCCAGTCACGTTCTCTCAGGGACGTAAACGGTGGCGCATATACCTGTAAGTTGGTTGGGTAATTCACACGCGAGATTTGATTGAACTGCCGCAAAAATTAATCTCACGGCTGGGAAATATTTACATTTTAGCTTTGGACACTAGAGAGAGGCTAGTACCGCTGCGCGGAAGTCAAAAGTCAAAAGTCAAAAAGCTTATCAAACAGGCTGTTTGACGATTTCAAATGGTATGCCTATTTACGCCGTGCTGTACTAGTATTGTGCCAAGGCAACTTTGCTTGGTAAATAAGTTAGTAGTAAGGACTTTAGTCCTTGACTTGAGGGCTAAAGCCCTCACTACAAACTCCGCAAAGTTTGCTTGGTGAACTACTAGTGCCTTGGAAGTGAAAAAGCAGGGGGCAGGGGGCAGAGGGGAAAAAACCACCCACAAGGGGCGAGGCTTTAAACCTTATTTTTTGGTCAAAAAGAGCCAGTGCGTTGGCTACGGTGTACACACGAGTCTTATCATCTGTTCCCCATCATTTTGATCTCCCCAGCCCCCAAATAACAAAGTTTTGTATATTTTTTATAACCAGATGGCTGAAAAGCTGTTTAATTACAGTTATTTTCACGTAATTAGTGATTTCTTTAACACAAGGATGGCTACAATCTAGGAGAAACAAAATCCAAGAGTATGGCAGATGCTCACGCAGCTATTGCAGTGGCTTAACAAGTTTTCAAACCACCCCGTTGGTAATAAGCAGAGTCGTTCATTAAAGGCTGCAAGGGTGGAAACGGTGGCAGAAACACCCCCAGATCTGACAAATGCAGATCTGGAAGTTTTGTTTACCCAGATGCTAGCAGGCGTGCAACAAGGCCGAGGGCAACAATGGGTACTCCAGTATCTGCAACGCATGGAAGATCGCATCAGTACTGAGCGTTGGATCGATTGGCTCCTGATATTTGGCGAAAAAATGCTGTTATCACGGACACCCAATCATGAGCTAGCAACCCAGATGGTGCAGCTAGGTGAACTGAGAATTGGCAAAGTTGGTGAACTTGCCTATGAAATTGGTTTCCGGGTGTTAACAGGTAACTTAGGCGAAGAAGACGAACAAAATGAAGAGCCAGCATTTGCAATTACAGATTTCGTCACTGTTGACGGTGAAATAAACACCCCAGGACAAGATTTGATCCGTGACTTAGGCGAATTGTTATGGGAATATGACGAACCAGAATTTACCTACGCCATACCTGAAGCCATACCTGAAGCCATACGGGAAATAGCTACTCCTGAGGAAACAGCGACTGAAAATGTCGAACAAGTAATCTGGGAGTATGCAGAAGCTGAAGTGGAAATTCCCCCAGAAATACCCCTTTTAAACCCGGCCGAAGAAGACGTGATTGGCAACTTGGGTGAACTGTCATTGGAGTACCGAGGGGAAAAAGCTGATATCACCAAACCAACTATCGAAACAGTCATAGTTTCTTCCCGAGGCAATTGGGAGCAAACTTGGGCAAATTTAGAGCCAAATGTGGCATATACTTTAGATGAGTTGTTGGTCAGGTTGGATCAAAGTGCCAATTTAGTGCAACAGTTGGCGGCTAATTTAGCAGTTCCCACCAGTCAACCTGTAGTTATCACCACCGAGGAATCAAGCCAGGCGCAGACGTGGTTTTATCAAGGACTCCAGCAAGCGAAAGCGGGTGATTTAACAGGAGCGATCGCGGCTTATGATAAAGCCATCGCCATTAATCCCCAGGCCCATGAATACTGGTTTAATAAGGGCTTAAATTTATTTCACTTAGAAAATTTTACCGAAGCCATCGCCGCTTACGACCAAGCCATAGTCATCAAACCCGATTATTACAAAGCCTGGTATAACCGGGGTGGAACATTGGGTGAATTAGGACAGTTTGAAGCCGCCATCGCCGCTTTTAATCGCGCTACAGAAATTCAACCCAAGAACCCAGAAGCCTGGTCTAGCAAAGCTTTGGCGTTACTCAAATTAGGGCAAATCAAAGAAGCAATTGCCAGTTATGACCAAGCATTAGTTCTGGAACCAGAAGACTCGGAAAACTGGTATTACCGAGGTATAGCCTTGGGTGTAGATGGACAATACCCAGAAGCCATCGCCTCCTATGACAAAGCTATCGAAATTCAACCAGATTTCTACGAAGTTTGGATTGACCGGGGCGTAGTGCTGTTTAATTTAGGACAGTGGGTAGAAGCGATCGCCTCCTGGGATCAAGCCCTATCAAATCAACCAGACTTTTATTTGGCCTGGTACAACCGGGGTATAGCCTTAGACAACTTAGGAAGACGAGAAGAGGCGATCGCCTCCTATGACAAAGCCATAGCCATCAAACCCGACTTTCATTTAGCTTGGTACAATCAGGCAGTAGCCCTGTTTCATTTAGCACAATTTGCCGAGGCGATCGTGGCCTATGACAACGCCTTGCAAATCAAAGCCGACTACTGGGAAGCTTGGATTGGTCGAGGAACCGCTGTCGGACATCTCAGTTCCCATACCTCGTTAAATGTATCAACTAGCATCACTGAATTTAACTCTGCCTTACAGCAAGGTGGCTATGAAGGCAAACTAGCCAGCTACAACGAAGGATTGCAGCATATTCGCCCAGATACCCACCCAGAAGGATGGGGTAGACTGCATCTGGCAATGGGCAATACACATTACGAACAAGGGCTGCAAAATCCCACATCCCGCTATTATTGGTGTCAAGCAGTAGATGAATATCATCAGGCGTTGTTAACCCTGACAACAGAAGATTTTCCCCTGTTGCATCTAGAAGTTTTGCAATATCTGATTAAAGCACTGGTGGGTATAAGAGAAACAGAGCCAGCACAAGAATTACAACAACGTGCCACAAATTTACTGGCACACATGCTCAACGAATCAACACGTTCTGAAGAAAGTAAAAAACAACTAGCTCTCAAATTTGCTGGTATTGGGCAATTAGCAGTTGATTTAGCTGTAGATTGCGGTGACTTGGTAGAAGCCTGGGAAATGGCAGAACAAGGCAAAAATGCTTGTTTAACCTGGCTACTATCCCATTGGCAAGAAGAAATTGACTCGCCATATTATAGTTCAGTACAACAGCTACTCAATCCCCACACAGCAATCATTTACTGGCATATTAGCCCGGTAGCCTTACACACTTTTATCATTAAAGACCAAGCACCATCACCCATCTTATTATTTACACCCATACAAGATGTCGGCACAATCTCCGAATTACCTCTACCCGAAGCAGTCAGACGCTTAATCGAATTTGAAGATTGGTTAACAGAATGGCATCAAGTTTACCAGGAATATTCCAGCCAAGCCCAAGATACACACAGCAAGAGCAATCATTCCTGGCGAGTAAATATGGAACCAAGGTTGTTGCAATTGCACAACATTCTGGAAATTACCACCATTAAACAGGAACTTGAAGGCATTTCCCAACTGATATTAATTCCCCACCGAGACTTGCAAACATTGCCTCTCCATAATCTGTTTCACCTGCCTACGCCATCGTTGGCAGAAGTCTCGAATTTCACCATTACTTATTTGCCTAGTGTGCAAGTAGGATTATCAGTAAAAGCTGAAAATCAATGGCAATGGTCACAGCAAATGTTACTCAGTGTAGAGTATCCTAGTAATACAAATTATCCCCCAGTCAAATATGCAAAACTGGAATCGGAAATTATTAGTCAGATGTTTAATAATTCCCGACGCATCCAGGAATCACAAGCCACCAAAAACGAGGTAGAAACCGCCTTAGTTGATAATTACAATATCTTTCATTTTACAGGGCGCGTCACAAATAATTATCATGAACCGCAAAAATCAGCTTTAGAATTGGCAGGTGAAGATACAATCACTTTAGAAGAAATTTGCCAAAAAGCTCTTAATAGTTACAACCTAGTTACTCTTTCAGCTTGTGAAACTGCAACTTTTAGTAATCAAAATTTAACTACCGAATATGTCAGTTTAGTTAATGCTTTTCTCTTAGGGAAAATTCCTCACGTAGTCAGTACCCTCTGGGCTGTAGAATCATCTGCTAGTGCCTTAGTAATGATCGAATTTTATCGACGACTACAGGAAAATAAATCACCAGTTACAGCTTTAGCAGAAGCGACAACCTGGCTTAAAGAACTAACTGCGATGGAACTAACAATTTGGTATGAAAATTTACTAAATAACTTGCATCCTGATGAATTAAAAATTCGGGCTTATTTAGCAACATATCTATATAGAAGTAGTAAAATGATTCCAGATAAAAAGCTTTATAGTCATCCTTACTATTGGGCAGCATTCATAATTGCAGGTAATAATAATTCGTAATTCGTAATTAATAAAATGGTGCTTTACGCTCTATCTACTGGACTGATACAGCTAAAATAGTGTATTAAACCTCGTCCATCATAAAAAGTGGAGTTTTTGTCATGGCGACGCCAGGAAGCAATCTCATAATCTTGACTACAAACTACAGTTCTCAAAGTAGACAAGGTTTAGATGCTTGAAAAAGGAAGGAAATTTTCTTAACGTCCTCCTTGTTCTACGCTGAAGGCGCATCCCCGAAGGGGTTTAGGGGGATTTATGGGAATAAACCCAAATTTTGCACCCAGTAAAGAGATGTGTGTACACGCAAGTCGTATCAAGGAGAGGGGAGACTTTGATCAAAGTTTCACAAAATCGCGTTGCTACCAAAATATTGTGAAAGCACTGGTCACAATTGCGAGAAACTAAAAACAGATCTAAAAGGAGAAAAGAACCAAATGAGCTGGACTAAAGTTCTTGCAGCAGATGCCCTAGCCCCTGGTGGGCGACAAGTGGTGAAAGTTGGTACACGCAAAATTCTACTTTTGAACCACGAAAATCAGCTTTATGCCGTAGATAACACTTGCCCACACTTAAAAATGCCCATGAAAAATGGGAAAATTACCGAAACTGGGGCCATTGTTTGTCCTATACATCGCAGTGCATTTGACCTAAATACTGGAGAGGTACAAACTTGGTGTCCTTGGCCACCCGGTGTAGGTAAAGTACTGGCAATGGTTTCACAACCAAAGACACTGCCGGTGTTTCCCACACGCGTAGAAGAAGGCAGTATTTGGATTGATTTGCAAGAAGGATAATAGCCTTTGTATTAGTATAGCGATCGCCTGGGAAAACTCAACTCCAACTTCAGGCGATCGCTTGTCTTTTTGTCCCTCACTTCCTACTCCTCACATGTTTGAAAAACAACCAGAAACCTTACAGCAAAGGGTAAAACAGTTAGCCACTCAAGCCATCCAACAATCGAACCCAACAGCATGGTTTGATGTGTTGTACAGCGAATCTCATGGTGATGTTACACAAATTCCTTGGGCCAAGTTAACCCCACATCCTTATTTACAAGATTGGTTGACTACTCATAACCCCCAAGGTGAAGGACATTCCGCCCTAGTAATTGGGTGTGGTTTGGGAGATGATGCAGAAGCTTTAGCAAACAAAGGATTCCAAGTCACCGCCTTTGATATTTCCCCTACAGCGGTTAATTGGTGTCAGCAAAGATTTCCTGATTCTTCTGTGAACTACGTAGTCGCAGATTTATTGGCCCTACCCTCACAATGGCATCAAGCTTTTGACTTAGTTATAGAATCTCGAAATATCCAGGCTTTACCCTTGAGTATACGCTCAACTGTCATTGCATCCGTTGCTTCTGTAGTTGCAGCCCAAGGCACCTTATTAGTCATTACTCGTTTTCGAGAAACCGAATTAGTACCTGAAGGGCCTCCCTGGCCGTTGTCTAATTCTGAACTCACCCAGTTCACAGAATTGGGTTTAGACGAAGTTAGCCGGATTCTATTTTATGAACCTGAACGGGTTGACATTCAACAACTACGGATTGAATATCAAAGGCAATCTTAGCCCCTAGCCCCAACACACAAGGTAAATTTGCGCGACAATAAAGGTAGATAAGTCTGCAAATGGAGGTGTAAAATGATTTACAATTTTCCATTGTCTGAACCTGCCAACTACCTGATAGTCAAACTCACCATCTTAATCTTGGTACTGTTAGTATTTTTGGTAGTTTCTGCTACTCCAGCAGTTTAGAAATGTCCTCAAAACGCCAGACTCCCTCATATTTGGAGGTGAGATGATGCAAAGAAGTAGAAACAATCTTTTGCAGATAGGCGCAGTTTTTACAGCATCACTTGTAGGGTGCCTAATTTCCTACAGTCAGGTTAAAGGTGAACAAATTACATTATTTACCCAGCGCCACTTTTGGTTTGCAGCCAATTCCACCAATATTGCCAACTTAGCAGATGGTAACTACCAATTTTGTAGTCAAACAGATCCTCAAGATTGGCGAGATGGGGCGGGAGTGTGTCTAAATTTCACGAAAACTGGAAATTACGTTGATGGATATTATGGCTATCCCCATTCCAGCCATTTTATCTGTCTGCGAGGAACTGTAGAGAGAAATAAGATTGCAGGTGAAGCTTTAGAAATATTGTGGGATAACAATCAGCAACATCAAATACCCAAATCTGCATTCCCGTGGGATTCAGAGGGGCGCTTAATACTCAATCAAGGAAATATCATGCCTACTTTTAATCAAGGTGAAGATGCTACTGAGATGATTTTATATCGTAGTGCTGTACTCAATATTGAGGGATTTCATCAATATAACAGTCCTCGGATGACACCTCCATCTCAATTGTGTGAGTGGAAGTTAACGTAGCCAATTAACTTGCATGATCCCAGTCACTGAGTAACTCATGTTGTTGCTGGATCTTTTTTGGCTTACGGAGTGGCACTTTTGGACTACCAATATCCATGCGAGCAAAAGACTGTTGTTTCCTTTTAGGTGACTTTTTTTCGGGGGTTGGGGTATGAATCTGTGTAGTTGTCATAATGTAAATGAATTGGTAATTAAAACTTGTGAGCATCAATTTATTACATCAATTTGCAAACGGCAAATTTCTGAAGGCAGAGATTTCTTTGTTTGAAAGTAGTTTTTTTGTCTTTAAGGCACATCCGTCTTCCTATCACGACAATGTTATCCGTCTCAAGATTGATTATTCTTTAGAGAGTAAGTAAATATATGGTTATTTGCAGCATATTTATTTCCATTCTCTAATCCCAAAACTAAGATAAGAAAGATCTAAAATTAATCAGTGTTAATTTATACTATTTTCAAATCCTATAGTCGTTATACTTATGTTTAGGTTCTACCTGGGAATTAGGAAGTGGCTCTGCCACTTCTTTTTATTATAGTTATAGCTTTTTCTCATGTACTGAGGTATAAATTTATCTTTTTACCCCTAGCTACACTGAGAAATAAACTCCCCCCATAGGTCACGCCAGAGAGAAAGACTATCACCCAGTCAAACCAGAATTATTAATCATTAGACATACTATCTCGAGACATGGTATCACGCCATTTCTCGCGGGGTTCTCTGATATCGCCATTTTGCGATCGCGCTAATTGCCAAGTCCCCCACATTAGGGATTTTTGTCGTTCCAGATGGTCAATAAACTCCATAATGGGCTGATCTGCCTTGATGGGGGTTTTTACATCAAACTGAATCATTTGGGGCTGAATTTCACCCTTGAGAAAAGATGCACCAAGCATCTTAGTTAGCTGCAATACAACTCGATTGCATAAACCACCAAAAATCCCCCGACGTTTTTTAGTAATCAGCATCATCTGAACTTGAGATTTGCCCCCTTCCAGCAGACGTACGGCAAAGATAACGTGAACATGGAAAAAATCAGGGCCAATGGTCACCATGCCCGTGCTACCGTACCAATAGCAGATATTGTAAGTAATATTTTTGCTGAAGGGACCAATCAGCTTGAATAAAAATGAATTGCCTCCAATACGTGTAGTATTGTTGAAAATAATCGCATTTGGATTAACTTCTTGTTTCTCAAAGATAACTTCTGATGATAATTTGCGCCCTATGTTGAGGTGCTGAACATCAATAGCATGAATCATCACAGAATTAGGGTGATAATTCATCACAAAGTTGGCACCAAAAGCAACATCATAGTCCTTATGTTCCAACTCTAAAATAAAGGGTATGGGTTGTTTGGGGAGTTCTCCAGTCCACACCCAAATTAACCCATATTTTTCAGCAGTGGGCCAAGTTTTTAACTTGATGGGTAGCGGCTCATGCAAACATGGAATATCAACACAAAATCCTTGAGAATCAAACGTCCAGTGATGGGAAAAACAGCGCAGTTCATTACCTTGCACTTTTCCCTTAGCTAAGTGAGCGCCCATATGCGGACAGTAAGCATCAACGGTAACTGCCCTTTTATCTTTACCGCGGTAAATTGCTAATTCTTTACCCAAAACTGTGACAGACTTAATCTCACCTACCCGCAGATTTTTAGATGGTATTACCCAATACCATCCCTCAATAAATCGCTCTGGATTGTTGAAGATTCGAGGTTGACTATTTGAACTAACATTCTGCGAGTTAACATTCATTTTCAGAGTTTTACCTGAAGTGAAGCGGTTAATCTAGAAGTAGCATAGTGATTTGCAAAAAACAGTTACTTTCAGTACGGGAAAAAAAGAGGCTAGGGGCTAGGGAGTAGGGAGTAGGGAGTAGGGAGTAGGGAGTAGGGAGTAGGGAGTAGGGGATAGAGGCTAAAGTTATTTATTTCATCTAGATGAAATTTGGTGTAATTAATCATTTTTGACTCAGATATCATATCTGTTTATGAACAATAAAATATGTAATAATAATTACTAAAGTTGGGGGAAATCTGCCGTGTTAACTCAGGATAAACAACTACTTTTAATTGGTCAAGTAACAAATCTGAGTGGGATTCCTATCAGAACAATTCGTTATTACGAAAGTGTCGGTTTAATAGCATCATTAGGTCGCACAGAGGGAGGATTTCGCCAGTTCTCTACAAATGTGCTGACTCGGTTAGCCTTTATTAAACGGGCGCAAAACTTAGGATTGAGTCTAGAAGAGATTCGAGATATTCTTCAGGTCTATGACCAAGGACAACCCCCTTGTGGTGACATTAAAGAAAAGTTAGAAGAAAAGCTGTTACAAATTGATAGCCAAATTGAGCAGCTATTTACCTTACGCTCGGAAATTGGGGAGTTGCTGTCGGGCTGGAAGAATACACATGGTAAACAAGAAGATACTATTTGCCCGATTATCCAAAAAGATTAATCCTTGGTAAGTAGGAAATGAAGCTATATGAGGGGCGTGCCACTGCAATCTATTATCATCTGGAGGGAACTACAATGGAGGTGATTGATTCCTGTGGCTAGGGATTAATCGTGCGATCGCTGTACGGAACTGCGATCGCTTCTCTAATTTTTTATGGTTCTTGGCGTTGTGTTGGGGCTTTGCTAAATAGAAACCACCAGAGTTCTAGTCCAATTAACGCTAATCCACCAATAGTCACCCCAACTTTCAATTCTACAGGTTGTTCGATAGAGCGAAATTCCTGTGTATGTTCTGATGAATGTGTTGGCATTGCTACTGATATACTTGCAGTACTGAGAATTAGCCCGCAAGCCGTCAGACTGGCCCACAAGAGTTTTTTGTTCAACATATTTGGTGGGAGAATTTCAAGAGATGATTTTGGGTTGAAATTTACGCAATCTCAGGGCATTTGTCACCACAGATACCGAAGATAAAGCCATTGCGGCCCCAGCAATAATCGGATTGAGCAACCAGCCCAAGAAGGGAAAAAGGATTCCCGCCGCTACAGGAATACCGATGATGTTGTAGATAAAAGCAAAGAAGAGATTTTGGCGAATATTGCGAATGGTAGCCCGGCTGAGTTGAATCGCTGTGACAATTCCTTGCAAGTCTCCCGATATCAGCGTAATATCGCTAGCGGCGATGGCCACATCTGTGCCTGTACCAATGGCAATTCCCACATCTGCTTGCGCCAAGGCTGGGGCATCATTAATACCATCACCCACCATGGCCACAATCCGTTTTTTTTCTAGTCCCTCTTGCAGAGATTCAATCATCGCCGCTTTTTGATCTGGGCGTACTTCCGCAAAAATTCGCTGAATGCCAACTTGCTGGGCGATCGCCTCCGCAGTTTTGCGATTATCTCCGGTAAGCATCACTACTTCTAAACCCAGTTTTTGTAGTACTTTTACGGCTGCGGCTGATGAAGGTTTTAAGGCATCGGCAATACCCATCACACCCTGAATTTCGCTATTTACAGCCAGAAAAACCACAGTTCTTCCCGCAGTTTCCCAGGTATCTTTATACTGCTGGAGTGCGTCAGTATCGATGCCTAGTTCTGTCATCCAGCGTTGTGTACCGATTTGTACCAGGCGATCGCCTACAACAGCTTGCACACCACTACCTGCTACAGCGGCAAAGTTATTGACTTCCGTTAAACTCACCTCTTGGGATTGGGCATATTTCACTACCGCTTCTGCTAAGGGATGTTCAGAATTACGTTCCACAGAAGCCGCCATTTGGAGAAGTTGGAGTTCATTATGATTAGCTGTGCCGTTAACAGATACAAAATCTGTAACTGTGGGTTTTCCTTGCGTTAAGGTGCCAGTTTTATCGAGGACAATAATTTGAATTTTGTGTGCTAATTCTAGGCTTTGGGCATCTTTAATTAAAATGCCATTTTCTGCCCCTTTACCAGTACCGACCATAATTGATGTGGGTGTAGCTAAACCCAAAGCACAAGGACAGGCGATAATCAACACACCCACCGTAGTCATAGTTGCCAGGGTAAAGTTACCCATAAAATTAAACCAGATCACAAAGGTGGCGATCGCAATGGCAATCACAGCCGGGACAAACCATCCCGTCACTTGGTCTGCTAAACGCTGAATCGGTGCTTTAGAACCTTGGGCTTGCTGCACTAGTTTGACAATTTGCGCCAAAAACGTATCTTTACCCACGCGTGTCGCCCGAAACTGAAAACTACCAGTTTTATTGATAGTCGCCCCAATCACCTCATCCCCTGGTTGCTTCTGCACTGGTAAACTTTCACCAGTCACCATGGCCTCATCTACCGTAGAAGCACCTGTAATTACCTCACCATCTACGGGAATCTTTTCCCCAGGACGCACCAAAACCACATCATTGATTCTCACTTCGGTGATGGGAATATCCATTTCCACACCATCACGAATAACTCTGGCGTTTCTAGGTTGCAGTCCAATGAGTTTATGAATAGCTTCAGAAGTTTTCCCCCTAGCACGATGTTCTAATAACCGCCCCAGCAGAATTAAAGCAATTACAGTCACCGAAACTTCATAATACACATGAGGAATCAAGCCCTGAGCCACAAAAAACCCTGGGAACAAAGTCACAAACAAAGAATATAGATATGCTGCCGTAGTACCCACAGCCATCAAAGTATCCATTGTTGCCGTTTGGTGTTTCAGGGCTTTCCAGCCATTCACATAAAAAGTCCAACCACACCAGAACTGCACAGGTGTCGTTAAAACTAGCTGCACCCAGTAATTATGGAGAAATGCCGGAATAAACGGCACATTAAGCCCAGTCATCATGGGTATAGCACCAACAAAGATGATAATGCCGATGACACCTGCAACTATGACTTTGAGCGTAAGTTCACGGTCTTCTGCTAACTTAATAGCTTTTTCAGTATCATCTTCTTCAGCCAGTAGGTCTTCTTTAATTAAAGAAGATGAGTATCCAGCTGCATCGATAGCCGCCTGGATAGTCTGCAAATCCGTTTGTTTATGGTCATAATTAATTGTGGTTTGCTCCGCACCAAAGTTAACATTGCAGTCAATCACCCCTGGAACCGAGCGAATTGCTTGGTCGATGTTGTTTGCACAAGAGGCGCAACTCATACCTCGGAGTTTGAGTGTGAGAGTATCCATGTTAATTAAACCACTGTGACTGATGTAAGGTAAGAATTAGAAGTTGCATCCCATTAATGAATGCAACTTGATATCAGTTTTAGGAAACTGGATAGCCCGCCGCAGCTAAAGCATCCTTAATTGCGGTTTCTGATGCTTGAGTATCTACACTCACAAGTTTGGTTTGTGGATCAGCTTGAACGTTGGCATTGGCATCAACCGTTTTCACTGCATTGGTAATATTGTTTGCACAAGCTGAACAAGCCATGTTGGGAACTGTAAGTTGGAGTGTCATAGATTTAGGGTATTGAATAAAAATGAATAGCAGCCTGCAAAGTTAACTCAGAATTGGTATTAGCCATTTTGATGGCTGTAATCAGCAAGATTATTGGCTGAGATTTACCTTACATTTATCCTAAACTCTCCAGCCAACTAGAGAGTCTAGCAGAGTTTACAAGTCTTTAAAATTCCAACTTTTTTTAGGGATTAGTAGTATGAAGGGCTTACTTAAACACCATTTGGTGGCAATTTGAACATTTTCAGCATGTTCAGTGGCAAACAACGCCCAAGTTGATTTGTCATGGCAGTAATTATATTTAACGTGAGTCTCCAACGGAGGCGCACTTGCGGGAAGGGCGAAAGAAACCTTTCTGTTTTCTTAGAAGTTCGACGGATCTAAAAACCCCGCTTCCATTCCTCTCTCCCTGCAAGGATACTGTTGGCGAATTAATAGAGGGCAAAACCAGTCATCACAAAATAGAAAATAAGGAATACTATGAAGCAGTGGGAGCAATTCGAGCAAAGTGAGAAACACGAGTTTGACTGCGTGGGACATGTTGCCWCCAATCCCACATCCGACTTAAGTTGATAGCAGCAGCAGTAATGACATGCTGCAAGAGAGTTTTGGCAAGACCAATGAGACCAATG
>JAKOMP010000187.1 GCA_022241785.1 Cyanocohniella sp. LLY | reverse complement strand
TGTTGCCCTTTTGTTTGGGAGGGGCTACTCACTAAGCCATTTAACCGCCGACTACCATATTTTGCTTCCGAAGTTCCCGGACTCATGCCTCTAATTCGCACTGCCACAGGCGATAAGAAGGGGTTTGAGTTGATAGCCGAGGAAGGTGGAACTCCTGTTCACTTGGATTTGTACAGCAGTCACAAAAACTTAGCAGTCTTTGGTGCTACTCGCTCTGGTAAATCCGTGCTAGTTGCCGGGATTCTCACACCAGCGATCGCACAAGGTATTCCTGTAGTCGCCCTGGATTATCCCAAACCAGACGGTACATCCACCTTCACAGACTACACCAATTTATTGGGCAAAGATGGTGCATACTTCGACATTACCAAAGAATCAAATAATTTGTTTGAATTGCCAGACCTGCGAGGCATGGATGAGGAAATTATCAAAGAAAGATTGACAGATTTTAAGGAGTTTATCAAGTCAGTTTTGATGACTATGATTATTGGCACTAATGCCATTGGTGTGAGTACTTCCATGCTTTCTAATATTGAGAGCATTGTCACTCTAGCGTTAGAAACCTTTTTCAATGAAGACGATATTAAATTAAGGTATAAAGCAGCATTAGAAGCTGGGGTAGGAACACCAGAATGGCAAGATACCCCTACACTGAATGATTTCTATAATTACTGTTCRCCWGGATATATCAAATTAGATTCMATTGCYAAYAACAGCAAAGAAGTATTARGAGCTTTAGAGCAAATTAGATTGAGATTRAAATTCTGGCTAAACACCAGAGTAGGGCAATCAATMTCTAAACCTTCCAGCTTTCGCACAGATGCCAAATTATTAGTATTTGCGCTSAGGAATTTAGCTTCAGAAGCTGATGCAGCCATATTAGCTCTCTCAGCTTACGCCGCAGCTTTACGTCGGGCTTTATCTTCCAAAGCCAGTATTTTCTTTTTAGATGAAGCTCCAATTTTATTTCAATTTGAATCGATTGCGGAATTGATTGGCAGATTATGCGCTAACGGTGCAAAAGCTGGCATTAGGGTAATTTTATCCGCACAAGAACCAGAAAGTATTTACCAAAGTAAAGCTGCACCCAAAATATTTGCCAACTTGACTACTCGTTTGGTTGGCAGAATTCAAACATCAGCTATTGACCCATTTGTGGATCGATTTAAATATCCTTATGAAATTATTCAGGTCAATAGCACCGAAGCTTTTTATCCTAAAAAGGAGGGCATCTATTCACAATGGTTACTTGATGATAACGGTAAACTCACTTTTTGCCGTTACTACCCAGCACATTGCTTATTAGCCGCAGTTGCTAATAATCCAGATGAGCAAGAATTACGCACTCTTTTCCTCAATCAATACAAAAATAATCCCTTATTAGGATTATTTAAGTTTTCTGAAGATTACATCAGAATGATTCGGGGAGAAGAATTATCACAAGAAGCTCAAGATTTATTAACTACTCAAAAATCA
The DNA here is from genome assembly GCA_022241785.1 of Cyanocohniella sp. LLY. Classification (GTDB taxonomy): domain Bacteria; phylum Cyanobacteriota; class Cyanobacteriia; order Cyanobacteriales; family Nostocaceae; genus Cyanocohniella. The sequence goes on along the minus strand of JAKOMP010000187.1, from coordinate 3,339 downwards.
AAATTACACATTGTGGCGTAATATGACCAAAATAAGTAAAAACAAAAAAGTTGCTATAAGTATTGCTTTTACTATTAGCAGTTTCCTATTAGTTACTCCTAGCTATGGATTTAACTTRGGCAATTTTCTCGGCTCRATATTTGARGAAGTCARRGGYGAACTAGAAATYATTCAAAATTTAGCCATGACTGAAATTGAGAATACGTGGGAGGGAATAAGAGAAGATGCCAAGYTAGCWATTAAYAATAAYGTRGGMGARATGGGAGCGCCCGAYCCTATTAAATCCAGCAAYGAAYTAAAGAGAAGATTRGCTSARGATTTAWSTYTACCTGTCGCCAAGGRAAAAGCMMATGACTTAGAGCGTGAATTAAATAGGGCATCAATTTCKGCTGTTATTGGACTCGAAGGGCAACAAGAAACYGCCAGAAAAATTGAACAAACAACACTCACTGCCCAAGAAGCTTATACCCTRGCGSAACARGCACAGGGKATGGATGCTACTCAAAACATTCTCAAGGTCATGGCGGGACAGAACGCACAAATWGTTTCGATGTTAGCSCAGCAGCGCACRGACTCGCTCACRGCRCGACAAGATACAGCRCAAACTAATTTGATGCTTAATCAAATTGCTGAAAACCTTTCCAATCAACGTAAATCTGATGATTTACAAAGAACAGGAATCAATTCAATGAATCATGAATTAATTGGGCTGTTAAGGCTAGATCCTAGTTTTAAATAAAAATAAACGCGAGGTAAAAATGCTATCAATATTGGCTTTTAGCGGTGGTGATTTACTTACGAATGCCTACAATTCAGCCGAAGCAATTGCTAATGGCTTTGATGAACTGTGGAAAGAAACTCTTGCAGGCGGAGTCTATTCCGCTATGTGTAATTTAGGGTTAATATTTGCTGTTTCGACATTTATCTTTTTCATGGTCGAATGGACAAAACAAATGCTTAATGGTGAAGAACAGAGAGCGATTACAGATTTTATTTGGGTTTTGGTTGTGGTAGTGCTACTTGCCAATAATGGACAGCTTTTAGGTCAAGGAACATTAGCCCTTAGAAACCTGATTAACAATACTAATAATTTAGTTTTAAAAGAGGCTGCTCAAGAAGCTGACTTAAGAGAAGCTTTTCAAAGGGCATTAGCAAATGAAGCTGTTCAAAGCGTTATTGGTGGAGAAATAGAACAATGTCAAATTTCTTCTTTAACTTCAGAAGATGCGATCTCTTGCCTGGAAGATGCCAGAGAAATGCTGCAAAACGAGTACCCAGGTTATTTTACCGGAGTAACTGGAATATTCAAAGGAGCAATTGAAAATTTAGATAGAATTATTAGAGCGCCAATGGATGCAATTGAAGGCAAAGCCAATCCATTGCAAGTATTATTTTCTCCCTTTAGCGCCATTATCGGCAATAACATCCGAGAACTGACAACCTACTTATTACTAGGACTAAGTGGAGCATATCAGTGGGGCATAGAACTAACAATGCTGATTACTGCACTTCTGGGGCCGATTGCAGTAGGTGGTTCTTTATTACCCTATGGAGCTAGACCAATCTTTGCTTGGTTAACTGGATTTTTCAGTGTCGGCATAGCTAAATTATCTTTCAATCTAATTTCTGGCTTTGCTGCCCAATTAATGGTCAATTCTAGAGCAGATCAGCCGTTATTTTTTCTATTTGTAATTGCCATTATTGCCCCATTTCTGGCAACTGGATTAGCTGCTGGTGGCGGATTAGCTGTACTCCAGCAAATTAATAAAGCCAGCGAATTATACACCTCTATTGCCATCAATGCTAGTAGCGCAGTTTTGTCAGGAGGTGCTTCAATGGCAGCTAAGAAAATCCAGCCGAATGAGTAAACTAGGGGCATCAAAACAATTCAAAATGCAAAATGTTACAAACTAAAAAACCTCAAAAGCCACAAAAAGAACCTCTTAAGCTCCTCAGTTATGGAGATTCTGTTAGCAGTAAATTTGGCATTATCACTTTAACAGCCTTTGGGTTTGCTGTGCTTTCATTATTAATTCAATTAGTCAACTATGGTGCAGTTAAGAGATTAGGAAACCAACAAATTCCTACACTCATTCAATTATCATCAGGGGAAACAATTGATGCTAAAGCTGTTGCACCTACCGAACGATCTAATGAAGTAATCAAGAAATTTGTGTCAGATACTTTCATTAGGCTGTTTAGCTGGGATGGACTTGTACAAACTTTCAACGAACGAGGAGAACCAATCACTAAGCCTGATGAGGGAATATCCATCAAAGATGGTCGCAATAAGGTATCCACGAAAGCCTATGATGCTGCATTTGCAATTACAGAAAAAGAAGATTTTCGGGGAGCGTTTCTCCGCAAGTTGGCAGAAATGACCCCAGATAGCGTGTTCAATGGAAGCTCACAAGTTTCTTTGATTCCCCGATTCATCTCTGAACCTCGTAAACTTCGAGATGGCAGATGGGAAGTTGATTTAATTGCAACTTTGGTTACTTTTTCTCGTAATAATAACGCTGGTGAGGGCATCCCCTTCAACAAAACTATTACCGTTGAAGCAGTAACTACACCGCAGAATTTACCCAATGGCACTACTGAATTAGCCAGCAAAATTTATCAAGCGCGTAAATCCGGGCTGGAAATTACACAAATTGTTGATTTAGATTTGAGCAACCGAAACAAATGAGTAATCTAGATTTACTTGAATTTGAAAGTGAAAACGAAAATGTATCTTCAGTAGATACAATCTTACAAATTGATGAAGATACACCCGATTCAACACATCCTGACAATATTGTCGATGAATCAGAATCTGACCCCGCAGAAAATATTACACAGCATAATTTTGTCACTTCCCCTTGGACAAGATTTGCTGTAGTTGGGCTAGTTTTTGGGTTGGGATTTTTTGTTGTCTTTTTATTTTTTAGTGGAATTTTCAATAGTAATTCCCACGCCGAAAATGATCAGCCTTCATCTCTCCCAGAAGAAACTCTTTCTCGATTAGAGAAAAATGATGGTGATGTTTACGCTCAAGCTGCTCTTGGTCGGCAGGAAAATGAACTCAGAAGAATCAATAATCAACCAGTAGTTGAACCTGAAGACGATATTACTTTCCCCGAACCTTCTCCAGAACCATCCTCAAAACCTACTCCCACTCCTGCACCAGTCAGAGCTTATTCCCCTCCTCCACCCCCTCCAGTTAGATATTCTCCTCCTCCCCGGACTGTATCAGCAATGGCAGTTACTCCGGCGCGGACTTTGCCACCTCCTCCTCCTCCCGCACCTGCGGTTTCTCAACCAGTCTTAGATCCAATTGCAGAATTGAATCGCTTGCGA
>JAKOMP010000186.1 GCA_022241785.1 Cyanocohniella sp. LLY | reverse complement strand
GTAATACCAATCCCTGCTTTAGTATTTCTCCAGGTAACTCTGCTTGATTTTGATATAGCCTTTTCAGCACTACAAAAACTACTAAATCTAGTTCTTGTGCCATCAACAAATCTGTCGTTGATATGACTAAATCATGGTACAAGTACTCATATCTATCGAACTCTCTCACTACATTTTTGACTATCTCAAAATAAGTTGACCTCAGATATTCTTCTTCATTATTTTTTAGAGATGGACAATCTGTTGCTATCGGTAACTTTTTCTGTATCAAGCGTAAGTAACAATCAATTGTTTCCTCTGTTTCATCTTGACTAAAACCTTCATTTTCATTCAGGTAGCTGATTAATGACTCTCTCGATGTGAAATCAATCTTCTTGAATCTATGTTTTTGCGGATAGAAACAAAAATTGTTTTTTTTTAAGTTCGGGAGAATCTTCGTCCTTACCCACTGCGCTAAATTTTTTATTTTCTTTATATCTATATACTTCTCTAACGCATAAATACTTGTCGCGCACATGGTGAACACTGGGATATCCTTACCATCCACTACCACAATCCGTTCCGTCAACTCCACTTCGTAATTTTCAAACTGCGGATCACCAAAAAATATCTGACATACATCTTCAGCAAATAACTCTATCCCTCCTGGTGCATCTATTACTCGCACTATCTGTCCCGTTGAATGCCTGAACTCCAACGGATGCCATATCTCATCCATATATATGTCCGCAATCTCGTTGTTTGCAATATGACATATCCTCTTCCCACAAAGTAATATCCAAAACTACGATCTTAATTTCATACTTTCTTACTATTGCTATTTTGGATAAATTGTGATATATAATGACTTGATCAATAACCCAGAAGACTTCGTGCATGGCAACGGACAACGGAGTTAGCCCGTAGTGAAGGTATCCGTGTACTAAATATTTTGATTGATGATGATGTAGCGATATTTGTGCCGACGAGTTAACATCTATGGGCGAAGTATGAAAATTGCTCTCGCCTCTTGTACAACTCCAGCTAAAAGTAGCCCAACATTTGATTTAGGCGATCGCAAAATAGAAATTGGCATCGGTATTCACGGTGAAACACGCAGAGAACGCATTGACTTAAAATCAGTAGACTAAATTACTGAGATTTTGGCACAATCTATCTTTGACGATGCAGCTTTTAGCTGGATCGTGCGGGAGTGGCATGAAAATCAAGGCAAATGGGCAGAATAGAACTGATAAATTCGCCATTAAAATCAGGCGAACACTGTTTCTGCATTACAACAAGACTCTGCTAAATAAGTAAGATTGCTAGTACCGCTGCGCGGAAGTCAAAAGTCAAAAATCTTATCAAACAGGCTGTTTGACGATTTCAAATGGTATGCCTATTTACGCCGTGCTGTACTAGTTTCTTTCTCACTTTGATTTTTTTACTTAAAAACTGTAATTACTTTATCAATTTCTGCTAATTTCTGCTCCAATAAAGAACGCATTTCTTGAAGCTGTTTACTACTAGCTCTTGTGAGTAAATCTTCAGAAATTCCATTGACTTTTTTAAGTATTATTTTTATTTCTTTTAATTCTTGTTGATTGGGCTTCAAATACTTAGTCTTAATTTGTTTTATTAATTCACGAGTTTCAGTCACCGTAAGATTTTTCTTTAACACTTCATCTGTTGCCGCCATCCTTTCAGATGCTGCTTCATTTTCTGGTATGTCTAGCGCTTTGGCAGAAAGAGTTGTCAATGCTAAAGCATGAGCGCCTTTTAATCCCTGTTGCCGAATTGCCTGTTTTAAATCTAAAGGTAGGTACAGCATCGGCATGAGATTAGCTTTCACAGAACTAGGATTTAACCCCAACTCTAGCAGGACTAGTAGCAAACTCTGTTCTCTCCCGGTAACACCTAATGATTCTAAGCCCTGCTGTTGTTCATCAGTACTAACAGCCATTAACTTTGCTAATTCTTTACTATTTCCATCTCTCTCTACTCTTTTAATTACTGTTCCTAACATTGTGGAAATTTCATCCATTTCTAAATCTGTTGACTTAACTACTTCTTTAAAGACTGCTTCTGCTTTATCTAAAGGATTTAAATCCTCAAAACCTAGAAAAGTTAGTAATGCAGATTGATCTAGATCTTGTGGCATTGGAACTATCACTGCACGAATAGTTGACCAGCCCAGCAATTTAGCTCCTTCAGTACGAAGCTGACCATCTAGTAAGGTATAACGACCGTTACCCTGTGGTACAAGAATTACTGCCGAAATTTGTCCATGTTTTTTTAGTAACCTTGCTTTTGCTTGTATCAGTTCTGGTGTAATTGTTTGCCGAGGTTGATGAGGATTAGGATCAATTAGAGCTAACTCAATTTTTGATTCTCCAGATTCATGTTCCAACTGTTCTCGGAGCTTTTGTAATTCACTTTCTAAATCGGGAGATTGAGCTACTCTCAATCTTTCTATTTCCGCCTGAAGTTCAGCAATTTTTTGTTCTTGCTCTGTTTTTTGGATTGCACCGTTGAATTTGTTAGCAATTTTAGGCAATGCCATGATTATTTTTTCTCCTTAATTAAAGCTGATAAATCATCTGCAATTTGCTTAAAATCATTACAGGCGGGGTGTTTTGGGCGATATTTCTGTAAAGGCAGTCCGTGAGCGCTAGCATTTTTGAATTCATTTGAGTTACGAACTTTAGGATAAAGCTTCAAATGCAAATGTTCGGTTATTTCTGGTAATTGTTCTAAATATTGCCGGTGCATTGCCACGGTATCATCATACATACTTGGCACAAATCCCAAAATTGGTGGACGAGGTTCTAACTGTAACTCATCACCTGTTGAGATGCACCATTCTACCAATTCTGCTGAACCAGAAATGGCTTTCATTTCCAATTGCACTGGTACTAGTACATGGGTTGAGGCAGCCAAAGCATTAACATTTAACATCCCTAAAGTGGCGGGACAATCCAAAATTACTAGATTATGAGGTAATGGGTATTTTTTTAAGCGATCGCTTAGTGCATACTCTCCTCGTTTCCTGATAACTAATTCATTAGCTATTTCAGCTAATAGTGGATGTCCCTGACAAACCTCAATCTTTGGTTCTTCCCAAACAGAAACTAAATCCCAATCCCCTTTAAAATCTTTTGATAACACGTTGACTAAAGTTTTTGTTACGTGAGCAGGGGGCAATCCACAAAATACATCTAAAGACCGTTGTGGATCTAAGTCAATTATTGCTGTGGAAAATCCCCGCCGCACCATTTCATATGCAATATGTGCGCTTAGTGTAGTTTTACCTACACCACCTGCATTCGCTATAAGTGAAAGAACGATTTGCTTCATATAGGTTACATAGGTTATGTTGTCGTATTTCAAAATACGACATTGAGCTTTGAGCTTTGAAATAATGTACTTTATACAGAGTAAGTTAAAAATCCCTGAGTAACAGCGCCATTGCCGTAGCGTTGAACGAAAAAGGTTTGTTTGTTAGTGGTTGTTCCCCATTATTTCTTGGTTGGTTAAACGCCAGAACTACTTTTTGGCTGAATAGATAACCCTGTGACAGGTAAATTTCCACTGATTGATACTAAAGGAGCAAGTGTTAATCACAATACTAAAACTAGCCCACACAAAGATATTCTCGAAACAACTATAGCCACTGATTATAAGATATGTCGTTATGTCGAGGTGGAGGAATTATGTATCCCACTTTTCGCAGGCAAATCAGGTAAGAAGACAATATTTTCTGCACGACGCACCAAGTAACTTTAGAATTCATTGTTGCTTGTCAGTCAGATCAGCAATATGCGTTCAACCGCAAAGTGTCAACAGATGAATTGAGATGAAATATTAAACAACTCACCGCATTATGGTAGAGGTGCTAGGTCTACCAAACTGATTATTAATGGTCTGTTTTGCTTTTCTGTTAATTTTGTCATTCCCTTTGTCGAATTTTAAAATCCGACATATAGAAGGATAGCCAACAATTCATTTAAACTTATTTCGCAATGAATGTGCGAATACATCTGGTACTGTGGTCTACCTATTGACTGACACTAATGTGCAATAGAGCCTATAGCACGCTACGCTATCTTCGGAGCTTTCGCTTTAGCAATACATAATTAAGGAACTTAGATGCAGCAAGTGTTCCTGAACTTACCTCTGTTTCCTTATTTTAGAGACTTGGTATTACGTCTTCAAGAATTTAGTTGAAATTAAAAGATCAGAGGTAACAATATAGGGGGTAATTTTCTATTGGCGACTTCGCAATTTTTTTTCTTTAAAACTTTCAACTTCCGACTTCAAGCAAAGCGATCATTCAATAACATCAGAAGAAACACAGCAGGAATCTGGCCTTTGCCTTGTCGGGTTATATTTGAACGCCTACGAGAACAGTTGACAGAAACGCATTACAACTGGTTTATTGCCATTGATCCTGAAAGTGAAAATTATTGGATTGACCAGACTTTGCCAGGACTAACCAAACCAATCTAGTCTGTTATTTCTATGGTGATCATGATCCTAAGCTGACCATCTTTTCCCTAAATGAAACTGGAATCTGTTGCAGACTATGAATTTAGGCGCTTTAGGTGATGTCAGAGGGGGTTTCTTGCAATTGCTGTTTGAGCCAAAAATTACCGCAATTGAGTTACAGGGAGTATGTCAAATTTCTCACTATTAACTATATGCTCTTCAAAATTATTTTTTTTACTTTAAAATTTTCATTCAAAAAGGATCAACTTTTTTCTTATGGTCATAAATAAAAATTTTACAAATTCCCTTTGGGGTATATATAGCCCCCATATATACCCCAAAACACTTTGAGGAATTTGATGACAATTTAGCCCCTATATAGGGTATATATAGGTGATGCTTAGGGT